>NZ_JBIACK010000007.1:0-252967 GCF_042865285.1 Cytobacillus spartinae | reverse complement strand
CGGACTAATCTCTTGTGTTCAACATTACAATAAAGTACATGCTTAGTATAAGATTGAACCGCCGTATACGGGTCCGTACGTACGGTGGTGTGAGAGGTCGGAGGTTCGTCACCTCCTCCTACTCGATATTCCTTTAGGAAGGACATTAGTTCTATAAAAATGTTTAACAGCTATGACTCTGTGATAAAGAATACTATAAGAAATTATGGAGGTGTGCTGTGAACTATCATAAAAAACTATCAAAACTATCAAATTTTAGATCTTATAAGCCAGATAAAGTATTGTCATTATACTTACACACTGACCGAAGCCATCCTGATCAACAGCGTGGAGAGTGGAAGATTGCCTTAAAAAATGGATTTAATAAACTAGAGGAATACCTTAATGTAAGTAGCCATGAAGAGTTAAATAGACTACGTTCCATACGAAGTAAGCTTGAAAAGTATATGGAAGGATTGGAGAGAAATTTACCGAGAGGAATCGTTATATTTGCCTCAATAGATAGCAATCTTTGGGAATCATTCGAACTGCAAGTTCCTGTTCAAACAAACTTTTATTGGGAAGAGCGTCCCGTATTACAAGAACTACAATCCCTATATAAAAAATACCCCCTTACAGGACTTGTTCTTATGCAGCAAAATCAAATAAAAATATTATCATCTGTATTTACTGTTCTTCAGGATATGGAGACCATGGAATTTGATTTAGAATCTGAGGACTGGAGAAAGCATGAAGGTCCTTCACACATGAATGCTAGCTTGGGAAAGGGAGCCGTTAAAAGTGCTGCTCAGGTAGATCATTATCAGGAAAGAGTAAAGATGAATCAACACCGTTGGTTAAAAAGTCTTGGAAGTATTCTCGATAAAAAGGCTGCAGATCATAAATGGGATAAAATCATTCTAGTTGGAGATAAAGAAGAGGCTGAATTACTTAATAGTAGTATGAATAAGCAGGTAGACAAAATTATCCAAAAGAACTTATTAAATGAACATGAGCATGCTGTAATAGAAAAAGTATTGTGTTAGAAAGGTACCCCCGAATTATAGACTCTAGTAAGTCTAAGTCGGGGGTTCAACATAGGAATATGACGTAATCTTAAAGATGGGATCCTTTTTATTAAAATAAATTAAAAAATAGATTGCTATTCAATTTATAACTATGTTATTATAAAAAACGTCGGTTGAGAAAGAAACATGAAGATTCATGTTGAAACTTGTCAAACGAGTAACGAGCCATTAGCTCAGTCGGTAGAGCACGTTCGAGTAAGCTCCTATGAAATAACTTCAGAGTACACATAGAGCGGCTACTTGATTAATCATCCTGAGATGTGGACGTCGTAGATGCCAAGCAACGAGAGTTCAACAAAAAAAGTAGTTATCTTAAATAACGAGCCATTAGCTCAGTCGGTAGAGCATCTGACTTTTAATCAGAGGGTCGAAGGTTCGAGTCCTTCATGGCTCACCATTTTAGTTTCAATATGGCCCCTTGGTCAAGCGGTTAAGACACCGCCCTTTCACGGCGGTAACACGGGTTCGAATCCCGTAGGGGTCATCCAGTAAAATATAGGGAATCACTTCTTCGATCCCTATATTTTACTTTTTAAATATTTAAAGAAGGTCCCGTGGTGTAGCGGTTAACATGCCTGCCTGTCACGCAGGAGATCGCGGGTTCGATTCCCGTCGGGACCGCCATTTTTCATATATACATAGATTAATACGGCTCAGTAGCTCAGTTGGTAGAGCAACGAGCATAGCTTCTATGAATTGGCATCGAGTTGTACCCATTGAGCTGCTACTTGGTTATGCTTTCTGAAATGGGGACACGATTATCACATCAAAGAGTTAAAATTAGCTTTCAGCGTACACATCAAGCTGCTACTTGAGTAATCATCCTGAGATGTGGACGAAGGACTTTAACCATCTATATCTTAAAAATTATTATTAATACGGCTCAGTAGCTCAGTCGGTAGAGCAAAGGACTGAAAATCCTTGTGTCGGCGGTTCGATTCCGTCCTGAGCCATTATAAAAGGAGTATGTTTCATAAACATACTCCTTTTTGTTACATTACTGTAATATTACAAGGGGTTTGGTGTATTATTACACATTACTAATGGGAAATTTATCCTAATAGAACAGATTGTCAAGAAACCTAATAAAATAGCCCTTTAGAGCATATTTTCCACGATCAAAAGGCTTATATTATAACCAATTATTTCCAATAAATGAGATAAATTGTCAGTTATTATACATTCTTGTTACATTCTATGTTCTATTAATCTTTTGAAAAAGTTTTGTGGTAAAGTAAAGAAGTCGTAAAACACGTTTTTAAAATTAGTTTAAAAGCACTAAGTGTTTGTTTCGGTAGTCTAGGAGGATCAATGATGCGTATTTGGAAAAATAAGCTGTCCACACTAACGGGCAATACATCGAAAACTTTTAAAAAAGTTGCTGTATCTGCACTTGCATTTACAACTCTTTCATTAGGAGTTGGAAATAGTAGTTTAGCAGAATCATCGGGCTTAACAACCGTTTACTATGTATATCTAAATAATGAATATATTGGTACAGTTTCCAATCAAGAAATTATAGATAATATTGTTAATGAAAAATTAAATGATAGTAAAAATACTTATGATGATAACTATGAATTAACATTAGGTTCACAGCTTACATATGTTTCAGAACAAGTATTCAGATCGGCATCTAATACAAACGACGCAGAAGTTGTTGAGAAATTAGAAGAAGAACTAGCGGTTGAGGCTGAAGCATCAGCTCTAGTAATAGATGGAGAGGCAGTTGCTTATCTTCAAGATCAGGAAACTGCTGAAAATGTTATTAAAGCACTAAAGTTACAGTATGTTACAGAGGAACAATTAAATGAGCTAGAAGCTCGTAAAACTAATCCTAGTATTACATTACCACCATTAACAGAAAATGAAACTCGTATTTTAGACGTTTCTCTATCAAAAGAAGTTTCATTCTCTGGAGAAAAAGTTTCACCACAACAAGTATTAACGGTTGAGCAGGCTGTTCAACTTTTAACTAAAGGAACTTTAGAAGAAAAAACATATAAAGTTAGAGAAGGCGACGTACTAGGGTCGATTGCTGTTGCACATGATATGAAGCTTGCGCAATTATTATCTATCAATCCAGGGTTAAATGAGGATTCTCTTCTTAAAATAGACCAAGAAATTAACGTAACGTTCCTTGAGCCTCTACTCCGTGTAGTAGTTGAAAAAGAAGTATTTAAAAAGGAAACTGTTGCATATAAGAAAGAAGTCGTAGAAGACGCTTCTATGTTTAAAGGAGACACAAAAGTTAAGCAGGAAGGGAAAGATGGCCTTCGCGAAGTTACTTATAAAATCTCCGAACAAAATGGTGTAAAAGTTAAACAAGAAACAATCAGTGAAAATATGCTACAAGAACCAATCAATCATATCGTACTAAAAGGTACGAAAGTTATGCCTTCTCGTGGTGACGGTTCATTCGTATGGCCAGCTGTAGGTGGATACGTATCAAGTCATTTAGGCTATCGCTGGGGCAAAATGCACAAAGGGATTGATATTGCTAGACCAAGCAATCGTACAATTAAAGCTGCTGATAACGGAGTAGTTGTATTTGCAGGTTGGGATGGAGGATACGGGAATAAGATCATCGTTGACCACAACAATGGTTACCGTACCGTGTATGCTCATCTTTCGTCCATTACAGTTAATGTCGGCCAAACAGTACCTAAGGGATCTAAAATAGGTGTAATGGGGTCAACAGGTGACTCTACTGGTGTACATCTACATTTTGAAATTTATAAAAATGGAAGCCTTAAAAATCCTATGGATTATCTATAATAACTAACATTCAAAGTCTCTAGTTTTTACTAGAGGCTTTTTTTATAAGTTGTTTATTTACTTGGTGTTGTTACTTATTTTCGTGAAGATATATTTACCATATAAGGTATATAGATGATTACTTATTCTTATAGATGAATTCCCTCTCGTAAAATGGTAAAGTAAATGAAAGAGAACAGTATTTACTAAAAATTACAGGGTATCTTAAATCTTATTCTTTTAAAGGAGAAAAAACATATGGATAAGAAAATACTTGTTGTTGATGATGAAAAACCAATCGCAGATATTATTCAGTTTAACTTAAGAAAAGAAGGCTACGAAGTTCATTGTGCCTACGACGGTAATCAGGCCGTTCAAATGGTAGAAGAAATTAGACCAGATCTTATATTGTTAGATATCATGCTTCCACAGAAAGATGGGATGGAAGTATGTCGTGAAGTGCGTAAGAAGTATGAAATGCCGATTATTATGCTTACCGCAAAGGACTCTGAAATAGATAAAGTTCTCGGGCTTGAATTAGGTGCTGATGATTATGTAACGAAGCCATTTAGTACAAGAGAATTAATTGCTAGGGTCAAAGCGAATTTAAGGAGACATCAACCTGGTGTGTCTCACGAAGAACAAGCTACAAACGAAATTACAATTGGTTCACTAGTTATCCACCCAGATGCATACATTGTATCTAAGCGTGGAGAGAGCATTGAGTTAACTCATCGTGAATTTGAACTTCTGCATTACTTAGCAAAGCATATAGGACAAGTTATGACAAGAGAGCATCTTCTTCAAACGGTATGGGGGTATGATTATTACGGAGATGTACGAACAGTAGATGTTACTGTTAGACGTTTACGTGAAAAAATTGAAGATAATCCAAGTCACCCTATATGGATTGTAACAAGAAGAGGAGTAGGCTACTACCTGAGAAATCCTGAGCAGGAGTAGGATTTGATGAAAAAGGTAGGTTTCTTTCGGTCTGTTCATCTTAAGTTTGTATTAATATATGTCTTGCTAATTATGATTGCAATGCAGATTATTGGTGTTTATTTTGTTAGACAACTTGAGTCAACTTTACTAAAGAACTTTCAAATATCTATTGATGAAAGGGTTAACCTTCTAGCCTATTATCTTGAAGAGGAAATGGTTAAGGAAAGAGATCTTGAGGAAGATGGACCAACTCTAGAAGATGATGTTAGAAAAATTCTAACAGACTTTAAAACAACAGATATTTCTGAGGTACAGGTAATTGAGGGCTCTACATTAAAAATAATAGGGACTTCAGATCCATACAATCAAGGGATTGTTGGGCAAAGAACAACGGATACACTAATACGTCGTGTGATAGCCACATCGGACGATGACGGTGACGATGTTACGCTTATTGACCCACAGACTGGAAATCGAATATGGGTGCTTGCTACGCCTATTAAGTCAGATGGAAATGTCATTGGGGCTATTTATCTTATTGCTAAAAAAGAAAATGTATATGCTCAAATGAAAACCATTAATAATATCTTGGCGTCTGGTACAGCTATGGCCCTTATTGTTACTGCTATCCTAGGAGTTTTACTAGCTAGAACGATTACAAGACCAATTGCGGATATGCAAAGGCAAGCTTTAGCTATGACAAAAGGGAATTTTTCTAGAAAAGTTAAAGTATATGGGTATGATGAAATCGGACAATTAGCCATCACTTTTAACAACCTGACGAAAAAACTCCAAGAGGCCCATGCAACAACAGAAGGAGAGAGAAGAAAACTTTCATCGGTTCTCTCTTATATGACAGATGGGGTTATTGCTACTGATCGAAAAGGTAGAGTGATATTAATCAACGAGCCAGCAGCCAAACTGTTAAATGTTTCACGTGAAACAATCCTATCAAGTCCAATTGTCACTCTACTAGGTTTAGATGAAGAGTATACATTCGATGATTTGTTAGTGGAAAAAGAGTCTGTCATCTTAGACTATAGTACAAAAAATAAGCCGTACGTATTAAGAGCTAATTTCTCAGTTATTCAAAAAGAAACCGGTTTTGTGAATGGTCTCATTACCGTTCTTCACGATATAACGGAGCAAGAAAAAATTGATATGGAGAGGCGAGAATTTGTTGCCAACGTATCACATGAATTAAGAACACCACTAACAACGATGCGAAGTTACCTAGAAGCATTAGCAGATGGTGCTTGGAAAGATGAGAGTATTGCACCGAATTTCTTAGAAGTAACTCAAAACGAAACCGAACGAATGATTCGCTTAGTAAATGATTTATTGCAACTTTCTAAAATGGATAGTAAAGATTATCGTCTTACAAAAGAGTGGATTAATTTTGTTGATTTTTATAATCGAATTATCGATCGATTTGAGTTAACGAAAGATGAGTCCATCTCGTTTAACCGTCTTCTTCTCGATTATGCTTGTTTTGTTGAGATTGATGAAGACAAACTTACACAAGTACTAGATAATATTATTTCGAACGCGATTAAGTACTCTCCTGAGGGTGGAGTCATTACGTTCAAGATGGAAGAAAAGGGCGGTCTAGTAATTGTTTCTGTTTCTGATGAAGGAGTAGGAATTCCAAAAGAAAATATTGACCAAATCTTTGAACGTTTCTACCGAGTTGATAAAGCTAGAACAAGAAAACTTGGGGGAACAGGCTTAGGGTTAGCAATCGCAAAAGAAATGGTTGAGGCACATGGCGGGGAGATATGGGCAACGAGTATTGAAGGAAAAGGTACAACAGTCTCATTTAGCCTTCCTTATGTTCAAACAGAAGAGGATGATTGGGCATGACATATGAAAATATTAAATCCATTATATTAGCCATATTGATTGTCTTAAGTGTTCTTCTAACTTGGGGCCTATGGACTTACCAACCCAATTACGACATTATGGAAAATGCTAAAACGGTTCAAGAGGTTGCACTAAGTGAGAAAAAAGATTTGAAAGAGATAGTGAGACCTGATCGGATTTTTTACCATAGTCGAGAAAGTCACTTAGGTACCAATGATCCATTAGAGATTAATAAGACCATTAAAGAATTGAGTAGATGGAATTTTAATGACTTTCAAGATATCTCTTCTGGAGTAGATAATTTGGAGGAGTTTCTACAAGACCAAAATAAAGTTGAAATCGTCTACCCAGATATCATTCCTATCGATTTATATAAGAATGTTTTAAATATAAAAGTAAAAGATGAGCTAAACATTGGCTTTGATCGAATTGTCATTAGTTTAGAGAATACAACAAGAGAATCTGGGTTTGTTTATTTCATATCTTATAGTGAAAATACAGTTGTTCAAAGTAGGGTAACTGCTTCTTTTATTACTAACTATGAAACAAACTTTTATACGAACGCAGCTAATAATCCGAAATTCATTCGATATGTAGCTGAGGAAACTTCAGAAGGTCGCTCACTTTTTGTTACAGAAGACCCTGTAACGATGTCGTTATATAACTATTTAATTGACCCACTTCCTACGGAAAAGTTCAGGGATGCTCTGTTCAATGACCCAAGTTTCGTACAAAACAACTATATTGCTCCTATTGAAGAGTATACAGATGGATCAACGTTACTAACGATTAATCATGATCAAAACAACATTTTTTATGTGAATCCTGCACAAGAAAATGAAGTTTCCATGGGAGCTAACAATATCTTACAAAAGAGTATTGATTTTGTTAATGGACATGGTGGTTGGACTGACCCTTATCGATATGTGGGTATGGACCCATTAGGACAATCAATCGTTTTTCGTTTGTATGATCCGAATGGCTATCCAATATTTAGCGATACCGGGATATCTGAGGTTCTTCAAGTATGGGGAGAAAACGAGATTAATAAGTATTTAAGAAACAACTTTTCATTAGGGCGCAGGGTGGAATCGATGGAGATTACGCTGTTGTCAGGGAAGGATGCATTAGAAAATCTGAAAAAGTTAGATGATTTTAACCCTGAGTTTCTACAAGATTTGGTTTTAGGTTACAAGATGTCCAAAGAGACACAAGGCCCATTGGTTCAATTAGAGCCTTCATGGTTTTATAAGTATAATGATCAGTGGTGGATCTTACCTACTGATCAAAATGGAGGTTTGAAGCATGGATTGGAGTAAAATCAAAACCATCTTTATTCTCTCTTTCTTAGTTTTAGATATCTATTTAATGTATGAGTTCACAAAAATTAGACATTCAAGTCAGTATGAATTCATCAAGGAAACTTCTTTTGAAAAAAGGCTTAGCGCAGATGAAATTCAATATGTGGAACTTCCTAAGAATACGATTAGGGATAGTTATTTAAGTGCAAAACCAAAAGTATTTACAGTGGAAGAAATAGAGGAACTGAAAGATACGAAATTTGAAGGACAATCCATCAATATAGTCGAACATACTATGCTTCAGTCAGTTTTAGAGGATCCTATTTCAATAAGTGAAAAGTTTGAACCAGCTGAATTGAATAATTTTTTGAAGAATCAAGTGTTGAGTGGAGATCAATATCGTTATTGGAGTAAAAATGATACAGATCAAACCATTACGTACTATCAACAGCTTGATAATAAGCTTTTCTATAAGAATATGAGTGGGGAACTTACTTTCTATTTAAATAAGGATAATGAAATTATCTCTTATAAACAGACATTGCTAGTAGAGATTGAAGAGCTTTCAGAAGAAGAAAAAATTCTTCAGCCTATAAAAGCACTTGAAACGTTATATGAAAATGGACTATTGGAATACGGAAGTACCATTACAAAAGTGGAGCTAGGGTATTACACCCTTGTCCATTTATCATATTCATCCTCACAAGTGTTAACGCCAGCTTGGAGATTTGTCGTGGATGATAAGGAAAACCTGTTCGTTAACGCATTTGAGGGACAAATTATTCAATTAAATAATGAAGATAAAAAATGGAGTGAGTAGAAAATGACATTGCATTTTAGTGTACTCGCAAGCGGGAGTACGGGAAATGCGATTTATGTGGAGACGGAGGAACATTCATTTTTGGTTGATGCGGGTCTAAGCGGAAAGCAAATGGAGGCTTTAATCAGTCAAATCAACCGAGATATGGGGAAATTATCCGGATTACTCGTAACGCATGAACATAGCGATCACATCAAGGGAATTGGTGTGCTTGCTAGAAAATATAAGCTACCTATCTACGCAAATGAGAAAACATGGTCAGCGATGAATGGACTGATCGGAGAGATTCCTACTGAACAAAAATTCACCTTTCACATGGAAACGGTAAAAAGCTTCGGCTCTCTAGATATTGAATCTTTCGGTGTTTCACACGATGCAGCTGAACCAATGTTTTATGTTTTTCATCAGAATGGAAAAAAACTAGTTCTTATTACGGATACTGGCTATGTAAGTGATCGTATGAAGGGAATCATTTCAAATGCGGACACATACATTTTTGAGAGCAACCATGACATTCAAATGCTTAGAATGGGTAGATATCCTTGGAGTATTAAGCGAAGAATATTAAGTGATGTAGGCCATGTATCAAATGAAGATGCAGCCATTGCCATGAGTGAAGTAATTGGTGACCAAACAAAGAGAATTTATCTCGCTCATTTAAGTCAGGATAATAATATGAAAGACTTAGCTAAAATGGCAGTAACGCAAACGTTAGAAGGTCAGGGAATGAGAGTAGGAGAACAATTTGAACTTTTTAACACTGATCCAAAGATTCCGACAGCTTTAACAGCCGTATAATGTTTAATGGGACAAGAATATAGGTAAAATTAAGAATGAGGAGTATGTATCCCTCATTCTTTTTTGTACACAAATTACTAACCCGGGCCAAAGAACTTATTTCTTAAAAGATGCGAACAAATTTGGACTAAATTATGAACAAAGTCGTAAGATTTGTGGAAGTAGACACATATAATTAGATTTTTTTGATTCTCAGATTATAATTATAAGTATAAAGGAACAATAACTTTTAGCAATCGCTCGTATGAAAGGATTGGTGGAAAGTGGGATATTACGATCAGGATTATGAACAGCGTTATAAAAAACAAAAAGGAAATAGAGGAGGCATTTTTTTAGCGAGCTTAGTAGGGGCTATATTAGGGGCCATTCTAGTGATTGTCGCTTTACCTCAACTATCTGCTTTTAATGTTCTTCCTTATACCGTTCAACCGGATAATAACCTAGAGGAAGTAGATGAAAAAGCCCATGAAAATGGTGTTTCAACTACGAATGTTTCCGTAAATGTTACGACTGATATAACAAAGGCAGTAGATAAGGCAAGTGACGCGGTCGTTGGAATAACGAATTTACAAGGAGCTAGCTTCTGGGATGCAGGAGTCGGAGAAGAAGCAGGAACTGGATCCGGTGTCATCTACAAAAGAGATGGAAATAAAGCCTTTGTGGTAACAAACCACCACGTTGTCGAAGGGGCGCATTCTTTAGAAGTAACTCTAGCAGACGGTACGAAAATTCCTGCACGTTTAAGAGGTAGTGATATTTGGACTGATTTAGCTGTTTTAGAAATAGAAGCTAATAGTGTAAAAACAGTAGCTGAATTTGGAAATTCAGATGCGTTACGTACGGGTGAACCAGTTATCGCAATCGGAAATCCACTTGGACTAACTTTTTCTGGTTCGGTTACTCAAGGAATTGTTTCAGGTCTTGAAAGAGCGATTCCAGTTGATATCAATCAAGATGGAGTGATCGACTGGCAGGCAGAGGTTCTCCAAACAGATGCAGCCATCAACCCTGGTAATAGTGGAGGAGCTTTAGTGAATATATCCGGTCAAGTTATCGGAATTAACTCGATGAAAATTGCTCGTTCAGCAGTTGAAGGAATCGGTTTATCTATCCCTATTAATTATGCTATTCCGATTATTAGTGATTTAGAGGAGTTTGGCGAAGTTAAACGACCATACATGGGGGTACAGCTTCAATCAGTTAATGAAATTCCATCCTACTATCAACAAGAGGCATTAAAGCTTCCAAAAGACATTAAACATGGAGTAGCCATTAAGCATGTTGATCCAAACTCACCAGCAGAACAAGCTGGGTTACATGAGTTAGACGTTATTGTTGAGATGGATGGAGATCAGATAAATGATGTTATCGATTTAAGAAAACATCTATATAACAAAAAGAAAATTGGTGAGCAATTAAATATCAAGTTTTATCGTAATGGTGAACTACAAGAAACTGCGATGAAACTCGGTGGAGCAACTTTATAGAGAAAATTGGGTATATTAACAGGAAAGCTTCGTATAGCTTTCCTGTTTTTTTGTGCAATGGTAAGATGGAATGTGGATAAGTATCTTAGGTAAAATAAAAGTTATTAACAAACGAAATTTGTTGAAATGTAGATGACATAAAAGGGGATATAAAAATGATTTATTGTTGTGAAGAACATGTAGAAATGGCTATAGATATAGTAGTAGACGAATATGAAACCTTTCCAGTATTGTCAAAAATAACGGATGAAAACTTATCAACAGGGTGTGAATATTGTCGAAATAGAGCTATATATATGGTGGCGAACAAATGAGCGCATACAAGATGTGGATAGAAAATGTGGACATGTGGATAACTTTTGTGGATAAATTGTTTGTAAAGTGAGGACAAGGTGTGAATATCTCTTTAATAACAGTCGGAAAGCTAAAAGAAAAATATTTGAAGCAGGGAATAGATGAATATTTAAAGCGATTGTCTGGTTATGCGAAAGTTGAAGTATTAGAGGTTGCTGATGAAAAAGCGCCTGAGCAATTAAGTGATTTAGAAATGGAGCAGGTAAAGGGAAAGGAAGGAGAAAGAATCCTTTCTAAGATTAGTCCAGATACATATGTGATTGCTTTAGCTATAGATGGAAAACAAAAATCCTCAGAAGAACTAGCAGATTCAATAGACAAGCTAGCTACATACGGAAAAAGCAAAATAGCATTTGTCATCGGAGGATCACTAGGATTAAGTGATGAAGTCCTTAAAAGGGCAGATGAAAAACTATCATTCTCAAAAATGACGTTTCCTCATCAGCTGATGAAATTAATTTTATTGGAACAAATATATAGGGCGTTTCGGATTAATAGGGGAGAACCTTACCATAAGTAAGCAAATGTCTATAAGCTCCAACGTCACAAATTTGAATGGAGAACCACAATATGGGATTCTTATTTATTGGGATCATATCAATTCTATTGTACGGGGCGCTCGTCTATTATGTCGGGCGGAGCGGCTGGAGTTTATTCCAGCTTAAAGAAAGCCCGTATAAGCGTAAAATTAAGATTTTGTATATTGTTACGCTATTAATCGTCTCAACCTCTTTCATAGTGGGTCGTGTTTTCGGATTTGTCTTTTTTAATATTTTGGGTGCATATTGGATGGCTATATTTTATTTATTGATTATTATTCTTCCATTGGTGCATCTCAGTGTCTGGTTGTTAGGGCTATTCAAGGTTCCGCGTCACCATTTAAAGAAAAGGGCTGGTATTGTTACCTTAATTATTGTAATCAGCTTAGTAAGCTTTGGATCTTATAATGCTTACAGCCCAATAGTGAATAGGTACGAGATGAATATTAATAAGCCTGCGGGTGACATCAGCGAGCTAAATATTGTTATGGCTTCGGACATGCACTTTGGCCTATTGTCAAACAGAGAACATGCTGAACGTCTTGTAAAGGAAATCAACGTGCTTCAACCTGATATCGTTCTATTTCCTGGAGACGTCTTTGATGATGATGTTGAACAGTATATTCAGCAAGGAATTGACGAAGTGATGGCCGGCATTCAATCCACATATGGGGTGTACGTATCTTTAGGCAATCATGATAAGCATGAGGGCACGATGGAGCACCTCATTAAGGTGCTGGAAGACAGCAATTTGGAGGTTCTGTACGATGAGACCGTAATGATTGAGGATAGCTTTACTCTTGTAGGACGAAAAGATCTTACAGACCGCAATCGATTGCAGGTTTCAGCGCTTGTGGACAAAGTCGATATGTCGAAGCCAATCATTATGTTGGATCACCAGCCATATGAATTGGATATAGCACAGCAAAACGGCATTGACCTTCTAGTCGCAGGGCATACGCACCGTGGGCAAGTGTTTCCAGGAAATCTGTTCACCAGTAGAATATTCGAAATTGACTGGGGACACCTTCAGAAAGAGCAGTTGCACACGGTAGTTTCATCTGGATATGGTTTCTGGGGGCCGCCGATTCGCATTGGTTCTCGGGCTGAAATCGTTCAGATTACAGTAAGGTTTAACAAACAAAGCTAAGCGTGAAAAACGAACGAAGGAGTAAAGGTTGTCCAGATTCAAATAAGTTTATTTAAATGAAAAAGCCGCAGTTATAAGCAAAATAGGTTTTATGAAAGAGAAGGGGGATGTTGGTTACCGACCAATATCCTTCTTTTTTAATCCAAATAAACAGGTAAAAAAGTACCAAAATAACAAAGTTTACAATTGTGTGTACAAGTATACAAACTGTTTTCTTTTTGTGTACAAATTTGTACACGTGTATACAAACCTGTACACATGTTGGTATGGTGGGAAGTATACTTTGCTGTAAAAGTGTATACAAAGTGTATGCTTGTTTGCTTTTTTGATTACAACTTACGGCTCATTGACGCTTAGTAGATTGCTACTTTACCCTTTTTAGTAAGACATTTCTGAAGGGGTGTAGGTAGATGAGTTTTTCTAGGATTGCAGCAATTGATGTAGGAAATGATAGTGTAAAGGCTTTGTTTGGAAACGCTGACTTTGAATTGAATATCCCAAATGTGGTTGCAAGAGATACAGAGGACAGGCCAGTCATTGGAATAGAAGATTTGAATCATAAGGATCCATTAAGTGGTATACATATTTCAATCCACTCTCCGGCCCTTAAGGAAAATAATGTGATTTAGCGTGTTGGGAACCTTGCAACAAAAAGTGATCATGCAAACGAATTAGACCCTGGTAGTAGTAAGTCAGAGGAAGATCAAACATTAGTTATGCTCTTTGCTACATTGGCTCTAGATGCAGTGAGGGAAGAGAACTCTGAAACTTTTAAAAAGAATAATAATGTAATTGATGCAAACTATACTCTAGGAACTGGTTTACCACTCAGAGAAGTAAAAGAGGGCAAAGAAGTAGGTTATCGGGCACAGTTGTTAAGCTCTGTTCACCAAGTTGAATTCTTAATAACTCCGAAATACCAAGGGTTAAAAGTAAATATAAAATTTAACGAAGTGAAGGTCTATCCTGAGGGGTTTGCTGCTTATATTAATCTTGTTATGGATACGGAATTAAACATTATTAATAAAAATTTAATAGATAAACGAATACTCATTCAAGATATCGGTGGGTTATCGACCGATGTGGCTGTCATCAAAAATAGAAATGTGGATGATGATAAAGCGCAGGGCTTTAATATTGGGATATCGGAGTCATTAGAAGCCATAAGAGAAGAAATTAGAACGAGACATGGAATTGAATTAGATAGTCGGAGAGATGTTGTTGAAATTATTACAAGGAAAAATGATCGAAATCATATAATGGTCAAAGGAAGTCGGACAAGTGTTCATGATATTGTTGACCGGATTCTGTTAGAACTAGCCAAAAAACAATATCGTTTCTTACGTAATGTGTGGCAAAAAAATTCACAAACGGAGATTTGTTACTTTGTCGGTGGTGGATCAATTGTACTAAAGGATTACATTAAAACGTTAAATAACGGATTAGATGGTTACAATATTGAGTTTTTTGAAGATGAAAAAGAGAGCATTTGGATGATGGCAAATGCTTATTATAAGCTTATTGCAGATTTTGTTAGAAAAAGTACGAAAGAAACAATCGAAAATGGGACAAAAAAACAAGCCGTAACAAAATAGGGTGATGTTATGCAAAAAAGAGAAGTTGCTAGAATAAAGAGGGGACAGGCGATTACCTTTCGTATTCCCTCTAACACACCAGATCATATCATGATGCAATTACAAAGGTTAAAGGAAACAGAGAGACGAAATTTCTCTAGCAAAATGGCGGAGTTTATCTTGGAAGGGGTAAATAACTCTATTTCAAAGGAAAAGGAAGTGGTCATGATTCCTCTTCCGAAACCATTGACCAAAGTACAACGTAATTGGCTTAAACATACTCATTCAGAAGCTTTGGTAGGGAGTATTATTTATCAGTTATTAGCAGATCCAGTTCGTGCAACATCCATTCTAGCCTCTCTTAATAGCAACTCGTTAGATATTGACGATGCACTTTACCTTCAGGAAGAAAAGATTAATGATAAGCAAGTAAGCTCTAATCACAATGAATCTATAGATGAAATTCCAGTAATTGAAGCAGATGATGATCTGGAAAACTTTAATTGGGAAATGAATACTAACTTGAATACTCAATCAGAAATTCAAGACGAAATTGAGGAAGAAGATAGTGAAGATTTACTGGGTGAATTCCTGTCCAGAATGAATAAGTAGCAATGAGGGGTTCCACCTGTCAGCCGAAAAGTTATGCACTATTTAAGGGTAGAGCCTAGAAATATAGTGCCGTTAAAGCTCCATTCATACAAGGAGCACATATGCTTTACTATTCTACAATGTAGAAACTAAAGTACGGATTCTCTAGCCAAAACACATAGTTCCTTTGGTAGATATTCCTCACTGACTAACAAAAAATAGAATGATTGTACGAATCGTATATAAAGGTCTTTCTTTATTTAGTAATGGCTCTTTTCGTAGACAACAATCTTTGCGAAAAACAGCTTTAGTAATTGAAAGGTCATGGGGGCAGTAAGGAGGAATCATTCATTATGGAATTTTATACAGATATAGATCAACTAGCTAAGATTAAAGTGGTAGGTGTCGGAGGCGGAGGTAACAATGCAGTTAACCGAATGATTGACGACGGAGTCGAAGGTGTAGAATTTATTGCCATTAACACCGATGGTCAGGCTCTAAACCACTCAATGGCAGAAAATACAATTCAAATTGGTGCTTCGTTGACAAGAGGCTTAGGAGCGGGTGCAAATCCTCAGATTGGAAGACGAGCAGCTGAAGAAAGTAAACAAGAGATTCAAGAGGCATTAAAGGGTGCGGATATGGTATTTATAACAGCAGGGATGGGCGGTGGAACAGGAACAGGAGCTGCTCCTGCAGTTGCCGAAATCGCCCGAAATCTTGGAGCACTTACTATAGGTGTAGTAACTCGCCCTTTTAAATTTGAAGGACATAGGCGAGCCGTAAATGCTTCAGATGGAATTGATGCAATGAGGCAAGCCGTAGATACTCTTATCATTATTCCAAATGATCGGTTGTTGGATATAGTAGATAAAAAAACACCCATGCTTGAGGCTTTCCGTGAAGCTGATAATGTACTTAGACGAGGAGTTCAAGGAATCTCTGATCTAATTGCGGTTCCAGGCTTAATTAATCTTGATTTTGCTGATGTAAAAACGGTCATGTCACATCGTGGAACGGCATTAATGGGAATAGGAATCGCTCAAGGGGAAGGTCGTGCTGTAGAAGCAGCCCAGAAGGCGATCAACAGTCCATTGTTAGAAACCTCTATCAGCGGAGCTCAAGGTGTCATTATGAACATAACAGGTGGACGTAATTTAAGTTTATTCGAAGTTCAGGAGGCTGCAGATATTGTAGCATCAACTTCTCATGAGGATTTAAATATGATTTTTGGATCCGTTATTAATGAAAATCTAAAAGATGAGATTATTGTTACAGTTATTGCTACAGGATTTACAGAAGAAAAGGTAAAGTCTGTACAGGCTAATAATGCCTATAGATTATAAAAGTTTTTTTAAGGTATTAAACCTATACAATGAATCAACGATACCCCGGACAGCGGTTACTGATTAAAAAGTGCCTCTATCCGGGGTTTTCTTTGTTTCAATATATGGGTAGTAAGATAATGAATAAACTTAGTATATTGAATATTACGCTAATAGGAGCTACTTGTACTTCTTGCCGATGAGCTATCAACTGCAAGTAGGTTTATTACAGACCTAAAACCTTGCAATCCTGAGTGAAGTTCTCGGTTTTTTTTGTTTTCAGGGCCCCTTGGACAGATTTCTCACTTTTTTACGAGTTTTAAATAGTTTATAATGATAAGTAAATAGTAGATAATCTAAACCATAAAGCTTAAGATATAGTTATAAACTGAGACAGAAAAGGGCGTACTAAGTGACGCCTTGCTTATTGTGACATCTTTGTAAGCGCATACCCTTTTTTACAAATATATATAGGATAAGGAAGGTTATAATGAGCAACATACAGAATAAAACAGACGTTATTTTAATAGGTGCCGGAGTCATGAGTGCGACTTTGGGATCTTTAATTAAAGAGTTAGCACCTGATTGGGAAATTAAAGTATTCGAGAAACTTGATAGTCCTGGAGCAGAAAGCTCTAACGAGTGGAATAATGCGGGCACGGGCCATGCTGCATTGTGCGAGCTTAACTATACTTCTGAAAAAGCTGACGGGTCTATTGATACAAGCAAAGCAATTAAGGTTAATGAACAGTTCCAGCTTTCAAGACAGTTTTGGTCATATCTTGTTAAAAGTAATCTGATTCGTAATCCTCAGGATTTTATCATGCCAATCCCTCATATGAGTATGGTACAAGGGGAGAAAAATGTAGAGTTTTTGAAAAAGCGTTTTGAAGCTCTATCAAACAATCCACTATTCCAAGGGATGGAATATTCGGAAAACCCAGATAAACTAAAAGAGTGGATTCCACTTATTATGGAAGGGCGTACTTCGGATGAGCCGATTGCTGCGACCAAAATTGATTCTGGAACGGACTGTAACTTCGGTGCTTTAACACGCATGTTATTTGAACACCTAGAAAGTAAGAATGTCGAGGTTAACTACAAGCACAGTGTCGAGGGAATTAAGCGTACTAAGGACGGTTTATGGGAAGTAAAAGTGCATGATATGGATGGTATTAAAATGCACTACCATTATGCAAAATTTGTCTTTATTGGTGGTGGTGGCGGTAGTCTACCATTACTGCAACAAACTGGCATCCCTGAGTCAAAATATATTGGGGGATTCCCGGTAAGCGGACTATTTTTAGCATGTAAAAACCCAGAAGTGATCGAGAAACACCATGCAAAAGTTTACGGCAAAGCTAAGGTTGGTGCACCACCAATGTCAGTTCCGCATCTTGATACAAGATTTATTGATAACAAAAAGGAATTGCTATTTGGACCTTTTGCCGGTTTCTCACCTAAGTTCTTAAAAACAGGTTCAAATCTTGATTTGATTAGTTCGGTAAATCTAAATAATGTCGTCACCATGTTGGCTGCTGGTGTAAAAGAAATGGCATTGACAAAATATCTAATCGAGCAAGTGATGTTATCACATGAAAAGCGCATGGAAGAATTACGTGAGTTTATTCCAAATGCTAAAAGTGAAGATTGGGATATCGTTGTAGCAGGTCAGCGTGTTCAAGTAATTAAAGATACAGATGCAGGGAAAGGTACACTCCAGTTTGGTACGGAGGTAGTTAGTGCTGCAGATGGATCTGTAGCTGCATTATTAGGAGCTTCTCCTGGTGCTTCTACTGCCGTTCACGTAATGCTCGAAGTATTAGAAAAATGCTTCCCACAACACATGAAAGAATGGGAACCAAAAATTAAAACAATGATCCCATCTTATGGTGTATCATTATCAGATAATCCAAAGCTATTTAAAGAAATCCATGCATCAACAGCAGAGACGTTAAAACTAAGTCAAAAAGAACCAGTTCTTTGTTAATAGTATTTGCTAAAACCCCTCATATAATTTGAGGGGTTTTTTTGTTACGTAGTTTAGCTGAACAAAAAAAGGCACTTCATACCTCAAAAGGGGTGAAGTGCCTTGCTTATTGTTATATTAGTTTCTAATCAGATAATCGAATGCGCCCAATGCCGCAGTCGCACCTGATCCCATTGAAATAATAATTTGTTTATATGGACTATTTGTACAGTCACCTGCAGCAAACACTCCAGGGATGTCCGTAGCTCCATGCTTATCAACAACAATCTCACCGAAGCGAGTACGTTCGAGTGCATCTCCTAACCAATCCGTGTTCGGTATGAGACCAATCTGAACAAACACACCCTCTAGTTCAACGTGATGAGTCTCTTCTGTTTCGCGATCCATGTAAGAAATACCGTTTACTTTGTCAGTTCCGGTAATTTCTTTCGTTTGTACGTTTGTTAGGACAGTTACATTAGGAAGGCTGTGTAGACGTTTTTGCAATACTGCGTCAGCCTTTAATTCCGAGTTAAATTCAAGAAGTGTTACATGCTTAACGATTCCTGCAAGGTCAATGGCTGCTTCAACACCCGAGTTACCACCACCGATAACAGCTACGCGTTTTCCTTCAAATAACGGACCATCACAGTGAGGGCAGTATGCTACACCTTTACCTGTGAACTCTTTTTCACCAGGAACACCGACATTACGCCAGCGAGCACCTGTTGAAAGAATAACAGTCTTACTTTTCAGGACTGCACCATTTTCAAGTTCGATCTCGATAAGCTCTTTCTTCTCAAGATGCTTAGCACGTTGCAAGTTCATGACATCAATGCCATAATCTTTTACGTGTTCCTCGAGGCTTGCTACCAACTTAGGACCTTCAGTGTGCTTTACACTGATAAAGTTTTCAATGCCTACTGTATCCATAACCTGGCCGCCAAAGCGTTCAGCTACAATACCTGTTCGAATTCCTTTACGTGCTGCGTAAATCGCAGCACTTGCTCCTGCAGGGCCTCCGCCCACAACAAGAACATCGTAAGGGTCTTTATTAGCAAATTCGGATGCATCAGGGCCAGTTCCCATTTTAGCAAGGATTTCTTCAAGAGACATACGTCCTCCGCCAAATGATTCTCCGTTAAGGAAAACAGTTGGTACAGCCATGACCTGTTTGTTTTCTACCTCTTCTTTAAAAGCGGCTCCGTCAATCATCGTATGGGAAATGTTAGGGTTTATAACACTCATCACATTAAGAGCCTGTACCACATCAGGGCAGTTATGGCAGCTTAAGCTGATATAGGACTCAAAATGAAATTCACCCTTGATGCTTTTCACTTGGTCGATCACTTTTTGATCAACTTTAGGTGCTCTACCACTTACTTGAAGCAGAGCTAGCACTAATGATGTGAATTCGTGACCTAAAGGTATTCCAGCAAACGTTATGCCAGTATCTTCTCCAGGACGATTCACACTGAAACTTGGAGTTCTCTCTAATTCTGTCTTCTCAACCTTGATGTTAGGTGACATAGTAGCCAATTCATCTACTAAAATTAGCATGTCTCGGGAAACTTCATCGTCTCCGGCACTAACCTTTAGTAGAACATCGCCTTCCATCATTTGAAGATATTGGGCTAACTGGGCTTTAATATCTGCATCTAATAACATTTATATGGCTCCTTAAATTTTCCCTACAAGATCAAGGCTTGGCTTAAGAGTTGCAGCACCTTCTTGCCATTTAGCAGGGCAAACTTCACCTGGGTTGTTACGTACATATTGAGCAGCTTTAATTTTACCTACAATCGTACTAGCGTCACGACCGATACCACCAGCATTGATTTCTACAGTTTGGATAACACCATCTGGATCAATGATAAAAGTACCGCGATCCGCAAGTCCACTCTCTTCATCTAAAACGTCGAAGTTACGAGAAATCTTTTGTGATGGATCACCAATCATGATATATTCAATTTTACCAATTGCTTCTGAATGGTCATGCCAAGCTTTATGTGTGAAGTGAGTATCTGTAGAAACAGAATAAACTTCTACACCAAGGTCTTTTAGAGTTGCATATTCGTTTTGAAGATCTTCTAATTCAGTAGGGCATACGAATGTGAAATCTGCTGGATAGAAACAAACTACACTCCATTTACCTTTAAAGTTTTGCTCAGAAACATCAATAAACTCTCCATTATGAAAAGCCTTTGCAGAGAATGGTAGTACTTCTTTTCCGATTAATGACATAATAAAATTCCTCCTAGTGTGGTTAAATAAATATTAATAGCTTTTCCAGGAAAAAGCCTGAAAATCTTAACGTATTATCCTATAGAATAGAATAATTCTAATTCAGTAAGCATTATCATATAGCAGTCATTATCTTGTCAAGTGATATCCCATATTTACAGTTGGTTGTTCTGTATAGTTCTAGCATTTGAGATCTTAAAAGAAAAGTAAGTGACAATAGATGATAACGAGCTTATTATGACTAAATTAGTTCTTAAATATAGATTGTTTTTTTAAATTGTATGTTTCCAAATATGTTCTCTTTGAAAAATGTTGCATTTTCATGTAGCTATGTAGTCTCTCATGCAAAGAGTATATTATTTTATACAAATTCATTTTAACCATTTTTTAAAAACTAATCCAATAAGTAGCCTTATTTAATTTGATAAAATTTATTGATTATAACAAGAGGGAGTAGGCTCAACCATGAGCATTTCTATGAATAACCTAAGAATAGTAGTTGATAGGCCCAATAATTAGACCTCAACGCACATTATGGACGTATATTCTATTTTGCAGATAATTCTGTCTATAGTAATATTCTAATATACCTTTTAGAAAATGGAAGAAGAGCACACTCATTTCCCTTTCATTCATCCTTGGGTGACTTATTATGCAGTCTCCATTATACCCATTTAAACCCCGATTTAATCTTATTACCATTATTCAAAATGGTTTCACTTTTCTACGGAATTACAGGGTTGACCATGTCTAAAAATGAAAGCCAAAGAAAATAGAAAAAAGACCTGCTATGAAAACACTTGAAACTTAACATGTACTTTGTAGAAAACCTCTATCTGATTGGATAGAGATTTTTTAGTATATTATGGAGCTAGTCATAGTAATTTCCTTTGATAATCATATTTCTATTTAAGGAAAGTTGTGCTCTAATAGGGATAGAAGATAGAATATATTATGTTTTAACTAGTCATAGAAGTGAGGAATATAGCTTGAAAAAATTCAAGAAATTTTACTTAGAGATTACAAGTATATGTAATCTTGCTTGTAGCTTCTGTCCCCCAACAGAGCGGCAGAAACAATTTATTTCTGTCGACGATTTTTCCAAAAGATTAGATGAAATTAAACCTTACACAGATTTTATATATTTACATGTAAAAGGTGAACCGCTACTTCATCCAAGAATAGATCAGCTATTAGATATCGCTCACGATAAAGGGTTTAAAGTTAACATTACAACCAATGGAACGTTGATTAATAAAAATAAACACAAGTTATTAAATAAACCTGCATTAAGGCAGATGAATTTTTCTCTTCATAGCTTTGATGGCCATGAGGGTTCTGTAGACAGGGAAGGGTATGTAAAGAGTGTACTTTCCTTTATAAAAGAGGCAACAAGCCAGTCAGAATTAATTGTTTCTCTAAGGCTTTGGAACCTTACTCAAGACAATATGACCAACCTTGAAAAACAGCGAAACCGTCAAACATTAGAGATGGTTGAGGAAGAATTTGATTTAGCATATAAGATTGAGGAAAAAGTTACTCCTGGAAGTGGCGTCAAAATTGCTGAACGTATTTTTATCAATCAAGACTATGAGTTTCAATGGCCTGCTTTACATGAAGAAGAGGACGATGGGAAAGGCTTTTGCTACGGACTTCGAAATCAAGCAGGAATCCTAGCAAATGGAACGGTTATCCCTTGTTGCTTAGATGGAGAAGGGATTATTAACTTAGGAAACGTTAATGACAAACCTTTCTCTGATATTATCGAAGGCGATCGGGCAAAGAAACTAGTAGATGGATTCTCTCAAAGAGTAGCGGTCGAGGAATTATGCAGGAAATGTGGGTATCGGAAGAGATTTGGGAAATAGAGTGCAAAGAGAGAGCGTATTAGGGTAGTTACCCCCAAAAGTTAGAGTTTTTATTATGCTGCTAATTGGCTGGATTGAGTTCTATATTCGACAGGACTCAATCCAGCTAATTTTTCTTTTGATCGTTCATGGTTGTACCAGTAGATATATTCTTCAATCCTTCTCTTTAATTCTTCATAGCTTACTAATTTTTCCCCATAGTACATTTCTTGCTTTAAAATACCAAAGAAATTCTCCATCGAAGCGTTGTCTGCGCAGGTTGCTTTACGTGACATGCTTTGGAACACTTTATTTTTCTTTAATGTTTTCACCCATTTGTTGTGCTGGAAATGCCAGCCTTGATCCGAGTGGATGGTAGTTCGGTGGGTTGAGAGATTCTTTATTTTCTCTATTGTTTCGTTTAAGGGTTCCATGACTAGATCTAATGTAGGACGTTTCTTGATTCCAAACGAAATAATTTCTCCGTTATAAAGGTCAAGTATTGGATTTAAGTACAATTTCTCTTCGCCTAGACATTTGAACTCTGTAGTGTCAGTTACTAATTTTTGAAGAGGGGTGGGCGTACTAAAACGACGTGATAATCGATTTTTTGCTATCTTTCCAACGTTACCTTTATATGAATTGTATTTACGAGATTTGCGCATGAATTTCACACATTTTAGTCCTAGCTCTCGCATAAGTCGATACACTTTTTTATGATTAATACAATATCCTAATTTCTTTAACTCGCCCGTTATACGTTTATATCCATAACGTTCATGGAACTTCTTAAATAAATGTGTAATGAGTTCTTTTAATTCTGTATCTGGATCTTCTCTCTCAAAGTTTTTTACATGATAGTGATAGGTTGCTTCAGGAATACCCACCACAAGGAAAATATCAGTTAATCGAAACCCTTCTTCTTTGAGTTCGAACGCCACTCTTGCTTGTGCTTTTCGTGGAAGGCACTCGGATTTTCCCGAAAAGCTCTCAGCTTTTTTAGATATGCATTTTCTAGTCTTAGTAATTCATTTTCTCGTTCTAATTCTTCTTCACGAGTTAACTTTTGTTCTTCGTTTCTCTTTTTGTTTGGTTTTTTAGACATAGAAGACCGCCCCTTTGACTTTGGATTTAGGCCTTCTATTCCTTGTCCCTTAAATGTTTTCATCCATCGGTGAATTAATGAAGGGTTATTTATCCTAAACTGTTCAGCAGTTTCCTGATAAGAAGCACCTGTTTCTAACATAAATTGTAGCGTATCTAATTTAAATTGAACAGAATACACTGCCTTTCCCTTTTTTTGTTTTAATCCTCCGATCCCTTGTGTTTTATAAGCTCTGACCCAATCTTGTAATGGTGTTTGAGAGGGCATATTGTATTTCTTCGCCAATAATTTATAACCAAGATGTCCATTCAAATACTCAGTAACAAGCTTTATTTTAAATTCCTCACTATATTTTGCCATAAAAAACACCCCCAAAAGTTAGTTTTTTACTCTAACTTTTGGGGGTCGGAACCTAGATACGGTCTCTTTTTCCTTTGAGTCTGAGTGTTATTGCGAGTTGTTAGGTGTGTTGGTTTTGGATAGGGTAGGCGGGTCTAGGGTTTGAGAAGGACAAAGAACAGTTCTTCATAGGGAGGCTAATAAAGTTTTTGATAAGGGTTATGAAAGACGAAACTGCAAGACGTGCTAGGTGAACTGTCTTTCATAGCAAGGATAAAAGACAGAAATGCTAATAAATTCGAAGAACTGTCCTTCATAAGGCGAATGAAAGACAAAACTGCCAGTTGAGCTAGCTGAATTGTCTTTCATAGCAAGGATGAAAGACAGAAATGCTAAAAAATTCGAAGAACTGTCCTTCATAAGGCGAATGAAAAACAACCTACAGTCTGAGATAGGTGAAATGTCTTTCTAGAGCTATATAAAGGACTTCCTAAACTGGAACAGATAGAATCATACAACTAAGCAGCATGGTGGATTCTCATTTAGCAATCATACCTAGAGTGTATTTATTCATAGTAAGCCCATTGGTGAACGCCCACCATTTTAAAGTTTTTTTCGAGTATCCTCTGGATCCTTTTCTTAGTTTTGATGATTTTACACCAATCGTGAATGATAGTTGTTGTTATTTTTATGTCGGGGAAAAGAAGTTTAAACTCGTTTATATTACGTAGAACAGCATCTGTAATCAATTCTCCGTGGTTGCAATCTTCACATATAACTTTTTTACCCTTAATAGAAACAGAAAACGAACTACAGCATACACAAGTAATGCCTTTTTCCATGAGGTCATAGTTGTAAGAGGGTAAAAGCGTATATGGAGATTCTTTAATATGCAGAGAGAGAAGTTTTTCAACCAGATTCTTATGTGTCTCATTTAAACTTGAAGAGATTTTATTAAGCTTATGAATGAATTTGTTAACTTGGGTTGGAAAAATAAAAGGCTTGTCCAGAGGAGCTTGGTATAAGGTGAATTCAGGGTTAATGAAGATTACTGAAGATTGAATAGTGGCATTGTATCCGATTTGTTGGAGTAACTGACGTAATAAAGAATCTGTTCTATTTAATTGGTTAAGAGGATTGCTAATTTCTTGTTTCTTGGAATACGTGTATATGCGGTCTGATGAGTAATAAAAGTCTCCTTCAAAATTTTTAACTTCAAAAACAAAAATAGTTTCCTGAAAAATAATTAAAGAATCAATTTGAAATAGAGTATTGTTTAGTTTTAGTAGCAAATCATTCACTATAAGGCAGTCACTTCTAAGGTTTTCAATCAATGAATCGAATAGTTTTTCTCCATCATACCCCCTCCTAAGGTTAAGGTAGTGTTGCTTGTCTGTTTCTGTCAATTTCATTCGGGTATTTAGTGATGATAACATAAGCAATTCAGAAGATTTAGTACGCGGTTTATAAACCATCATACACATCCTTTCTTAGTATCAATCTATTTTTGAGGTAATAGTATACACTTCACCTACTCCTTAATCTTATTACAAAAATTAACAAAAATAAATAGAGTGAATCTTATCCTTTTTACCCAAAATACAAAAAGTAATGAAAGTTGAAAGAAGAGAGGGATAAACCAATGCAAACTCACGATAATCAAGGATTTTCCCCAGATGAATTTAAGTTAAATAAGTCTGGGTTTGATCCAAATATGCCGGGTCATTCTAATCAACATATGAATGAAATGATACTACGCCAAGAACCTAGAACAGTAAGAACTGAAGGATCAGGAATTAGCTTACCTCAAGACACAAGACTTGAAATGGGGCTAATGCTAGATGAGCATCTATGCGCTCTAAATGTCGCGCTTCACCAGTATACGAAGCACCATTGGTTAACAGAAGGGGCAGAGTCCTTCGGTAGCTTGCACCATATTTTAGATGAGCATATTGAAGTTACTCAAAAACACATTGATATGGTGGGAGAGAGGGTTGCTAGACTAGGGGTTGTGCCAACTGCACATCCAGTAACTCAACATGAAATATCTTATATTAAGCATGAAGCTGAAGGCCGCTATACAATGAGAGACTTCTTACGTAATGACCTAGAGCATGAAATAAAAATCCAAGGAATGTTGAGAAAAACAATCAAACGTGCACATGAGCTAAATGATTTTGGAACCGTCCAAACTTTAGAGGAAGTTTTACTAAAGCGTGAAGACTTAGGCTATCATATCTGGAGTCTCCTAGAAGATGACACATTAGTGCGTGGAATGAATCATCTATTAGATGGCAACAATGATATCGCCAATAACCGTCATTTAAATGATCATCTCCCACAATAATGTTTCACATGAAACAATTTTAAAAAGTCCCTTATTTTAAAAGGGACTTTTAATATGGCATTTTATTCATATGGTTTTTCTTGATAAAAATAGTTCGGTGACTTCCATTTATTATCATAAGATTTATGAAAGATATGAGTGGATGCTGGAGATATCGGTGGAATTAACCATGTCCAATCTCCCGTTAGCTCACGGCCTGAACTTTCCTCTGCTTCTTCAAATAACTTAAATTGAGCTGCAGCTGTGTGATGGTCTACGATACTCACACCTGCATGTTTATATGAAGCCAATACGGCCACATTTAACTCGATTAACGCTTTATCTTTCCATAAACCCTGGTTTCTTCTTATATCTAACCCTAAGATGGATGCTACTTTTGGGAGAAGATTGTATCGGAATGAATCGGCAAGGTTACGGGCACCAATTTCAGTTCCCATATACCAGCCATTAAAAGGTGCAGCCGTATACTCAATGCCTCCGATTTCAAGCTTCATGTCAGCAATCATCGGTACTGCATACCACTTGATTTGTAAAGCTTCAAATGCAGGATAGTCAGGGTGGAATATTGGAACCTCCATGACATAATCTTCGGGGATAGCATACCATTTTGGCTTATTATTCTTAGTTTGTATAACTAAAGGTAATACATCAAAGTGAGTCTCATTGCCTTTCCAGCCTAGATCCATACATACTCTTGTAAAATCGGCTGATAGAGGATCACCAATAAATCCATCTTCTTTCTCATATCCTGCATAGCGAATTAATTGATGATTCCATAATCTAATTTGTTGCTCACCATTAATGGTAGGTTTAAAGATGGTAATGGTTGGTCTGATTTTTCCACCGTTTGTAGCCATCTCCATATGATTTAAAAGGGCGTGGTAAATATCCTCCTCGCGGTCAAGGTTCCTGGCATCAATGACATCTAGTGATTGCCAGAAAAGCCTTCCAATACACCGATTGCTATTTCGCCAAGCCATTTTGGCACCGTGAGATAGCTCTTCGAAAGTATGATCATAGTGGCCATGATGGCATATATCTGATTCAATTCTCATTAATCTTCTTTCAATTTCTTCTTCTTTTCCTAACTCTTTATAGCATATTTCTATGAATTCCTTTGCCTGCTGAAAGAGTTCATTGGCCTGTTTCAAGTTATCAACCTTCCTACTTGTTACCCTACAATAGGGACTTCTCATATGAAGTTAAAGTTGAATCTTTACACTATACTAGTCCATTCTTTTTGACAAATCAATATAAATAGGTTGATGCCTAGGGGCACCTAACTAGTTAGGGCATACATTGGTTATGTACGGTAAAGAAATGGAGGTATAGTGATGAACCCAATGTACCCTAATAACATGTCACCACAAATGAATGGAAACCAACCCTTGCAAGCTGTTCAATCTATGCAATCTCATCAACCAATGCAAGTTACTGTCGTGGAGCCCTATGTGTATGCAGCTGTCCGTAGCTTAATTGGGAAAAGAGTAGTGATGGACACGACGAGAGGTCCAGTCAATGGAATTGTTATGGATGCGAAGCCAGATCATGTTGTCATTCAAGAGCGAGACTCAACATTCTTTGTCAGAATCTGTGAAGTAGTCTGGATTATGCCTGAGAATTTTAAGTAACCTTAAAATATCATTTGGATGTACTTATAAAAATAGTTTCTTGTATTCCATGTAGCCAGAAGCTATGTTGTGTATGTCATGTAAATCAAGATAGACCTCTCATCTCATGGAGGTCTATTTCTGTTTTGTTTAGTCATTATGCGATTTCTTATCATTCGCTACTAAATCTCATAAATAAGAAAAAAATTTACGATATAACGAAAGTAAGAATTAGAAATTTATAATAATGATGTATCAGGAAATTTATATCCAAAATGCTTTTTCACATTACGAAGTTTGTATGTTCTCCCTAAGTAAAGCTACCTTGTAAGGGAAAAGAGTTGCTTCCATAATCCCCTCTTTTACAGCTGGATCATTGCTCATAATGTCTAAGGCTTCTTCTTCAGTCTCGACTTCAACAATAACAATTCCAAACGGATCCGTCTGTAACGTTCTACCAGCTAGTATTAGCTTTCCCTCTTTATGGAAGTCTTGTAAATATGTAAAGTGTTGTGCAACCGTAGTATTCTCCTTATCTGTCCAATTCTTTTCATCTAACAATCTAGGAATAAGCTTGAGTTGATAAAGAAACTGTAATTTCTGCATATAGGACCCCCGCTTTTATTCTGAGTATCTATAAAATGATTATTATAGGGTTACCTCACTCATCAAAGCATGTGTATTGCCTTCTGTATCTTCTAGAAATGTCATCCAAGTTTCTGTTTGCCCCATTTTGGCTACCATATGTGGTCGATCCTTAAATGAAACACCCTTTTCTAGTAAATCTTCATACATGCTTGTAATATTTTTAACCTGAAAATAGATTACTGAACTCGAAAAAGCATAACTTTCATTTTCAGGGATACTGAGAAGGAGGCGTAGTCCATTGCACTCAAAGAAAGCCATACTGTCTGTATGAAAAAGCAGTGGAAGTCCTAAAGTGTCTCTATAAAATATAATGGCTCTTTCAAGGTTTTTTACAGGTACCCCAATTTGTCCTACTTTTTGAATAGAATTCATAGTCATCATAAATCTCCTTAAAACTTAATCGTAATGTCTAATAATTCCATAAGAAACGTAAAAATCCTTTATACTTATGTTTGAAATTATAGTAGTCGCTCTTGAACTCGTGCCATTAGAAACTCGCTTTATGGTATGATTTATTTTACTAATAACCACTTTAAAAAATAGACTAGGATAACCAATTTTAGTAAAAGAGATGAAAAAATGGACATATTAAAGGATATTGTTTTACCTAATGGTTTTTTGGATGATAAAAGGGTTATGAAACGAGAAATTCTCTATAAAGGTATGAATGGGAGAGAAATTGAACGCTTTTTTGTCAATCCATCTCAGAGCTTTGTCTTTAAGCCTTTAACAAATAATAGTCAGATGGGGAAAGAAAATTGGATTTATGAGAATGTTCTTTCTGCCTTTCCACCTTTCTATCCTCGAATTTTAGCAAAGTCTCTTAATAGTCATAATCCTAATCATAATTGGATTATTTATGATGATCTTGGGCCTTTAAACCATGATTTTAATGAAGAGACGGCAAAAGGTGTTGTTACATACATGGCAGGTTGGCACCGTCTTTCAATTGATAAACTAGTACATGCACCACTAAAAGGTCCAAAGCCATTCATTGAGGAGATTGCTTTAGAGGTGCTTAGAAAAAAAGGGGAGATTGAACGAATCCAATCTGACTTCGATATTTCTAATAAGCTTATAGATACCGTCTACTCTCTCCTCCAAAAAGAAAACTTTTCTAAAGAATTAGTTCTTTCACACGGAGACCTGCATTTAGGAAATTATGCTGTTTCTCATGGTAGAATCTATATCTTTGACTGGGAACACACCCATCTTAACAGTCGATTCTGGGACCTATTCCATCTTATTGACTTATCTCATCCTGTCTTTCCTAAGAAGTTGACTAGTCGTATAAGAGAGGAATTACTAGATCTCTATTTAATTGAAATGGAACCGTACGGAATAAAACTAGATAAATCCTCTTTTAAAAGAGAGTATTATTTATTTTCTTCTGTTTTCAACCTTTGGATGCTTTTACTCATTGAAAGAGACTTGAAAAAAGATGCTGGCATATGGTCAAAGGGTCAATTAGAAAATCAGTTAAATGAAACCATACTAAGTTTACGTGATTGTGCTTACCATCTTTAAAATCTAGGAGGGTTTTGATGAAAAAAGTTGGGTTAGTCATGAGAAAAATACAATTTACTGAGGCTCAGGGCCCTCGTGTATTTGCGGAAAGACTAAAAGAGATTAGTAAGGATTTTGGGATAGACATTGTTTTTATATCCCCAGAGCGGCATGTAAGTGGATATGATTGGATCCCAGGGTACGAGCATGAAAAGGGCGACTTAGTTAACTACGATGTTGTCTTAGATCAAATTTATAAAGAAAAAATTGACCATGTGATTTATACAGTTTCAGGATTTACTTATCTTAAAATGTTTCTGAAAAATAGTGTCCTTTTCCCACACAGTTTCCCAGACCCAGCTTTAACTGGTTATGAAATGATGAAGCCATTTTATCAAATCGTGGATAAGGCAATTGTACAAACGGAGTTTCTTAAACGTGAACTTCACAGGAATTTTGGTGTAGACGATGTAACGGTTATTCCCATTGGATTTAATGAGCAATTAGCGGAAAAGCATTTTGACCCCTCCCAAATTGTTCATAACCGTATTCTTTGGATTGGAAGAGATGAAGAGAATCGACGCCCAGATCTTGTGCTAGAATACGCAAGGAGAAATCCAGATAAGGAAGTGTACATGATTTTTGGAGGAGTACGCTATAAGGAAAGCATGAAAAAGTACGATATTCCATCGAACGTAAAGCTACAATTTGCCTTAACACAGGATGAAATTTTTACGTTAATGAACTCTGCGAAGGTTTACTGGAGTAGCTCAAAGTTTGATACATTTGCCATGCCTTTAACGGAAGCATTAGCGATGGGGAAAATTGTAGTAAAACCAGAGCATCCTTGTTATGACCATATTAGTTCAAAGCACTCTTTTTCTGGAAATGAAAAGAACTGGTTTGAGCTTGTCAATATGGCTGTTTCCTCTCCTCTTAACGTATCGAACGATAATCGCCACTATGCTTTTGAAAAGTTTTCTAGCACGGTAATGAAACGAGGCTATAGAGACTTTTTTGATCATTGGTTAGCTCGTACATAATCTTCAGGGTGGAGCGCTGTTTCTTCCACCCCATTATGTTCTAGGAAATAATTCTATACATACACTCCGTCCATAATGTCATTGAACACTTCTCCCATAGTTGATATAGCTACTATCATTTGGTCTTCGGTTAAATGGGAAAACCCAAAAATGCCACAAGGTCGCGGAGGCTTGTGGCTAAATCCTGTTACGACATTAACCCAGAAAACCTCACGCTCATTGCAACGCTTTATAAATTGCTGGTATTTACCCTCTGTGAACCTCCACCAGCCAAAAAGGTGAAGGCCTGATTCAGACTCGATCCAATCAAAGGCAGTAGGGAGATATTGATTGAATAGATTTTTAAATAGTTGGTACTTGTTAGAGTAGATTCGATTCATTTTTCTAATATGTTTTTCATAACTTCCCGTTCGAAGAAAATTAGCAATAGCCATTTGCTCTAGAGCTGAGGTTGTATATGGCTCAAAAAAGTACTTTGCTGCATGAAAGTAGGGTTTGATGTCACTAGGAATTACCGCATAGCCAATCCGTAGAGCTGGCAAAATGGTTTTTGAAAAAGTCCCCAGGTAAATAACCCGATTCTCATAATCTAAAACTTTTAGAGGCTCTATCGGTCTTCCCTTCCTACGAAATTCACTATCGTAATCATCTTCTATTATTAAAGCATTTTTCTGTTTAGCCCATTCTAAGAGAGCTAGCCTTTGTTCAAGTGGCATAACTTTTCCGGTAGGATACTGGTGACTTGGAGTTACGTAGACGAGATTACTATCCCAATCCTTAACTAAAAAATCAGAAGAATGCACAGGGACCGGTAATAGTTTCCCACCTAATGCGAGAATAGTATCCTTCATACTGCCAAACGTAGGGTCCTCTATCACAACATGATCCCCTGAGCGAATAAGGAGCTGAGCAAGGATAGAGAAGGCATGCATCGTCCCATTTGTAATATAAATATCTTCAGACTCGCATATGATTCCACGCGTTTTCCTTAAATAAGTCGCAATGGCTTCTCTGAGCTCAAATAATCCTTGTTGCTCAGGATCTTTGCTAAGAATTAAATAATTCAACTCCCTGGCTGCTTGGTTAACAGCTTTTCTCCACTCGAGCTCAGGAAAGTGAGCTAGCTCCGGAGTAAAGCCAATCCCAAAGTTTATTGCTGAGCTCGTACGTTCACTTGGAGGTTCCTCAATAGGTAACCGACTTCCCCAATCCGACAATCTAATCTCTTTTTTCAGAGTAACCTTAGCTGTCTCTTTAACAGGAATCGTAGAGACGAAAGTTCCACTTCCCATTTCTGTTCGTATGTATCCATCGGCCATGAGCATTTCATAAACCTGTCTAACGGTATTTCGATTTACTTCATAGATGGTGGCCAGCTCTCTAGTAGATGGGAGCTTATATCCTGGAGCAAGCTTACCAGACAGAATCGCTTCTCTTAGTCCATGATATAAAGCTAGATACTTAAATCTATATTTTTGGACATTAAACTTGATGGGAAGAATGGTTTTCATATATCGTCACTCCTGCAAAAGTGGGCTAATAAAAATAGTTAAAACTGGGTCTTTTTCCCTGTCAGTTTATTATATACTATTAGTTTTGTAAGAAACATACACATAAATTTAATGGTTCGAAAGGAATGTAAATAAATGAAAATTCATGTACTAGTTTATGATCAATTTGCAAATTTTGAAGTAATGCTTGTAGGCTGGATGAAATCAAATAACGTAGAGCTTGAAACGGTATCCCTAGAACAAGATTATGTAACCAACGTAGAAGGTTTTAAAGTGTTAGCCGATAAAAGATTAGCAGAAGTCAATCCTAATGAGGTCGAGTTACTCCTAATTCCTGGAGGAAACACTCCATCCATTTTAGGTAATGAGAATCTAAAACAGTTTATTAAAGAAGTAAATGCAAATGGAAACGTGATTGGAGCTATTTGTTATGGACCTACGTTACTAGGTGAAGCAGGTATATTAGAAAATAAACAATTTACAACAAGTGTTGGGTCAGATGAGGAGCTTTTCGCCATTTTTAAAGGTGGCCAGTTCACGAATGACGATGTTACGGTTGATGGAAATATTATTACAGCAAAAGGCAATGCATATGTAGAGTTTGCACTTGAGGTTTGTAAAAAGATGGAGCTAGTAAAGCCTGAACACTTAGAGTTTTATGGTAAGTTTTTAAAGAATGTAAAAGAGCCGGTAAATTCTTAAGTAGGAGGCTCTTATGAAACACAATGAAACGGTAAAAGTGGGTATTATAGGTGTTGGGGCCATTGGAGAAAGTATGACAAAAGTATTTTCACAACACCCTCTCACAGAAGTAGTTGCTGTCTGCGATATTGTGGAGGAGCTTGCTGCCCAAAGAGCAGCAGACCTAGGAAATGTATATTGGACAACCAACTATAAGGAACTATTGGAACTTCAGGGAATAGATATGATCTATGTGGCAGTACCTCCAGCTCATCATTATTCGATTGTCATGGATGTACTCGAAGCTAAGAAGCATGTGTTGTGTGAAAAGCCTCTTGCAAACTCCTTGGAGGAAGCTGAAAAGATGCTTAGCAAAGCTAGGATCTCTGGTGTTGTTAATGCTGTTCACTATCCTCTTAGCTATATAAACAATATTAAAATGTTAACGTCTCTTATGAAGGACGGTTACTTAGGGAAAGTAAGAAGAGTTGAGCTAGAGATGCGCTTTCCAGAGTGGCCAAGAAAGTGGCAAGTAAATGATTGGATTGCAACCCGCGAGCAAGGTGGATTTGTATTTGAAGTGGCAGGTCACTTTATACAGATTATCCATCAATTGCTTGGGAAAGTTAACTCTGTTGAGAGCGAATTAGAATTTCCAGAGGATCCAAAAGCTTGCGAGACAGGAATAATTGCTAAAATGAGACTTGAAGATGGAACTCCCATTCTAGTCAACGGAATCAGTCAGCTGGCTGGCCTACAAGAACAAAGTATTTCACTTACCATATACGGATCTGAAGGTACTCTTGCTTTAGTAGATTTAATTAAGTTATATGGTGGGAAAGTTGGAGAGGCCTACAGTGAGATCCCGATTGAAAAAGATGAATCCTTTTGGGATGAGTTTATTCAAAATCTTGTTGCAGCCATACAAGGTGATACAGCAACAATCATAGACTTTGAACAAGGATATCAGGTTCAAGTTGTCTTAGAAAAGTTAAGAAGTCCTATTATGAAATAACAGAGAGTATCAAAGAATCCTATTTCTTTGATACTTTTATTGTTTTTGAAGATAGATTTGTAATTTATATGGAAATCGGCAGGTTCCTAGTATATGATGAGGTTAAAAATACATAACTTACGACCAATATATAGGTGGGAATCCGTTGCTACTATTAGAATATATTATTAATCTTTCTATTTTCTCGTTAATGGTCAGTTTACCATTGGTAATTGGGTCATATATTAAGCATAAACCTTTAAGGCAGTATCGTTTATGGGTCAGTATTTATGCTGGAATCGTTTCAATTATCTTGATTTTACTTTCAATTCAGGAGCAAGGTTACTCTTATGATATCCGCTATGCTCCCATTATTTTAGTCTTTTCTTATTTGGGGCCCATTGCTGGCCTTGTAACAGGCGCCATTTCTTTGTGTGCAAGGTTGTATATGAGTGGAAATTGGTATCCAGCCATAATGGGCTGGGCTACTATTATGATTAGTTTTTCCGTCATCCACTTTTATTTGCGCCAAGTGAATCCAGTAAAGAGAAGTATCGTTTTCTTTGTCACCTACGTCATTGTTTATATCATAACAGTGCCCATTCTCTTTCAAATATTTAGAGATCATCCACTTTTTCATCTACAATATATGATCTTTGTTATGCTAGGAGTCTTTATAGGCATATTACTTATTGAATCTTATTTAAAGTTATATAGGATTATTCAAGAGAAAAAACGTATGGAGGATCACCTAGCAGCAAGTGAGTCAAAATATCGTTTAATAGCTGAAAATACATCAGACCTTATTTTGGTTATGGATAAGGATCGATCAGCTACTTATTACTCCCCATCCCATGAGTGGGTGTTGGGATATAAGATAGAGGAACTAAAGAATATTGAACTATGTCAAGTCATTCACCCTGATGAGATCACCATGTTTAAAAGAAATATTAAGCGGATGCTTAATAAACACGAATCTTACACGATGGAGTTTCGTCTTAAGCATAAAGGTGGTCAATGGATTGAATTTGAATCCCGCTGCATGCCTGTTAGAGGGGAGAGGAATTCAATCGAGCACCTTGTTCTTATTAGCAGGGATATTTCAGAACGCAAGAAGGCAGAAGAGATACTGCTACAATCTGAAAAATTATCCATTGTAGGAGAACTAGCCGCCGGAGTTGCTCATGAAATCCGGAATCCGCTTACCACTATTAAAGGATTTATACAGCTATATAAACAAGAGAACAGTTCTTTTGCCTATAATGACTTGCTTTTAAGCGAGTTAGAACGAATTGAAACGATCACGAGTGAGTTGTTGTCTTTAGGAAAACCTCAAGCGGTCCAACTAAACCGAACGAATGTAAAGGATTTAATCGAAAACACGCTAGAATTGCTTTCTCCGCAGGCACTGATGAATAACATTGAATTTAACTTAACATGTGAGGAACCATCCATCTTTCTTACATGTGAACAAAATCAATTAAAACAAGTGTTTCTTAATATCTTTAAAAATGCGATAGAGGCTATGCCTGATGGTGGAAAGATTAAGATCGAGTTAAAGAAGTTAGATAATGACTGCATCATTTCTATTCAAGATTACGGATGTGGAATCCCAGAAGATTTACTTCCAAGATTAGGAGAACCTTTTTACAGTCTTAAGGAAAAGGGGACCGGCCTAGGCTTAATGATCTGTCACAAGATTATTCAGCAACACCAAGGAAGCATTTCATATTCGAGTACATTAGGAGAAGGTACATTAGTTGAGATTAGATTACCTTTAAGCAAATAGATGCTAACACCCTTTCATATATTGAGGAGGGTGTTATTTTTTTGAAAAATTTCCATGTTCATATTCCGTTCATAAAAGTGGTTTACATTATTTATGGAATATGAGCAAAAAAATGGTTTAATACAACAAGACGGCAGATATACTTTCTAAATAATTTATGACCTAATAATTGTAAAATTTTATGAAATCATTTACAGATGATACAGGAGAAAAGTGTCGAAAAGTAGAAATTAATTAAAAAATGGTACGGTGAGAGGAGATAGGGTCTTGGAGATCAATCAACAAGTCAAATTATTTGATAAACAGGCGAAAAAATATTCAAAGCGTAAAAAAAAGAATGCTAGCGAGCTAAGAATGCGACAAAAATTATTGCATTCTGCACAAGGTGAAATTTTGGAATTATCAGTAGGTGCAGGGGCTAATTTTCAATTCTATCCTAAAGACGCTAAGGTTACAGCAGTTGACTTTAGTGCATCTATGATTGAACAGGCCAAAGATACAGCTAGGGAACAAAATCTTGATGTTCATTTTATAGTAGGAAATGTTGAAGAAGTAGAGCTTCAAGAAAAGAAATTTGATACGGTCATTTCAACGCTATCAATGTGTTCATATCCGAACCCTGAAAAAGTTCTTCAATTGATGGCTAGCTGGTGTAAAGAGGATGGTCAAATTCTACTGCTGGAACATGGCATTAGTACAAATTCCGTGTATTCCTGGGTGCAAAATAAAGCAGATTCTTTTATTGAGAAAAGAATAGGCTGCCATATTAACAGAGATATATTAAAGATGATGAAAGAATCCCCATTACAGATCGAGAGAATAGAGAGTCTAATGCTAAATTCTATTCATTTAATTTGGGCGAAGCCAAACAAAGGATAAGAGGAAGAGAACATATGCCAAAACTTATAATAGTAGATGATGATTTCAGTATTCGTAGCCTGCTTAGGATGGTATTGGTAAAAGAAGGGTTTGAAGTATTAGAAGCCGGTGATGGCCAAGAGGCATTAGAAGTAATGGAAAAGGTTAAAGTAGATTTAGCTATTATAGATGTAATGATGCCTCGGATCGATGGAATTGAACTGTGTCGAGAAATAAAAGAATTTTATCATATCCCCGTTATTATGGTAACAGCAAAGGGAGAAACGATGGATAAGGTAAAAGGCTTTCAAACAGGTACAGATGACTACATAGTAAAGCCATTTGAACCTATTGAGCTCGTGATGAGAGTAAAGGCTATTATGAAACGATATAACATTGTATCTGCGCAAAAACTAAGTATTGGTGATGTTGATATTGACATGCAGGGCAGACAGGTAAAAGTTAAGGGACATTCTATTGAATTTCCACCTCGTGAGTATGATTTATTCATTAAGCTAGTAAGCAGTGAGAATCAAATCTTTACTAGGGATCAACTCATTGAGGAAATATGGGGTTATGACTTTGAAGGGGATGAGCGAACGATAGATGTTCATATTAAAAGAATTAGGGAGAGAATTAGAGACTCAGAGACTGTAAAAATTGTTACAATCAGAGGCCTAGGGTATAAAGCAGAGGTATTAGCGTGATTAAATCCTTATATGCTCGTACCGTTATTACATTCACCATTGTTGTTATGATTAGTGTGCTAGTAGCTTATGGTATTAATTATTGGATTTTTAAAAAGAGTGTAGAAGAGCAATACCTTGAAGACTTAACAACCTTTTCAGAGGGCATTGTTAAGTTGAAACATACACAAGAACCAGAAGAAGTAGAAACTTTTTTAGAGACAATGGCAAGTCTAAACAATTATCAAATAGACCTCTATTCAGAAAAAGGCCACCTGAAACAGTTTGGTAAACTTCTTTTATGGGAAACTCCTAAAAAGCTAAGTGAAGACGAGATTTTATCTGTCTTTAGTGGAAAGTCATACCGTTATTACGAAACAAATCTTAAGGGATGCCATGCAGTCATAGCTTTTCCTATTACGATTGGAGAGCAAACATTAGTCATGAGCATTCAACTTGATACAGAGGATGAACAGTTATCAACTTATCAAATCTATGTAATACTAGCTTCTGTATTAATCATTGGATGTATGTTAATTGCCGTTGTTTCACACTATTTAGTAAATCCACTCCAAAAGATCACTGGCGCGACAAAATTACTGGCAGAAGGAAAGTATGATGTACATCTAGATATTAAAAGAAAAGATGAAATTGGTACTCTAGCAAGAAGTTTTGATGACATGGCAGTTGAAATGGGAAAGATTGAAAAAATGAGACAAGAGTTTGTTTCAAATGTGTCCCATGAAATTCAATCTCCGTTAACCTCTATAAAGGGCTTTTCTAAACTCCTATTAGAAGACAACATGTCAGAGGAAGAAAAAAAGAAATGTCTTGAATTTATTTATTCGGAAAGTAACCGGTTGTCAAAGCTTGGAGATAACTTATTAAAACTTGCTTCTTTAGATTCAGAAAAACATCCTTTCGAACCAACATCTTACTCGTTAGATGAACAATTGCGCAGAATCGTCATCATGCTTGAACCACAGTGGAGTGAAAAACAAATCTTATTCAACTTAGATTTACCAAAAACAACTATTGAAGCGGATGGGGACCTATTAGCCCAAGTCTGGATTAATCTCATTACGAACGCTATTAAGTTTTCACCCTCAAAAGGGAAAATTAGCATTCTTATAAAGCAGGAAAATGAAGTGGTTAATGTTTTTGTAAGGGATAACGGGATAGGAATACCAGAAGACCATTTACCTTATATTTTTCAACGGTTTTATAAGGCGGATCATTCAAGAGACCGTAAGCAGAAAGGGAACGGTCTAGGTCTTTCTATTGCCAAGAAAATAGTTGAATTGCATAAAGGGGAAATTTCAATTGCAAGTAAGGTAGGGGAAGGTACTACCTTTGAAGTATCAATTCCTGTCACTCAAGAATAAGGTGTCCAAGGAGCCCATGAGAGAAAACGGAAAAGTTGAAATAGAAAAAGGGCAGGCCCAACAAAAGAGTGGACCTGCCTTTATAATAAAAAGTTATTTTGAAATAAGTTCTCTAATTACTTCATTTGTTAAATTTGGAACCACCTCAAGAGAATAAGTCATTTCCATTCTCTCAAGCTTCTTATGAGCATCAATTCCGTATGGCCCGATATTAATGACAGGCACATTGATATCCCGAATGTCACTATATTCTACGAAGTGTTTAGTACCCCAACCTGGATTATTATCCGAAACTGCTCTTATTCCTTCCTCATCATCACTCAGAGCGACAAAGCTCATGTCTGAGATATATGGGAAAAAGTTTCTCGTTACAATCGGGTATTGATAAGTTGGCTGAATAGCTTTGACAGCAGTCTCTACTGCATCAATCAAGTTTTGTTCAACTTCCGACTTCCCTGATAACTCGATCCTTGGTGAATATAGCGAAGAATAGAATAAAATAATCGCTGGGCTTTTATCTTTCATCCATTTCCAAGCCTCTTCAACGACTCTTGCTGCGAACATCCTTGTATCTAGTGATGTATCTAATAATAGTTCTGCCTTAAAAGCATCCATATGACTAGAGTATTTAGCACCGTTTTCACTAATCAGCAGCTCTTCAAATTCTTCAAAGGTGTAGACTCTAGATGACCATTCGGTTGGCATAAAACGCTCACCGCTAATTTCACAAAATGCTTTATATCGGTCATAAAAAGTAGCTAGAGCATTCTCGAAAGCTATCGTCGCTTGTTCCTTTAGTTTTACTAGTACGTCCTTTGGCGACCAAGAATGAATGAAAAAATTATAATAGACATAAGCGGATAGTGCTGTCTGGACGGTATAAGAAGGTTTTAAATCGGTTTGTTTTAACGAAACCGGTGGAACGGTTGTTTCTCCGTATGCTTCATTACATAGCTCAGGGCTGTAGTTTATTTGCTTCGTTAACTCCGCGGCAATAAAGTTAGGATCTAACCCCTCAAAACATGAGCCGACATGTGTTTCTGCACCTGTGATAAAGAAGGATGGAAGAAGCTTTCCAACTGTTCCTTTATAAATGTAACGATTTTCATCCCCCTCATATCTTGGAGACACGAAATCCGCATTAATCGCTGCCACATAGTCAAACTGATGCTCTTCTTTCCACCTTTTAAGCGTTTTTAAAGCTGATAGAACTCCATGTGATCCATCTTCTTCATCACATTCAGCTAAGAAGACCAGATTTCCATCCAATTGATCTGGATTTTCGGAATAATATTTTAGTAGGTATAGATGACTTGCTAGACCACTTTTCATATCTAGCACACCTCTACCAAATAACCATTCACCAGAATCTAAATGGTCTCTAGCTGTTGAAGGAAGCTCCTCATCTCGCAAAGCTCTCATAAGCTCATCTGGTGTGCACGCAAATTCTTTTAACTGGTTAAAATCATCAATTCCAACCGTGTCCATATGCCCCATTAGGATGACAGTCCTGTTACTGTTGCCTTTTGTCCCTTTTACAAATGAAAGAACATTATATCTTTCTAGATCATCATGATTCGTTTGTTCGATTGTGGCGTGTGTTGGGTTTTCTAGAAAATATGGAAAAGAAGTTAGTAGTGTATATAAAGAATGGGCAATGACTTTTTCTCCATCTGTGTTAACAATACTTTCAATATTGACAAGTTGTTTTGTAAAAGCTAAAACTTCCTCACGGCATGACAGCATTCTATATATCTCCAATTCAAGTAAATTTGTATAACGCAAATGTATATGATGGAATTTAAGTGCGTCAAGTGTTAAAAAATCACTATTACTAAAAAGTTTTATCCGTGAGGAGAAGATAGATAAAAAAATTGCCCTCTATTGGAGCTATCGTTTGGTTATTAAATAATAACTAGCTATTCTGAGCCATTCTTAATAGCTCATGAGCTTGATCTCCTGCTAAAATCGCAAGATCCTCCCAAACTTCATCTCGTAATAGGTCAAGTTCAATTAGCTTTTTAGCGAGTTCAAATGCATCTTTATTATTCATTGTAGCGTCCCCCAGATTCCTTTAATAATATTGGCTTATCTTTAGATTAACCTTTAACTTTCGATATTCATGTACTAATTCAGATAATGTTAGTTCTTTCTCTGTTTGGCTCAACACACCAGCCTTAGATAACTCATTTAAATAAAACTGTTTTCTCTTTTCAACAGCCTCTCTTAATAATGACATCCAATCACCTTCTTAACGTGAATTTTTACTTATTTTAATCAATACATAATTGGAAATCACGTTTTTTGTTAGAAAAGCTAACATGGTTTTTACATTGTTGTTAGATTTTCTGACACAAAGGTAAAAATCTTCTTAGAAAAGGTGTATAATTCTAACAAAAGTAAAAGGAATTATCACTAGATGGGGGAGAGTAGTTTGAAAGATGAACCTTCATATAAGAACAGAAAAGTGATTACAATTGGTGTTGTAAGTGAATTAACAGGACTAACGGAAAGACAAATTCGTTATTATGAAGAAAGAAAGCTTATTTTCCCAGAGAGATTAGCACGCGGAAATCGTAAGTACTCATTTTCAGATGTAGAAAAGTTAATTGAAATTGCAAATAAAAGGGAGGAGGGAGTTCGAACGTACGAGATTAGACAGGAGATGATTAAAGAAACAAAAAAAGAAAATGATAAAAAGGCACGTAATAAAATGTTACGTGGGCAGATTAATGCAAGGTTTGGAATTCAAAAGGACTAAGGATCATCCTACTGACCCCATGCATACATGAATAATTTGTTTATGATAATGACAAATCCAAATACGAAGGCAAGGACTGAATGCCCAGAGAACCAAAGAGCTAAAACAGCAGAACCTAATAGGATGAATTCCAACAATAGACGTATCATTCCCTCAAGAGGATATGGTGCAGCTGGAGATCCAAATGTTCCCCAAATAACAGCTGCCAAAAGAGGTATCCCAATTCCTAAAACTAGTTTTACTGCAAGTCCTTTTTCAATTTGAAATCCCCAGTAACCGAGAGCAAGTAACGCAGAGATTTCTGTTAAGAAGCGCACAGCAAGATTCCCTGTTTTTAGAATGTCCATACTTATCCCTCCTCTGTTGTTCTATAAATCCATTATACTAGAAATTTCCACCTGTCTATCATAGCGGTTGCTATGGTCGGGTGGAATTTTTCAGTTCACATCTTAATTGTCACTCTCATCCAACTCATTTAGCTGGTTACTACCTTTGACCATCTTGGACAGACACCAAATTCCACCTTTAATTTATTTTAAGAGCTCAAAAAAAATAGTTTCCAACAAATAGATTGAAAATTTGGTAAAGTGAATCATTTTGTTTTAAAATATTAACATAGTATATATTAAGGGTTCCTAAATTTTTTATTTAACGACAGCATGGTGTCATACGGGGGATAGGATATGCGAAAGTTATTTAGGTATGTGAATGCATACAAATTTGCGATGTGGATGGCGCTCATTTTAACAGGGCTAGAGTTACTCATTGAGCTGTTTCAGCCCATTATTATGGCCATTATTATTGACGAAGGGATTGTAAAAGGAAATCTCTCGGTTGTATATGGATGGGGAGGATTATTGCTTGGAATTTCCTTTCTTGCCTTTGTAGCAGGGATTGTAAATACGTTTTATTCGGCTAAGGTGAGCCAAGGTGTAGGCTATGATATCAGGGGAGATTTATTTCGGAAAATCCAGGAGTTTTCCTTTAAAAACTTCCAATCATTCCCGACATCATCATTAATTACAAGATTAACCAATGATGTGTCACAGCTACAAAACTTTGTTTTTATGGCCCTAAGAATCGCATTACGGGCACCATTATTTATTCTTGGTGGAATCATCATGTCATTCATGGTGAATGTTAAATTAGCCACGATCTTGTTAATTGCAGTACCTCTGCTATTAATTATCATCCTCTGGTTACTAAAAAAAGGGGTTTTATTATTCCAAAGTGTTCAAAAGAAATTAGACTCCGTTAACCGAGTAATTAGAGAGAATTTAATGGGAATGCGACTAATTAAGGCTTATTCACGCGGTGAATTTGAAGAAAATCGTTTCTTAAATGTGAATACATCTTTAATGAGTGATAACAAGAAAGCTTTACGCATTATGGAGCTTACCATGCCAATTTTGCTGTTCGGGATGAATGTCAGCATCGTGATTATTATATGGTATGGATCCATTGAGTTAAACATGGGTGGAGCACAAGCAGGGGAAATTGTGGCGGTTATTAATTATGCTACAAAAATTATGTTTGCTTTCACCGTGTTCTCTTTCTTAATGATGAACTATTCCCGAGCGAAAGCATCCTCTACTAGGATTTCGGGCGTATTAGAAGAAGAGACTGACTTCACGCTTGAAGAACAACTTTCTCAAGATAAATTGATAAAAGGTGGAATTGAGTTTAATCAAGTAAGTTTCCAATATCCATCATCGGAAAAACCTGTTTTACATAATCTTTCTTTTAAGGTTCATGCTGGAGAAACAATCGGAATATTAGGGGAAACGGGTTCAGGGAAATCTTCTATTTTTCAGCTTATTCCAAGGCTGTATGAGGCTACTAGTGGAGACATTTATATTGACCGCGAGGATATAGATACCATTAAGATTCAGGATCTGCGCAAGCAAATAGGCTTAGTTCCTCAGGAGGCTCACTTATTTTCCGGAAGCGTAAAAGAGAATATCGGTTGGGGTAAAGAAGATGCAACCGATGATGAAATTATTCAAGCAGCGAAGGAAGCAGAAATTCATGATTTTATCATGACCCTTCCTAATCAATATGAAACACCTATTGGCCAACGTGGGGTGAATCTTTCAGGGGGGCAAAAACAACGTCTATCGATTGCAAGAGCTCTTGTAAGAAAGCCAAGTATCTTAATGCTAGACGATAGTACAAGTGCGTTAGATGCCCAAACGGAAGCGAGTATTTTAGAAACATTAAAGAAACAAAAATGTACGACGTTGATTATTGCTCAAAAAATCAGCTCTGTAAAAGAAGCCGATCGTATTCTCCTTTTACATGAGGGAAGATTAGTCGCTAATGGGAATCATCAAACATTAATAAAAGAAAGCGATTATTATAAGGAGATTTATTATTCTCAGTCAGAACAGGAGGCAGGACATAGTGTCAAATAAATCGAAACCATCAAATAAAAAATCCAATGTCCTGAATCAGCCAAAAGGGAAGAGAATAAAGGCAAAGAACATTAAAGGAACCCTTTATCGTGTTTGGCAGTACATGACTGAAGAAAAGTTGTTGTTCTCTTTTGTACTAATCATGGTATTCGTTAGTTCAGCTTTATCACTCCTTGGGCCGTACTTAATGGGGGTAGCCGTTGACCGACTGATTGCTGGGTGGGACACTTCGGAATTATTAACGATGCTAGTATGGTTAACACTCATCTTTTTTCTTCAATCTGGAGCTGTATTCTTTCAGAACTACTGGATGATTGGGATTGCCCAAAATGTTGTTTTTTCAATGAGAAATCAATTGTTCTCACATCTACAAAAGCTGCCTGTCTCCTTCTTTCAAAAGCGTCAACACGGCGAGTTAATGAGCCGATTAACGAATGATATGGAGAATGTGAGTAGAACATTAAACTCTGCTGTGATTCAAGTAGTAACGAGTACGTTAACCGTTCTAGGGACTATTGTCGTGATGTTCTGGTTAAGTCCCATATTGACATTGCTGACGTTAACCATTGTTCCGGCGATGTTTGGGGGAATGAAATGGATTACGAACCGAACAGGTGTCTACTTTAAGGAACAGCAAAAAACGTTGGGAGATATGAACGGATATATTGAAGAAACCTTATCCGGTCAGAAAATCGTAAAAATGTTTTCTCAGGAAGACCGTGTCATTCACGAATTTGAGCAGAAAAATGAAGCCCTTCGGAACTCTAGTTACTGGGCTCAAACGTATTCTGGGTTTATTCCAAAACTGATGAACATGCTGAACAATGTGAGCTTTGCCATCATTGTAGGAATCGGAGGCATTTTAGCCCTTAAAGGAAGTATCTCCATTGGAGTGATTGTTACATTCACAACGTATTCTAGGCAGTTTACTCGTCCACTTAATGACCTGGCAAACCAGTTTAACATGATTTTATCTGCAGTAGCCGGAGCAGAGCGAGTGTTTCAAATCATGGATGAAAAAGAAGAGAAAAGTGATGAATCAGCGGCAAGAGAGATTGAAGAGATTAAAGGAGATATTCGGTTTGATTCTGTATCGTTCTCCTATGAGAAGGATGTTGCAACGTTAAACAATGTGAGTTTCCATGCTTCTCCTGGAATGACCGTTGCATTAGTGGGTCCAACGGGTGCTGGTAAAACCACGATCATATCGTTGCTATCTAGATTTTACGAAGTGCAAGCTGGCCATATTTATATCGATGGCCAAGACATAAAAAGTATAACAAGGGACAGCCTGCGAAATAAAATGGCTTTTGTTTTACAGGATTCAGTCATCTTTCAAACAACGGTAAAGGAAAATATCCGTTACGGGAAATTGGATGCCTCAGATGAAGAAGTGTTAGAGGCAGCAAAAGCGGCTAACGCACATGATTTTATTATGAAGCTCCCAAAAGGATATGACACAGTATTGGATGCAGAAGGTAGTGGAATTAGTCATGGTCAACGCCAATTATTATCCATTGCACGGGCGATGCTCGCTGACCCTTCACTGCTCATTTTGGATGAAGCGACAAGTAGCATCGATACCATAACAGAAATGAAAATTAATGAAGCGCTAACGAAGTTAATGAGTGGAAGAACTTCATTTGTCATTGCTCACAGGTTAAACACCATTCAAAATGCAGACAAAATTATTGTATTAAAACATGGTGAGATTATTGAGCAAGGATCAAATCGAGAGTTACTAGAAGCTGGCGGATTTTATGCAGAACTAGTCAAAACGCAGCGTCAAAAAGGGATAGGGTAGAACGAAGGTTATGACCATTAATCAAATTCAGATACGATAATCTAAAAAGCTCTTTTTCAGGCTCATGAAAAAGGGCTTTTTATTTAGAAATTAAAGGGCAGAATATATAGCAATCAATCCTAAAGAAAGGAGAGTCAATCGATATGATATATGACTGCATCATTATTGGGGGCGGAATTGCAGGACTACAAGCGGCCATTCAACTCGGAAGGTATATGCATGATGTTCTAGTAATTGATTCAGGAGACGGCCGTTCTTCTATCTGTAAAAGCTATCACAACATCCTAGGATATCCTGATGGAGTAAGTGGAGAACATTTAAGGGAAGTTGGTCGGAAACAAGCTGAACAATTAGGGGTACGTTTTATCATTGAAAAGGCCGAAAAGGTAGAGAAGGAGGACCAAACATTTAATATAACTGCTCATAACGGCCTCTCCTATAAAGGAAAGAGGCTGTTAATTGCAACAGGAGTGATGGACCGATTACCTGAGATTCCCACCATGTATCCTTGCTTAGGGAAAAGTATTTATGTTTGTCCTGACTGTGACGGGTATGAAATAAAGGATCATAAAACCGTCATTTTAGGCTCTGGCAATGTTGGTGCGAATATGGCACTAACACTCTCTTATTGGACAAAGGAGCTTATTTATATTAACCATGAACAGGAACAAGTTAAACAAGAGCTTTTAGAAAAACTGGAGAAAAAGAACATTGAATATATAAACCAGTCCATTAAAGAAATCCAACAACGTGATGGACAGTTACAAGCAATCACTCTTGCGGATGACACGAGAATACCATCTAATCATGGGTTCGTTGCGTTTGGAAAAAATAAAGTTGAGTCATCCCTGGCAAAGCAACTAGGGGTTGAACTTCTAGAGAATAAACACATCGTTGTGAATCCAAGGACAAAGGAGACCAACATTAAACACGTGTGGGCTGCTGGGGATGTAATTGCTCATTCTGAACAGGTAACGATTGCGATGGGCGATGGCTCACAGGCAGCTATTTGGATTCATAAATCGTTGCTGAATGGATAAACATTTCTTGGAGGGATGGAGATGAACTATCCGCGAAAGTAGGTAGATAGCAAGAATCGCGGTAGGAAAGGGTGTGAATCGAGCCGCGACATTAGGAAAAAGCGAGAGCCGCGGTAGGAAAGGGTATGAATCGAGCCGCGACATTAGGAAAAAGGCGAGAGTCGCGGTAGGAAAGAGTATGAATCGAGCCGCGACAGCGGGGAAAAGGCAAGAATCGCGGCAGGAAAGGGTATGAATCGAGCCGCACAGCACGGAAAAGGCGAGATTCGCGGTAGGAAAGGGTGTGAATCGAGCCGCGACATCGGGAAAAAGGCAAGAGTCGCGGTAGGAAAGGGTGTGAATCGAGCCGCGACATCGGGAAAAAGGCAAGAGTCGCGGTAGGAAAGGGTGTGAATCGAGCCGCGACAGCAGGGAAAAGGCAAGAGTCGCGGTAGGAAAGGGTATGAATCGAGCCGCGACAGCAGGAAATAGGCGAGATTCGCGGTAGGAAAAGGTGTGAATCGAGCCGCGACAGCAGGGAAAAGGCAAGAATCGCGGTAGGAAAGGGTATGAATCGAGCCGCGACAGCAGGGAAAAGGCGAGATTCGCGGTAGGAAAGGGTGTGAATCGAGCCGCGACAGCAGGGAAAAGGCAAGAATCGCGGCAGGAAAGGGTATGAATCGAGCCGCGACAGCAGGGAAAAGGCAAGAATCGCGGTAGGAAAGGGTGTGAATTGAGCCGCGACAGAAGGGAAAAGGCAAGAATCGCGGTAGGAAAGGGTATGAATCGAGCCGCGACAGCAGGGAAAAGGCAAGAATCGCGGCAGGAAAAGGTGTGATTGTTCTTTTTATTTTACGGACCGAATAACCCGATAGCCTAACTTTTGTCCATAAAGGGCAATGATACTCCCATGTTCAAACATCACTTCTTCATACTGTGGGTGTGGTGGAACGGGCTCCATCATATTCGGAGCATCCGATTGTGGGCTGTTCTTCATCATTTCTTCAAATACCGTACTACCATCGAGTACATTCGGCGCTTTAAATCCGGCATCCCTTAATGCTTGTAACCATTGTTGCTCCGTTAAAATGTTGCTTATGCCATACACACTCATAATCGTTTCTTTGTCCTTTTGATTAAAAATGACTTCTGCTGTCATTTCGGAATCAACTAAACAGCCTCCTGGCTTTAAGACACGATAAAATTCTTTAAGGGATCTAGGGATGTTCGTGAAGGCTGTAACGGATTCAACCAGAATGATATCAAATGTGTGATTCTGAAAAGGAAGTTGTTCTATGCTTCCTTGCACTAAATGGACGGGTACCCCTTCCTTCTTAAATCGCTCTTTTGCTTTTCTGATCATAAGCGGATGATGGTCTAATGCGGTCACAGAGCATGAATAAGTTTTTGCTATATAGGCAGCTGTTTGACCTGTCCCACATCCGGCATCTAGTATTTTTGTGTTTTTTGTAATCTTTTCGTTTTGTAGAAGTTTCTTTGTTAATGATAATCCTCCGGGATGTGCCCCGCTAATTCCATAGTAGGCTAAAGCATCTTGATAAGTAACCTTCATAACTTCTCTCCTCATCATGTCTATTAAAAGTACTACTATCATATGGAAAATGGATTTTAAGGAGACTGTACCACTAAAAATCCAGCATTTATCCTAGCAACCCCTCAACTTTACAAAGTTTTAGTAGTAGCTTCATATTTCCTTATCTGTGAACTCATATAATTTAGAAGAGATTTTCTTAACATCAAAGAAAATTCCCATACATAAACTTTTGATAAAGCTGTTTTCGCATACATTGTTGCTACTCGCATATGGTCTCCAACACAGATTCTATGCTGCTTTGTGGCATCTTTTCTTCCCAAAATAAAGAAAACAGCACCATAATCCGTTTAAAAGCAGTTTAAAGTAATTAAATAACAACAAAGATTTACGAAAAGAGCCTTTGATAACAAAGGGATTTGAAGGTGTTTACTACTATTCTCGGGGGTGTAGGGGTGAGTATAAGAAAGGCGATTATACCGGCAGCAGGCTTAGGAACTCGCTTTTTACCAGCAACTAAGGCACAACCAAAGGAAATGTTACCGATAGTAGATAAGCCCACGATTCAATACATCGTGGAGGAAGCTGTGCAAGCAGGAATTGAAGATATCATTATCATTAGTGGGCGTGGAAAAAGAGCGATTGAAGACCATTTTGATAAATCCTATGAATTAGAGGAAACGTTAGCTAAAAAGGGAAAATTGGATATGCTAGGTAAAATTGAACCAATCTCGAATTTAGCAAACATTCATTATATAAGGCAGAAGGAGCCAAAAGGCTTAGGGGATGCCATTTATTGTGCACGTAGTTTTATAGGGAACGAGCCTTTTGCAGTCATGCTAGGGGACGACATCGTTCGCTCGAAAACTCCATGTATGGCCCAATTAATAAATGTTTACGCACAATACGAATGTTCCGTTCTTGGAGTGCAGTCGGTTGAAACGGAGCATGTTTCTAAATATGGTATCATTGATCCACTTATGGTGATTTCGGATAACACCTTTCAATTAAAGGGTATTGTAGAAAAGCCTGATATAGAATCCGCCCCTTCCAACTATGCTGTTTTGGGTCGATATATCCTCGAACCGAAGATTTTTGACATATTGGAATCACTCCCAGCGGGTACGGGGAATGAAATACAATTAACGGATGCAATCGGTCGACTGATTCCAAATAGACCTGTACTTTCATACATTTTTGAAGGAAAGCGATATGATGTAGGGGATAAGCTTGGCTTTATTAAGGCCACCATCGAACTAGGCCTTGAGCGAGGAGATTTAAAGGAGAATTTGTTGTCCTACTTAAAAGATGTGATTCGTTTAGAGGAAGGAATTAAATTATAGTGTTACTTGAATCAGGCCTGTTCTTTACTATTTCCAAAGGGTACCTCTCTTTATCTTTATAGAAGGTTTTTGCTATGATGTAGAAAAATAGCTGAGAGGTTAGTTGGATGGGAAAACAAAAAACAAACGCTATGAGAATATTAGATTCTAAAAAAGTTCAATATGAGGTACTCACGTATGATAGTGAGGACGGTAAAATTGATGGTGTTTCAGTAGCCAGCAAAGTGAATAAAGATCCAAAATTAGTCTACAAAACACTTGTTGCACAAGGAAATAGTAAAAATCTATATGTCTTTGTCGTTCCAGTAGAGAAAGAGCTTGATTTGAAGAAAGCAGCAAAAGCAGCCGGAGAAAAAAAGGTGGAAATGATTCCGGTTAAAGATATTTTAAAATGGACCGGCTATATACGTGGTGGTTGTTCACCTATTGGAATGAAGAAGATATATCCAACCTTTATAGATCAAGAAGCAGATCAATTAGATCAATTGGTTGTTAGTGGTGGAAAAATAGGTGTCCAAGTTGAGTTAACGGTCGAAGATTTAAAGAGTATTACAAATGCTATGATGGCAGAAATTAGTTAAGAGAATAAACTATAGGTCCCATGGATGAATCCTGGGGCTTTTTATTGTCCTTTTTAACCCTTAGAAAAAAGAAATCCTACATCCTTATCCCCTTGTAGGCATTCACCTAATGGAGGGTTTTTGCATAGAGTAAATGGAAACTGCAATCCCGTAATTTATGAAAAGAAGGATGTGTTAGTGTGGCTGGGAAAATTAGAAATTATTTTGCAGGAGGAAATACTGCAAGAGGTTTTTACAGCTTATATGAATCTTGTTTAAGTGATTTAAATCGACTATATATTTTAAAGGGTGGACCAGGTACAGGGAAATCTTCACTAATGAAAGAAATAGGGAAGTATTGGGTAGATAAAGGGTATGACATAGAGTATTTACATTGTTCCTCTGATAATGATTCCATAGATGGCGTTAAGATTCTAGAGTTAAAGGTTGGAATTGTGGACGGAACTGCTCCTCACATAATTGAACCTAAAGCTCCCGGCGCTGTGGAAGAGTATATTAATCTTGGGGAAGCTTGGGACTCTCAAAAGCTCACCTCACAAAAGGATATTATTATTAAGCTATCCAACGAAATAAGTGAAGCTTTTAATACAGCTTATCGTACATTTGGGGAAGCACTGAAAATTCATGATGACTGGGAAAAGATTTATATTGAGAGCATGGATTTTGAAAAAGCGAATGAATTGACGAAGAAGCTCATTCGTAAGTTTTTTGGCAGAATGTCCTTAAATAAGCCAGCTGATGTAAAACATCGTTTTCTTGGAGCCGCAACCCCAAAGGGTGCAGTCGATTTTGTACCTAATCTAACCGAAGATGTTTCAAAACGCTACTTTATTAAAGGTAGACCAGGATCAGGGAAATCTACGATGTTAAAAAAGCTAGCATCAGAGGCTGAGAGCAGAGGCTTTGATGTAGAGGTTTATCATTGTGGTTTTGATCCACACAGTCTTGATATGGTCATCGTTCGTGAACTAGGAATAGCCATTTTTGACAGCACTGCTCCCCATGAGTATTTCCCAAGTCGCGACGGAGATGAAATTATCGATATGTATGGAACGATTATCGCTGCGGGTACTGATGAAATTTTTGCAGAGAAAATAGAAATCTATTCTAAGCAGTATAAAGACAAAATGAAAGAAGCCATCTCCTATTTAGCTAAGGCAAAATCGCTTCATGATGAATTAGAAGAAATTTATATTCAAGCCATGGATTTTAATGTAGTCAACCAATTTAAAGATAAAATCCAAGGAGAAATTCACGCATTAGTAAAGGTAAAAGCGTAAACAAGTGTTCTATAGCATTTAGGCAAATGCACCCTTTTAGGCGGATTGCATACATTAAAATGAAAAAATAGAAAGGGGTATGGACCTTGAACTTTTACAATCAAAATCCTTATGATGACTATCGCCAACAGGTAGGGACTCCAGGAACTGCACCTGGATTTACAGGTACGCAACAATTCGGAGGAGGATTTCCAGGGACTCAATTTGGGGGATTCCCTGGAAACCAATTTGGAGGTTTTCCTGGGGGATTCGGTGGGTTCCCAGGAGGACAGTTTGGAGGGTTTCCTTTTCCAGGATTCCCTGGTACACAACAACCAGGTGATTTTCCACCATCTGCACCACCTTTTGGAGGCGGGGATGCTGGAGCGCCAACCACTCCACCTCCATCGTTCACTCCACAATTAACGCAACAAGATGTTAGCACTTTTGCAGTTGACCCTGGTGGAATTAGAGGTTGTTTATACCGTTTCACTTACATCTGGTTAACTAATGGAAGAAGCTTCTGGTTCTATCCAACGTTTGTTGGAAGGAATTCTATTGCGGGGTATCGTTGGAGAAGATTTAGATGGGAGTATTACGGAACAGATTTAAGAAGAATTAGCTCTTTCCGTTGTGGTGGTTTCTAGGAATGCCATTCCATTAGAAGTACAAGGGTATCGTATGGTACCCTTTTTATTTTTGTTTAAGAATAAGAAATACTAGCCTAGCCTGAGTATAAATCTAAGTTAGTTATACACGTCCAGCTCCAGCGCCCAGCGCCTAGTAAACTTCCCCCCTCCTCCTTACGATAAGTCAACAACGAATCGCTAACGCTCTTCGTGTTTCCTTTATCTCATACGGAGGGAGTCCAGTTTATACGTCGCTAAACGGGCGCTTTCGCTTTTGTTGTAAATTGGAATACTAACCCAATTTTAATTATGATAAAATATTTAAATAGTCTAAAAATTATATAGAGTGAATGGAGGTGGCGTATGGCTTCATACAAAATGTACTGGACTTTTACAAAAAAAGCTTTTCTTCGGTCCGCCGTCTACCGATTTGATGTATGGTCCAGAATGAGCTCGAATTTAATTTTCTTATTAATGTGGGGTTCGATATGGACAGCCTTGTATGCAGGACGAGAGGAAGCAGGAGGGGTAAGCTTCGAATCTATGCTTACATATATTGTTATTAGCCAGTTCTTATCTGGTGTCAACGGCGCTGGGACACCTCTATGGGAAATTCAAGAGAAGGTGCGTACTGGCGATATTGCGTTGGAATTAATGAGACCTTTTGATGTGCCGATGCGCTACTTATTTGCGGACTTCGGTAGTGTTGCTTTTTATATTGCTACTGCACTGTTACCGGTCTACGTACTTGTATTTCTTTTTATGGATTTAACATTGCCGACTAGTTGGATTACCTGGGTTTATTTTATTATAGCAGCTTTTTTAGGATTTCTTATTCGTTATTGTATTGAGATGACTTTTGGGCTTCTCTCCTTTTTCCTATTTGAGACTGGCGGGGTTGAAGATATCTTCTATTTTGCAATGTCTTTACTATCGGGGTCCGTGATTCCAATTTGGTTCTTTCCTGGCTGGTTAGAGTCAATATCACTATATTTACCTTTTCAAGGAATTTACTTCATACCAAATGCCATTTTTATTGGGGAAATCTCAGGCAACTCCATACTTCTATCCTTACTAACTCAGCTATTTTGGTTAGTCGTATGTTTCATCCTATTACGTGTAGTATGGAATCGGGCTTCTCATAAAGTGGTTGTCCAGGGAGGGTAAACATTGATTATTGGAAAATACATAGATTTATATTTTAAGCTAGTGTCTGCAGGAGTTAGAGCCCAGCTACAATATCGGTTTGCCTTCATTATGAGAATCATAGGAATGATTACCGCTTATACAGGTACGGCTGTCACCATGTGGGTGATGCTTTACCAGTTTCAACAACTAGGTGGTTGGAACTTTCATGAAATGTTATTTTTATATGCTATTGCTATCCTTTCATGGGGATTTTGTATTATCTTATTTTTCCATTTTAGAAGTTTAGATACGTATATTTTAAATGGCACCTTTGACCGATTCTTAGTAAGACCGATCAACCCATTTTTTCATTTCATGGCGATGAAATTTGATGTGGCATCCTTTGGGCAATTCATCTTCAGTATCTTCATTTTTATTTGGGTCAGCTTTGAATTAAACATTGAATGGAATCTAGCAAAGTTTGCGTTCCTCTTTGCTTCCGTTTTAGGTGGAGTATTAATTCAAGGTGGACTCTTGGTTATGATTTCTGCCATTGCTTTCTGGACGACTAAATCTGAGCAGTTTTATTGGGTTATCATGTTCCCGGCTAGGAACTTAACAAATTACCCATTGGTTGTCTACCCAAAAGTTATTCAATGGTTTACTGCTTTTGTTATCCCTTTTGGGTTTGTTAACTATTTTCCGGCAACGGTTATATTAGAAAAAGAAACTCCGTTTTTCCCTGATTATATTGGCTACTTTTCACCACTTGTCGGGATTTTATTTTTCCTGCTATCCTACTTGATTTGGATGTTTGGATTAAGCAGATATAAGAGCACAGGTTCATAACCACAAAACAGCAAAGGAGGTCAGTCATGTCTATTATAGAAGTAAGCAACCTACATAAAGATTTTATGATTGCCAAACGAGAAACGGGCCTACTTGGTGCTTTAAGAAGCATTGTCAAACGTGAGTTTATTAAAAAAGAAGCGGTAAAGGATATTAGTTTTTCCATCAATGAAGGTGAGATGGTAGGGTATATCGGTCCTAATGGTGCTGGGAAGTCAACTACCATTAAGATGCTAACGGGAATTCTTGTTCCTACTTCAGGGAGTGTCCAAGTAAATGGGATTGTTCCGTATGAAGATCGCCAAAGGAACGCCAAAAATATTGGAGTTGTATTTGGGCAGCGAACTCAACTTTGGTGGGATCTACCCACAATCGAATCATTTGAACTCCTAAAAGAAATTTACCAAGTAAAGGATAAGCGATATAAAGAAAACATGGATACATTTAAGGAGATATTAGGGCTAGATGAATTTCTAAATACACCGGTTAGACAGCTTTCCCTAGGGCAAAGGATGAGAGCAGACATCGCCGCTTCTCTTCTTCATGATCCACCTATTCTATTCTTAGATGAACCGACCATTGGCTTAGATGTAGTTGCAAAGGAAAAGATGAGGGTATTCATCCAGGAAATCAATAAGCTGCGCAAAGTAACAGTCATTTTAACCACACATGATATGGAAGACATTGAAAAGCTTTGCAAGCGGATGGTTTTAATTGACCATGGGCAAAAAGTGTATGACGGAGACATATCAACGGTAAAAGATCGGTTTGGAAAATACCGTACGCTTATTGTCGATTTAGAAGATAATAAGAATGGCTTACATTTAAAAGATGCTGAGATAAAAGAAGAGGAAGGAAACCGATTCCTAATTAAGTTCAATCGGAAAGAAACTTCTGCTTCAGAATTAATTAATCAAATTACGAAGACTCATAGCATTAAGGACTTAACTGTTGAAGAACCAGAGATCGAAAGCATTATTAGCAGGATCTATCAAGAGGGCTTTGAAGAAAAAACAAAAGAGAAGGTTCAAATATAGAGGTTAATCCAGGGACATGATCAAACATGGTACCTGGATTTTTTAATTGAATTGATTATAACTAACGGTTTGTTTTATAATTGGAAAAATATAGTTGATAGAGGAGGGGGATTATGCCTTTAAAGAAAGTTGAACAATTCCTAAAAAATAAAGGATTAGATACCAAACCAATCGTATTTGAGACGAAAATGGAAACTGCCCAGGAAGCCGCAGATCTACTGGAGGTGTCGGTTGGTCAAATTGCCAAATCATTGCTTTTTCGCTCAGAAGATAAGTTTGGGCTATTTGTTGTTGCAGGAGATGTAAAAGTAAAGGAGAGAGTGATTAAGCATCACCTTGGAAAAAAGCCCAAAATGGCCAGTGCTGAACAAGTTATAGAAAAAACGGGATTTGTACCAGGAGCGGTGTGCCCGTTTGCTTTAGAAAAGGATATTCCTATTTTTATAGATGTGTCTTTAAAGCGTTATGAAACATTTTATACAGCTGGTGGCATTGCTGAATCACTTGTGGAAATTAGCTTTGAAGACTTGTGTATGATTACAAATGGCGAGGTCGTGGAAACGGCATAATAATAGGGCTGCTTACTAAACAGCCCTACCAGTTCCCTATTTATAAGAACAATAATCCAATTGAAATGACGACACCGCTTACAAGTAAGGCAAATACACAGTAACCCATAATGTCCTTTGCCTTTAGTCCAGCAATTGCTAAGGCTGGGAGTGCCCAGAATGGTTGAATCATGTTCGTCCATGCATCTCCCCAAGCTACAGCCATCGCTGTTTTTGGGATGGAAACATCTAAAGCTTTGGCAGCCTCAAGCATAATTGGAGCTTGAACAGCCCATTGTCCCCCACCAGATGGTACAAAGAAGTTAACAATCCCTGCACTAATGAACGTGAAGAATGGGAATGTAAATTCATTGGAAATGGATACGAATGCTTCAGACATTACTACTGCAAGTCCTGAAGCGGTCATCATTCCCATAATCCCTGCATAAAACGGGAATTGAATAATGATTCCACTTGCACCTTTAACAGCATTCATTACCGACTCAAGGAATCTCTTTGGAGTTCCATGGAATAGAATCCCTAAGAATAAAAATAAAAAGTTAACAATATCTAAATTTAATTTAAAGCCATTACTTGAAAAATAATAGAAAAGGAATGCTAGGCCAAGAATTCCAGTTAACAGAGAAACGATTCGGCTATTTTCCAAACGATCAGCCGGAGTCATTGCAGCTTTCTCAAGTGTAGCAGCCTGCACGTCATCGTTCAAAAGCGCTGGATCAACCGTAACGGTTTCTTCTTTAGATGGCATCATCAATCTATTTACAATCGGTAATAATACAATAAGTGCTAATACAATAAAAATGTTAAAGGTTGCAAAAATGGTTTGATCAGTTGAAATAATTCCAATTAGATCCTGTGAAAAGTGCCCTTCTGTTGCAATCGTAAGTGGAATGGAACCTGAAAAACCGCCATGCCAAATAATAAATCCGGTGTAAGCGCTTGCAATTAGTAGACGATAATCGACGGTCTCCACTTTTTTAGCTAATTCCTTCGCAAACAATGCTCCGATAACAAGACCAAATCCCCAGTTAATCCAACTTGCAACTAGTGAGACTAACGTTACAATAATGATGGCTTGCCCCGGTGATTTTGCTAGTCCAGCTAGTGCACCTAACCCCTTTTTAAAAATGGCACTGCTAGCTAGGACGTACCCAGTTACAAGTACTAACACCATTTGCATGGAGAAAGTTAATAAACTCCAGAACCCTGTTCCCCAATGCTGAACCATCTGATACGGGCTGCTATCTGTAAAAATAAGACCCAATCCAAACACAACAAAAGTTAGAATAATAACAAATAAGAATGGATCGGGAAGATAGCGCTGCATTACTCTGTTAAAAAATGAAACTAAAACCTTCATAATATCTCCTCCTTTGTCCTTTTGACTTATACATATTTCTACAAAAATATGAATATTCCTTTTACTCTGAGAAATTAGTAAAGCTAAATATAAGGAATATGGCACCCGACTCTGAGGTGATGAATACGATAAATAGTCAGTTGCCTATAGAGGAGGAAGAACTATGTACCCCGTTTACCCCTATTATGGATATAAAAAAGAAACAAAACAGGTCCCTATTGCCTTTCCACCACAGCATCAAAATGTCCATCCTGGTTATGAATACGTCATGAATCCGAGGCCAATATCTGAGGACCCTACTTATAAAGGATCTGGGGAACTGAGAGGAAAAGTGGCCGTAATTACCGGAGGAGATAGTGGGATTGGTAGATCCATATCCTATTATTTTGTTAAAGAGGGAGCAAAAGTGGTGATTGTCTACCTGAATGAGCATAAGGATGCAAAGGAAACCGCCGAAAGAATTAGGGAGCTTGGCGGGCAATGTATATTAATTGCAGCCGATTTAAAAGAAGAGAAGAATTCGGATTATGTAATTCAGCAAACCCTTAAGGCTTTTGGGAAGATTGATATTTTAGTGAACAACCATGCAGTTCAGTATGTTCAAAAGAGTATTCTGGATATTACAAAAGAACAACTTGAAGAGACCTTTCAAACAAATATATTTTCCTTTTTCTTTTTGACAAAGGCGGCCCTCCCCTACCTACAGGAAGGGAGCTCCATTATAAATACAGCTTCCATTACTGCATACGAGGGTAATAAAAAGTTAATTGATTACTCGGCGACAAAGGGCGCTATTGTTACCTTTACAAGATCCCTTTCTCAATCTTTAGTCGATAAAGGAATTCGGGTAAATGCGGTAGCCCCTGGTCCTATATGGACACCACTTATTCCATCAAGCTTTTCAGCCAAACAAGTCATGAAATTCGGAACAGACACTCCGATGAAACGAGCAGGTCAGCCATTTGAATTGGCTCCTACCTACGTCTACTTGGCCTCAGATGAATCACGATATGTTACAGGTCAAGTACTGCATGTAAATGGTGGAACCATGGTTAGTTCGTAATATAAAAACAAGCATACCTATTGCGTATGCTTGTTTTATATGATCTTTCTAAATCGATTAAATAGAATCATAATAAATAAGATATGTGTTGCAAGTGAAACAGTGGTATAAAGCCAAAACTCCCCTGTTGAGCCATTCATTAAGTTCATAAAGGCAGCAACGGTCCAGAATGGTGGCAACACTCCCCCCAAGTACTTTAAGGGACCTTCAACAAAAACATAAATAAATGGCACCAACAGAAGAATACTCGCCAATTTTGAAACAGCTAAGCCTTCTACCTTATTTTTTGCAAAACCTGCCACAAGTAGTGAAACTAAAGGTGCTTTTAGAGCAAGTAGAATGAGAATAGGAATGAACGAAAATTCGATCACATACGAGTATCCAGCAATCATCAAGCTCACAATAGATAGAACCATGTTAATAAGGATAGGAGCTCCTAGACGATAAATCAAATATCCTTCTTTTGTGAGTGGAGTCACCGAAACAAAGGATAGAATTTGCTCATCTTGTTCATCAAGAATGATAAATGCAGCAAACAGTCCTTGCATAACGGGAACCACTAGTAAAAGGATGATAATAAATAAATCTGAGTAGGCGGACAGATTAACCGAGAAACGACCCTCAACAAATGAACTTATAACAGGCAAGGCAAAACGAAATAATAGAGAGAGCATAATCGGTGCAAGTATGGACACAACAAGCATAAAATCTCGAAAAACATACTTTAAATCAAACATGGTTAAAGTAATAATTTTTTTCATCCGATTAGCCTCCTATCTTTAAGATGATATATTTATAAAAAGCTTGATGCGCTAGTTTATATGTGATGAAGATGGTTATGGCAAACATGGCCAACACATAACCCCATTCTGCAAAAGACAACGGGTTGAAAACGCCATCCATCAGTAGTAACCCTGCTTTTCCTGGGATGAAATATAGCAACCAAGAATCCCAAATAGTCAGAACCTCTAAAATAGGTAAGAAAAAAATTGTGACGAATAAAGGAGATAACAATAAATATTGATTGATGGAGTTTACTCGAACGGCGAAAATTAACCCTAGTAAGCTTGCAAAAATGGAATTTAACGTTACTCCAATAACCAAATATACAAGTTTAAAAGTAAAGCCAAAAGAACATACAAAGATGATGAAACTCGATGCTAAAGAGATGACCGCAAGTGAGATCACCTTAGACCAAATAAACTCCGCAACCTTTACCGGTGTAACAAAAATATGATGGTAGATTCCTTGATCTTTTTCTAAAAGTACAATTCCTCCAATGAAAAAAGCGCCAAGAAAAGAGCAGTCCGAGAACAGTAAAAACATCGCCATTTTCTCTTTGGTAGGAGAAGGGATGAAGTACAGCAATAATACATACAAAGCGCTGACAATTAAATAAACATAATAGAGGTAGTGCCGAAACTGAAACATGATATCAGCTTTTATACTAGAAACGAGTCTCATGTTAAACTCCTTCCTGTCACCTTTATGAAGATATCCTCTAATGATGCTTCTTGTGTATGAATGGTTACAATACGATCTTCCTGAAGAGCCTGAGAAAACTCCTGACTATCCTTTAATTTTGATAGAGGGAAATCCTTCATGAAAGTTGTCTCATTTTCCCCTTTAAATTCAACCCAGACAGATTTCTTTCCATTTTGTAACTTAAGATTTTTAGGAGAATCAATTAAACGAATATTTCCATCGACAACAAAGGCTACTCGATCACATATTTCTTCGGCCAAAGACATGTTGTGAGTGGTAATAATGATGGTTTTCCCTTCCCTTTTTAAAGCAGAGATCCTTTCTCTTAAGATCTTTGAATTTACAGGATCAAGGCCTGATGTAGGTTCATCTAGAAATAAAATTTCAGGTTTGTTTAATAGTGATCGACAGAAGTTCAATCTCATTTTCATTCCTTTCGAAAAAGCGGAAACCTTTGTATCGGCCTCCTTTTCTAACCCCACTTGTGCTAAAAGTTCCTTTGGGTTTGTGGTGTCAACCGAATAAAGTCGTTCAAAGTGTCGAAGATTTTCAAGTGCAGAGAACTTGCTATAAAAATTAGGAAATTCAAACGCAACCCCAATTCTCTCGTAATAATTGCTATTCATCTCCCTAATTTCCTGGTCCATTACTCTTACTGAGCCTTGATATCCTTTCAGCAAGCCTATTAGTATTTTTTGAGTTGTACTTTTTCCAGCTCCAGACGGGCCAAGGAATCCAAAAATTTCTCCTTTATGAATTTGGAAACTCATGTCCTCAATAACGGGTTGTTTTTTTCCAGGATACGAATATTCAAGATTTTTCACTTCAATCATGTTTATCATCCTTAAAAATTTGATTGGATATGGCCTTTGCTAGAAAGACAATCGTACCGTCGTAATCTCGCTCTCCGATTTCCTTTTTATGAAGGGACATAAGAAAGAACGCTCTGATTGCACCACTAATTATTTGCTCTTGCCCCTTCCCAATTCCAAGACCATGTAATAAGGGAAGCAGTAAATCGTTGTCTCCTTTGATATGTGTTTCCACGATTTCCTTTGGTAACTTACGAACAACGAATTCCAATTCCCCTTCAAAATATAGTCGACGAATTAACACATGCTCTGAGATAAGTTCAAGTCCTTTTAATAAGAACTGGGTGAAGTCATCAGCTGTCATGGGAATTGAAATATGTTTAAGTAATTCCTTTTTAATAGATTCCTCTTCATTTTCAAGGATTCGGAAATAAAGCTCCTCCTTAGATTGGAAAAATAAATAAAAGGATCCTTGGGCTATTCCAACTGCCTCCGTTAAATCCTTAATACTTGTTTTCTTTAATCCGAGAGTCGAAAATAGGTCCCTCCCCTTTTGGATTAAACCTTGATAAATGGTTTGTTTTTCTTGTTCTGTAAACCCTCTCATTCGGTTACCACCTTGCCTTTGTGAACATATGAATAATTTTATTTTTTATTCATAAACAGAATAACAGAATTCTAGTAAAATGGAAAATAAAAGAAATAGAGAGTTTTCGACATCATTCGCGGTATTCTTTACACAACTTTTAAAGTTAATCATTGGATATAATAATCCTAACCTTTTACAATAGAGCTATTAGCGATTTTGAGGAGCGTGTTTGTTTGAAGGATTTAGACCTATTAGTCAATTTATTTGAGGAGAAACGAAATCCTGAACTAGCGATTCCAATGAAGAGTTATATGAGGGACCACTTTCCTTTCCTAGGAATTAGAACTCCAGAAAGAAAAGAGCTATTAAAAAAGTTTTATGCGGATAGTGGAATTTTGAAAAAACCTTTTCAACCTGATCTAATATTGGAATTATGGGAAAAAGAAGAGCGAGAATATCAGTATGCAGCATTGGATTATTTAGAGCGATTTGTGAAAAAGCTAGAAAAAGAGCATCTATCTCTAATGGAGAAGCTTATTACAACGAAGTCGTGGTGGGACACGGTAGATATGTTAGCTCAAAAGCCAGTTGGCTATATCGCTTCTAAATATCCGGAAGTGATCCCGAAAGTCATAGAAGGTTGGGCATACGGTGATCATCTTTGGTTAAGAAGAACCGCGATATTATTTCAGCTGAAATATAAAGAACGGACGGATGAACAACTCCTATATAGGTATATAAAGCAAAATAGTGATGATAAAGAATTTTTTATTCAAAAAGCGATCGGATGGGCTTTAAGAGAGTATTCAAAGACGAATAAGGAATCTGTAAAACAATTTATACATAGTACCACCCTTTCCAATCTTAGCATTCGGGAAGGTAGCAAATACTTAGACTAGAACAAACAATAATGAAAAGTTGAAGGTGGATATCATGATTAAATGTATAGCGATAGATATGGACGGGACATTAATGAGTTCAGCACAAGAATTAACGAAAGAGAATATAGAAGCCATTAAAAAAGCACAAGCCCAAGGGGTTGAAGTGGTTATTGCTACGGGGCGCTCACATGAAGAAGCAGGTTATGTTTTAGAAGAAGCAGGAATCCAGTGCCCTTTTATTTTGGTGAACGGAGCAGAAGTAAGGTCTTCAACCGGTGAGATTTTGATTACTAATCCACTTAATAAAGATACAGCAAAGAAGATTGAGCAAATTCTTGTTGAGAATGGATTATACGAACAAATGTATACGAATAAAGGAGTCCACACAACAGATAAAGACAAGGGAATCGCTACTTTTGTTGATATTGCTATGAGTGCAAACCCTGAGGTTGACCGTGATGTTGTAGAAGAAGAAGTCATTAATACATTCGGAAAGTTCCTGCAAGAGGTGGAAAGTTACCAATTCATCTATGAAGATCATGAAATAGAAGTTTATAAACAGTTAGCTTTTTCTTTCGATATTCGTTTACTGGCTCAAGTAAGTGAGTCTCTTAAGAAAATGGATGGACTTGCGATTAGCTCTTCAGGGCATGAGAACATAGAAATCACAAGTGCTTATGCACAAAAAGGAATTGCTCTTGAAAAGTTTGTGGCGGAGAGAGGAATATCTTTAGAAGAAACCATGGCAATCGGAGATAACTACAACGATATCTCCATGTTTGAACGCGTTGGACGAGCGGTTGCAATGGGCAATGCTGACGATACCATTAAAAGCTACTGCCAGTTCGTAACGGCTTCTAATAACGAAAGCGGTGTAGCTAAGGCTATTTTAGAGGCTTTAAACATGAATAAATAATGTTTGATTGGAGGCAAATATGAAAAAATGGATAAGTCTTTTGCTTATTCTTTTGGTTGGATGTTCATCAAATAATGGTGATAGAAACGAACAGATAGATTACCAAGAAGTTACCGCTCCTCAAGCAGTGGAAGTGATAGCGGAGAACCTACAGATTCCTTGGTCAATAATTAAATGGAATGACACTTTTTTCATTAGTGAGAGAACGGGAAGCATTGTTAGAATAGACAGTCAAACGGTAAGGCAGAAGGTACATTTAGAAAAACCTTTGTCTACCGCAGCTGAGGCAGGTCTTCTAGGGTTTGTGTTATCACCTGATTTTGAACAATCCGATAAGGCGTTTGCCTATTATACGTACGAAGATAGTGGGAATCAACTCAATCGAATTGTGACATTAAAGCTGGAAGATAATGAGTGGACCGAGCAGGAAATCCTTATCGATCGAATTCCAAGTGGTCAATACCATCATGGAGGACGTCTAAAAATTGGACCTGACGGTAAGCTTTATGCCACAACAGGCGATGCTACCGAACCAGAAATAGCTCAAGATTTAAGTTCACTTGGAGGAAAGATTTTAAGATTAAATTTAGATGGGACCATCCCAGATGATAATCCGTTTCCGAATTCCTATATATACAGTTATGGACATCGTAATCCCCAAGGTCTTACTTGGAGTCCTGATGGGACTATGTATGCTAGTGAACATGGCCAATCCGCACACGATGAGATCAACCTTATAAAAGCAGGACAGAACTACGGCTGGCCAAAGATTCAGGGGGACCAGCATTTTGAGGGAATGGTAACTCCCCTCTTTCATTCTGATAGTGATATGACATGGGCACCTTCTGGAATGGCCTTTCATCAAGATAAGCTATACGTTGCCACCTTACGAGGAAATGCGGTGCGCGAATTTAATTTGAAGACTAGTGAGTCTCGGGAAGTCGTAACAGGACTAGGAAGAATTCGGGACGTCTTAATCATTGATGATAGTTTGTACTTTGTCAGCAATAACACAGACGGACGAGGAAATCCTGACGAAAGTGACGACAAGCTTTATAAAATAGAATTGCCAATCAAATAATGAAAAGGGCATTATCAAATGGTAATGCCCTTTTAGACGCGGAGAAAATTTTTAAAATAGTTTGTAAGAAATGAACGTTTGAATCGTCTATTCTATTGTAAGAGAAAATTGAGAGTAGGGAGAGTATGGAAGATCAGCATAGGTGGAACTTATTAGAGTTCTGTTTAAACAAATATTACGACGAAATTCTAAATTACATGAACCTTCGATTACATAACAAAGAAGATGCAAGGGATCTAACACAAGAGACATTTTTGCTCATTACCAAACATATCGAATCTTATCAGCAGCTATCTTCATTAAGAACCTGGTGTTTTACGATTGCCAAGAATGTGTTGGTTGATCATTATCGAAAAAGAGGTCGGATTAAACAGTTGTTTTTAAAAGTAGTAGGAGCTTCATCATTAAAAAAGGAAACCAATCATTTTGAAGAGTATAGTCATTTCAGATTTCTCCTACAGGAATTATCTGCGGAAGAACAAGATTTAATTATTTTAAAGCATTACTTTGGTTTTACCTATAAAGAGATTGCTGAAATCAGTAAACTGTCCGAATCAAATGTTGGGGTAAAGCTAAGTCGTGCTATATCAAAAATTAATGAGTTAGAAAAAAGGGGTGAAAGCGATGAGTTCCATATTCAAGGACTACACGCCTTTAAAAACAAGTGAGGAAGAGAAAAATGCGATGTTACAGAAAATGAGAGTGGTAGATAAGAAATGGTTACAGAAGAAGAGATTCACTAAATGGTATTACAATGCTGCGATTATGGCTTCGATCCTCTTAATCTTATTTATTTCTGATTTAATCATGAATAAGGAACAGCCATTAACGGGCTCTACAACCGCTAGTCAAAGCAGTGCTTCTCCTGCAGAGATTAGTCATATAGAAAAAATGGCAGCACAATATTTAGAAATGGCCTACAATATTGAACTTAATACTATTGAACAAAAAATATATGAAACGGGATTAGACTTTTATGATGGAAATCCATATAAAGCATTGATGACCGAGGCAGGCTATGAGGATACGTTCCCTGCTCAACCGATGTCCATCTTAAGGGATGCTTTACTTCTACAAAGTAATTTCTCCATTCAAAACGTGTCCTTCCAGCACCGCTCTTACGATGACGGCTATGAGTTTTTTGTATTTAATGGGAAATTGAAGATAAAAAATTCAGAGCACATAAAAGAACACGATCTTTCAGGAAAGATTGCTTTTAAACAAGTAGACGATGAATGGAAGATTGTATATGTTGGTACGGAATACCCAATAATTCAATTTCCAACACGCTACCGTAAGTTAGCCACTACAGACCTAGAGTATAAAGAAAAACTGACAAGCACTACCTTCTTCAAAGAGAATCATGAATATATTGGAGTGGAAGGTTTGTGGGGAATATCGAATTACACAGACCTCGACAAAGGGATGGAGGAAACATTCTCACTCATTCTTCATAAAGATCTAATAAAAGAAGACTTTAGTGAAGTTTTTTTACAATTAACACATATTGAAGGTTTCAACTATGATGAAATACCGTTCAGGTTTTTATATGTGAATCAAGGAGATAGTGATGGTGATCTGCTAGAGTTGGATATTAAGGGTGAATTTCCGCGGAGTGGATTCTACGATTTGACGCTATATGTAGATGGACAACCAATTGGGATTGTTAAATATAAAGTAAAGTAGATTGTATGATGAAAAAAGTAAGGCTGTTATAGAGAACGGCCTTACTTTTTTGGTGCTATGCCGTGCATGATAAAATTTACCGTTTTTTCAATCTCCACTTGGTCATCCCAATCTAGTTCCGGAAATAACAGATTCCTTCCAATTAAGTAACCAAAGATACTGGAGGCCACTAGCCTTATAACCGTATAAGGTGGTAGATCAATAATTTGTCCCTTTTCTTGATAATGGGTAATGACCTTTAGAAACCGCTCAACTACCTTTGAAGCAATATGTTCCTTGAATTGTGCTTTTAGTTCTGGTTGGAAAGGTATTTCTTGAATAAGAATTCTAAAAAGAGTCAAGTTCTTGTTTAGGAACTTCATGCGGTTTTCAATCATTGCTTGTAAAAAATCTTCAAATCGTTCAAAGTCCTGGTTCAACACTTTATCTAGGTCTTTAATAACAAAAGGCGCAATAAGTTTTGCCATTGCAGGAGCAGCAATAGAAAGGAGTAAATCCTTTTTTGTTTTATAGTGTCTAAATATCGTTCCCTCAGCTACTCCTGCCTTTTTGGCAATTTCACTTGTAGAAGTAGAGGCATAGCCTTTTTCCGCAAATGACTCGATTGCAGCCTGAATAATTTGCTTTTGCTTTTCGGTTAAGCCATCTGCATTATTGAATAATTCATCTATTAGTTCCTTATCTGACATGGTGAACTCCTTTTATAATACTTTTACCGTTTCTTAAGGCTGTTTTCGCATAGATTGTTGCTATTCGTATATGGTCTCCCACACGGATTCTATGCTGCTTCGTGGCATCTTTTCTTCCCAAAATTAAGAAACCTACACTATAATCCGTTTAGAAGCAGTTAAAAGTACTTAAATAGCAACAAAGTTTACGAAAAGAGCCTTTCTTAAAAAGATAACTTATAGTGATTATTGTAATGGATTTCTGCCAGAAGGTGAAATGAATTAAGAAATAGCTTAAACTTTACGATATTTTCTTAATGCAAGGATATTTAATAACATAAATAGAACAGAGAAGCCAGCTAGTGCTAATAGATTGGTGTAAATTTCTTCCCATCCATAGCCTCTTACCATGACATCGCGAAGAGCATCGGCCGCATAATATAAAGGAGTTATGACCCCAATCCAATTTAACCAATCTGAAATCGTTTCTAGATTAAACAGTCCTGAAAAGAAGATCTGCGGAACAATGACAAGTGGGATGAATTGAATCATTTGCAGCTCATTGTTAGCAAATGCTGAAAGCAATATCCCTAATGTTAAGGCTGTTAATGAGAGAAATAACGTAATGAGAAGAACGTATATGAACGCACCCTCCATGAGCATGTTTAACACATAAATGGCATATGCTGCGATAATGGTTGCTTGAAGCATGGTGAAGATTCCAAAGCCAAGTACATACCCGATCACGATTTCCCATTTTCGAAGAGGGCTTGAAAGTAACCTCTCCAATGTACCAGTTGTTCGTTCCCTTAAAAATGAGACACCCGCAATTAGGAATACAAAGAAAAACACGAAGAAGCCTAATAAAACAGGGCCAAAGTAATCAAACTGTCCCATATCGTTTGATCCGTGCAAATACTCGATTTCTAGCTCATGATGTGCTTGAGTTGGTTGTAATGATTTAAAGGCATTTTGAATCCATCTCATCGTTGCACCGTTGACAGTTGGGTCACTTCCCTCCAACACAACAGAGAAAGAATTTTGGTCAAAAACGATATAACCATCTAAGCCTTTATCAGATAAGTCCATTTTGGCAATTTCTTTATCCTCATAATTTGTAATCGTCGCATTCTCTAAATCCATTTTTTCTTGAATTTGATCAGGGATATAAACGAATCCGACTTTTGGGATATAATCATTGCCATTAAAAACTAAGTGAAGCATCGTTAAAACTAGGATAGGTGCTAGTATTAATAATGCCATCGTTCTTTTATCGCGAATAATTTGTCTTAAAATCCTTATGATAAGAGCTGAAATTCTCATGTTCAAGCACCTCCGTACACTAAAAATGCTTGTTCAATAGTGGTGGAATCTGTACGTTCTTTTAACTCCTCAGGTGTGCCAACTGCAATTAAATGACCGTCGCGAATCATTCCAAGTCGATCACATTTATCCGCTTCATCCATAACGTGAGTAGTCACTATGATCGTCGTTCCTTTTTCCTTTAACCTGTAAAACGCTTCCCATATACTCTTTCTTAAAACTGGATCAATCCCTACAGTTGGTTCATCTAATATTAATAGCCTTGGTTCATGAAGAAGAGCAATGGCCAACGATAATCGCCTCTTCATCCCACCAGAATAATTAGAAACAAGCTTATTCATATGTTCATTTAATTGAACCACTTCCATAGCCTCTTCCATTCGTTGCTTTTGCTTCTTTCCTTTAAGTCCGTATAGAGATGCAAAAAATTGAAGATTTTCTTTTGCTGTCAATTCCCCATATAAAGCATCTGATTGAGCCATATAACCAATTTTCTCAATCAATTTTAAAGAAGGCATTCTTTCTTGAAACAACAGATTTTCTCCTTCGGTCGGAATATCCAAACCAACCAATTGCTTAACGAGTGTCGTTTTGCCAGCTCCTGAAGGCCCAAGAAGACCAAAAATTTCCCCTTCCCAAATGTCCAATGAAATATCTTTTAGGACTTGCTGCTTTCCAAAAGCTTTTGATACTTGATTAATTGAAACAATAGTATTCACTTAATTCACCCCATTCTATAAAAGTGAGTAATCACTCACAAATAATTTAAAACAGAAACTGAAATTTGTAAAGTGAGTAATCACTCACTATTGGTAAAAAGTTTTCGACACAAAAAAATCCTCCACGAGGGAGGATCTTCTAAATAGCTATATTTTTAGCATGGTTCTTACAATCGGAGTTAAGCCACTAACAATAAACTCTACGGCAATAACCATTACAATTAACCCCATTAAACGCATAAGAATATTATTTCCAGTCTCACCGAGTAAATCGTAGATTCTAGTTGAGTTCAATAGAATAAGATAGGTAGCAAAACAAACGAGAAAAATGACTCCAATTAGTATCCCTTTCAGAGCAATGTCATTGGCAGTGTCCATCATTAAAATAGCATTTGTTATCGCTCCTGGACCACAGATCATGGGAATAGCAAGAGGAGTAATCGAAATATCATTTGTATAACTCTTTACTTCTTTTTCTGTGATTTTTGTTTTGACTAAACGTGCTTGAAGCATGTCTTGTCCCATTAGAAAGAAGATGACACCACCAACTACTTTTAAACTATCAATGGTAATTCCAAAAAATTTAAAGATAAGTTGTCCAGTTATAGCAAACAAAACAAGGGTAATAAATGAAACCATAGTAGCCTTTCGGGCCGTTCTCTTTTTCATATCTTTATCTAATTCAGATGTCATCGTTAAATAGATCGGCATAACACCGAGAGGATTAATTAGTGTGAAAAAAGAAGTAATAGCAAGTAGGGTAAAAGCTAGATATTCGTTCATAATGTCCTCCGTCAAATAAGGCAATATGAATAGTATAACAGGGAAAGAGAGGGTGGAGGGGAAAAATTAAAGAGGCTCAAGTATAGAGCCCCTATTGTCCTATAAAAACTCAATTTTTAGTGAATTTACCTGTGAAACTAGTAGCTCTTCATATTGTTTTTGTGCTAAATAGTATATTTCTTGTTCGTTTACATCTGGGTTTTCTTCTTTCACCTTAGCAATTAGATCCTGTTGGACCTTTTGTGATAGCACGATTAGCTCGTATTGTTTGGCTTGTTTATCCCAGAATTTCTGTTCACCATATTCTTTTATTAATGTCGTTGCTACTTCAAACTCACCATATTGGTTACGAACCTTTGTAATTTCCTCTTCAATTTCGCTTTCGGTTGCTTTATGCCCTTTTTCTTCGCCTAACAAGGCCATGGATCTTAAACGAATGATTTGCGTGAGGAGCTGATTCTTATCTTGAACTAGCTTTTCTTGAGCATCCCAATAGGCTAATGCATCATCTAATGCTTCCCCTTTATAGGTTTCCTTATCTTTCTCGCGACTGATCTCAATGTGTAGCTTATTGATGAAAGAGTAAAACTCTAAATCTTCTTCAGTAATCCATTGACCGTTAATGGTAGCGACTCCATCGGATTTCTTCACTTCATACTGAATGACTTTTTCAATGGTTTTACCATCTTGTTCAACAGTAAAAACAATCTCCCATTTTCCAGCCATTGGAATCGCTAGCTCTCCAACATACATACCTTTTTCACTTTCTGTTAAAGATACATCATAGCTTCCGTGATCCATATCCGTCATAGAGAAATTTGCAGCGATTGTTAATCCTTCTACTGGTTTTCCCTTGTCAGTAATTTTAATCTCAAATTTAGATTCTTTATCTTTTACATAAAATAAATCTTTTGTAATCTCTACATTTAAGTCACTTTGACTGCTACAAGCTCCTAAAAGAAACACCAGCAATAGAATCATCAGTATCTTTTTCATTTTTCAGCCTCTCCTAAGTGTTGAGTTTTTAAGAATTCCCCAACTGTATATTTGGTTATTTTTCCGTTATCAATAAAGGCAACATGGGTACAAAGCTGTCTAATTTCATCTAGGTGATGGGAAGAGAGTAAAATGGTTTTGTTTTTTAAAGCTTTTAAAGCTAAGAGAATCTCTTGGCGTCCCATCGGATCAAGGCCACTAGTTGGCTCATCAAGAACTAAGATGGCAGAATCCTGATAGAGGGTAACAGCAAGACCAAGGCGCTGAAGCATCCCTTTAGAGTAGCTGTTTATTGATTTGTTTCGTTCTTCCCATAGATTTACCGATTTCAGGATAGATTCGATCCGGTCATAATCAAGTTGGTTGTGTACAGCCTTAGCGAAAAACACCATATTCTCTAGTCCGGTTAACAAAGGATAAAGCATAAACTTTTCAGGTAAGTAGGCAATTTCATTGGAAAGCCGTTTTCTTTTACGTGTTACTTCTATTCCATTAATGAAAATCTGTCCCTGTTTAAAAGGAAGAATTCCTAGTAGGCTATTAATAAACGTTGATTTCCCTGCGCCATTCCTTCCGACTAGTGCGCAAATCTCATTTGTATCAATTTGTAGGTTTACACCGTCTAAAACCACTTTTTTACCAAAACCTTGTTGTAATTGTTGAACATCAATCATTCGGAGCCCTCCTTACGGTGAAAAATGATGGCGAATAATAAAGAACTACCGAACCAAAATACAAGATTGCTAACTAAGAAGACAACAGGCTTCATCCACATAAAGGATTGGAGTAGCTTTGACATATGTCCAAATGAGAACACCCCAATAGCTGACTCCAAATTCAAACGAGCCGTTTGCAAAGGATTTATAAAATAAGCTGAGGAAAACAGCTTAACGTTTTCATAGGTAACATCCGATAGATAGGATAATAGTATAAAATCATGTAAAAAGAAAAAGTAAAACCAGATGGTGATCGAGAAGCCAACAATCTGCATTCTAGAGCGGCTAATACTACCAACCATGACTCCAATTTGGGTAAAAACCAATATTATGCATAGAAGTGATAGTAAGAAAGCGAGATAGCTTTTAAAATCAATTGAAAAGTAGAACTTTGCCGGTACTAGATAGATAAAAAACCATACTAGAATAGGTGAAACAGTCACGCTGTGTATCGCTAGGCTCTTTTTAAAAAGGAAGCTCACAAAGCTGTCCCTTCGAGTTAGGAGCATAATGAGTGTTTTATGTTCTTTTTCCTGGAAAATTGAAAAGGCTCCAAGAAACAAGCAGAGAATCGGGATAAAATAGATTAATGCATCAAATAAGTTTAGGAGAAGGACATAAAAACCTTGCTCAAAAGATAGGGTAGAAGACTTTAACAGGATCCCTATGGAAATGATGATTATGATACTAAACGATAACCATAGTCCTTTTGATTTTAAGTTTTCTTTCCATTCCTTCCAAATGTAATACATAGCTGATGTCTCCCTTTTAATAGGATGGTTACAATTACGCCTATTCCTAAGAGTAAAAGCCAAATCCAATTTGTTGATCGTTCCTTATCTCCAACAACCGGATATGAATCTTCAACCATCACTTTTTCTTTGTGGAAAAGTTTGTTCATCTTTTCATAAACGGCGATAGCCGGACTTTTCAAAAATAAATAGGTTAATTCTTGGTCTTCAATAAGTTGATATAAGGAAGATTGATAAGTCAAAGGACTGTCCCCTATTCCATCCTCATCTAGGTCAAGGAGTGGAAACGATTTTCCCCAATCATTCCCCTTTTGATCTAGACTCCAACTGTTTTTTCCCTGTCCACCTAAAGTAACGGCTGGGATCTTATTTTCATCTATTTTGTTTAAGGTGAAGATTTGTTCATTAGAGCTAGCCCATAATTCAATGCCTATATGATTTTGTACAATCGTGTTACTCTTAATCAAATTATTAGTGGATTGATCAATGTACAATCCTCTTTGATTTAAAAAGAATGTATTATTTTCAATGGTTGTATCATTAGATGATAAAAGTAAAAGTCCAAAGGAGCGATGTCCATAGTTAAAAATAAATTGGTTGTTTGTTAGTTTAATGCCGTTTGAGTGCATAATCGCTGCGCCACCCGTATTAAATGTAAAGGTATTTCCGACAAAATGATTTTTGTCCGAATACATATAATGCAAGGCGTATCGAGTCTGGCTAATGTTGTTATTTGAGATAATGTTATGATTAGCGTAATCAAGGAACATTCCATCACGTGTTCCCTCAATCCGGTTATTTTCAAGAGTATTATGATTGGAATAATAGATATGAAGGCCATTTCCTTGGTTAGCAATTTCTCCTTTTCCAAGCCCTTTCACATCTACATTTCGAATGGTATTTTCATGAGATTGGCTTAAGTAAATTCCATGAAAAAAATCACGTAAGATTACATTTTCAATCGTGCTCTTATTTTCATATACCTTAATAGCTGCGTATTCTTCTGAAGAATTACGGTCCAAACTGCTATTCATGACCGTAAGATTTTTTACCGTCACACCGGGAGCTTTAATAGAGATGACATTACCGGTTCCATCTCCTCTAATAACCGTTTTACGGTTACCAATTATATGGATGGTTTTATCAATCACGATATTCCCTTCATAAGTTCCATTATCAAGATTTAAAACTGCGCCTTCCTCTTTGGAATCTATGAGTGCTTGCAAATTGTTCGATGCTAAAGAAAGTTCCGGAAGAGAGAAGATCATGAACAATGTGATGAAGAGAAAGAGCAACAGTTTTTTCATTTTCGTCGATCCTTCCATAAAGGAATTAAAAGTAATAAGAATGCGGCTAGAACCATGTATGATCCGAATCCAAGATAGCTATTTGTTATAAAGTTAGCTAATGTGTTTTCGCCTAACATCGGTGGTACAAAAGGCTCAATTTCAATCGGAGCAGTAGGATCCAGGTTGGTTCCGAAATCCTTCAACCACCTGTTTAAATCCCAAACCCCTAGTAATCCTCCGACAGCGAATAGGCCAATGACACCGTATAGAAGTGATTTTCTTCTTAAAATAGCAGTGATTAATACCATAAGTGCTAAACCACTGATGACATATGGGAGAAACGTTAGTTCAGGAAAGTTCTCTTCACTGAACCCTTTCATTCCAATATAGTGGTTTAAACCATTCACGATTTCAATTTCACCCTCGAGCTTATTAGGGTACACAATAATATCTAATCCCTCAGGGTACTGCGGTGCGATGAAATTCATTGCCCACCAAGGAAAGAAAATAGATCCTGCTATGAGCAAAGATGCTAAAACAAGTAGTGCAGAGGAAATGAAGGATAGACGTTTAATTTCTTTCATTGTCATCATCCTTTCAAACAAGGGAGGGGCATCAAGGAAAACTTTGATGCCCTTCACTCATTAATTTTTTGGTTTTACTAAGAAATAGCCAGTCATTTCTTGGTGTAATGCTGAACAGAAATTTGTACAGTATAGCGGGAATGTTCCTGCTTTATCAGCGGTGAATTCTACTGTATTTGTCTGTCCTGGTTGGACCTCAATATTTAAGTCATAGCCGTTAATCGCAAATCCGTGTGTGATATCCTGGTCAAAGTCGATGTTTGTTAGGTGGATAATGACTTTATCTCCTTCATTTACTTCAATCACATCAGGACGTTTAGCTTTTGCATCAAAGATAAATTTCGATCTCATCGCAATACCATATACATGTACTTCATTTCCTTTACGTTCAATCCTTGTATCTTCTTGGTTGTACGTGGCGTATGGATTCTTTTCATCTTTCGGATAAACGGAAATCGTCTTAATTTTGTCTGCTTTAATCATTTGTGCATAGTGTGGTTCTGGGTTAACAGGTGCTGATTGAATGACTTCCATCTTTTCACCGGTTAGGTCAATTAGCTGCATGGACTCAGGGTGAGAAGGTCCTACAGATAGATAACTGTCTTTTGCGATTTTATTCAGTGCAACAATGTATTTCCCGTCTGGTGCAACAGTATCCCCTTCAGCAGCAACAGAGTGACCTGGTGAATACTGAACTGGTACACGGTCTAAAGTTTCTCCTGTTGTTGGATCCCATTTCACAATTTCAGAAGAAATGAACATCGTTGTATAAGCCATGCCTTTGTCATCAAATTGAGTATGAAGTGGTCCTAATGCATTTTCTGGGTTTACTTCTCTTTCCATAACGGAGTCATAATTGATAATCGGAATTCCATTTCTTTCTCCAGCAAAATCTTCAGCTTCAATCGCTGCAAATGCTTTTTCAAAAGAGAACACAGTCATAGCTGGTGCAAGTTTACCTGATGCAATGAAGTGCTCACCGTCTGGAGTTACGTCAACTCCGTGTGGTGATTTTGCTACAGGTACTAAGTAAATACCACCTTTGTGCTTTTCAGGGAAAATCATTTTTTGCCCCGTGACTTCATCATAGTTTCCGTCTGCGATCATCTTTTCAAGCTCTTTCCAATTGAAAAGGACGATATAATCACGATCTGCTTGAGATGCGTTAATTTCAAGGTTTGTTGTTGCTTCTTCCGTATTGTAAGTTGTCATTACAGCCCAATCCGCTGACATCTTTTTCCCTGCATCTGATAAGTCATAAGACCAAGGTGGTAAAGCAACTTGATAAGCAATATTTAACTTTTCTTCTTCTTCATTGAATGTTACAGCTGACATAACTCCACGATATTTCTCGCTATAGTTATCTAGCTCTGCATACTCACTTCCAATCGGAACTGCGAAACGAGTTGGCAAGAACATATACTCTGTATTTTCTGTTACGAATGCAGCACAGTGTGGACCGCTTGTGTTAGGAACCTCAATAATGTCACGTACTGTAAACGTTTCCAAATTCATGACTGCAGCACGGCTGTTTCCTACGTCTGTCGCAAACATGTACTTCCCGTCATAGTCACCATCTGTTTCAGAGAAAGCCGGATGGTGTAAATCTCCCCAAGTATACCCTCCAAGTAATTCTTTCGTATGATTATCCCAACCGTAACCAGTAGCTGAATCTTGTGAGAAGACTGGTACCGTACGAATATGTCTCATAGAAGGTACACCGTAAATAAACATCTGTCCTGAATGTCCACCTGAAGCGAATAGATAGTACTCATCTTTTTCTCCAAATGGTACATATACTTTTTCAGCATTCGTTTTGTTAGCTTCATTAGATGCTTCGCTTTTAGGGCCTGTAGTGAAATCTGCAAAGAATACTGTTGCTGCCATAAAACCAGCGATTAATCCTGACGTAGCAGGTAACCATTTTTTCATAAGCTATGAACACCGCCTTTTTATTTAGGTTGTTTGCGCATGGATTGTTGCTATTCGTATTGTTCTTTCAAATAGAAACAAAGTTTACGAAAAGAGCCTTTATTAATGAGATTGTGAAGCTTCCTCTAATAATTTTACAAGTCCAGTTATTTCTTCATCAGTTAATGGGTTTCCGCTAATTACACCTGACATAACAGCAGAAGTTGGTTCTTTTAGGAATTGATCAAGTGGTTTACCGTGCTTCCCTTCAACATTGTTAAACGATTGTGTTAAATCAGGTCCTGTTACCCCCCCAGATAGATTTAATCCGGAAACTGAGTGACAACCTAGACAACCTTTTGCTTGAAGTAGATTTTCCTCCGTGGCTACGGTAGTCGCTTCTTCTTTATTGTGATCGGAAGCTGGTTGAGACGTTGATTCTTTGTCTGCAACGACTTCTGTTTTATTACTGTCATCGGCCGCAACAACATCAAATACTAGGTATCCAACTCCGAGTCCGATGAGAGCACTGATGATAAAACTAATAACGGGTTTCTTCACATTGTTCCCCCCTTGTAAAGGATAGTTAAAAACGTTTTTACAGTCTTAATCCTAATATCAAAAATGGAAATTCATTGTGATGTATTGCACACGAAAGGTGAGATATTGTGACAGGTTTGTGAAGTAACTGTGGTAAATATCCCCTTTTGGGTCCGTATGTGGAAAAACTGTGAACTAAATCACTTTTTAGAAAAAACGGGTTCGTTAGAATGAAACTATAAATAAATTTAAGGGGTGGAAACATGCATCTATCCGAATCGTTTATGGAACATTCTTCAAATCCTCACATTGATGAATTTCTCGGAAAAATCGAGATTTTCAAAGGATTACCTAAGCAATCTGTACAGTTAATTGATAAAAGAATCATTAAGAAGGCGTTTAAAAAAGGAGAAAAGGTTATTTCCGAATTTGATGCAGCCCAAGGCGTTTTCTTCGTTCACTCTGGAATAGTGAAGTTAACGAAACAGGATGAGCAAGGAAACGAAATTATTGTTTGTATAAAGAAAAAAGGGGAAGTTTTTGCAGAGGCTTGCTTGTTCAATGAAGAAAAAAAGAATTACCCTGCCACAGCGACGATGTTACAGGAGGGAGAAATATTTTTTCTAAACACAGATGATCTAGAGCAGGAGCTCATGTATTCACCAGAGCTTGCAATCGGGATTATACGCTATATGAGCGAGTCGCTAAGAGATATGACTTCTATATTAAGAGATATCGCTTTGTTGGATGTATACACAAAAACCATTAAGACCCTAGAAAGATTAGCGGAGAGATTTGGAGCAAACCGTTGTAATAAAGTGCATATTGAGCTTCCTATCACGGTCCAAGAGTTTGCTACATTAGTCGGAACCTCTAGAGAGAGCGTTAGCAGAGTGTTTTCGAAGCTAAAAAAAGATGGGCTGATTGAGATCAAAGATAAGAATATTATCATTACAGACTGGTGCAGGTTTTGTAAAAAGCTTTAGAACAGAATCTATTGGGGTTCTGTTTTTTTATTGGAGGGTTAAGGGATTCTATTTTGGTGGTAGTGAGAAAAGAGGCTCTAAGATTGGAAAGAAATGGTCAATCCCGTTTGCATCTTGAGAGGTTTTCAAAACGAAGGATATACTTTTTCTACAATAAAAGTACTTATTCAAGTATAATGTTAGGTGGACACAGATAAGCTCCTAAAAATGAGTATATCTTGTCCAAATGAACAATGCTACTAATAGTTCTCTATCATTTTTGTATAAATCGAGGTGTGAACATATGCCAGATTTTCGAGCAAGTGTCATTATTCAAAAACCCATTGAGGATGTCTTTAACTTTGCATCCAATGCAGATAACACCCAAGATATCATGCCGTACGTTATTAAACGTGAGAAAGTAACAGACGGACCACTTCGTAAAGGAAGCAAATTTATTGAAACGAGAGTAGTTCGGAGAAAAAAGGTTACATCTGAAATTGAGCTTACCGAGTACGAACCCTATACTACTTTTACAACAAAAAGTGACTCAAATGGAGTTGTGGTTGAGTATCAGTATAAGTTCTATACGATTGAAGAAGGAACACAGGTAGAATTTGATGCCAATATTCATCTTAGTGGTGGTCTAGGCTTCTTAACAAAATTTATGCTAGTGAAAATTATTAAAAAAGAAGATGGGGATCAGTTGAAGAACCTAAAAAGGTTGATGGAAACTGAGGAGCAAAAGAGTGTTGAAAAAGAGTCCAATTAAAAAATGGACTCTTTTTGCTTAATTATTAAATTTATACGTCCAAAAACGTTCGTTGTTAATCCAAGCGACAATTTGTGGGTCGTTGTTCTTCCACTTCTCTTCCATACCCTTTACCATAAGCTGTGTTTGGGATGTATGTGCTTTAATCGTCGCAATTTTTTGATGTGCAACAGCACTTACATCGTGCAAGATATCTGGCTGGCCGAGATCATCTATACAATTATTTGAAAAGGCTACGCAGTGGAGCTTTGGTCTATCTTTGCTAGGTAGTTTCCCAACGGCTCTTACGACAGCAGCACCAGTAGCTTCATGATCAGGATGGACAGAATAACCTGGGTAAAATGTAATTACTAAAGAAGGATTCAATTCTTGTAAGAGAGAGCTCATATGATTAGTCAGAATATCATCATCTACAAACTCTATCGTTTTGTCTCGGTACCCAAGCATTCTTAAATCTGTTATTCCTAACATATTAGCAGCGTTCTTCAGCTCTTTTTTACGAATCTCAGGTAGTGTTTCACGGTTTGCAAAAGGAGGATTCCCCATGTTTCGTCCCATTTCTCCTAATGTTAAACATGCATACGTAACAGGTGTTCCATTATTGATATGTGTAGCAATGGTTCCAGAAACACCAAAAGCTTCATCATCAGGATGTGGAAACACAACTAATACTTGTCGCTCTTTTTCCATTGGTTAAACTCCTTTCATACTACTAAAGCAAATTTACAGTTACGGAATAATCTTATTTAAACGGGGTTGTACTTATTTGCATGGCTACTGCAAGCTTTCCCTCAAAGTCATGACCGGCTAATAATAAACGCCCAAGATCATCTACTTCAAAATGAGTAATTCCTTCTGCGTAAACCCAGCCAATATCCATTTTTAGGCCGATGCGAAAAGGGCCAATACCAGTTATTTTCCCGTATTCATATTGGATTAGTGCGTTTCGAATATAGGCACCAGAGGAGAAAAATGACTCATCTTTATGTGATGCGTAAGCTCCATTAGTGGTTTCAAGATGTAAATAAACATCTTGATTGGCAAAACGATCAAGCTCTTTTTGAACCTTTTGAACAACGACCGGATCCAAATAAAACGCCCTCCTTTTAGGCAAGTGTAATGATATATTTAAATGGCAATTATTTTAAAAAGATATATTTATCTTACTAAAATAGCCGGTAAAAAGCGAAATAGTTAGCTCAGATTTTGTAATTTAAGTACCTGAGATTAACTCTCTATGTTGATTTGTGGAAACGGCTGTATATCATTACATTAAAGTATCCGTTTTTGAACACGGCTACTATGTTTAAAATTTTTTACGAGCATTAGTTAATAAAATTAAAAAGCAGAGCCCATACGAGGCTCTGCTCCCACATATCTAATTAAACTGTTTCTTTCACACCAAAAGTTCGATAAGCACCATGCATTGTTGGACCAACATACTCATTCAGCTTGAAGCCATGGCGAATTGCAGCAGTAATAAACTCCTTCGCAACAGAAACAGCTTCAAAAACGGTACTTCCTTTTGCTAATTCAGCTGTAATGGCAGAAGAATACGTGCAACCTGCCCCATGAATATAGGTAGTGTTAATTTTCTCACTTTCAAATAGCTTGAACTCCACCCCATCAAATAATAGGTCCACAGCTTTTTCATGGTTTAATTTGCTGCCACCTTTAATTAAAACGTTCTTTGCTCCAAGTTCATGAATTTTTGCAGCTGCTTCTTTCATCTCATCGATGGTTGTAATAGCGCCTGTTTGGGCAAGCTGTGATGCCTCAAAAAGGTTTGGAGTTACGACTAACGCTCGCGGCACGAGAACCTCACGAAGTGCATCCGCTGTTTCAGGGTGAAGCACTTCATCCTCTCCTTTACAAATCATGACTGGATCAATAACGACTTTATCCAATCCATGTTCATCAATGGTTTTTGCCGAAAGTTCAATAATCTCAACAGATCCTAACATTCCTGTTTTCATCGCATCGATTCCAACAGATAAAATCGTTTCTAACTGTGCTTCCAACGTTTCAATCGCCTGTGGAAACACGTTGTGGTGCCAATGATTTTTAGGATCCATTGTAACAATAGTAGTTAGGGCCGTCATTCCGTATACCCCTAGTTCTTGAAAGGTTTTAAGGTCTGCTTGAATCCCTGCTCCTCCACTTGTATCTGATCCAGCAATCGTTAACACTTTTTTCATTGTCATAAGTAATCTTCCTTTCTATGGTGTTTCATACTTACTATGTTAGTAGAAATCACCATTTACCGCTAGTTTTTTTAACAGTAATTGCCTATTATAAAAATAGAAAAAGAAAGTACGGTGATGAACATGAAAAGAATAATCTATGTGGAAGATGATATAGAGATTGGAAGCTGGGTAAGGAATGATCTAGAAGAACGAGGATATTTAGTAGACTGGTTAAAATCTGGTGTCCGCGCCACTGAATTGATTCACCAAGCTGATTTAGTCATTCTAGATGTTATGCTGCCGGAGTTAGATGGTTTTACGGTTGGGCAAAGAATAAAAAAAGAAGCTCCGAATCTTCCTATCCTAATGCTATCAGCCAGAACAGCAGTGGATGATAAACTTCAAGGATTGCAATTTGCAGACGATTATTTAACGAAGCCCTTTCATCCTGATGAATTGGCAGCGCGAGTGGAAGTGTTACTTAGAAGATTTGGTCAGACGTTTTCGGAAGAAATCCATCTAGGACATCTGAGAATTAATTTGGAAAGTAACCAAATTCTAAATGAAGAAACCGGAGAAGAGCTTATTTTAACGGGAAAGCAATATCATATCTTTATGTATTTTTTAAAGCACCCAAATCAAATTTTGACCAAGGAACAAATCTATGAGGCCGTATGGGGAGAGTCTTATATAGAAGGAGACAAATCCTTAATGGTCCATATTCGCCATCTTCGTGAAAAGGTTGAAAGAGATCCTGGGAACCCTACTATTATTGAGACGATTCGTGGGATTGGATATAGGGTGAAACAATGAAGTTAAGAAACTCTCTATTGGTAAGATACCTTCTTATTATATTGATTGCGATTATGATTTTACCGCTTTCTTTTCCTGTTATGGCCATTCTTTTTTATGCTCCTATCAGTCTAAAAGAAGAAGCTCCTAATTTATATCTAGATGGAACAGATATTGAACGAACTTGGAGGCTGGCAGCAACAGATCTTGCAGGTGCATCAGATGAAGAAATCAACAACAAGATAAATACTCTCCATAGTAAGTATGATAAGGCTAGTATGTTTTGGGTTGATGAAACAGGCACAACGAAACTCATGATCCCGGCTGGACAGAGTATTCCGTCAGAATGGACCCCATCCTATACAGTGGATTTTATGAAACAACGATACGGAGGCGACCCTTTTACTATTGTTTCTTTTATTGGGAATTCAAAAACAGAAGGATTTATGGTGTTTCAAGTTCCCCGTTCAGAAATGATTAGTATGGGTGAGAAAATTAGAGATGAGTATGACTATATTATGGTAATTGGTACCATAGCCATTTTAGTGATATTTGTTTTTATGTCAGGTATTTTCTTTTATAAAATTAGAAAACGACTAATACGAGTTGCAAAGGCGATGACAACTCCTGCAGAGAACGGAATTCCATTACCTATATCCATACAAAAACAGGATGAGATTGGACAGCTTGAAAATGCCTTCAACGAAATGATTAAGGAATTAGAAATTAGCCGAAAACGGGAAAAAGAAGAAGAAGGACTAAGAAGGCAACTGATTGCAAACCTATCACATGATTTAAGAACTCCATTAACAACGATAAGGAGTCATACATATAGTTTGCAAAAAGAAGTTATGAGTGACAAAGGCAAGCAGTCGATTGAGTTGATTGATAAAAAAATATCTTATTTAGGTCAGCTAATTGAAAATTTACTCTCATACACTCTTCTTTCATCAAAAAAATATCCATATAACCCACAAAGAATAGATGTGGCTCGAAAACTAAGAGAGTGTTTTGCCAATTGGTACCCTGTATTTGAACATGCAGGCTTTGAAATAGAACTATACACACCTGAACATCCCGTCTATTGGATTGTAGATGCACAATGGTTTGAGAGGATCCTCGATAACCTATTCCAAAATATTAACCGACACGCAGCAACAGGAAAATATATAGGAATAAAACTAGAAGAAAAAAATGACCGCACCACCCTAACCATCCAAGACCACGGACCAGGAATGGACGGCCAATCAAACGGAAAAGGTGCCGGAATCGGCCTAACCATCGTTTCATTAATGATTAAAGAGATGAACCTAAACTGGGATATTAATAGTAGGAACAACGGAACGACGATAAGTATTTGGAAATAAGGAGCCCAGTTAGGTTCCTTTTTTTATTGAGGAATAAATTATTTTCAGCCAAGTTGATTGGAGCGAAAGGCGCGAGAATCCTGCGGGAGAACGGGTCAGGGGAGACCCCACAGGCGCATTATGCGCCGAGGAGGCTCCCCGACTCGCCCGCGGAAAGCGAGTGCCTGTAGCGTAAATCAACAACAAGGTTAATGTGAAATCTTATAAATGATGTAGTTCTAACAATCTTCTAAACAACAAGAGAAAAACCATAAATTTAAACAAAACTTAAACTCCACTCCTCCCTTAATTTAACCTTCGATGTCTATCATGAATATCGAGGTGATGACAAAATGAACGAAATGATTATCCAAACCAATCAATTAACCAAAACATTTGGCAAAAGAGCCGCTGTCGAAGATGTAAATCTACAAATTAGAAAAGGTGAAATATATGGATTCCTTGGCCCTAATGGAGCTGGAAAAACCACAACCATTCGTATGCTATTAGGACTTTCAAAACCTACAAAAGGCTCCATTCATATTTTCGGAAAAGACATGAAAAAAGAAAAACTAAATGTATTAAAAAAAGTGGGATCTCTAGTAGAGTACCCATCCTACTATGGCCATTTAACCGCAAAAGAAAACTTAGAGGCAGTTCGTAGATTGATTGATGCCCCTAAATCAAGAATCGATGAGGTGCTATCCATTGTCCGTCTATCTAATGAAGCAACTCGTCCTGTAAAAGGATTCTCCTTAGGAATGAAACAACGACTAGGAATTGCCACAGCCCTTTTAGGAAACCCTGAATTACTAATTCTTGATGAACCGACAAATGGATTAGATCCATCTGGAATTTTAGAAGTAAGGGAATTAATCAAGAGCATGCCAAAGGAGCACGGAATTACAATTGTAGTTTCAAGCCATTTACTATCAGAGATTGACCAAATGGCAACGCAGGTTGGAATTATTTCAAAAGGAAAAATGATTTTCCAAGACTCGATTGAAACCTTAAGAAGACAAGCATCCAATAAAATTAAGATTTCTGTTAATGACTCAGAAAAAGCATGGAAATGGCTCCTGTCAAACGGCCATAATGCTGAAATGGAAAAAGGCAATCTGTATATTGATTATTCAACAGATGAAAAAGTTTCTGCAATCGTTGAAAAGCTCGTAAAAAATCAATTCTCCATTTACCGAGTACAAGAAGAGAAGAAATCGCTAGAGGATATCTTCTTACAGATTACTGGTGAAGGGGTGAGCTTATAATGTTTCAGGTACTATCCTCTGATTTATTAAAGGTTAAAAGAAAGTTAATTTGGTTTCTAATCTTTTTAGGCCCTTTCGGTGTAATTGCTTTAGAAGCAGTTAATTTCACGGTAAGGTATGAATATTTAACAACACGATATGCTGATGATTTATGGGGAGGTCTAATAGAATCGGTTAGATTCCTCACCATCCCAGTCCTATTTATTGGGTTAACCATTATATCTTCCATGATTGCAAATATTGAACATCAAACAAATGCATGGAAACAAGTATTGTCCCTACCGATTTCGAGAACAAAAGTATTTACTGGGAAGTTTGCTTTAACCACAATTATGTTGTTGGTTTCAACAACTTTGTTAGGAATTGGCACAGTTATTTTAGGGTTAGCGTTAAAGTTTGGGTCAGATGTTCCCTTCATGTACTTATTAAAAATGACATATTACCCTTACTTTGCTGCTCTACCTTTTGTAGCACTTCAAGTCTGGCTTTCTATAACCGTTAAAAATCAGGCAACCCCTTTAACAATTGGGATTTTAGGGATGATCCTCTCGATGTATTCAATGGGAATGCCTGATTTTGTTCCATATAAATGGGCTTCATTAGAGAATCAATGGGGTGAACCTATCTACTCGGTAGTTGCAGGATTAACAGTAGGAATGGTGATCTATGCAATAGGGGTTATCGATTTTGCTCGAAAGGATGTTAGTTAAATGGTAAATGTCTTAAGTTCAGAATTTCTTAAAATAAAGAAGTCTAGTATTTGGGGATTAATTTTTATAAGTCCGTTATTGTCTACACTTGTTGGGTTAGGTGAAACCATGGATGAAACGATGAATCCGTGGCTTGGGACGATTGGGCTCATGTCTTTCTTACATGCATTGCTGTTTTTACCTTTATTAACAGGGGTATTCTCTGCCTTTGTATGTCGGTTTGAGCACATAGGCGGAGGGTGGAAACAACTATTATCCATGCCCGTATCAAGGAATAATGTATACATTTCGAAATACCTATTAGTAATGGGTTTACTGGCTCTAACCCAACTATTATTCTTAGCAGGACTAATTGTAATTGGAGAGATCAAGGGATTTGAAGGTCCTATTCCTTGGAATATGGTTACTACAAGTGTGGTAGGTGGTTGGATTGCCTGTCTTCCACTTGCAGCTTTACAGATGCTAGTTTCAGTCGCTTGGTCGAGCTTTGCAGCACCACTAGCCATTAATGTTATTTTGACGATTCCTAATATCTTGGTCGTAAACTCAGCAGAATATGGTCCATACCATCCTTGGGCACAACCATTCCTGGCCATGATGCCAAGGTCTGATGAGAGTTTCGGGGCGTTAAATGTTTCACCAGAAACTCTTTACTTTGTCATTTTAGGAAGCTTTGTACTCCTATTTCTTTCAGGATTAACCTATTTCAATAGAAAAGAAATTTAGCAGCACCCATCTATAAGGTTGGGTGTTTTTTTTGTATAGATAATTATGAACATTTTTTAACAATAAGGAGATTACACTATCAGCGGGTGGTTTAGAGTGATAAAAGTTACAGTTCAAATCGGTCAAAAGAAATACCATTAACACGATAGGAATATTACAAAGTTTTATTTTTTTACTATAGTAATGGTAGTTATATGAAGAGTTCACAAAATAGATATAAAAATGCCACAATTTTGTATGTTCTTTGCCACAATTTTGACGTTTTTTCTATTGTTTTTAGTATAAATTTATAACGCAACCTAATAAATACTCTATTTACTGTAGGAAATATAACATTTTTGTAATTGTGATAATTGTCGCAGAGGCAAAAGATTACTTTTTTTACAATAGTGAATGTAGAGGAAATTCTCTCTACCAAAAAGAGGTGGAAATATGAATAAGAAAGGTTGTCCTGATGAGTATCCAATTACTCTAATTGTGAATGGATATGAAGTAGCCGTATTTCAACTTACAAAGCTAAATCTTGAAGACTGGGTTTATGGCTATCTTTTCTCAGAGGGAATGATCGAGAACGCAAGTGATGTTCGATCAGTTACAGTTAATGAGGAAACAGGATCCATTCAGGTTACATTAACGGAAGACTTTGATCCGGAGCAGATGTTTTCGAAAAAGAAGCATTATACAGCTGGATGTGGAAGAGGAGTAACATTTTTCTCCATGACAGATGTGAAAACGTTTACCAAGGTTGAAGAAGGAAAAACGTATCCGTTAAGCTTCATTTTAAAAATGCGTAGTGAATTTGCCAAACAATCCCCATTGTATTTAGAAACAGGTGGAATGCATGGTGCTTGCATTGTGGATGAGCATGGAAATATTACGGTTAGAGAAGACATTGGGCGTCATAATGCAGTTGATAAGATTATTGGCTACGCAGTCCGAAATAAATTAGATCCGAAAACGTTGTTACTTTTAACAACTGGAAGAGTTTCGTATGAAATGCTATCAAAGGCAGCCAAATTTGGATTTGCAGTGGTCGGTTCACGGACGGCAGCAACTAAACAAGCTATTCAACTAGCAAAATATTTAAACATCGAAGTGATCGGTTATTTGAGGGGAAGAATGGCTATACCATACACCTCATTTGGAAGGATCATAAACGACCTTGAAGAGCGTCATTTGGGGGTTCATCCTAATTAAGGATTTATCTATAAATTGTAATGTTCTATTCTTTTAAAAACTTAAACAGAGGCTGGGGAGCCTTTGTGAAAAAAGTAGGGGGGATATAAGCTATGGAGATCAATGTTACCAGAAGGCAGTTCTTGAAACTGTCTGGTGCAATGGCAGCAACTCTGGCGGTTGTTGAGCTTGGTTTTAATGAAAAGCATGCAAAAGCTAAATCAGGCGAATTTAAAATCGCTAAGCTGAAGCCGACTCCGACAATCTGTCCGTACTGTTCGGTAGGTTGTGGTATTTTAGTATATTCTAAGGATAATGACGTGGTTTATACAGAAGGAGATCCAGATCATCCAATTAATGAAGGGTCTTTATGTAGTAAAGGAACAACGGTACGTCAAGTATTTACGTCCGAAAAACGTATAACAAAACCAATGTACCGTGCTCCAGGCAGTGATAAATGGGAAGAAGTAGATTGGGACTTTGCTCTTGATAGAGTAGTTAAAAACATTAAGGATACTCGTGACCGCACTTTTATTCAAAAAGAGAATGGATTCACAGTAAACAGAGTTGATTCAATTGCCTATTTAGGTGGAGCTGCTCTTGATAATGAAGAATGTCACTTATTACAAAAATTGTTCCGTCCTGGTTTAGGGTTAACCTATATTGAACACCAGGCCCGAATATGACACAGTTCAACGGTTGCCGGTCTGGCACCTACATTCGGTCGTGGAGCAATGACAAATCACTGGAATGATCTTCAGTATGCAGATGTTCTAATGGTTATTGGAGCAAACCCTGCTGAGAATCATCCAATTAGTTTTAGATGGATTTCAAAAGCGAAAGAAAAAGGTGGGAAACTAATCTCGGTTGACCCACGTTATACGAGAACATCACAGATGGCAAATATGTACGGACAGCTTCGTTCAGGTACGGACATTGCGTTTATCGGTGGGATGATCAACTATGTTCTTGAAAATGACCTTTATTTTAAAGAATATGTAGCAAATTATACAAATGCAGCCTACATCGTTTCTGACACGTACTCATTTAAGGATGGTATGTTTAGTGGTTATGATGAAGGAAGCAGAAAATATGATAAGACAAAGTGGAATTTTAAAACGGATGAAGAGGGCAAGGTTCTTACAGACCCTACTTTAAAAGATCCAAACTGTGTATTCCAGCTTATGAAAAAACATTATGCTCGTTATGATGTGGATACAGTAGTTGGGGTAACTGGAACTGATAAGCAAACTTATCTAGATATTTGTAAAACATACGGAGAAACTGGAAAAGTAGGTAAGGCCGGTACCATTTTATATGCAATGGGTGGAACTCAGCATACAGTTGGTACGCAAAATATTCGTGCTTATGCCATTCTTCAGTTACTTCTAGGGAACATCGGGATTGCTGGTGGCGGCGTTAATGCTCTACGTGGAGAGTCAAACGTTCAAGGTTCAACAGACTTCGGGCTTCTATATCACAATGTACCAGGTTATATGAAAGTGCCTGAAGCAACGGATGTAGATGCAACATACAAAGGGTTCCTTGACAGAGTGACACCTAAATCAGGCTATTGGACAAATATGCCTAAGTTCTATACGAGTATGTTGAAGTCTTTCTACGGGAACAACGCAACAAAAGGAAATGAGTTTGGATATCACTTTATGCCTAAGCTGTCAGCTGGCAAGAACTACTCATTCCTGAGACTATTTGATGCGATGTATCGAAAAGAACTTGAGGGCTTAATTTTATTTGGATCGAACCCAGTAGTTGGAGGGGCGAACGTAAATAAACAACAAGGTTCTCTTTCTAACTTGAAATGGATGGTTGCTGTTGATCTGTTCGAAACAGAAACTTCTGCATTCTGGCAAAAAGAAGCAGGTTCTGATCCAGCATCTATTCAAACAGAGGTTATCTTCCTACCAGCTTGTGCTTCATTTGAAAAAGAAGGATCTGTTACAAACTCTGGTCGTTGGATGCAATACCGTTGGCAAGGAATTAAGCCAAAGGGTGAATCATTGGCTGATTTAGAAATTGTTAATATGCTGGCTCGTCGTCTAAAAGAAGCCTATAAAAATGAATCAGGTCCAGCAGCTCAACAAATCAATGCTCTTACATGGGAATACGGAGATAGCGACCACCCAGACATTGACTTAGTGTGTAGAGAAATAAATGGTTACGATATGAAAACGAAGAAACAAATTAAAATCTTCGGTGACTTAAAAGACGATGGTTCAACATGTAGCGGTAATTGGATTTACTGTGGTTTCTACCCTGAAGAAGGAAACTTATCAAAACGTCGTGATAATACAAACGAGGGAATGAGCAACTTCCTGAACTGGTCTTATGCTTGGCCAGCAAACCGCCGCATTCTATACAACCGTGCAAGTGCTGATCTAAATGGTAAAGCATGGAGTAAGGACCGTGTTGGAATTGAATGGAATGCATTAGAAGGAAAATGGATGGGATATGATGTTCCTGACTTCGCAGCAACAAAAGGTCCGGATGATCCAACATTCAATGATCCATTCCTAATGATGGCTGGTGGTAAAGGTGCACTTTACTCGGCAAATGGACTGAATGAGGGACCATTCCCAGAGCATTATGAGCCTTATGAAAATCCTATGAACAATGCATTTTCAAGTGTACAGTTAAACCCTGCTGTACAGTTTGGAGAAGAAGAAATGAATGCGAAGGGTGATGTTTCGAAGTATCCTATCGTTGCCACCACTTATCGTGTATCGGAGCATTGGCAATCTGGTGCAATGACAAGAAACGTACCATGGTTAGCTGAGCTGTTCCCACATATGTTTATTGAAATTAGTGAAGAGTTAGCGAAAGAAAAAGGGATCAAAAATAAAGAAAAGATCATCGTATCATCAGCACGTGGTGAGATTGAAGCGTATGCGATGGTTACGAAACGCTTTAAGCCTTATAAATTAAAGGATAAAACACTTCACCATATTGGGATGCCTTGGCATTATGGTTACAAAGGAATTGCGACGGGTGCAACAGCTAACCGCTTAACACCGCATATCGGAGATGCGAATTCAACCATCCCAGAGTATAAAGCATTCCTATGCGATGTAAGGAGGGTGTAACGAATGGCAGATTATATTAAGTTTGTAGACGTTACAAAATGTGATGGGTGCCGTGCTTGTATGGTAGCTTGTAAAAACTGGAATGACCTTCCTGCAGAACCAGAAGGATTCCTTGGAAGCTATCAATCTCACGAAAACTTAACGGCTAATACATGGAATGTGATTACCTTTAATGAGCAAGAAACTTCTAATGGAGGATTTGAATGGTTATTTAGACATCAATCTTGCCTTCACTGTGTGCAAGCGGCTTGTGAAAAAGCTTGTCCTGAAGACGCGATTAGTCATACGAAGTTTGGATCTGTTGTCATTAATGCAGATAAATGCGTTGGATGTGGCTACTGTGTAGAGAACTGTACATTCGATGTTGTGAAACTAGCAACTTACAAAGATAAGAATGGCAAAGAGTACCGCAAAGCACAAAAATGTACACTTTGTACAGATCGTCTAGAAGAAGGATTACAGCCAGCTTGTGTAACAGCGTGCCATACGGACTGTCTGATTTATGACGAAAAAGAAAAGGTATTATCGGAAGCAAACAAACGATTAGCGAAAATCAAAGACAGATTCCCTAATGCAAATGTGTATAATCCACAAGGTATTGAAGGAACAACAACTGTCTACTTATTAGCTGATAAGCCATCTGTGTACGGTCTTCCAGAAGATCCAAAAATTCCACTATCTCAAGTCGTTTGGAAGGACTATGCTCAGCCACTTGGAAAAGCGATGTTCGGTGTAACTACTATGGCGGTTGTAGGTGCTGTCATTGCGAACGCTGTTAAGAAGGATAAAGGTGATCATAAAGGAGGAGAAGATAACCATGAGTAAGGGTAAACAAAAGATGGTAAAGCGTTTTAGTAAACCTGTCATCATTGCCCATTGGGTAAATGCACTAGCATTTTTCGTACTCTATATCTCAGCTCTTCCTATGTACACTGAATTCTTCGATTGGTTATATGTATTATTCGGAGGTCCAGAAGGTGCAAGGTTGGTTCACCGTATTTTTGCGGTAATCTTTATCTTACCTATTGTCTTTATCTTAATCGCTGATCCGAAGAGCTTTTTTCACTGGATTAAACAAATTTTCACATGGCGAAAAGATGATATTGAATTTTTAAAAGCATTTCCGAAAGAGTTTTTCGGAGGACATCCAAAGACTCCTAAACAAGACTTTTACAATGCTGGGGAAAAAGTAAACTCTTTACTTATTATCGTGACGACTGTCATGTTAATCGCCTCAGGGGTGATTATGTGGTTCCCGCAATTTTTCCCACAAGGAGCTGTTATGTGGGCGTATCCAATTCATAATATTGGACTGGGCTTGTCTGCAGCAGTAGTGGTTGGACATATCTACCTATCTATTGGTCATCCCGGATCAAAAGCTGCCTTCAGAGGAATGGTCAAAGGGGATATTCCAGAGGATTTTGCGAAAGCACACCATGGCCGTTGGTATGATGAACTTCAAAAAGAAAAACAACCTAAAAAGAAAACAAGTTAATTTATTTAGCGCTATATCAAATGAATCAATCTGAACCCCATAAAAGGAAAGAGCTACCCAGCGTATTGGGTAGCCTTTCCTCTCTATTTTATCAAATGCAAGAGGTGATTAAGAAATGAGTGTTTTAACAAATGATTATGAACAACTAGAAGAACGAATCCAAGTTTTAAGCGAAAACTGGAGCAATCAGTTAGAAGTGGAAGCTCTTACGAACGCCGATGTCATCTCAGGTTTGAAACAATATCCGATTATCCCACAGCTAGACCTGACGATTAATCTAGATAAATTCAAATCCTTTATATTAGAACTAAGTCATTTACTCAAAGAACATCAACCAGCGGTTACCGATGATATAAATAAAATTGAAAGCACCCTTTCGGATGAAGTACTTCAAAGATGGTCTAAAGAAGCGATTGCTGTTAACATCTACTACTTTGAACAGTATGCTCAAGACCTTGAAGTTGAAGATTGGCTTGGCTTATTTCTAGCAGAACATGCCGTTCGTCCTTTTCTAAGAAAAATATCTTCTGAAGTTAAGGAAACAATAAAGGAAGTAGATTCATGCACAGGCTGTCCAACATGTGGAGAACCAGCTCGCTTAGCTGTCATTAGTAAATCAGGAAAGAAAGAACTTACTTGTCCACGCTGTGATTTTACATGGGAAGAGAAAAAAATAAGCTGTGCACACTGCAAAACAGAGGAACATGCAGACTTAGAGATTTTAACCATTGAAGGCGATGAAAAGACGCAGATCCATGTTTGCCATAAATGTAACGGGTATACAAAGGTGATTGATGTCCGTAGAATGATTAAAAAAGAATCTCCACAACTATTAGATATTAAAACGATCCATTTAGACTATATCGCTCAAGAAAATGGGTACGGAATCACAGAAGGAAAAGACACTCATTAAACTAAGGTATTATTAGTTTAACGGTGGTTTCTAAGTTGTTCTTAGGAGGTGTGTAATCGACATGCAAGCAACAGGAATTATTTTAGCAGGTGGAAAATCAAGTCGCATGGGCACAAACAAAGCTCTGCTGAAAATTAATGGTGTAACAACAGTCGAAAGAGTCGTTACAGAACTTAGGAAAATAGTAGACGAAATCATCATCGTAACAAACTCATTTGAAGATTATGCGTTTTTAAACTTACCAATGGTTGAAGATCACTGGAAGGGGATGGGGCCTCTTGCTGGTATTCATGCAGGGCTAACCGCATCCAAAACGGAAAAGAATATTGTTGTTGCTTGTGACATGCCTTTTATATCCTATCAGTTTGGAAAACTACTGCTACAAAAATTGGCTCAATATCAAGCTGCTGTTCCTGAGATTGCTGGACAACTACATCCTCTTTTTGCGGCCTATCGCAAGGAAGTGAAAGGAGAAGTAGAAAGAGCAATTCAAGAAAATCAGCTTAAAATTAGAGCTATTTTACAACATATTCACGTTAAGATTGTTAAGGATGATGAATTTGAGAATCTTGGTATCAGGCTTGATGAGACCTTTTTCTATAATATGAATCATCCAAATGAGTACGAGAATGCTATCAATATGTTTAAAAATCGTTCAAAAGAAAGCAGAGAGTCCTAATGAAATTTTTCCAAGTAAAGTCAGTAGAAGAGACGTTTCAATTAATAAACGAAAATATTACTCCTTTATCGGAAAAAGTCTCGAAGCCACTTTTCGAAGCGCTTCATTTCGTTTTAGCTGAAGATATAGAAGTAAAAGAGAATGTACCGAATTTCCGTAGATCATCCGTTGATGGATATGCAGTTAAAGCAGCAGATACGTTTGGATCCTCTGAAAGCATGCCAGGTTTTTTGAATCTAATTGGAGAAGTAAAGATGGGGGAGACTCCTTCGAGAATGATTCAAATGGGAGAAGCGATGTATGTTCCTACTGGGGGAATGCTTCCTGAGGGAAGTGATTCTGTTATCATGATTGAGCACTGCGAGGATATCAGTGGGTTGCTTAATGTATACCGTCAAATCGCACCAAATGAAAATGTCATTGCAATAGGAGAAGATTTAAGAAGAGGGAATGTTCTTCTCTCCAAAGGTACAAAACTACGTCCACAAGAGTTAGGAGCACTAGCTTCACAAGGAATTATTGAAGTAGCTGTGTTTAGAAAACCGATTATCGGTTATCTATCTTCTGGGGACGAAATCATGCCAATGGAGACGGAAGCATTAGAATTGGGTCAAGTTCGTGATATGAATGGCATCACCATCGGATCCCAAGTGGCTCAATGGGGAATGACCTTTCTCTATGGTGGAGTTGTTAAGGACGATCAAGCAGAGCTTGAGAGAAGGGTACGCGACATGATTGAAAAGGTAGATTGCTTGGTTCTATCTGGAGGTAGTTCTGTTGGAACAAAGGATTATTCTGTCGACGTAATCCAGTCACTCGGTGATCCAGGTGTGTATGTTCATGGCATATCTATTAAGCCAGGAAAGCCTACGATCCTATCAAACGCAAATGGCAAGCCCGTAATAGGCTTACCAGGTCATCCAGCTTCGGCCATGATTATTTTTCATTTGTTTGGAAAAGCCATTCTGGACCGACTACAGGGAATGGAATTAGAAGAAAAACAATTAACGTTTGCTAGGGTAACCAAAAACATTCCATCTGCTCCTGGAAGAACAGACTTTGTGCGAGTAAGGCTTTTTGAAAAAGATCAAGAGTGGTATGCAGAACCAATCTTAGGAAAATCCGGTCTCATCTCGACACTTGTAAAAAGTGAAGGAATGATAGAGATTTCTTCAGAAAACGAAGGAGTTTATAAAGGGGACTTAGTACCAATTAGACTATTTCAGTAAGGTGAGGAAATATGGTTAACAAACAGTATAAACGAAAAATTTATCTTCAAGATAAACCTCGAGGTTTTGCAAGAGAGGAAATGCTAGCTCATTTTAAACCAAGGATGGAAACAGAAAGAATTTACAGTGCTGATGCCCTTGGAAGAGTGACAGCAGAACCTATTTATGCAACCAATTCAATGCCTCACTACCATGCGTCTGCCATGGATGGGATTGCCGTAATAGCCGAGGCTACTTACCTAGCCCACGAGCAGAACCCTATTCAGCTAAAACGAAATGAAGATTTTGTCTATGTAGATACAGGAAATGAAGTTCCGCCACCTTTCAATGCGGTAATTATGATTGAACATGTTGAAGAAATAACAGAAGATGTACTAGAAATTATCGAACCAGCATCCCCTTGGCAGCATATCCGACCAATTGGGGAAGATATTGTACAAGAGGAAATGCTATTCCCTCAAGGTCATATCGTTAGACCCGTTGATATTGGGGTATTGCTAGCATCACAGTCAACGATGATTGACGTGATTAAAAAACCGGTAGTTACAGTGATCCCGACAGGAAATGAGTTGATCACTCCTTATGAGACAGCTTCTCCAGGGAAATTAATCGAGTTTAATGGCACGGTTATATCCAGTTTCATCACAGAATGGGGAGGCGAAGCGATATTATCTCCTATTGTGAAAGATGATCCGGAAAAAATTAAAGAAGCTTTGTTACATGCTGCTAATACTTCTGACGTCGTTGTTATTAATGCAGGTTCTTCAGCTGGATCGAAGGATTACACGGTCCACATTATCGAAGAACTTGGAGAAGTTTTTACACATGGAGTTGCAACAAGACCAGGAAAACCTGTTATTATTGGAAAAATAAATGAAACGATAGTCATCGGAATTCCAGGATACCCTGTCTCCGCCTATTTAGCATTAGAGTGGTTTGTAAGGCCTCTCGTTTGCAAGTGCTTGCAAATTCCAGAACCAAGTAGACCTTTATTAAAAGTAAAATTAGGAAGACGAATCGTATCCACTATGGGTGCTGAAGATTTTGTTAGAATGAACATTGGTTATGTAAATGGGGAGTTTATTGCCAACCCATTAACAAGGGCAGCTGGTGTCACGATGTCATTGGTTCGAGCAGATGGATTATTAGTAGTTTCCCCCGATCAGCTAGGATTCGAACAAGGTGATATCGTAGAGGTTGAGCTTTTAAAACCAGTAGAAGAAATAAAGTCAGCAATTGTTTTTAATGGAAGTCACGATTTAACGATTGATCTTCTAACTTCACAATTAAAGAAAAACCATGTAACATCTAAAATAATATCCTCCCATGTAGGAAGCATGGCAGGAATTATGGCCATCAAAAAAGGGGAGGCCCATATTGCGGGTATTCACCTTTTAGACCCTGAAACAAAACAATATAATGTATCCTATGTACAGCGATTTTTATCAGGAGCAGATGTTGTACTGTATCCATTTTTAAAGCGAACACAAGGATGGTTTCTACCAAAAGGAAACCCTCTTCAAATAAATCATATAAAAGATATTGCTAAAAAGCAGGCGCACTTCGTTAATCGTCAAAAAGGGGCAGGTACAAGAATATTACTTGATCTACTTCTAAAAGAAAACGAGATAACACCTGATCAAATAAAAGGATACCAAAGGGAAATGTTCTCCCATTTAAGCGTAGCCGCAGAAGTAAAAGGAAACAATAATGCCGTTGGACTAGGAATATACCCTGCTGCAAAAGCAATGGGGCTAGATTTTATCCCCTTAGCAGATGAAAACTATGATCTACTAATGACAAGAGAATTCTTTGAAAGTGATCAGGGGAAATCATTAATTGAAATAATTCAGTCGGAACAATTCCAAACACAAGTTAATCAAATTGGCGGGTACTCAGTTATAAAAAACCCTGAACCTATTTATTTTTAATTAAGGCTCATAGAATCAGTGTTGGAGACCCATTACGAATTGCAACATTCTATGCGAAAAACAGCTTAAATTAATGTATATTTCAAAAGGTGATACTTTTTATAAATCTTAAAAACCTAAGTTGATTGGAGCGGAAGGCACTTGACTCCTGCGGGATGTAGAGGGAAGTGTGAGACCCTACAGGCGAAGCCGAGGAGGCTCACATCCCTCCCCTAAGAGGAATCGAACCCCATTCCTCCTAGGAAAGAAAGTGCCTGTAGCGGAAATCAACAACAGGATTATCTGAACTAGACAACGAAAAAAGCTCCCCAGGAGGGTAAAAATGAACTTTGAAATCGCAAAAGACCCTATTAATATACAAGAAGTCATAGATAAAGTCATCCAGCGTGAAGCAGGTGCCATTACAACTTTTATCGGCACCGTACGTGAGCTCACAGCAGGAAAAAAGACTCTTTACCTCATCTACGAGGCATACGAGCCAATGGCCGTAAAAAAACTAGAGCAAATCGGTACTGAAATCGGCGAACGTTGGCCTGGATCAAAAGTAGCCATTACTCATCGAGTTGGGAAGCTAGACATTACCGATGTAGCCGTAGTCATCGCCGTTTCTACCCCTCACCGGGCAGATGCGTATGAAGCAAACCGATATGCGATTGAAAGAATTAAAGAAATTGTGCCGATTTGGAAGAAAGAACATTGGGAAGACGGACAAGAATGGATTGGGAACCAGTTAGAAACGGTAGCCTATCCAACTGGCAAACCAGAGGAGAAGGATTTAAATGAATAAAATCTTATTTTTTGCCCATTTAAAAGACGTTACCGAAGAAGAATTCATTATGATGGATGTATCAGGAAAGTCAGTGGCTGAAGTAAAAGAAATCCTTTTACAAAAATATGATCGACTCAAGCTAGATACGGTGATGACTGCGGTTAACGAAGAGTTCGCAACAAATGATGAAACGATAAAACCCGGCGATGAAATTGCCTTTATCCCTCCGGTAAGCGGTGGTTGATTCTAGTATAAAGGTTTTTAAGGTGATGGGGGGTGCAAATGAATGGATGAGCGCTACTCTCGACAAATCTTATTCACACCGATAGGCAAACCAGGACAAGAAAAGATCAGTTCCAAACACGTGTTGATCATTGGCGCAGGCGCTCTTGGTTCTAGCAATGCCGAAACCATGGTTAGAGCCGGTATTGGACGGCTCACCATTGTGGATAGAGATTACGTAGAATTTAGTAATCTACAGAGGCAGCAGCTTTATACGGAAGAAGACGTAATAGAAAAGCTTCCTAAAGCAGTTGCTGCGGAAAAAAGGCTGAGAGCTATTAATTCTGGCGTACAAATCAACTCTATTGTTGGAGACGCCAATTATGAAATGTTTGAGGAATTAGTAGCTGGAGTAGATTTGATTCTTGATTCGACCGATAACTTCGAGACGAGAATGTTGATTAATGATATTTCTCAAAAATATAACATCCCTTGGATTTATGGTGCGTGTGTTGGAAGCTATGGAATGAGCTTTACGATTATTCCAGGCAAAACACCATGTTTAAACTGCTTACTTAAAGCCATTCCGATGCAAGGAATGACATGTGATACGGCAGGCATTATTGGTCCCACTGTTCAGATGGTGATTGCTCATCAAACTGCAGAGGCGTTAAAAATTTTGGTCGAAGACTGGGATTCGATTAGAAACTCCTTTCTAAGCTTTGACTTATGGCGAAATCAATATACAAGCATGAAGATGGGCAAAGCAAAGGATGAGGGCTGCTTATCATGTGGGACTTCCCGAACTTATCCTTACTTAGACAAAAATAATCTAATGAAATCAACCGTTTTATGTGGTCGGGATACGGTACAAATTAGACCTCCTGGAAATGTTGATATTAACTTAAACGACTTAGGCGGACGTTTACAATCTCTCGGATATGATGTGAAAGGAAATCCATATCTTTTATCCATTGAAATGCCTGATCAACGCCTAGTCATTTTCAGTGATGGCCGAGCCTTAATACATGGCACAAAGGATATGACATACGCAAGAACCATTTATCAACGCATATTAGGCTAAGGCTCTTTTCGTAAACTTTTTTGATATTTAAATACTTCAAACTACTTTCTGAAACGATTCTTGTGCTGTTTTCTTCCTTCTACGAAGAAAAGATGCGAAGTAGCACAGAACCCGTGTTGAAGAATATATACGAATAGCAACAATCAGTGCGAAAACAGTCTAGGCTAAAAGAACACCTTCGATTTTAAACGAAGGTGTTCTTTCTTCCTCTCTTATGTGAAATTAAATTTAATAAATATACCTGTTATAAGTTGAATCGGCCTGATTAGATCCAATCAGTATAAGTTTTCCTTCATCCAGCTTTTCTTCCATTTGTTCAGCTTCTACTTGGCTCAATCCGAGCGATCTCATTTTAGATCGGAGTTCGTCTCCTCTATCTCGAAACACATTCCCGATTGATTCAAAAATTCCTTGCTCTTTAATCCCTACTTCCCCTGTATCGGTTCCATCCGTAATTTGTTCAGAAAGATATTTATCATGAGCAAAAATATAAATTTGTTTCTGCTCATAACCTGAAGACCTCATTGATTCAACTGTATTAGATGCTTGTACGACATTTTCAACAACATGTACATGATACATACAATCTCCTCCTTCATTTTTAAAATAAAGCCTCTATTATTTCTATAACCTATTTCATGTCTATTAAACTATCTTTTTATATACTTTAACGAAATCTACCATTCGTTCTTTTTCAGCAAAAGATTACAAAATTTGCATCTATCACTTTATAATAGAGTGTAATAGCGACGAAAGGCGTGAAAGAATGACAAAAAAAGATGAGGAAATCCTCACACAATTAGAGGCTATTATGGAAGAGTTAAAAGAGGCCCGTCAACAATCGGCAAGTACAATAGCTATGGAACGTAAACCCTTTACCTTAGGTCATTATTTAAAAGCAGGGTTAAGACTTTGGAGTATAAAGATTAGTGTAATTTTGATCTTATTAGTTTTAATAGGAACGATAATAGGAGCTAGTATTTTTTATTTTACAAGTAGTAGTGTTCATACAGAGAAGGGAAGTTTTGTCGAACAAATAAGGGATTTGTCGTCCCTTGCAACTTCTCAAGCTTATGTAAAAGCAGTGATTGAAAAAGAAGACAATCAATTATTTGGGAAAGAGATTAGTACAAATATTCCTGGTACCAAAAGAAAGCTTCTTTTAATCATACCTGGGTCGGTAACGGCAGGAGTAGATTTAGAACAGCTGCAGGATGATGACATAAAGCTTATGGAAGAGGAGAAGAGATTGGAAATTACACTTCCAAAAGCAGAACTCCTTCAAGACCCATCCTTAGACTTCGAACAAGCTCAAACCTTCTCTGTAGAAGGGATTTTTAGAGGAGAAGTCAATTGGGATGAAGGCTATGAGTTAGCAAAAGAGGCGAAGGATAAGGTAGTAGAAGAGGCTCTAACACAAGGTTTACTTCAAACCGCTGAGAAAAATGCAGAAAAAATGTTAACAGAGTTTTACTCAAGAGTAGGGTATGATGTCGTAATTCACTTCCAGGATTAAAGAGGTAATAGAATGGTCTATCAAGTTTTACAAAATAATTGGAATGAAATAGTAGGCAACGAGTTTAAAATGAATTACTTTAAAAGTTTGAGTCAGTTTTTAGAAGAAGAATATCAAAATGAGCTTATATATCCAGAAAGAAATGAAATCTTTAATGCCCTTAACTATACTGATTATCATGATGTAAAGGTTATTATACTTGGTCAGGATCCTTACCATGGTCCAGGTCAAGCACATGGGTTAAGTTTCTCAGTAAAGCCTGGAGAGAAGATTCCGCCTTCTTTACTTAATATATATAAAGAACTAAACGCAGACATAGGGTGTGAAATTCCCAGCCATGGCTATCTAAAAAAATGGGCTGACCAAGGAGTTTTGTTGTTAAATACGGTTTTGACTGTCCGTTCTGGGCAAGCCCATTCTCACCGAGATCAGGGATGGGAGACGTTTACAGATAAAGTAATTAGCAGTTTAAACAAAAGGGAGAAGCCAGTTGTTTTTATTTTATGGGGACGTCCTGCTCAAAGTAAAATGAAATGGATTGATCGAGAAAAGCATTATATCCTTTCATCCCCACATCCAAGTCCATTATCCGCTCATCGAGGTTTTTTCGGAAGTAAACCTTTTTCAAAGGTCAATGATTTACTAAGAAAGATGGGCGAGAAAGAGATTGATTGGCAAATAGAAGATAGGTAAGGAATGGAGATACATGTCGAATGGTGAGTCTAGCATTCGACTTGTTTCACGTGAAACAACAAATTGCGACAATCCTACCTGTTGAGAGACTTTAAAGTAGAAGGTATGTTACTTTTATAAAGAGAGATTAGTAGATAGGGAAACGGGGCTTAACCAGATATAAATGAAAAGTCTTAAAAGGAATGACAAATGTGAAGACGGAGAGAATTGATTGTTACAAGTGTAAACACTTTTACGTGACTTGGGATCCAAATTTTCCAAAGGGATGCAGAGCATTTCAATTTAAAACAAGACAGTTTCCTTCTGTAGAAGTCTTAAAGGCTTCAGGGGAACCATGTCTTCGATTTGAGAAAAAATAGTCTCTACTAATGGAGTTATTACATAAGGAATCATCATCATACATTTAAAAAAGTTTGTTTATACTGAGAGTAGAGGTGAAGAGTTTGAGTATACCAGTAAGAAAGTTGCTTGAAAAAATGGAGCAAGAAATGACCCAAGCTAAAAGGAGTGAATCTTCTGCTCACATAAGAGAGCGCGTTCATGCCATCAAAACATTATGTGAACTGGTCCTTGATGAACAAGTGAAGATGGAGGGCACACTGAAAGTTGCAACTTCAACATCCATCACACAAGGACAACCCGTAAGTGTTCAACAACAAACCAAGCGGATGGAAATAGACGATCAATCAAATGGAGAGTCATTATTTGATTTTTAACGAAAGGGGTCAAAACAAGATGAAATTATTTATTATTTTAGGAGCAATAAATGCTTTTTTATCTGTAGCATTAGGAGCATTTGGCGCACATGGGCTTGAAGGAAAAGTGGAACCGAAGTATTTAGATATTTGGAAGACTGGGGTAACCTACCAGATGTTTCACGCAACGGGACTTTTAATTATAGGGGTATTATTAGGAAAACTGCCTACTAGTGCACTGCTGTCATGGTCTGGGTGGTTAATGTTAATTGGCATTATTTTATTTTCAGGTAGTTTGTATGTCCTTACTTTAACAAAAATTGGTGTTTTAGGAGCGATTACTCCTTTAGGTGGAGTCTCATTTTTAGCTGCTTGGATTCTAATCATCATAGCTGCCGTAAAGTATTTATAATAATAAGAAGGAGCTCTGACACGATGTCAGGCTCCTTTTCATTTACACACTATTATCTAGGTGTATAAGTTGTCATCCCTGGTACCCCAAATGGGTAATCATATTCTAATTCTTCATCAAACGTTGCATATGCAAAGTAAACCATTGGAATTAAATATCTCATTCCAGTTTGAGGGTCACTTAAAATTAAGTGGTCCCTACCAGCTGCTTCAATGATCCCCTTGAAAGTTCTAGCAAAAGATTCGTCTGTTGTTTCAAATAACGTATAAACAGTCGTTAACTTCCCTTTATTCAATCGTAAAATGTTTTCAATATACGATTGTTCTAAAGGAAGCATACCAGGTATTTGAGGCGCTGGTGTTGGTGCAACTGCACCTGGGAATCCTGGAGCCCCTCCAGCAGGTGGTATATAAGTTGTAGCTGGTGCAGTTGGATAAACCGGCTGGCTGCCATATCCAGTTTTTTGTGGCTGTGTACCATATGTAGGTACTTGGCCTGTTGCTCCTGCTCCATAGTTTTGTGCAGGTTGTTGATAACCGTATTGTCTATTTGCATTCGTGCCATATTGTGACAATAGAACCCCTCCTAATTAATGGTTAATTATAAGGCCATCGTTTCGTTAAAAGCGCAAACTGCTTCTAGAAACAATCATTAACAAAGACTAGACTACACATCAAAAAAACTTTGCCTTTCTTTCACCTCTCTTTGCTGTCATCAAGTATGGTGGTGAAATGATGATTGGCACCATTATTAGAAACATTCACTATTTCATAGATATGTAGGAGATGTACGCTTTATGACAAAGGCTTTAATCGTAACCTAGGAGAGGTGGAAACTTGTTTGATAAAGCCCTTAAGCTTTAGGGGTATATGTACTAGAAACATGCGTTTTTTATGTGGAAATCATGCTAATCACAAAAAAGCTCCCAGCAAATAGCTGAGAGCACAGAAATATTATTCATTAACGTGTAAAAACTTATGTACCGCTTCTTCTTCTAGAAGATTTCCTACGAAGAATGCTCCGAATTCTCCAAAGCGAGCACTTACTTCATCAAAACGCATTTCATAAACAAGTTTTTTGAATTGAAGTACCTCATCAGAGAATAACGTTACGCCCCACTCATAATCATCAAATCCAACAGATCCTGTGATGACTTGTTTTACTTTTCCTGCATATCCACGACCAATCATTCCGTGGCTACGCATCATGTTGCGGCGGTCTTCCATCGGAAGCATATACCAGTTATCAGTACCTTGACGACGCTTATCCATAGGATAGAAACATACATGCTTTGCCTTTGGTAGAGTCGGGTAAAGGCGCGCTAAAATTTCTGGGTTTTCATATGGATTTTGACCTGCTGGTAGGTAGTTACTTAATTCAACAACAGAAACATAAGAGTGCGCTGGAATTGTAAACTCAGCTAACTTTGATTTATTGAATTCTGTCTCAATTTCATTTAATTCTTCCATAGTTGGTCGTAAAATCATCATCATAAAATCTGCTTTTTGACCAACAATTGTATATAATGCATGACTGCCTTCTTTGTTGCTTTGCGTTTTATTCCATTTTTCAACTAAACCTAAAAATTCGTTGATAGCCTCTTGTCTTTCTTCACTAGGTAGCATCTTCCATGTTGTCCAATCTACGGTACGGAAATCATGAAGACAATACCACCCGTCAAGCGTTTGTGCTGCTTCACTCATTCAAATCACTCCTAAAAATAAATTTCAACGAGTTTCATAAATCGATTAATACCAATAGAATCTTGCCTAAATATGTACGTTCATAGGTTAAAAATCGTTTGGTTATGAAACCATCCTTTGGCAAATACATGAATACTATATCATAGTTTCACCATGAAACGTGTGAATAAAACACGAAAATGTGACAACTTTTTCCGTATAGAATCTTCTTAAAAAGGATATTTTGTAAAAAAGTAGTGGATATTAAAAATGTTTTGAATGGAATTTAATGAATGATAAGGGTTTCAATCTTTAGAAAAGAAAGACATTTCACCTGTAAGCGATACCAATCTTGAAATTCTATAGTGGAGGAGTATCCTAGAAGTAGAGGAAAAAGGAGGATTCGTGATGAGTGATTTATTTGAAGGCTTAAAAAATAAAGTATCGGGAAACAACTTGAAAATTGTTTTTCCTGAAGGATTAGATGAACGAATTATTTCTGCGGCAGGGCGCTTGGCTGCAGAGGGAATTTTAACACCGATTCTAGTAGGAAATATTGAAGAAATCAGCCAAAAAGCGGAAGGTTTAAATGTAGGATTAGAGTCTGTAGAGATATATGACCCAGCCAATTTTGCAATGATGGACGCTCTTGTAGCTTCATTTGTAGAAAGAAGAAAAGGCAAAGTGACTGAGGAAGACGCACAGAAGATTCTATTAGATGAAAATTATTTTGGTACGATGCTCGTTTATTCCAATAAAGCCGATGGGTTAGTGAGCGGCGCTGCTCATTCAACAGCGGATACCGTTCGCCCTGCTCTTCAAATTATCAAAACGAAAGAAGGAGTCAGAAAAACATCAGGTGTTTTCATCATGGTGCGTGAAGATGAGAAATACGTATTTGCTGACTGTGCTATCAATATTTCACCTGATAGCAAGGACTTAGCTGAAATCGCTATAGAAAGTGCGAAAACAGCAAAAATGTTTGACATTGATCCAAGAGTTGCGATGCTTAGCTTCTCAACAAAAGGATCTGCCAAATCACCAGAAACGGATAAAGTATCAGCGGCACTAGAAGAAGCAAAATTAAGAGATCCTCTTCTTGTCATAGATGGGGAATTCCAATTTGATGCTGCTTTTGTTCCATCTGTAGCAAAAAAGAAAGCACCAGATTCACCTATTCAGGGAGATGCCAACGTCTTTATTTTCCCAAGCCTTGAAGCAGGGAATATTGGATATAAAATTGCCCAGCGTCTTGGGAATTTTGAAGCAGTTGGACCAATTCTTCAAGGGTTAAATCAACCTGTTAATGATTTATCAAGAGGTTGTAACGAAGAAGATGTCTACAAGCTTTCATTGATTACAGCTGCTCAAGCTCTTAAGCAATAAGGTAGACTTTCGGGGATAGATTGTATTTGTCGAATAATCGATATATGTAAAAATTCGTGCATATCTTTCAGGAATTCGTGCATATATATTGAAATTTGTTAGATAAAATCTCTAATTTGTTCGATATCTTATTTTTGTAGGCAGTTTGGAAGTCTTGTTCGTGCAAAAACAGGGTTTTATAAATGAATTTTTCTCTAAAAGAGTCAGACTATCGTATCTGGCTCTTTTAAATTTATGTATAATCGCTACCTTATTAGCGAACAGCAAAAACATGCTATAATAAGTTGTATTTTTTACATTTTAATATAAGGCTCTTTTCGTTAACTTTGTTGCTATTTAAATACTTTAACTGTTTTTGAAGTAGTATTGTGCGTATTTAATTCTTCGTAGAAAAGGTACCATGAATAGTAACAATCAATGCGAAAACAGCTTAATATAAAGTTTAGAAGGAGAAATAACCATGAGTCTGTTGTTTCAAGAGCAATGGAGAGTGATTGATCAGTCATCGGTAGGATTGCATTTACATGCTCTGCAATCGTTCGGAATGGATGATACACTCTGTGCTTCTGTTGGGTCGGCTACTGCTCCATCAACAGCACGTGCTTGGGTGCACCCGCCTACCATTGTGTTAGGGATTCAGGATTCAAAGCTTCCTTTTTTAGAAAAAGGATTAACCTATATAAAAGAACAGGGTTACGATTACTTAGTTAGAAACTCAGGTGGATTAGCCGTTGTACTAGACGAAGGAGTTTTAAATCTATCTCTTATATTTCGTGAGGAAGAAAAAGGAATAGATATTAATAGAGGCTATGAAGCTATGTGGGAACTAATTAAAGAAATGTTCTCAGATTTTAGTAAGGAAATTGAAGCTAGAGAAATTGTTGGGTCATACTGTCCTGGAAGCTATGACCTTAGTATAAATGGGAAAAAATTCGCGGGTATTTCACAACGTAGACTTCGAAATGGGGTAGCTGTACAAATTTATTTGTGTGTTTCCGGTAGTGGAAGTCAAAGGGCCGAGCTTGTAAAAAAATTCTATGCACTTGCAAAACAGACTAGTGATACGAAATATGAATATCCAGAGGTAAATCCAGAGGTCATGTCCTCTTTATCGGAACTCCTTGAAGTAGAATTAACGATTCAAGACGTCATGCTCCGTTTTTTAACAGTTTTAAAAGCAAAGAGTGATGCTATTTTTGCGGGAGATTTGACAGAAGATGAACTTGTTTTATTAGAAGGCTATACAAAACGAGTTATTGAGCGTAATGAAAAAATATTAAATGATAAGTAGAGTTTGTGACAAGCCCAACAGAAAAGCCGTAACCTTAATTGGTTAACGGCTTTTCTTAATAAAATGTTGTTGCCTTTCTCCTTCTCCATCTATCTATATGATATAGGCTTTTTTTACAAAATAGCCTTAGGAAACCATCAATTAAATATAGTATAAGAGAAAACCAGAACTAGTTTATTAATTGTTTATTCAGCAACCTTTTCTAAATTTCCATTGCGATCCATTTTAAACTTTGTAGCTGGTCGTTCTTCCTCATCAAACAACACAAGCTTTCTTGCACGATTCATAATCTTCATTAACGTCTCGTAATCTTCTTGAATCATAACGGAATTTTGTTCTAAATGACCAACCTTTTCTTCTAAATCTTTATTACGACTTGAGATTTGAGCAATTTCTCGCTTCAATCTTTCATTCTCGTTTTTTAGAATATCAACTTGGAATGTTGACCCTTTTAAGCTCTGTAAATAAGAAATGACTGTATCGAGATTAAGTTCTCGATGCATTGTTGTTGGTGGTGTACTCTGTGCTGCCGGCATTGAGACAGGGCTAGGATTAGATGTAGCCACCTCAGTAGTGGTCTCAAACTCTTCAGCAAATTCTTGCGTGAAGATTGGCTCTTCATATTCCACTGTTTCAGTAAAATGTTCGACTTCTTCCATAGAAGGAACTGGTGGAGAATATAATAGCTTCTTCTTTCCACCTTGATCTTTTCCTAGTATTCTTTGACGTTGCTTTCTTTGTTTTTTCGCTAGTTGAAGAGCTTTCTCATAACGATGTCTAACAACTGCATTCCAGCGGAAACCACATGCTGCAGAAGTACGGTTCAGCTTGTCCCCTACTTCCTCAAAAGCATTAAGCTGGGTACTCCCTTCTCTAACATGTCTAAGTACAGTTTCAGCTAGTAATAAATCATTTTCATCCGTCCATGCGTCTTGACGAATTTTCATCATTCCTCAACTCCCTATATATTTTCCATTTAATTAAATGTTCTAGTCTAAGGATGACCAAAATTTCAAGAATATATACAAAAGTGTTTAAAAGGATAGTAGATTTTTTCCATAAAAAAAGAAATCAATAGAAAGTAAGGATTTCTTCGTCATTTTTTCATGCATTTTTTACAACTTGCAATAGAGGGAAAGAAACTGTAAAATACCGTGTAGACTATAAAAACCAAAGTGTTGGTTGTTATTTATATAAGTTTTGATGATGTTAAACGATATGGAAGATTCTAAAGTGAAATACGAGAATCTAACATCACCTATGGAAGTAAATTTACGTAACTGCATGCGAGTTACACCGAAGAAAGGGTTGTTAGCTAAATGGCAAACGAATTTCGGGTTTGCGACGATTGTCAAGCTGTTAATTTAAAAACATTAATACCCCGACTGAACGAGATTGATCCAGAAGCTAAAGTTGAAATTGGTTGTCAATCCTATTGTGGTCCCGGCAGAAAAAAGACGTTTGCATTTGTCAATAATCGTCCGTTAGCTGCTTTAACAGAAGAGGAATTAATGGAGAAAATTAATAAAAAGCTAAAAAAATAAAAAATCGCCTTTGCGTCACTGAAGGTGATTTTTTATTTTCTAAGCTTGTCGAATTTTATTTTCAGACATAAACCTTGCCATTGACGCAATTTGTCAAAATCTAGTGAATTTTTTTAGATTCAATGATGATTTGAAGAAAAAATCGGGCTATAATAATAACCAAGATGATTTAGGAAGAGGGTAAAAGATGGGATACTCTGCAGAAAAATTGAGTGAAGAGAAGGTTTTTAAAGATCCTGTTCACCGCTACGTACATGTTCGCGATAGAGTTATATGGGATCTAATTGGTACAAGAGAGTTCCAGAGACTCAGAAGAATTAAACAGCTGGGAACAACCTATTTAACCTTTCACGGAGCAGAGCACAGTCGATTTAACCATTCTCTAGGAGTATATGAAATTATCCGTAGAATTGTGGATGATGTTTTTCGAGACAGAGCTGAATGGGATGAAGAAGAACGACTTCTATCTCTATGTGCAGCGCTTCTACATGATTTAGGACATGGTCCATTTTCCCACTCTTTTGAAAAAGTTTTTGACCTCGATCATGAAAACTTCACGCAAGAAATTATTTTAGGTGATACCGAAGTAAATAAAGTACTATCAAGGGTTCATGCTAGCTTTCCGAAGAAAGTGGCAGAAGTAATCGGGAAAACATACAAAAACAAGCTGGTTATTAGCTTAATCTCAAGCCAAATTGATGCGGATCGCATGGATTATCTGCAAAGGGATGCTTATTTTACAGGGGTAAGCTATGGTCATTTTGATATGGAGCGAATTCTACGTGTAATGCGCCCTAGGGAAGATCAAGTGGTCATTAAGCAAAGTGGGATGCATGCCGTAGAGGACTACATCATGAGTCGTTATCAAATGTATTGGCAAGTGTATTTTCATCCTGTAACAAGAAGTGCAGAGGTTATTTTAACAAAAATCCTTCATAGAGCAAAAGATTTATATAAGCAATCTTATTCATTCAAGCATGATCCTATCCATTTTTATTCTTTATTCGAGGAAAAGGTCACACTAGAAGATTACTTAAAGCTAGACGAAGCTATTATCCTTTTCTATTTCCAAATGTGGGAAAGCGAAGAAGATACGGTCTTAAGCGACTTATGTAAAAGGTTCATGAACAGAAATCTATTTAAATATGTAGAGTTTGATCCGGCTAAAGAGTATAAGAAACTATCGGAGCTTTCTAGCTTGTTTATGAAGGCTGGGTTAGATCCAGAATATTATTTAGTGGTAGATTCTTCTTCTGATTTACCATACGACTTTTATCGTCCAGGAGAAGAAGAAGAAAGGCTTCCAATTCATTTGTTAATGAAAAATGGAGAAATCCGTGAGTTATCGAGAGAATCCGAAATTGTTGATAGTATTTCTGGAAAAAGAAGAACAGATCATAAATTATACTTCCCAGATGACTTGCTTCAAGATGATACTTCTAAAAAAAATATAAAAAAACAGATACGTGCACTCTTAGAAATTTAATCTACTACATAAGAACATGTGACGTACTATACGGAGTAGGAGATGACAGGTTTGTTAAAAGATCACGCTAAATTGATGTATGCATTTGCGGCTTCAGGGGAAATTATTGGACGGAAAAAGCTGCAAAAGATGATATATATTGCTAAAAAAGTTACTTTCCCTTTTCAAGAGAGATTTACTTTTCATTTTTATGGGCCATATTCCGAAGAATTAACATTACGTGTGGAAGAACTTTGTAATATGGGGTTCTTAGACGAAGTGAAAGAAAAAAAGGGTGGATATTTTCAATATCGTTACACATTAACGGACACGGGGAAAGAATTTTTAAGTCTAAACGAAGTGGACATGCCTTCTTTACCTGGGTGTTTAACGGATATGAATGACCAATCTGCTAGATTCCTTGAACTTGTTTCGACGGTTTTATATTTTGATAGCTTACCAAAAGAAGAGGTGGAAGAAAAAATATCTACCTTGAAAAGCAAACAACGTTACACGTCAGAAGAAATTGACCAAGCATACGAATACATTGAACAGTTAAAAGAGAAAGCTAAGCCTGTTAATTAGGGCTTAGCTTTTTGAATTATTGATCACTTAATCTTTTACCAGCTACAGCATAATGATTCTTTGACATTTCCTCAATAAAAACCACGATTTTTTCTTCAGGAGCACCTGTTGTTTCACTTACCGCAGTCGTTACTTTTTCAACTAATGCTTTCTTTTGTTCTTCCGTACGGCCTTCTAGCATTTTTACTGTTACATATGGCATTGATATTGCCTCCTTTAGGTATGTATACGCAGAATCAGTTTTTCATATTTTAAGAAAATGCGCAATAGGTTAGACACCTTACTTTTTCACTTTAGGATGAGATTCATGTATACTTTTAAATGGGATGTTTTATCTAATTAGAGAAGCTTTCACGAAAAAATTGCAAATATTGCCTTCAAGAACGAAGCAAAGTACAGTTTTGTAAATAAGTCCAATTACTTGGGCATATTTCTAATATAGGGTCAAAGATTCTTCTTCGGTGAGCATCAAAGAAAAACTACATATATTATTTTTAACAATAAGGGAGTTTTGATAGTTGGAACAATTTCTCGCTTTCTCCTTAAGGGAGATTCCATTTGTAGCCATTACTTTAATGGTTGCGTTTACCGTTCATGAATTTGCTCATGCTTTTGTTGCTTATAAATTTGGGGATCCAACAGCAAAGAATCAAGGAAGATTAACCCTTAATCCCATTCACCACCTAGATCCGTTCGGAACCATCCTCATATTTATTGCAGGTTTTGGATGGGCGCGACCGGTACCGGTTAATCGATTTTTCTTTAAAAATCCAAAGTTAGCGGGTGTATTAGTTTCGGTCGCAGGTCCTTTAAGTAATTTACTACTAGTAGCATTAGGGTTTGCCGTATGGTACGGAATGGTTGCGACAGGACTTTCTGCAAGCTTACCATCATACATCCCAGAATTTATGGACATTTTTATTCAGTTAAACGGAGTATTATTTATCTTTAATCTATTGCCTTTTCCACCTCTTGATGGATATCGAATCATTGAGGATTTAGCACCTGCGGATATACGGGCTAAAATGACGCAATTTGAACAATACGGAGTAGTCATCTTTATCATTCTAGTCATTACTCCACTTGATCAATATACGATACAACCTATATTTAATACCGTACTCCCTTTTGTCTTAGGGGGCTTGAATGAATTTTTCTATCAACTGTTTATATAGGCTCTTTTCGTAAACTTTCTTAGATCTAGTGAAGAAAAGATGCTACTAAGTAGCGCAGAATCCGTGGTGAGAGCCATATACAAATAACAATCAATGAGAAAACAGTCTATATATAAGACAGCGTTGTGTAAGGAGGATAAAATACAATGGAAGAAAACAAGAAAAAGAAGGTAGGCTTTAATATTATTAAAAGTGATCCGACAGATGGTCATGGTGGCTTTGGGGTTGGGACATTAACGTTGGATAATGTTTCGCCTGTTATTATTGATGTGGATGCTGAAGAAGCTGTTGTTGATATTGGGGCTATGCATGCTAGAAGCGTGGTGGAAAAAGGAATAAAATTTTTGCCGAACAAAGCTGATGTTCCAAATGGAAAGCCGTATTGGTTAATCTGGGTAACGATCGATCGTAAAGTTGAAGGTCCTTACTATGCTGGAGTAACAGCATGTGAGATGACAGTGGACCGTGAGATAAGAAGAGGGTATAAATCTCTACCTGAACATGTCAATCGTTTAGATAAGTCCATTAAACGAAATATAATCGTAGATCATATGGATAACAAGTCGAAAGCGATCCTAGAAAAGTTTCTTCGTGAGCATGATTTAGGTATGTGGGAAAGGGCATCTCAACAGTTAAAGGATGACTTAAAGATTTAATCTTCTACTAGAAAAACAAATAATTGGAATTTGCAAGTGGAAAAAGAAAAATCCACCAATAATTTGACCAAAATGTGAATTTTTTCGAAACTAAAATATAATGTACTTGCTGTTTTCCGTTAAAAAAAGTAAACTATGTACAGCGTAAACACGCTATAGAACTAGGACATGAGAAACCTCGGGTATTTTTACCCGAGGTTTTTCAATTCTAGGAAGCCCAATCAAATAGTTTCTTATACCAAGGCTTCTTTTCTTCTTTTTCCTTTTTAGAACCTTTTGGTTTTTCCTCTTTTTCATGAAAGAGATGGTCCGTACAGTATTCAGTCGGTTCTGTACCTGCCACAAAGTAAGTAAATCTCTTTGTAGGACATCCATCCGTAGCTAGTTTTCCATTAATCGGATTTACATAAACACCTACTGTCCCCTCTGGAGCTCTAAATAATTTAGCAGGTTTACCATCTAGAGCATCCTCCATAAAATTAATCCAAATATTTTTGGCATACGTTTTATCAGCTACTAATTCAATCGGGCTACCGTTGTCATAACCAGTCCATACGGCAGTAACCAATTGAGGAGTAAATCCAATCATCCAGCTATCAGAGTCCGTTGTCCCTGATTTTCCTGCATAAATTCTTGTCATATCATTAATTAACGTACTTCCTGTGACACTAGAATAGCCATTCAAATTTCGATCAAACATTCCTGTCATCATTTGTGTCATAACAAAAGCTGCTTCAGGTCGCAAAACTGTTTCCTTATGTGTGTCAGCCTTATAAATAGTTTCTCCTTGGTGGTTTTCAACGCGCTCAATATAGACTGGCTGTATCTTTTTTCCACCATTCGCAAACATACTATACGCATTTGCCATCTCCACGACTCGTACCCCTGAGGTACCGAGAGCAAGGGAAGGGACTGCAGTCATGTCTGTCGTAATACCGAATTTCTTAGCGGTATTTACTAGGGAATTCTCACCTAAAAATAAGTGAGTTTTGACCGCGTATACATTATCTGATAGAGCTAGTGCTTGGGCCATCGTAATCTCTTCGCCCGCATAAATATTGTTGAAGTTATGTGGAGTATAATCAGGTCGATTATCCTGGAATTTGAACGTCGTAAGCTCACTTCTCATCATGGTTGATGGAGTAAAGCCCTGTTCTAAAGCCGTGTAGTATAAAAGTGGCTTCATCGTTGAACCTGGTTGACGAACTGCTTGAACAGCACGGTTAAAGGGACTTTCATCATAGTTTCTACCCCCAACCATCGCTCTTACATGTCCATTCTTAGGGTCCATGGAAACCAAGCCAATTTGGATGTCCGAATCTTTAGCAATATGGTTCTCTACTGTTTCTTCTGCAATTTCTTGTTCTTTTATATTTAATGTTGTATACACTCTTAATCCGCCAAGTTCAAGAACTCGGTCATCTAGGTTTAGAACATTTTTTAAAGCATTTTTGACTGCATCTTGGAAATATGGAGCCACTTTCTTTTCTGCATCACTATGTTTGCCCACAATTTTAAGAGATTCCATTGAAGCTTTATTTGCTTCTTCTTTGGTGATGAAACCGTTTTTTTTCATCGCGTCTAAAATAATTCCTTGTCTATTCTTTGCTTTTTCAAAAGAAACGACTGGTGAATAGATGTTAGGTCCCTTTGGAATTCCTGCTAGCATAGAAGCTTCAGCGAGAGTTAAATCTGCAGCACTTTTTCCAAAATAATATTGACTAGCTGCTTGTACTCCGTACGCTCCTTTACCGTAGTAAATCGTATTTAAGTAGCCTTCTAGTATTTGTTCTTTTGAGTAATTCATCTCAATTCTAATCGTATAAAGAGCTTCTAAAGCCTTTCTCTTCCACGTTTTTTCATGCTCAAGAAAAAGATTTCTCGCATACTGCTGGCTGATGGTGCTTGCACCTTGTACCTTCGCCATCGCTTTTAAGTCGGCAAGAGCAGCACCCGCGATTCTTTTATAATCAAAGCCATGATGACGATAAAACGTTCGATCCTCAATGGCGATCGTAGCATCTACTAAATCTGGAGAGATATCCTCAAAGGGTACCCAGTATCTTTTTTGACCGTGATGGCTTTCACCTATCACCGTACCATCATCCGAGAAGTATAAAGTCGATTGTGGAACGGCAAGTGGAGGTGGACCGAGTACTTTAGCATAAATAAGTATGCCAATAAAGGAAACTAATCCAATAACCATTCCGATAAGCCCCACAATTAAAAAGGCCCGTAAGTATTTAATCGTTCTTTTAAAACGTTGATTTGTCATAATTTCCATTTCGATCACCTCACAATCATTTTAAAGGCGTAAGCGCTAGGCACTGGAGCTTAGACACCGAACTAAGTTCAAGAATTAACTCGAGTTTTACTGCTTAATTTAATGAAGATAACGTAAGCCAGCGTAAAATTATAAATACAGCTGGAAAACTTTCAAATGTATAAAATGAATACATAGTAACAGTATGAAAGAAAGAAGGTAGTTTTAAACATTTGCTTATAAAAAATTGTCATTTATACTCCTAATAGAAAAAATAATCAAGTGAATGGATAATTTTTTTCTTGCATTTTTGCTAGATTCATCTATACTTTTTCTCATGTTTGTAATAATAAAGTTGGGGAAGTATAACAAGTAAGTTAATTTTGTGAAAAATAAAGAGGCTATGTCCTCTCACTAGATTTTATTGAAGGGATTGAACGTAATGGGACTTTGGTTTACTGAAAAGCAAACAGAGAACTTTGGAATAACAATGAAAGTGAAACGCACATTACATACGGAACAAACAGATTTTCAAAAGCTAGATATGGTAGAAACAGAAGAATGGGGCAACATGCTTCTTCTAGACGATATGGTTATGACATCTATTAAAGATGAGTTCGTATATCACGAAATGGTAGCACACGTACCATTATTCACTCATCCAAACCCTGAGAACGTTCTTGTTGTTGGTGGGGGAGACGGAGGAGTTATCCGTGAAGTTCTAAAGCACCCAAGTGTAAAAAAAGCGACGCTTGTTGAAATCGACGGAAAAGTTATTGAGTATAGCAAAAAATACTTACCTGAGATTGCTGGTGACCTAGATGACGAGCGCGTTGAAGTAAAAGTAGACGACGGCTTCATGCATATTGCTCAAAGTGAAAATATCTATGACGTCATCATGGTAGATTCTACTGAGCCTGTAGGACCAGCAGTAAACCTGTTTACAAAAGGATTTTATGCAGGAATCTCTAAAGCTTTAAAAGAAGATGGAATTTTCGTCGCACAGTCGGACAACCCTTGGTTCAAAGCTGATCTAATTAGCAGTGTTCAAAAGGATGTAAAAGAAATTTTTCCAATCACTCGTCTATATATTGCAAATATCCCAACTTATCCAAGTGGAATGTGGGCGTTCACATTAGGATCAAAGAAGCATGATCCTCTAGAAGTAAGTGAAGAGCGCTTCCATGAGATTGATACAAAATACTACACAAAAGAACTTCACAAAGCAGCATTTGTTTTACCTAAATTTGTTCAAGATTTAGTGAAGTAATACAGGGGCCTGACCCCCGTTAAGTTAATACGTTAAAACAACGGGGGCCTGACCCCCTTTTTTATGGAGGTATGTTGTATGCGTTTTGATGAAGCTTATTCAGGTAATGTGTTTATTAAAAGCCATCCTAGCTTTGAAGAAAGCAAAGCCGTTCTTTACGGAATGCCGATGGACTGGACGGTTAGCTATCGTCCTGGATCTCGTTTTGGTCCAACTCGTATCCGTGAAGTTTCCATTGGGTTAGAAGAGTATAGTGCGTATTTAGACCGTGAGCTTGAAGATGTAAAGTATTTTGATGCGGGAGATATCCCACTTCCATTTGGGAATCCGCAAAAAAGCTTAGATGCAATCGAAGAGTTCGTCGATAAGTTATTAGCTGACGATAAGTTCCCTCTTGGAATGGGTGGGGAGCACTTAGTATCATGGCCAGTTATGAAAGCTATGTATAAAAAGTATCCTGATTTAGCGATCATTCATATGGATGCTCATACAGATTTGCGCGAACATTACGAAGGGGAGCCGCTATCTCATTCAACCCCTATCCGCAAGGTCGCAGAATTAATTGGACCTACAAATGTGTTCTCGTTTGGAATTCGTTCTGGTATGAAAGAAGAATTTGAATGGGCTAAGAAAGTGGGCATGCACATTTCTAAATTCGATGTTCATCAGCCATTGAAAGAAATTTTACCGAAACTAGCAGGCCGTCCTGTTTATGTAACGATTGATATTGACGTGTTAGACCCAGCTCATGCTCCTGGCACTGGAACAGTTGATGCAGGTGGGATCACATCAAGAGAGCTTCTAGCTTCGATTCATGAGATTGCTCACTCTGATGTAAACGTAGTTGGTGCAGATCTAGTAGAAGTAGCACCAATCTACGATGTGTCTGAACAAACAGCAAACACTGCAAGTAAACTTATTCGTGAAATGCTTCTTGGGTGGGTAAAATAATAGAGGATTGTAATGGCATCTGCAGTTCGTGTGCAGATGCCATTTTTAATAGTAATTGTAGATAAAAGCCTTTAAATTGTAGTTAAAGTACAAATATTGTTGAGAAGCTTTATGTTTTTGTATGAAGAGTAGGAACTTTTGTAGATAGAGCGTTGATTTTTGTTGATAGACATGACTGAGTGCTGGGGCACATAGGTAAAATTGGTGAAACTGTCGCATCCATTTAAATAGATTGCTGCAAATTCCGCATAAAAGGATAAATCTGCCGCATAAATGCTACAAACTGCCGCATAAATTCAAAAATCTCCGCAAAAACCCAAGAAAGTGCCGCATAAACAACAAAAGATCTAAAAAACTTATATCTAAAAACTAAATAACCTCAATTAAACCAATTTTTCGCCTGAAAAATCCTAGATTTGCACTTCGAACCCAAACTATTTATACTAATAAAGTTGCATCAGCAAACAACTCTACATAATTTTTGTAAACGAAAAGGAAGTGTGCCCGTTGTCATCAAGTCCAGCGGAACAGAAACCTGTTAAAATACGAGTAAATTCATCCATTCGCAATGGAGATAGCAAAGAGACTTTTGAATTAACGACATTTGGCCGATACTATCAAAAGGATGACTCGTTTTATCTTCAGTATGAAGAAGTAATGGAAGAAGGAACCATTAAGTCGATTGTGAAAGTCTCTGAGAAGGAGACGTTAATATTACGAAGTGGCGCGATTAAAATGAGAATGGTGTTCCAGATGTATAAGAAACTAAAGGGGCGCTATGAAACCCCATTTGGAACGATGGAAGTGATCACACATACTAACAGATTAGCCCATACTTTTAACGAAGATAGTAAAAAGGGAAATCTTGATCTTTTATATGATTTAAATGTACAAGGTGCACATGCAGGTACATACCATTTAGAAATTCACTTTGAGGAGGAGAAGCAATGAATATCGTTGAACAAGTTCAATCCAAGTTAAAAGACGAAATAAAAGCTGCTGTCATTAAAGCCAATTTAGCGACGGAAGATCAAATACCAGATGTCATTTTAGAAGTACCGAAAGAAAAAGCACATGGTGATTACTCCACCAATATGGCGATGCAGCTTGCTAGAGTGGCAAAGAAGGCACCTCGTATGATTGCTGAACAGCTAATCGAACATTTTGATCAGTCTAAAGCATCCATTGAAAAAATGGAGATTGCAGGGCCCGGATTCATTAACTTTTACATGAATAATAGTTATTTAACAGATTTAATTCCTACTATTTTAAAAGCAGGCGAAAAATACGGAGAAACGACTGTTGGAAACAATCAAAAAGTTCAAGTGGAGTTCGTTTCCGCCAATCCCACTGGAGACCTTCACTTAGGACATGCTCGTGGGGCAGCGGTTGGGGACTCACTTTGCAATGTTCTAGCTAAAGCAGGGTACGATGTGTCCCGTGAATACTACATAAATGACGCAGGTAACCAAATCAATAATCTTGCTCTTTCAGTAGAGGCACGTTACTTCCAAGCATTAGGCATGGAAAAAGAAATGCCAGCTGATGGCTATCATGGTGAAGATATCATTGGAATTGGAAAACGTCTAGCTGAAGAGTTTGGCGATAAGTATGTTGAGGTGCATGAAGAAGAACGCTTTTCATTTTTCCGTGAGTACGGTTTGAAATATGAAATGGAAAAGCTGAAGAAAGATTTAGAAGACTTCCGTGTGCCATTTGATGTTTGGTATTCTGAAACGTCTTTATATCACAACGGGAAAATTGACGTGGCTCTATCAAAGCTTAGAGAGAATGGCTATATTTATGAAGAAGAAGGTGCAACTTGGTTCCGTTCGACTGATTTAGGTGACGATAAAAATCGTGTCCTTATTAAGCAAGATGGTTCATACACCTATTTAACCCCGGACATTGCTTACCACAAGGACAAGCATGACCGTGGCTTTGAAAAGCTGATCAACATTTGGGGAGCAGATCATCACGGGTATATTCCGCGTATGAAAGCTGCGATTCAAGCATTAGGCTATGAACGCGATACATTAGAGGTTGAGATTATTCAGCTTGTTCACCTTTATAAAAATGGTGAAAAAATGAAGATGAGTAAGCGTACAGGTAAAGCTGTTACGATGCGTGATCTTGTAGAAGAAGTAGGATTAGATGCGGTTCGTTACTTCTTCGCGATGAGAAGTGCGGACACACATATGGACTTTGACCTAGATCTAGCAGTATCTCAGTCAAACGAAAACCCTGTATACTACGCTCAATATGCGCATGCTCGTATTTCTAGCATTTTGCGTCAGGGAGAAGAGCAATCAATCACATTTGATGAAAATGTTGATTTCTCTTTAGTTGGAGCAGAAAAAGAAATCGAAGTGTTGAAAAAGCTTGGAGAGTTCCCATTAGCAGTAAGTGAGGCGGCTCAGAAACGAATGCCACACCGCATTACGAACTACATTTTTGAACTAGCATCTTCTTTCCATAGTTTCTATAACGCTGAAAAAGTATTGGATGCTGAAAACATCGAAAGAACAAAAGCACGCCTTGCCCTAATCAAGGCGGTTCAAACAACGTTAAAGAATGCTCTATCTTTAATTGGAGTATCCGCACCGGAAAAAATGTAATAAGGCATATAAATAGGCTTCCAACCAGGAAGCCTTTTAACCTGCACCTCATATCTAATTTGGAGGTGCAGTTCTTATTTCCACTCCAACTCCGCACCACCAATTCTTTTAACCCCTCTAATTTTGCTTAAATCCTCAACTAATTTTAGTAGTGCTTGATCTTTCCCTTTTGCTTCAATCATAAAATCGACATCTCTATTGAAAGTTTTTAAAATATCAATCATTGGCTTGATAAATTCGGGATCGACAAAGTCCGCGTGAGAGCGAAAGGCTTTATCAGACTTTGGGGATGAGATATGAATTTTGGGTTTTAGACTTCTTCTCTCCCATGTCTCAAAAATGGAGGGAAGCAAACTTTCTAAAGGCTTTTCCCCTAAATTAGCCATATGATGGTGGTAGTCAAATACGAGCGGAATATTTTCTTTGATACATACCTCAAGTGTTTCTTCTGTATTGTAGGTTTTATCATCATTTTCTAGGGTCATTACATCTTTTATTTCGAGTGGAAGTGTTTTTAAACTTTCATGGAACCGTTCTAATGTAGAAGTTTTATCCCCATATGCTCCACCAATATGGATGTTGATGACACTCTCTTTTTCAATTCCCATAGCCTTGAGCATATTGTAATGGTACTCCATATCAATCACTGCATTTCTCGTTACTTCCTCTCTCGGAGAAGTGAACAAAGTAAATTGATTGGGATGAAAGCTCACGCGCAAGTTATGCTGTTTAACCAGATCACCAATTTTCTTCCACTCCTTCTTAAAAGGCTTAACAAAATCCCAAAAAACTTCAGGATGTGTAGCGAGTGGGACAATCGAGCTTGAAAATCGATACACTTGAATTTGATGAGCGATATTATAATGAAGCATTCTTAATGTGTTTTTTATGTTCTCAGAGGTCACCTGTAGCAACTTCGCCTTCTGCTCCTTAGCAGAAAGCTGTTTATACCTCGTAAACGTAATAGTTTTTGCAGGGGAAGCCTCCCATAACGTAATCGCATGGGAGACATACCCAAAACGAATTTTCATTTCATTTTAGCCCCTTTACTAAAGGCTTATTTTATAAGAAGTGCGAGATTACACGAGCAATGCCTTCTTTTATGGCACGAAAAGGATTAGGTTTATTTAAATCCTTTAATGATAACTGCCTAGAATCCTCTAGATCATTTTGAATAATCGGGATCATTTTATTAATGTATTTTTGATCTACTACATAACAATTAATTTCATGGTTTAAAAACAAACTTCTTCGATCAAAATTTGCGGTTCCAAGGTCGCAAATCTTTTCATCAATAATAAATGTTTTTGCATGGTAAAAGCCCTTCATATACTGATAAATGTTGGCTCCTTTTTTAATAAGGGGTCTAAAGTAACGATAAGAAGCTTCTTGAACTAAAGGGTGATCGGCGTTTTTTGGAACGAGGATGGTTAACTTGACACCTCGATCTAAAGCTCTCATTAGGTCAGAAAAAATTCGATTACTCGGGATAAAATAAGGTGTTCCGATCGTGATAGAATCTTTGGCCTTTTTAATTAAATCTGAAAATGTATCCTCTAGAAGAAAACCCTCTGAGGAAATAGTTTGATGCTTTATATTTCCTTTCTCAAGAGGGGGAAAATAGATTTTGCTTTGTAACAGATTGGTCTTGGTCGATTCAAACCAATCGTGTAAAAATTGTGTTTGTAGATCTTCTACCCCTTCACCCGTAATTTTTAAATGATAATCACGCCATGGGCTTAATTTCGGATCTAAATCTACATACTCTTTTCCTACATTAAAACCACCTAAATAGCCCTTTACACCATCAATCACCGTTATTTTTCGATGATTACGAACCTGTGAGGAATAGAAGATAAAAGGGAACTTTGGGATGTGACAAAAATGAATTTGAACCCCTGCCTGTTTTAAAGCATTTATAGATTTTCTTTTCACCTTAAAACTGCCGACATAGTCGAAAAGTAAACGTACTTCTACTCCAGCTTTGGCTTTTTCTATTAACATCTCCATAAATTTTTCACTTATGGTATCATCCTTAACAATATAAAACATCACATGGATATGCTTTTTGGCATTTTTTATTTCGGTAAACATATCATTAAATAAGTCTTGTCCCCTAGTGAAAACTTCCAGATTACTTTGACGATAGGGAGGGTTTGGTTTTACAATTGATTTAAGATGCTGCTTTCTTCCTAACTTATAGTCAATCACTAACCAGATGCCTAACAAAATTAGAAGTGTTAGAATCATTTTATATCCCCTCCTAATATTCTCTAGTATTTACATTATTGTCCCCGTAAAGGATTCTTCTATGATAAAAAGTAAAAAAGTGAATAAAAATCATTGACTGAATGCTCATTCATTATATAATGGAAATAGGTATTAAATTCAGAAAATTTTATTGGTTGTTAATATTCTTGATGAACGGAATTTTATAAGAGGGATGTATCCGTTTGCTTGGACTGAAATAAAATTTTCTAGTGATTGAGCTGCTAGAGGGGGTCTAGCAAGATAACTTCATGGAAGGAGAGCTTTAGGTATGAACGGACTATTATGGTTTAATCTTATTGCATTTCTACTTGTAACCGCTTACGCTGTGAGTTTGTTTGTGTATGTTGTAAAGACAAGACTCGAATACATTAAGCTTGGAAAAAAAGTAGAGTTTGATAAAAATTTTAAAGAGCGAATGGATAAAATTTGGGTCAATGTATTTGGACAGAAAAAATTATTGAAGGATAAGAAAAGTGGAATTATCCACGTTATGTTCTTCTATGGTTTTATTCTTGTACAATTTGGGGCGATAGACTTTATTATTAAAGGGATCAAACCAGGTGCACACTTACCATTAGGACCTCTGTACGCAGGGTTCACGTTCTTCCAAGAAATCGTAACGCTTATGATTTTAATCGCGGTCGTTTGGGCTTTCCATCGCCGTTATGTAGAAAAACTTGTACGCTTAAAAAGAGGCTTTAAATCCGGATTAGTACTTATTTTTATCGGTGGCTTAATGCTATCTGTTTTATTAGGAAACGGAATGGGTCTAGTATGGCATGGACACGAACCAACATGGTCAGAGCCAATCGCTTCCCTGTTCGCCATTGCTTTAGGATGGATTGGTGAGACAGCATCTATCGTTATATTCTATATCGCATGGTGGATTCACTTATTGTTCCTACTTGCGTTCTTAGTATATGTACCGCAATCAAAGCACGCTCACTTAATTGCTGGGCCTGCGAACGTATTCTTCAATCGCCTTGAAAAACCAGGTAAGTTATCTAAAATTGACTTTGAAGATGAGTCTCAAGAATCATTTGGTGTTGGGAAAATTGAAGATTTTACCCAAAACCAATTAATTGATTTATATGCTTGTGTGGAGTGTGGACGTTGTACAAACATGTGTCCTGCAACAGGCACAGGAAAAATGCTTTCTCCAATGGATTTAATTTTGAAGCTTCGTGATCACTTAACAAATCACGGTGCTGCTGTTACACAAAAGCAACCATGGGTGCCTACATTTGCTTTTGGGAATACAAGAGGAAACCAAATCGCTTTAGCGGCTGCAGGTAAAGGGGTAGAAGAATCTGCTGCTGGTCTTGCTTATAGCCCAAGCTTAATTGGTGAAGTGATTACAGAAGAGGAAATCTGGGCTTGTACAACTTGCCGTAACTGTGAAGATCAATGTCCAGTAATGAACGAGCATGTTGATAAAATTATTGATCTTCGTCGTTACCTAGTGTTAACGGAAGGTAAAATGGATGCTGATGCTCAACGTGCGATGCAAAACATCGAACGTCAAGGGAACCCTTGGGGTCTAAACCGTAAAGAGCGTGAAAACTGGCGTGAAGCTCGTGAGGATGTTCAAGTACCAACTGTTAAAGAGATGAGTAAAGCAGGCGAAGAGTTTGAGTACTTATTCTGGGTTGGTTCAATGGGATCTTACGATAACCGCAGCCAAAAGATTGCTCTATCTTTCGCGAAACTCTTAAACGAAGCTGGCGTTAAATTCGCTATCTTAGGAAATAAAGAAAAGAACTCTGGTGATACTGCTCGACGTCTAGGAAACGAATTCGTATTCCAAGAGTTAGCAACAAAGAATATCGAAGAGTTTGAAAAGAACGAAATTAAGAAAATTGTTACCATCGACCCGCACGCTTATAATATTTTCAAAAATGAATATCCTGATTTCGGTCTAACTGCAGAAGTATATCATCACACTGAATTACTGGCTCAGCTAGTAAAAGAGGGTAGACTTAAGCCACAATACGAGGTTAAGGAAACAATTACGTTCCATGACTCTTGTTACTTAGGTCGTTACAATGAGGTATACGATGCACCGCGTGATATTCTAAAAGCCATTCCAGGTGTGAAGCTAGTGGAAATGGAAAGAAGTCGCGACACTGGTATGTGCTGTGGAGCTGGTGGAGGCTTAATGTGGATGGAAGAAGAAACTGGTCACCGTATTAACGTTTCACGTACGGAACAAGCACTTGCTGTTAACCCATCTGTAATCAGTTCAGGATGTCCATATTGCTTAACCATGCTTTCTGACGGTACAAAAGCAAAAGAGGTTGAAGAAACAGTTTCAACTTACGATGTAGCAGAATTACTTGAAAAAGCAGTATGTGGAGAGCCACAAACATTAGTTTCATAATTTAAAAGATTTATAGAGAGGAGATTCGTAAAGGGTCTCCTCTTTTTTAAAAGCTGTTTTCGTATACATTGTTGCTAATTTAAATTAATTCCTTTATCAGTACTTAGATGAGAAGAAACATGAAAAATCCCTACTGCCGGCTTTTTCAAAAGGCAGTTTCTTCTTGCTTCGAGTATTTTTTCTTCCCAAAATAAAAAATAGCACCATAATCCGTTTAAAAGCATTTAAAGTACTTAACGAGCAACAAAGTTTACAAAAAGGGCCTTTTTCAAAGAATTTTTGTATATTTTCTTATAGGTCATCGTAAGATAGTATGAAAAATTTTTGAATGTAAAAAAGTTGCACGAATTTTATGTAAAGTGTTTTAATTTTCCTTGGATTTACAGTAAAATATAATAAAGCGCTTACAATGGAAAAGTTACAACTACTATTACGAGGGGATCGAAAATAGGAATGATCTCCTTTTCTTCAGAAACGATTTCGAGCGAGCGTTCAGTCGTTCGAAACCATCCACAACTAGATTCACGCTTTCACAAACAAGTCAATTCATTTAAAAAAATTTAAGTTTAATAGAAAAGGAGAGGTTATGATGAGCAGAACGGTCATTCTTAGTGGGGTCCGAACACCTTTTGGAAAGTTTGGTGGTGCTTTAAGCAGCCTTACTGCCTCAGAACTTGGAGGAATCTCGATTAAAGAAGCATTAAATCGTGCTAATGTTCAAGCGGAAGAAGTTAACGAAGTCATCATGGGAACCGTGCTTCAAGGCGGACAAGGACAAATCCCTTCTCGTCAGGCAGCTAGAGATGCCGGCTTACCTTGGAATGTTAAAACAGAAACGGTAAACAAAGTTTGTGCATCAGGAATGCGAAGTGTTTCTTTAGCAGATCAAATCATCCGTGTGGGCGATGAAGAGGTTATTGTGGCTGGTGGAATGGAATCGATGAGTAATGCTCCTTATATCCTTCCAAAAGCTAGATGGGGACTGCGAATGGGAGATGCTACAGTATCCGATTTAATGACTCATGATGGCTTAACATGTAGCTTCACAGGTGTTCATATGGGAACATACGGAAATGAAGTCGCGAAAGAAATGGTTATAAGCCGTGAGGAGCAAGACGAGTGGGCGTTACGAAGCCATACTTTAGCGGTTGCTGCGATTGAATCTGGGAAACTAGCAGAGGAAATCGTATCAGTAGAAATTCCACAAAGAAAAGGCGATCCAATCGTAGTTTCAACGGATGAGTCACCGCGTAAAGACACTTCGATTGAAAAATTAGCGAAACTAGGTTCAGTTTTTAATAAAGACGGAACGATTACAGCTGGAAATGCTCCTGGTGTAAATGATGGAGCAGCAGCACTAGTATTAATGAGCGAGGAACGTGCTCTTCGTGAGGGCAGAAAGCCAGAAGCTTATATCATCGGGCAAGCGGCTATCGCTGTTGAAGCGAAGGACTTCCCTAAAACACCGGGAATCGTAATCAATGAGATTTTGAAAAAGACCGGTAAGTCATTAGAAGAAATTGATTTATTTGAGATCAATGAAGCATTTGCAGCAGTTGCCTTAACAAGTGGGAAGCTAGCAAACCTAGACCCTGAAAAGGTAAATGTAAATGGTGGAGCTGTAGCACTTGGTCACCCAATCGGGGCAAGTGGAGCAAGAATCATTATTACGTTAATGCATGAGCTTAAACGTCGTGGTGGTGGAATTGGAATTGCAGCGATTTGTAGTGGTGGCGGTCAAGGGGATGCCGTCATGATTGAAGTACCGAAACAATAACGAACCGAAAATATAGATCGTAATGGAGGATGAAAACATGAGCGTACAAAAAATTATGGTAATCGGTGCAGGACAAATGGGATCAGGGATTGCACAAGTGTGTGCCCAAGCTGGCTACAGTGTCATTTTAAACGACTTAAAACAAGAGTTTGTAGAACGCGGATTTGGAATCATTAATAAAAATCTTTCTCGTCAAGTATCGAAAGAAAAGATGACTGCTGAAGAGATGGAAAAGGTGTTAGGTAACCTTACTCCATCAACAGACTTAAATGATGCAAAAGATGTAGATTTAGTTATTGAGGCTGCTGTGGAAAATATGAAGATTAAATCTAAGATTTTTAACCAGTTAGATTCAATTGCTCCAGCTCATGCTATTTTAGCAAGTAATACATCATCTTTACCTATCACTGAAATTGCAGCCGTTACGAATAGACCGGAAAAAGTAATCGGAATGCATTTTATGAATCCAGTTCCTGTTATGAAACTAGTAGAGATTATTCGCGGGCTAGCTACTACAGACGAAGTGTACCAAACAATTGAGGACATCACAAAAACATTAAATAAAGTTCCTGTTGAAGTAAATGACTTCCCAGGGTTCGTTTCAAACAGAATTCTTATGCCAATGATTAACGAAGCTATTTATACCCTTTATGAAGGAGTAGCTACAAAGGAAGCAATTGATGAAGTCATGAAGCTTGGGATGAACCATCCAATGGGTCCTCTTACACTAGCTGACTTTATCGGGTTAGATACGTGCTTATACATTATGGAAACATTACACGAAGGATTTGGCGACACCAAATACCGTCCATGTCCATTACTTCGTAAATATGTGAAAGCAGGATGGCTAGGTAGAAAAACAGGACGCGGTTTCTACGTTTACGAATAAGATTTGCTCTCTATATGTGACAACGGCATGAACCATGCAAATATCGTACTAGATTTTGCAAGAATATGAGAGAAATGCGCAAATAAATTCCAAAAAAGTGCAAGTAAATAGCTTAATTATGCAAAAATATTACCTTTTACCTCAGCAGGGAGGCTATACAAAGATGGATTTAAGGTTTACAGAAGAGCAGGAAATGATGCGTAAAATGGTTCGCGATTTTGCGCAAGAAGAAATAGCTCCGTTCGTTGAAAAAATGGAGCAGGGAGAATTTCCGAGAGAAATTTTAAAGAAAATGGGTGAGCTAGGGTTGATGGGGATCCCAGTTCCTGAACAATATGGCGGCTCTGAGATGGATTTTACATCTTACATTATTGCGATTAACGAGATTTCAAGAGTAAGCGCTACCGTAGGGGTAATCCTATCTGTTCATACGTCTGTAGGTACAAACCCGATTCTTTATTTCGGAAATGAAGAGCAGAAGAAAAAGTATGTTCCAAAGCTTGCGGCTGGTGAATATTTAGGTGCTTTCTGTTTAACCGAGCCAAGTGCTGGCTCTGATGCAGGAAGTCTTAAATCAAAAGCAGTATTGGTTGGGGACGAATACGTCATTAATGGTTCGAAGGTGTTTATTACAAACGGTGGAGAAGCAGATGTTTATATCGTATTTGCTTCAACGAACCCAGAAGCTGGGAACAAAGGAATTTCAGCATTTATCGTCGAAAGAGATACTCCTGGTTTAGTAATTGGGAAAGACGAGCATAAAATGGGTCTTCACGGATCTAGAACAGTTCAACTAACGTTTGAAGATATGCGAGTACCAAAAGAAAACCTATTAGGCGAAGAAGGCAAAGGCTTAAATATCGCGTTAGGAAACCTAGAGGTAGGAAGAATTGGAATCGCAGCTCAGGCCCTTGGGATTGCTGAAGCAGCATTTGAGGCGGCTGCAAATTACGCAAAAGAACGCCAACAATTTGGAAAGCCAATTGCAGCTCAACAAGGAATTGGATTTAAGCTTGCAGATATGGCAACAAGTATTGAAGCCTCAAAACTACTAATCTATCGCGCGGCAGATCTTCGCTCACAAGGCATCAAGTGTAGCAAAGAAGCATCCATGGCAAAGTTGTTTGCTTCTAAAACAGCGGTAGAGGTAACAACTGAGGCGATTCAAGTATTCGGTGGCTATGGCTACACAGAAGATTACCCAGTTGAACGCTACTTCCGTGATGCGAAGGTAACGGAGATTTACGAAGGAACTAGTGAGATTCAGAGACTGGTGATTGGGAAGCAGCTGTAGGAATTAGAGTGTTGTGTTCGCATATATGAATGATTTATCGCAAAAAAGTGGTCATGACCGCAAATAAAGGACACTTTTTCACAAATAAGCCAGTCGAGAGTTAAAGTCGCGGAGACAACCTTTTGTGAAAAATGGAAGATTCCCGCGGTGTACGCTGTTAATTCCGCGGTATATGGGATTGTTTCCGCGTTTAACAAAATAATTCCGCGAAAACAGTTTTACCTAGATAATTAAAAAAATCAAACCAAAGCGAGGTATATAAAATGAGATTCCAACTGACTGAAGAGCATGAAATGATTAGAAAAATGGTACGCGACTTTGCTAAAAACGAAGTAGCTCCAACGGCTGCTGAGCGCGATGAGGAAGAGCGCTTTGACCGTGAAATTTTTGACAAAATGGCGGAGCTTGGCTTAACAGGTATTCCATGGCCAGAAGAGTACGGCGGAATTGGAAGTGACTATCTAGCTTACTGTATCGCGGTAGAAGAACTTTCACGCGTTTGTGCTTCTACAGGGGTAACTTTATCTGCTCACACTTCTCTTGCAGGATGGCCAATTTACAAGTTTGGTAGTGAAGAGCAAAAGCAAAAATACCTTCGTCCAATGGCTGAAGGGAAAAAAATCGGCGGTTACGGTTTAACTGAGCCTGGTAGCGGTTCAGATGCAGGTGGTATGAGAACAACTGCACGTCTTGAAGGCGACCACTATGTGTTAAATGGATCAAAAATCTTCATTACTAATGGTGGAATTGCTGATATCTATGTGGTATTTGCTTTAACAGACCCTGAATCAAAACATAAAGGAACAACTGCGTTTATCGTTGAAAGTGACTTCCCAGGCTTCTCAGTAGGGAAAAAAGAGAAAAAGCTAGGGATCCGTTCATCACCTACAACTGAAATTATTTTCGAAGACTGCAAGGTTCCAGTTGAGAACATGCTTGGAGAAGAAGGGGAAGGGTTCAAAGTTGCCATGATGACTCTAGATGGCGGTCGTAACGGGATCGCTGCTCAAGCAGTAGGAATTGCTCAAGGTGCGTTAGATGCTTCGATTGAATACGCAAAGGACCGTCACCAATTCGGTAAGCCTATCGCTGCACAACAAGGAATCGGTTTCAAATTAGCAGATATGGCGACAAATATCGAAGCTGCAAGACTATTAACTTATCAAGCAGCATGGTTAGAGTCTGAAGGCCTACCATACGGAAAAGAATCTGCTATGTCTAAACTTTTCGCTGGAGATACAGCAATGAAAGTAACAACAGAAGCCGTTCAAATCTTCGGTGGATATGGATATACAAAGGATTATCCAGTAGAAAGATACATGCGTGATGCAAAAATTACTCAAATTTATGAAGGTACACAAGAAATTCAACGCCTAGTAATCTCTCGAATGGTTACGAAGTAATTCTTTAAAAATATTTTGCTAAGGCACAATCTTGTTCACCCTTTAAAAAATCATTTTACATTTCCATATAAGGCGGACATCCTCCGCCTTATAAAGGATTTTTGTAAAGGCGGTAGGATGAAACGATGAAAAAGCGTGAAGTACATGCTTCAGTCAAAGATGAACGCCTCGTAATCAAAAGGCGAAATCAAATGATTAAAGGGGCCGTCACCCTTTTTAAAGAAAAAGGGTTTCACCGTACCACAACAAGAGAAATTGCAAAAGCTTCTGGGTTCAGCATTGGTACCCTTTATGAGTATATTCGAACAAAAGAAGATGTTTTGTATTTAGTTTGTGATAGTATATACGACCAAGTTAAAGAGCGACTTCAAAGGGATCTTGATACAAATGGTGGCACACTAAAAAGCTTAAAAACCGGCATCGCTGATTATTTCCGTGTTATGGATGAGATGCAAGCGGAAGTTCTCGTCATGTATCAAGAAGCGAAGTCTTTATCGAAGGATGCTCTTCCATATGTTCTTCGAAAAGAAATGGAAATGGTCTCTATGTTTGAGCTAGTCATTGGACGTTGTGTGGAAAACGGAGAGCTATCGTTATCAGAAACACAAGTGAATATTTTAGCTCATAACATTGTGGTTCAGGGACAGATGTGGGGCTTCCGCAGATGGGCATTACAAAAAAACTATTCATTAGATGAATATATCGAGTTGCAAACAGAATTGCTTTTTCAAGGTATTAACAATAGAGGTTTAGTATCAGCTCATGAAAAAGGGGGAGAAGAATGAGTACACAAACGATCTATAAACCAAAGAATCATATTCGTTTTGTTACCGCTTCAAGTTTGTTTGATGGTCATGATGCTTCAATAAATATCATGCGTAGAATTATCCAGGCAAGTGGAGCAGAGGTTATCCATCTTGGACACAACCGCTCTGTTGAAGAAGTGGTAAATGCTGCTGTACAAGAGGATGTTCAAGGGATTGCCATTTCATCCTATCAAGGTGGTCACGTCGAGTACTTTAAATATATGTACGATTTATTAAAAGAACGTGGAGCTTCTCATATCCGTATTTACGGTGGGGGCGGTGGAGTTATTATTCCTAAGGAAATAAAAGAACTCCACAACTACGGGATTGCGAGAATTTTTTCTCCAGAAGATGGGCGTCAGCACGGTCTTCAAGGAATGATTAATATGATGCTTGAAGAGTGTGATTTCCAAACCATCACTCCAGAAGCTTCTGAACATATTGAAAAACTCCAAACTGGCGATATTAACGCAACTGCCAAACTAATCACTCTAGCAGAATATCAAACAGGTGCGAGTCAAGAAGTGGCTGCTGCTGTTGAGTCCGTCATGGAAAAAGTAAAGTCGATGGAAAAAACGGTCCCTGTTCTAGGAATTACAGGTACTGGTGGGGCAGGTAAAAGCTCTCTAACAGATGAGTTAATTCGTCGCTTCATTAATGAAGTACCAGATAAAAAAGTAGCCATTTTATCAGTAGATCCTACAAAACAAAAAACAGGTGGAGCCCTTTTAGGGGACCGTATTCGTATGAATGCAATTTTCTCTCCGCGTGTCTATATGAGAAGTTTAGCAACTCGTAATTCTAAGAGTGAGCTTTCTTTAGCGATTAAAGATGCTATCTCTGTTGTAAAAGCAGCTGGTTTCGATCTAGTAGTGGTTGAGACGAGTGGTATTGGGCAAGGGGATGCTGAAATCACGGAAATTTGTGATGTGTCCATGTATGTGATGACGAGTGAATTTGGTGCTCCGTCCCAGCTTGAAAAAATCGATATGATCGACTTTGCTGACTTAATTGTTATCAACAAGTTTGAGCGTAAAGGTTCAGAGGATGCTAGACGTCAGGTTCAAAAGCAGTATCAACGTAGCCGCTTGCTTTTTGAGAAAGAGCTTGATGAAATGCCAGTATACGGCACAATTGCTAGCCAATTTAATGATCCGGGAACAAATGCATTATTCGCTGCTTTAGTTGAAGTGTTAAACGGAAAAGCAGGAACAGATTGGACTACATCGTTTACTAAAAATGCTTTAGTAGAAAAGCAAAACGTGATTATTCCAAACGATCGCCGTTACTATTTAAGAGAGATTTCTGACACGGTTAGAAAATATCATAAATCTGCTGAAGAACAAGTAGAGCTTGCGCGTCGTTTATTCCAAGTTGAGGGTACGATTGAAGCAGTAAAAGAACGCGAACTGAGTGAAGATGTAATATCATCTCTTCAAACATTAAAAGAAGAGGTGGAGTCTAAATTAACTCCAGAATCAAAACAAATTTTATCACAATGGGAAAAGAAGAAAGAGATGTATGCTTCTGATCAATTTGTGACGAAAATTCGCGATAAAGAAATTGTCACGATTTTAAAAACGAAGAGTCTAGCTGGTACGGATATCCCCAAAATTGCACTACCTAAATTCAAGGATTTCGGTGAGATTTTACGCTGGGTATATAAAGAGAATGTACCAGGTGAATTTCCTTATACAGCAGGAGTATTCCCGTTCAAACGTGAAGGAGAGGATCCGAAACGTCAGTTTGCTGGAGAAGGGACACCAGAACGTACAAACCGTCGTTTCCACTATCTATCAAAAGACGATAGTGCGAAACGTCTAAGTACTGCATTTGACTCTGTAACCTTGTACGGGGAAGATCCAGATTACCGTCCAGATATTTACGGGAAAGTTGGAGAGAGTGGGGTTAACGTTTGTACCCTCGACGACATGAAAAAGCTTTATGCGGGCTTTGATTTATGTCACCCATCCACTTCTGTTTCGATGACGATTAATGGTCCTGCACCGATTATCCTTGCGATGTTTATGAACACTGCGGTTGATCAGCAGATCCAGGCAAAAGAAGCAGAATTAGGTCGTATTTTAACACCTGAAGAACTACTAGAAGTGAAAGCAAAAACACTTCAAACGGTTCGTGGAACAGTTCAAGCTGATATTTTAAAAGAAGACCAAGGTCAAAATACATGTATCTTCTCAACTGAATTCGCTCTACGTATGATGGGCGATATTCAACAATATTTTATTGACCAAAAGGTTCGTAACTATTATTCAGTTTCAATCTCTGGTTACCATATTGCAGAAGCAGGAGCGAATCCAATTTCGCAGCTAGCGTTTACTCTAGCAAATGGTTTAACGTATGTAGAGTACTATTTAAGTCGTGGTATGAACATTGATGATTTTGCACCGAATTTATCATTCTTCTTCTCAAATGGTTTAGATCCAGAGTACACGGTGATCGGAAGGGTTGCACGTAGAATTTGGGCAACGGTTATGAGGAATAAGTACGGTGCTAACGAGCGTAGCCAGAAGCTTAAATATCATATTCAAACATCTGGTCGATCTCTACACGCCCAAGAAATTGATTTCAATGATATTCGTACAACGTTACAAGCATTAATGGCGTTACATGATAACTGTAACTCTCTTCATACAAATGCTTACGATGAAGCAATTACGACTCCAACAGAGGAATCAGTTCGTCGTGCAATGGCGATTCAAATGATTATTACAAAAGAACATGGATTAACAAAGAACGAGAATCCGCTTCAAGGTGCATTTATTGTTGAAGAGCTTACAGACTTAGTTGAAGAGGCAGTTCTACAAGAGTTTGAACGATTAAACGACCGTGGTGGCGTATTAGGAGCAATGGAAACTCAATACCAACGCGGAAAAATTCAAGATGAGTCCATGCATTATGAAATGAAAAAGCATACGGGCGAATTACCAATTATCGGGGTAAATACGTACCTGAATCCTAACCCTCCATCAGAAGATGAAATGGATAACATGGAAATTGCTCGTGCAACGAAAGAAGAAAAAGAATTACAAATCAACAACTTAAAAGAATTCCAAAGCAGAAATGCTGATAAGACGGATGCTTATTTAACAAGACTAAAAGAGACAGCTATGAATAATGGCAATATTTTTGAAGAGTTAATGGAAACGGTTAAATACGCGAGTCTTGGTCAAATTACGAGAGCCCTATATGAAGTTGGGGGACAATATCGTAGAAATATGTAATAGGAAAGGTTATTTCGGCTTATAGTTCATCTATAAGCCTTTCCTCTGTTTTTTAGGAACCTAAATGTTTAAGTGCTGACTTATGTGGATAAGCGACTTTACGAACTAGTAAACAAATCTTTATATAAATACACTTTTTAGAATAAGTAGACATTAGGTATAATACGCTTAATAGAACTTATAAGCTTAAAAGATAAGATTTTTTCTACACTCAGGATGTGACGGGATTTGAAACAAATATTTATTTTTGCCGGAATCGTGGGCTTTATTGGATTTATGTATTTTTTATATCAACATCAGCTAGGGGCAATCCCTTTCTTTTTGCTGTCGATTTTTTTCTTTGCATTAGCAAGAGGGCAACTTTCCAAACATCGGGGACAGGATAAGAAGGATCACCAAAAGAATAAAAAAATATAAAGCAATCCTGAGCAACTTTTAGCAACTGAGAAGGAAAAATTAAAAAGTGGGATAAGGATTCAGTGTAAAGTGAAGATAAAAGGAGCAATTACTGCTCTAATGAATAAAAAGTAAGATAAACCGCATATTCAGCTAGCATAAAGGCCAAGATTTTGTTTATAATGAAGAATATGCTATTTTTAGTACATATTTTTTAAAAAATGGAAGCTGAAATGTATATAATAGTTGAATCACTTTGAGTTCTTGTCCAACTTGGAGTAAACTATATCAGCATATACTTAAAGGTATAGGCTCATTTTCTATGATTCCTCTATTTTATACATAAGGATGATCAGTTGAAAGGAAGTGCGAATGTTGAGTCTTAATGGTATCTCACAAGAGCAACTACAAGAAATGTCAGCAATTGAACTAGCATACGAAATTCTTAAAAACAATAAACAAGCAATGCCATTTAAAGAAATTATGGATGAAATCACAAACATTCTTGGTCTATCTGAAGAAGAAGTTCGATCTAGAATTGGTCAAATCTATACGGATTTAAATATAGATGGCCGTTTTCTGTCACTGGGTGAAAATAGATGGGGACTAAGAGCATGGTACCCTGTTGATCAAACAGAAGAAGAAACGGTAACAGCTGTAAAACCTAAAAAGAAAAAGGCTAAGAAGGCTGTCGATGAAGATGAGGATCTGGATATCGAAGATTACGATGATCTAGAAGAAGAGGACATCGATTACGATGATTACGATTCTACGGATGACGATGTTGATGATGATCTGGACGAAGACGATGATGATGACGACGATCTGTTAGAAGATGATCTAGAGACCGATGATGACGATGAAGATCTTCTAGGTGATGATGAAGAGTTTGAGCTAGATGAAGATGATGATCTGGATGATGAAGACGATGATGATGATCTAAGTCTAGATGAATTAGAAACAGATGATGAGGACGATGATTTATAATATCTTGACTTTTTTAGTCGAGGCTTGTAGAATCATTTTTGGGCTCCTTAAAAAAGGAACGGTATGTTTAAATAACAGCGCTCCCCTTACTTCTAAGTAAGTGGGGGCGCTTTTTTATTTTTTATGTTTTACCTACATCCCCTGCTAATAATTTTTGAATGGGTTGTTTGAATAGTCTGTTACTACTTATGAACTGTTTTCAAAGAACAATGTTGATATTTAGCGCTGTGTTGATGGAGTGGAGGGCACTCGACTCCTGCGGGAGAACGAGGCTCCTGGTCTCGCCCGCGGAAAGCGAGTGCCTGTAGCGGAATCAACAACCAAGATTAAAGTAGCAAAAGTTAACCATTTGTTCTAAATGAGTACAAACGTAACAAATTTAAAAAAACATCCTTAAAGATAAAAAAAATGCACAAACTTAAAAAGAGGGGGATAAATAAAAATGACAAAGTATATATTCGTAACAGGTGGAGTGGTATCTTCACTTGGAAAAGGGATTACAGCAGCTTCTCTAGGTCGTTTACTTAAAAATCGTGGATTGAGTGTTACGATCCAAAAATTCGACCCATACATTAACGTGGACCCAGGAACGATGAGTCCATATCAACACGGAGAAGTTTTCGTAACAGGTGATGGAGCGGAAACAGATCTAGACTTAGGACACTACGAGCGTTTCATTGACATTAACTTAACAAAATTCAACAACGTAACAACAGGTAAAATCTATTCAACTGTACTTAAAAAGGAACGTCGTGGAGATTACTTAGGTGGAACAGTTCAAGTTATTCCACACATCACAAATGAAATCAAAGAACGAGTATTTCGTGCTGGCCGCGAAACAGGTGCAGACGTGGTTATTACCGAAATTGGTGGAACGGTAGGGGACATTGAGTCACTTCCATTCTTAGAAGCAATCCGCCAAATTAAAAGTGATATTGGTCGCGACAATGTTATGTACATCCACTGTACATTAATCCCTTATATTAAAGCAGCTGGAGAAATGAAAACCAAGCCAACTCAACACAGTGTAAAAGAGTTAAGAAGCTTAGGGATTCAACCAAACATCATCGTTGTTCGTACGGAAATGCCTGTTTCTGAAGACATGAAAGATAAGATTGCTTTATTCTGTGATATTGATCCAAAAGCGGTTATTGAAGCACGTGATGCAGATACATTATATGCAGTTCCACTAGCACTTCAAGAGCAAAACATGGACCAAATTGTATGTGACCACTTAAAATTACAGTGCCACGATGCGGACATGACAGAGTGGGTTAAGTTACTAGACAAAGTACGTAACTTATCAAAAACAACTAGAATTGCACTAGTAGGGAAATATGTTGAACTTCAAGATGCTTATATTTCTGTCGTTGAAGCAATGAAACATGCAGGTTATGCGTTTGACTCAGATATCGATATTAAATGGGTTAATTCTGAAGAAGTAACGTCAGAAAACGTTGCTGAATTCTTAGGAGATGTTGATGGCGTTCTAGTACCTGGTGGATTTGGTGATCGTGGGATTGAAGGAAAAATTCTTGCTACACAATATGCTCGTGAAAACAAGAAGCCTTTCTTAGGAATTTGTTTAGGAATGCAGCTGGCATCTGTAGAATTTGCAAGAAATGTACTTGGATTAAAAGGAGCTCACTCAGCAGAAATTGATCCTACTACAGAGTTTCCTATCATTGACCTTTTACCAGAACAGAAGGACATTGAAGATCTAGGTGGAACACTTCGCCTTGGGTTATATCCATGTAAGCTTGAAGAGGGAACGAAAGCATTTGCTGCTTATAATGATGAAGTTGTTTACGAACGTCACCGTCATCGTTATGAATTTAACAATCAATACCGTCAAGAGATGGAAAAAGCAGGTTTCGTATTCTCTGGTACAAGCCCAGATGGTCGTTTAGTGGAGATTATTGAGTTAACAGATCATCCTTGGTTTGTTGCATCTCAATTCCACCCAGAATTTACATCAAGACCAACAAAACCTCAACCACTATTTAGAGACTTTATTGAAGCGTCTCTTAAGCAGAGTGAATAGTATATAATTGATATTGAAAAGACGTGTTAACTGAAAATCAGTCAAACACGTCTTTTATTTTTGTCTAGGAAATAGTTAGTTATTACGTCCAGCTCCAGCGCCCAGCGCCTAGTAAACTTCCCCCCTCCTAAGAAAAATCGGATGATTTTTCACTCCTTACGATAAGTCAACATCGAATCGCTAACGCTCTTCGTGTTTCCTTTATCTCATACGAAGGGAGTCCAGTTTATACGTCGAAAACGGGCGCTTGCGCTTTTGTTCTTGCTTAAATATCTTCTAGCTCCATCTCGTATTCCGCAACAATTTCATCTATTGTGAACTTGAGTCCATAATAAGCAAACAATGCAGCAATTGATGCAGGATACCCGAAACGATTCCCCACGTCGTCTGGAAGGAGCCCCTTTTTCAAATGAAGATCAATATGCACATCGGCCAAATCAACAAGAGAGTCCCCTTCTGAAGTTCCGACCGTTGAAATGGAAACGAAAGGTATACCTTGTTCATTTAGTTTTTTCCCTATCTTTAGTGCTTCTTCATCATTTCCGAACCTTGATACAAGCAATACCCGATCTGCTTCCGTCAATAGACGATCTTGAGTGAACTTTTGTGCCCATTTAAGAGGCTCTTCACTATACAATGCTTCTGCTTCAACAGCACTCATCTCATTTGTCCCATAGATGTATATATGACCTGCCCCAACGGCTGCTTGGGCTAAAAGTCGAGCGCCATCTTCAAAAGAAAATTCTTCTTTATCGTGAATTCGATTTAATAAACCGGTTAACTGAGTCGAAAACATTTTTAGCATAAATCTTTCCCTCCTAAACTCTACTGCAACTAACTAAATTATAGTGAACATTGGATTAAAGGTAAAATTTCATAAGGAATTGACAAGAAACACAACAAAAGTAAAAAAATGTATGATAAGCTTTAAAAATAAAGAGGATTTTAAAGGTAGGGATAGAATAAATAGAAAAGGGATCAATAGGAAAAAGGTGAGTCTACTTATTAACTATTCTCAAATGGTTTAAAAAACTCGGAGAAATAAAGCTACATACTGATTGAAAGCATTCATATTTCAAAAGCCTATGTAGGCAACGTTAAGCAAAAAGATATATGTAAACTTAAAGAAATGAGCTAATTTCATGATTTCCTACGTGAGAGAATTAGCTAGACAACCATGTTGTTTAACAAGCCTTATACAATAACATCGCGGTTATATCGATAAGAGGGGGAGAAGTGGCTTTATGAAGGAAAAAATACTTATTGTTGATGATCAGTTTGGAATTCGGATATTGCTTAATGAGGTTCTTCAGAAGGAAGGGTATGATACCTATCAAGCTGCAAATGGAGTACAAGCTTTGGATATTGTTACAAAGCATTCTCCTGATCTTGTTCTGCTAGATATGAAAATTCCAGGTATGGATGGAATTGAAATTTTAAAAAGAATGAAGGTCATTGATAAGGATATCAGAGTTATTATCATGACAGCTTATGGTGAGTTAGACATGATTCAAGAAGCAAAAGACTTAGGAGCTCTTACTCACTTTGCAAAACCTTTTGATATTGATGATATTAGATCTGCTGTAAAAAAATATTTAGCGGTCCAATTAGGGTAGAAATTCTAATTTAGGAACGATTTTGTAATGATAGCGTTTGCTTTATATCATTTTTATGACACTTTTAAAAATAGCCTTTCTGATAATGGCAAATCCTTTTTCGATTTGGTATGATACAAATGAATTCTAAGGATCATCCTCTATTGCTAGAACTTATATTTACATATTCAATTTTAATAAAGGGAAACCTTTAAGAAGTAACCTTGTTAAAAATAGAGGATAATCATGAATAAGGAGGAAGAAAAATGCCTTTAGTTTCAATGAAAGATATGCTGATTAAAGCAAAGTCAGAAGGCTATGCAGTTGGACAATTTAACTTAAATAACCTTGAATTTACTCAAGCAATCCTACAGGCTGCTGAAGCAGAAAAATCACCGGTTATTTTAGGTGTATCTGAAGGTGCTGCACGTTACATGGGTGGCTTCAAAACAGTAGTAAAAATGGTTGAAGGTCTTTTAGAAGATTATAAAATTACTGTCCCTGTAGCAATCCATTTAGACCATGGTTCAAGCTACGATAAATGTAAAGAAGCAATCGATGCTGGATTCACATCTGTTATGATTGATGCTTCACATGATCCTTTCGAGCAAAACATTGAAACAACTTCTAAAGTAGTTGAGTATGCTCACTCAAAAGGAGTTTCAGTTGAAGCTGAGTTAGGTACTGTTGGCGGACAAGAAGACGATGTAATCGCTGATGGTGTTATTTATGCAGACCCGAAAGAGTGCGAAGAGCTTGTTAAACGCACGGGAATTGACTGTCTTGCACCAGCTCTAGGTTCTGTTCACGGCCCTTACAAAGGGGAACCAAACCTAGGTTTCAAAGAGATGGAAGAAATCGGGAATGCTACTGGTGTACCATTAGTGTTACATGGTGGAACTGGGATCCCAACGAAAGATATCCAAAAAGCGATTTCTTTTGGAACAGCAAAAATTAATGTTAACACAGAGAACCAAATTGCATCTGCAAAGCGTGTTCGTGAAGTGTTAGCAGCTGATACTGAAGTGTATGATCCACGTAAATATTTAGGACCTGCTCGTGAAGCGATTAAAGAAACTGTTATGGGCAAAATGCGCGAGTTTGGTTCATCTAATAAAGCGTAATAACCTGTCGAAAGAAACAGACACATAAGAGAAACCGCCTTTTTAATAGAGGCGGTTTCAATGCATTTTTAACATTTTAAAAAAATGGTCGAAATAACGCGTAAAATAATTTTGCCTCATTCTAACCCAATGGACCGAAATCTTCTGACAGTTAAAACTAAAATTTTTATAAAGAAAGGGATGTACATAATGAAATTTTTTATTGATACAGCGAATATGGAAGAAATCAAAGATGCGTTTGCATTAGGAGTGGTTGCGGGTGTAACAACAAACCCTTCTCTTGTTGCAAAAGAAAAAAACGTTTCTTTCGAAGATCGTCTACGCGAGATTACATCCTTAGTGCCTGGTTCTGTCAGTGCAGAAGTAATTGCCCTTGATGCAGAAGGGATGATTAAGGAAGGGAAGGAATTAGCCTCTATTGCTCCAAACATTACCATCAAAGTTCCTATGACCCCAGATGGATTAAAAGCCGTCCACGCATTTTCTAAAGAAGGTATTAAAACAAATGTCACATTGATATTCAGTGCAAATCAAGCATTACTAGCTGCAAGAGCTGGTGCAACATATGTATCACCATTTGTAGGCCGTCTGGATGATATCGGTCATAATGGATCTGATCTAATTTCGACTATTGCTGAAATGTTTGCGGTTCATAACATTGAAACAGAAATTATTGCTGCTTCTATTCGTCATCCTCAACATGTAACAGATGCTGCGCTTAGAGGTGCCCATATTGCTACCATTCCATATAAGGTGCTCATGCAATTGTTCAATCACCCACTAACAGACAAGGGAATTGCTGCATTCTTAGAAGACTGGAAGAATCGAGATAAGTAATTACTGATAAAAGGTAGTGGTTTTAGTCTTTTTTTCGGAAACTTTGTTGCTTCCTTCGGGTTTGATGATTACTAGTACGGTTCTCTTAAATTCGAATTGAGGCATAATCCATGTGCGAAAAATAGTGTTTTTTCCAATAAAAGGCTTATAGTAAAAATGACTTAATTTAAACTTTTTTTAAATCACATACATGAAATATGTATTTTCGTGTAAACTATATAAATAAGCAAAAAAATGTCGGAATTTGCCTTTCTTTATTGGAAAATATTTCTTCGTATAAAAGTTTATTAGAAGGATACAGTTCAGTAATAAGGCAAACTCTGCCGTAAAATAAGACAAGCCTACTGTTCTACAATCGAAAGCGAGTAGAATCGACATACTTTTGAAATAAGATGCAACTCTACATGTATGGTTTGCACTTAATAACTTCAAGGCTTAGAAGGGAGTCATAAATGGAAAAACTTATGATCGCAGGCGGATATCCTCTCAAAGGAACTGTAAGAATTAGTGGCGCAAAGAATAGTGCAGTTGCATTAATTCCTGCTACCATCCTTGCAGATTCACCTGTTACGATTGAAGGTTTACCCGATATTTCTGATGTTCAGATTTTGAAAGGATTACTAGAAGAAATAGGTGGAACCGTTCAACTGTCAGAAAATGACATGACCGTTGATCCTTCTAGTATGATTTCGATGCCCTTGCCAAATGGAAAAGTAAAAAAGCTTCGTGCATCTTATTATTTAATGGGTGCGATGCTTGGACGTTTCAAAAAAGCTGTTATCGGTCTTCCGGGAGGCTGTCATTTAGGACCTAGACCGATCGACCAACATATTAAAGGTTTTGAGGCGCTAGGAGCAACTGTCACAAATGAACAAGGTGCTATTTATTTGCGTGCAGATGAACTGCGTGGTGCTAGAATTTATTTAGACGTTGTCAGTGTGGGTGCAACCATTAATATCATGCTTGCAGCGGTGCGAGCAAAAGGTCGTACCATCATTGAAAATGCTGCTAAAGAACCAGAAATCATTGATGTAGCAACATTGCTGTCTAATATGGGAGCAAAAATCAAAGGTGCAGGTACAGATGTCATCCGTATTGATGGCGTTGAAGAATTACATGGCTGCCGACATACGATTATCCCAGACAGAATAGAAGCAGGTACGTATTTAATTTTAGGTGCTGCAGTAGGAGAAGGTTTACTTCTAGATAATATCATTCCTCAACATCTGGAATCCCTTATTGCGAAGTTAAGAGAAATGGGAGTAGAAGTAGAAACGAAAGACGATCAAGTATTTGTGGGTAAATCAAGTGGCTTAAAAGCAGTAGATATAAAAACACTTGTTTATCCAGGGTTTCCAACGGACTTACAGCAACCATTTACTTCGTTGTTAACAAAAGCAGAAGGAACGAGTATGGTTACAGATACGATTTATGGCGCTCGTTTTAAACATATCGATGAATTAAGAAGAATGAATGCGAATATTAAAGTTGAGGGTCGCTCTGCTATCATCAATGGTCCTGTAAAATTACAAGGAGCAAAAGTGAAAGCTAGTGACTTACGCGCTGGAGCTGCATTAGTGATTGCAGGTCTTATGTCAGAGGGAATCACAGAAGTTACAGGTCTCGAACATATAGATAGAGGATACAGTCACCTCGTAGAGAAATTAAATGGACTTGGAGCTACGATCTGGAGAGAAGGCTTAACAAAAGAGGAAATTGAGCAATTAAAAAATGCTTAATGGTATAGTGTGGCAAGGCTATTTTTGCATGGGTTGATTTGGCTTTGAATTTTTAGGGAATTTTTTAGAAAAAACATGTTAAAATCAAAGTGCAAAGGGATTCGAAAATAGCCTAGGGCAACTAGATCGATCGGGGGAGGAAAAAAGCGGATGGAAAGAAGTTTATCAATGGAACTTGTCCGTGTAACAGAAGGAGCAGCGTTAGCATCAGCACGCTGGATGGGTAGAGGATTAAAAGATGAAGCAGATGAAGCAGCAACTTCTGCTATGAGAGACGTATTTGACACGGTTCCGATGAAAGGAACGGTTGTGATTGGTGAAGGCGAGATGGACGAGGCACCAATGCTATACATTGGGGAGAAGCTGGGAACAGGATACGGTCCTAGAGTTGACGTAGCTGTTGATCCCCTTGAAGGAACCAATATCGTCGCATCGGGTGGCTGGAATGCTTTAGCTGTACTAGCTGTAGCTGACCACGGTAATCTTCTTCATGCACCTGATATGTATATGGACAAAATTGCAGTAGGTCCAGAAGCGGTTGGAAAGATCGATATCAATGCTTCTGTTCTAGATAATTTAAAGGCTGTAGCGAAAGCAAAAAATAAAGATATTGAAGATGTTGTTGCAACTGTATTAAACCGTGAACGCCATGCTGATATTATTCGTCAATTAAGAGAAGCTGGAGCTAGAATTAAGCTGATCAACGATGGTGATGTTGCAGGCGCTATCAATACAGCTTTCGATCATACTGGGGTTGATATTCTCTTTGGATCGGGTGGAGCACCTGAAGGAGTATTGGCTGCGGTAGCTTTAAAATGTTTAGGTGGAGAGATTCAAGGGAAACTACTTCCACAGAATGATGAAGAAATCCAACGCTGCATAAAAATGGGCTTAGATGTTAACAAAGTACTTCTTATGGAAGACTTGGTTAAAGGTGATGACGCAATTTTTGCGGCAACAGGTGTTACAGACGGTGAACTATTAAGAGGGGTCCAGTTTAAAGGCTCTTACGGTTCTACTCACTCTCTTGTTATGCGAGCTAAATCAGGAACGGTTCGTTTCGTTGAAGGCCGCCATAGCTTGAAAAAGAAACCTAATTTAGTCATTAAATAATTTTTGATAAATGGTTTTGCAAACCCTTACACTGCTCCTATACTTGATCATGTATGGGAGTAGTTATATCCTTCCAAAAAATACACATCCTTATGTGTGAAAAAATCTGTTGATTATTTTTTGTAAAAAGGGGTAAAATAGAGATTGTTTTTGAAATAGTCTTTCATCTTACCTAAGTAACAAGAATGATTACTATATAAAAACTAGAAAAAGAGAAATTGCTTCGTATAATCTTTTATGCCAATTCAACATTCTCTTCTACTACTTCAAGAAACCTCAAATCATATTCTTTCCTTTTTCCAACCATATGCTAAAAATAAATAGATCGTCTATGGTCGGAATAACTTAAACTTTTAAAGAGTGGTGTCAAAATGGATTTAACGATATCGAGTTTAGAAAACATGAAACTAAAGGATTTATACGAGCTTGCAAAAACGTATAAGGTATCCTACTACAGCAAACTAACAAAAAAAGAACTTATTTTTGCGATTTTAAAAGCAAGAGCAGAACAAGAAGGGTACTTCTTCATGGAAGGCGTACTTGAGATTATCCAATCGGAAGGCTTCGGATTCTTAAGACCTATCAACTACTCCCCTAGCTCTGAAGATATCTATATTTCTGCTTCCCAAATTAGAAGATTTGATTTACGTAACGGAGATAAAGTATCAGGTAAAGTTCGCCCTCCAAAAGAGAATGAACGTTATTTTGGACTGCTTCATGTTGAGGCAGTAAACGGTGATGATCCTGAGTCAGCGAAGGAAAGGGTTCACTTTCCAGCATTAACGCCACTATATCCTGACCGTCAAATGAAACTTGAAACAACGCCTAAGCATTTTTCAACAAGAATAATGGATTTGATTGCACCCGTTGGATTTGGACAACGTGGTCTTATCGTTGCGCCTCCAAAGGCTGGTAAAACGATGCTATTGAAGCAGATTGCGAATAGCATAACAACAAATCATCCAGAAGCAGAATTGATTGTGCTTTTAATCGATGAGCGTCCTGAAGAGGTAACCGATATTGAACGTTCGGTTGCTGGAGATGTTGTTAGCTCAACATTTGATGAAGTACCTGAAAATCATATTAAGGTAGCCGAGTTGGTTCTAGAGCGTGCGATGCGTCTAGTAGAGCACAAAAGAGACGTAATCATTCTAATGGATAGTATTACTCGTCTTGCTCGTGCATATAACCTGGTTATTCCGCCAAGTGGTCGTACACTTTCTGGTGGTATTGACCCTGCTGCTTTCCATCGACCAAAGCGATTCTTTGGAGCAGCCCGTAATATCGAAGAGGGTGGTAGCTTAACAATTTTAGCGACTGCACTTGTTGATACAGGTTCGAGAATGGACGATGTCATTTACGAGGAGTTCAAAGGTACTGGTAACATGGAACTTCACCTAGACCGTGCGCTTGCAGAAAGAAGAATCTTCCCTGCATTAGATATTCGCAGATCAGGTACTCGTAAAGAAGAGCTACTCATTCCAAAAGATCATTTAGACAAGCTATGGGCCATTCGTAAATCGATGTCTGACAATCCAGATTTCGGTGAGAAATTCTTGCGTAAGTTAAAACAAACAAAATCAAACGAAGAGTTTTTTGCTCAATTGGCTGAAGAAATGAAAGCAAAAAGAAGCGGGCAAAGCCAGTCTTAAGATGATTGGTTTTTAAAAGGGATAAAATCCCATGTTGCAAAACAAAACCTAGCTTGTTATAATAGCTTCAGTGTGTTTTTTGAATTTTGCAGTGCTGAATAAAGCATTGTAATATATAACTCTGTTTCGAAAGATTCAGGGCGGAAGGAGATGAAAAGAATGAAAGCAGGAATTCATCCAAATTACAAAAAGGTACAAGTTACTTGTGCTTGCGGTAACGTATTTGAAACTGGTTCTGTAAAACAAGAAATACGTATTGAGACTTGTTCAGAGTGTCACCCATTCTATACTGGTCGTCAAAAATTCGCTGAAGCTGGCGGACGTGTTGACCGTTTCAACAAAAAATACGGCATCAAATCAGAACTACAACAATAATTACTATAAAACAGGCAAAAAGCTACCATTCTTTGCCTGTTTTTTAATTTTAACCCCATTGAACTTTCTTTCGGACTTTTAAGATGTCCAGTCTACATAAACGAAGTCCGTTTTATATATATTCTTTTTTGATTCCCTAATAAAAGAGCCCCTAATAGATTTAACGTAAGCGAGAGGAGAGGCCGTTCATGTATGTGATGAAACATCACGGTTGGGTAGAAGTAATCTGTGGCAGCATGTTCTCTGGAAAATCAGAAGAATTGATTCGCCGTGTAAGAAGAGCCCAATTCGCCAAACAAAAAATTTCCGTGTTCAAGCCTAAAATTGATAATCGATACAGCGATGATGCTGTTGTTTCTCATAATGGTACTTCATTTATAGCAATGCCAATATCTCATTCAACAGATATTTTTCAGCATATCGATTCAGATGTAGAAGTAATTGCCATCGATGAGGTACAATTCTTTGATACGGAAGTAGTGAAGGTGATACAGCATCTTGCTAACAGCGGTCACCGGGTAATTGCGGCAGGACTTGATCAAGATTTTAGAGGCGAACCTTTTGGCCAGATGCCTGCGATTATGGCAATAGCTGAGTCGGTCACTAAGCTTCAAGCTGTTTGTGCCGTTTGTGGCTCACCAGCAAGTCGTACACAACGCCTAATTAACGGCAATCCTGCAAGTTATGATGACCCGATTATCCTAGTAGGTGCTTCTGAAGCTTACGAACCACGTTGTCGTCATCACCATGAAGTTCCAAAGTCTCCAAATGTAATTGATGAAGCCATTATTACAGCTACACAAAACTAATTTTGACACCCGCTTTTATGGTAAGGCGGGTTTTTTGTTGTCTTCTAAGAATTGGTTGAATTTCACTCGTACATAATTCACTCCACTGGAAATGATAAAAAGGAAAACTTAATTTAGTCGGAGGTGTAAGTGTGAAAAAACTTTATTCCTTCTTTTGTCTTTCTTTTTTACTATTGGCGGGTTGTGCTCAAAATGAAAATGCAGATGGTTGGTTTGATAATAATCAAGATGTGAGCGGGAAAGATTTTATCCAAAACAAAAATGTTGGTTTTGAAGATGATTATTCGATGGGAAGAACGATGTCAGATCAAAATCCAAACTTTCCTGACTTTGACGGAAATAGAATGGACCAACAAGAATATGTTGATAAAATTAGAACCGTTATAAACGATACTGGAAAATATGAAGCAGATGCCGTTTGGTTTAATGGAAATCACGTGTGGGTGACAGCAGTGAAAAAAGGAGAATTATCTAGACGTGACCGAATTAATGCTGAAGCCGAATTGCACAAAATATTGATGAAGGCAGTACCGGGATTTGATTTAGAAGTAAAAGTTGAAGAGGATAGAAGCTAAAAACATGCTCTCTAAGAGGGCATGTTTTTTTCACTTTGACGCCATGCACGACCTATACTATAATTATAATGTTATGGGTAAAATTTGACCTAAAATCGTTTAACAGAACAAACCTTTTATAATAAATATAGATTAAACCCTTTTACGAATGTTAAAAATGATGATATTGGATAAAAATATGAGGTGAATAACGTGTTTGATCGTCTTCAATCGGTAGAAGATCGTTACGAAAGGCTTAATGAGCTATTGAGCGATCCAGAAATAGTAAATGATTCAAAAAAATTACGTGAGTATTCAAAGGAACAATCAGATATCCAAGAAACGGTTCATACTTATCGCGAATATAAAGAAGTAGTGGAGCAATTCCAGGATGCAAAAGCAATGCTCGAAGAAAAGCTGGATGCTGAAATGCGCGAAATGGTAAAAGAAGAGCTTAATGAGTTAGAAGAAAGAAAAGAAGCACTAGAAGATCGATTAAAAATCTTACTAATTCCTAAAGACCCTAATGATGATAAAAACGTTATTATGGAGATTCGTGGAGCTGCAGGTGGAGATGAAGCGGCACTATTTGCTGGCGACTTATACCGTATGTACAGCCGTTTTGCAGAATCACAAGGTTGGAAAACGGAAGTCATTGAAGCTAGTTCAACTGGTGTAGGTGGCTTTAAAGAGATTATTTTTATGATTAACGGAACAGGTGCCTTCTCAAAATTAAAATATGAAAACGGAGCACATCGTGTTCAACGTGTTCCTGAAACAGAATCTGGTGGACGTATTCATACTTCTACGGCTACGGTTGCTGTACTACCTGAAGCAGAAGAAGTAGAGGTTGAGATTCACGATAAAGATATCCGCTTTGATACGTATGCTTCCTCTGGTGCAGGTGGGCAAAGTGTTAACACGACGATGTCAGCTGTTCGATTAACGCATATTCCTACAGGGATCGTAGTTACGTGTCAGGATGAAAAATCTCAGCATAAAAACAGAGACAAGGCAATGAAAGTATTACGTGCTCGTGTGTACGATAAATTCCAACAAGAAGCACAAGCTGAATACGACCAAAATCGTAAATCAGCCGTTGGTACTGGAGACCGTTCAGAACGTATCCGTACGTATAATTTCCCGCAAAACCGTGTAACGGACCACCGTGTCGGTTTAACGATTCAAAAACTTGACCAAATTCTTCAAGGAAAAATTGACGAAGTAATTGATGTTCTAATTATGGAAGATCAAGCGAGCAAGTTAAAGGATGCAACAGATGAGTAAGAAAGTATATGAAGCCCTCAAATGGGCTTCTTCTTTTTTAACGGAGCGAGAACGTGATGAAAATGCGGGAGAACTATTGTTACGTTACTATTTGAAGATGAGTCGGTCGCAGCTTTTAGCAAGCATGCATGACGTTATTGAACGTAGAGTCTTGGATGATTTTGAAAAAGCAGTCTTACTGCATGGGGAAGGAAAGCCGATTCAGTATATCATGGGCTTCGAAGAATTTTACGGAAGAACGTTTACTGTCAATGAAGAGGTTTTAATTCCACGTCCTGAAACGGAAGAGCTTGTGTATCATGCATTGAAAAAAATGGAGAGACTTTTTGGTGAGAACGATGTACAGCTTGTCGATATCGGAACAGGTAGCGGGGCGATTGCAGTCACGATGAAATTAGAGCGTCCGTCTATGTCTGTAACGGCTACGGATATTGCAGAAGAGTCGTTGTTAGTTGCTAGGAAAAATGCGGAGGAGCTTGGAGCAGACGTTGAGTTCGTTTTAGGTGATCTCTTGCAACCCCTCATTGCAAGCGGAAAAAAGTTCGATGTTGTGTTATCGAATCCGCCCTATATTCCTGATGGAGACATAAAAGAAATGTCCGTCGTGGTTACAGAGCATGAGCCACACCGAGCATTGTTTGCGGGAGTGGATGGGCTAGTGATCTATAAAAGACTAATTAGCGACCTTCCCTTTGTGTTGAAGGAAAAAGCTTTGGTTGGCTTTGAAGTGGGTGCTGGTCAAAGTGAGGCAGTGTCGGAGATTTTGAAACTAACCTTTCCTCAAGCCAGAGTGGAAGTTATATATGATATTAATGGGAAAGACCGAATGGTGTTTGCTGAGATTGGGTAAGGGGCCTTCTGTGGTGTAGAAGGTCTTTTTTTGTTATACGCGGAAATATGGTGGCTTTTCGCGGAAAAAACTCATTAAACGTGGGAATAAAATTTTTAGCGCGGAATTATAGAGTTGAACGCGGAAAAACGGAGCGTAAACACGGAATTCCCAGCTTTAGAAGTCACTGTGGTGGAGATTTTGGTCTCGGCGTAGTATCTATTAAAAAAATTTAAATTTACTAGTTTAAGATTGTAACATTCTGTCCACAATGTTTAGTAGAAAAGGGGCGTGTTACAAATGAACTTAAACAAATTAGCGAAATTATATATTTTAATTCTATCAATCGGTACGATTTTAAGCTTATATATTCCTAAAAACGAAGTTACAGCAAATGATATGATTGTCATTCCAAATGAAGCGATTAGGCTACGAATTTTAGCCAATAGCGATAACCAAAATGATCAAGAGCTGAAGAGAAAAGTTCGAGATGCCGTTAATGCTGAAATCACTGAGTGGGTAGCAGAATTAACATCGGTAGAAGATGCTAGAAAACTGATTCAATCACGTTTACCAGAGATTAAATCCATTGCAGAAGAAGTATTAGAAGGTGAGCAATCTACACAAGAGGTTCAAACAGACTTTGGTAGAGTTGAATTCCCAACTAAGCTTTACGGTGAGTTTTTATACCCGGCAGGAGAATATGAAGCAATCCTCATTACTTTAGGTGAAGGAAAAGGTGCAAACTGGTGGTGTGTATTATTTCCTCCATTATGCTTCCTAGACTTTTCAAATAGTGTTGCAGTAAGCGAAGGTGTAGAAGAAGAGCCTAAAGCAGAAGTTCAGGCCGTAGAAGCAAAGTCAGAAAAAGAAACGAAAAAAGAAAAACAAGACCCAGTCTATGTGGAAAACGATGAAGAGCCTGTAAGAGTGAAATTCTTCATAGTAGAGATTTGGGAGAAAATTTTTGGGTAATGTATTCTTAAAGAACCTTGTATTCATACAGGGTTCTTTTTTTCATAAATTGCCGATGTTATTACTCACTACTGAGATTAGTACAAGGTAATTGAAGCGGAAGGCAAGAGCCTGTGCGGAAATCAACTTTTATCAAATGTGCATTTTCTTTTGAAAGAAAAATCTATCAAATTCAGTTCTACTTTCTCTACTTTTTCATATTAATAGAATTAGAAAATGAAAAAATAGAGGTGGATAACATGGAAAAGATCGTACGTTGTGGACAAGTTGAGGATATCAATAAGTTGGTCGCATTTTTAGAAAAAGCAGGCTTAAGTACTGAAGGTGTTGCAGAATCTATCGATTATTTTTTAATACTTGAGGATGAACAAGGGAATATTAATGCTACTTTGGGAATTGAGCCACTCGGAAACATTGGATTACTAAGATCTCTAGTGATGACAACCAAAGCATCTGAGAATGAGTTGTTCACAATCTTTGAACAAATGCTTTTATTAGCAAGAGAGAAACAAATTCAATCATTATATTTAGCAACCAATAAAGCAGGTTCATTACAATTCTTTGATTTAATGGGATTTGTAAAAGAAGAGAAAGCACAGTTGCCAGAAGAATTACTTCATTCTGAGCATGTGAGACACATTTTAACTGTGGATAACTCGGTATTTATGAAACTAAACATGGAAACTGTGGATATATCCACAAAGTTATCCACTAAATAAGATAGTTTATACACATTTTGTGGATAATACTTGAGTTATCCTCCATCTTCTTTTATACTTTCATACGTAATGGAGTCGAAAGTGGCTAGATTTTAACATATTTCGACACTAATAGTCGTTTTGTTGAAGGTGGATTAAAAATGAATACAAACTATTGGTCTGTGGATAAAGATGTGGGTAATCTTAATGACTATCCACAAATTGCACAAGCTGCAGATCTTTTATCAAAAAATGAAGTAGTCGCATTCCCTACAGAAACCGTTTACGGATTAGGTGGTAATGCTAAATCGGATGAGGCTGTGTTAAAGATTTTTGAAGCAAAAGGGCGTCCCAGTGATAATCCACTAATTATCCACATCGGGCGTGTTGAACATATTAAAGAGTTTGTAACGGAGATTCCCGAAAAAGCTAGAATTTTGATGAATGAATTCTGGCCCGGTCCGCTTACGATTATCTTAAACAAAAAAGAAGGAACTCTTTCAGATAAAGCCACTGCTGGATTATCCACGGTTGCGGTTAGAATGCCTGACCATCCTGTTGCTTTATCCATCATTAATAATGCGGGGGTTCCCATTGCGGCTCCAAGTGCGAATCGCTCAGGAAAGCCTAGTCCCACAACGGCCAAGCATGTTTTTGAGGATTTAAATGAAAGAATTGCTGGCATTGTTGATGGGGGTCCAACAGGAGTAGGAGTAGAGTCAACGGTCATTGACTGTACAGAGGAGATTCCTGTTATTTTAAGACCTGGTGGAGTAACAGAAGAGCAGATTAAAAAAGTAATCGGGGAAATACATCTTGATCCTTCCCTTATAGATGAAGAACATGCACCTAAATCTCCTGGAATGAAGTATACTCATTATGCTCCAGACGCACCACTTTTTTTAGTCGAAGGAAGCCGAGAATACATCCAGCAACTAATCCTAGAAAAACAGAAGGAAGGTAAAGAGGTTGGTGTGTTAACAACAGAAGAAAATGAGTCCTTCTATAAAGCGGATTTTATTTTTACATGTGGAAAAAGACAGGATCTTGATTCAGTCGCAAGTAGTCTATATGAAGCATTAAGGAGTTTCAATCATTCGAACGTTAATATCATCTTTAGTGAAGTATTTCCTTATGAAGGTGTTGGTCAGGCGATTATGAATCGATTATTAAAAGCAGCCGGACACCGAATACTAAGTGAATAATGGAGGGAGCTCCTCTTTTAATGAAGAGGTGCTTTTTTTCGCGAAAAAAGTAATCTTTCTTTGACGAGGAAGTGCTTTTTTTATGGAAAAAAGTAATTTTTCTTTGACGAGGAATACTGTTTTTATGGCAAAAAGTAATCTTTCTTTAACGAGGAAGTACTTTTTTTATACGAAAAGTAATCCATCTTTTAACGAAGAAATGCTTTTTTAAGCAAAAAAGAAACCTAGGTAATGTCTCCATGTGCTTTTTAGTGTTCTTACTTCTAAAGTCTTTTCCCTGTGCATATGCTGAAATAGCAAGTCCAAGGGGGCGAAAATCATTGACAGCAATCATTGGGGAACTACTTACACTGATATTAATGGCGTTTGCACTAGGAATGGATGCATTCTCCGTTGGCTTGGGGATGGGAATGTTTCAACTCAGGCTCAGACAAATTTTTAAAATAGGAATTACAATAGGCCTTTTCCATGTTTGGATGCCGCTGTTAGGAATGATAGCAGGAAGATTCCTATCAGATCAATTTGGGGCAATTGCATCCTACTTAGGAGGCGGACTTTTAATCCTGCTTGGTGTGCAGATGATTTGGTCAAGCTTTAAGGATGATGATAGCACTTTGATTACTCCAGTAGGGATGGGATTAATTATTTTTGCCTTAAGTGTAAGCTTGGATAGTTTTTCTGTGGGGCTTACGTTAGGGATTTATAAGGCAAAAACGATACTAGTTCTTATCTGCTTTGGAGTTGGAGCAACCATTTTAACTTGGTTAGGCTTATTAATTGGAAGGCGAGTTCAAGGAATTTTAGGTACATACAGTGAAGCACTAGGTGGGAGTATATTATTAGCTTTTGGGATAAAATTATTATTACCTTTTTAGAGGCACCTCATCGGAGGATGCTTTTTAAATGGAATAAAGGCTATTTAACTAGAACTATTTTACTGATTTTGTAAAAACTATCGCAACCTTAAAAATTTTGCAACTTTTGTATGACAGGTCTATTGAATCAGTTCGAATTGTCATATAATGTAGAAAGAGGAGGAATCAACCATGACCCGCATTTTATTTGTGTGTACAGGAAATACATGTAGAAGTCCTATGGCAGAAGCGATTTTAAAAAGTAAATCGGTTCCGGGAATCGAAGTTAGATCTGCAGGAGTATTTGCTACAAACGGAGATGAAGCATCACAACATACAAAGAAGGTTTTAGAGGATGAAAAAATAACCCTCTCTCATCAATCTACCCTCCTAACAGAAAAGGAAGTAGACTGGGCAACCTTTATCTTAACGATGACATCCGGTCATAAAGCATCCATCCTGTCTATGTTTCCGTCTGCACATGGAAAAACATTTACGTTAAAAGAGTTTGCAGGGAGTGGTGACAACTTAGATATTATGGATCCATTTGGTGGTCCTCTGGAAGTTTACCAATTTACATACAACGAGATTAATGAAAACATAAATAAAATCTTAGACAAGTTAGAAAAACAAAGAGGCTAACTGGGAAGGGAGAAACATGGAAGGAAAAAAGAAGTACAAATTCGGATTAAGAAAAAAACTTGTATTTTTTACAACGGCTTTAGCAATTATTACGTATACTACTAGTGCATTATTCATTTATATGCTTTACCCGATGATTAAGGATAGCTTACCGTTCGGAGAGTTGGCTTTTTCAGGGATTACATTGGGGCTTGGGGTAATTTGGTCAGGAATCCTAGCATTTATTGCTGCAGGATTTATTATTAAACCGCTTCAGAAGCTAGAAAAAGTCGCTTTAAAAGCAGCTCAAGGCGAAATTGGAGAAGATGCTGAACTATCTAAGTCGGATGACGAGATTCGCTCTCTAGGGATTGCTTTTAATCATATGCTTTTCAATTTAAGAGATATGGTTCAGAAAATAGATGAGAATTTCCGCGAAACGAATGACAAGGTTATTGCCATTTCAAAGGAATCATCCATGGCTTCGGAACAAGCGGAGGCTATTGCAAGAACCATTGGAGAGATTTCACTAGGTGCTGACAATTCAGCAGTATCAATCCAGTCAACAGCAGAATCTGTTGAAGATGTTATTCGTATCGCTGAAGAAGTCCAAGAAACAGCAAAAGACTCAGAAAAAGTCTCTAACGCCATGGTGAATGACTTACAAGAATCTAAGAAGGTTATTCACTCGCTAATTTCTGGAATTCAAAACTTAGCTAGTGATAATCAACAATCTCTACAAACGGTTAAGAGACTTGAAGAGAATGCGGTAAAAGTTGAGCAAATCATCCAACTGGTTGGAGATATTGCAGCTCAAACAAACCTATTAGCATTGAATGCTTCGATTGAGGCGGCGCGCGCAGGTGAACATGGAAAAGGCTTTGCTGTAGTAGCTGAGGAAGTTCGTACACTTGCAGATGAAAGCGGTAAGGCAGTTCAAGGAATTTCGAACCTAATTAAAAATATCCAACAAGAAGTACAAAATGTAGTTCAACAAATCTCTGAGCAAGTGGAAACAGCGAATAAAGAAGCAACAAAAGGCGCTGAGACCAATCATGTCATTGAGGAAATGACAAAAACGGTTCATGAGATGGCAAGCTCTGTCTCTAAGATTACTGGTCTCGTCGATCGTCAAATGGAAAGCATCCACCACACTTCTACCCAATCACAAGAGGTAGCGGCAATCGCAGAAGAAACGTCTGCAGGTGCACAAGAAGTAACAACCGCAACCCATCAACAAGCAGCAGTAATCGAAAATGTCGAGAAGCTAGCATTTGAATTAAAAGATCAAGCCGAGCAGCTTAAGAGTACGATTACTAGGTTTAAATTATAGGTTTTAGTAAGGGAAGGGCCAGATGAGATGTTGTCTGGCTCTTTTATTTTGGGCTTTTTTTGTGGGAAGCTTAGTTTGCGTAAAAGAGTGAGCTTTGGAAAAAAATAGATGGAAAAGGTAATTGATGTTGGAAGGTAGGGTAAGTTCTGACAGTAGAAGCGGAGAAAATTGAGTTAAAGTCAGAAGGTGGGGTAACTTCTGACAGGAGAAGAGGAAGAAGCTGAGCTAGAGTCAGAAGGTGGGGTAACTTCTGACAGGAGAAAGAGGAAGAAGTTGAGCTAGAGTCAGAAGGTGAGGTAAGTTCTGACAGGAGAAGCGAGGAAGATTGAGTTAGAGTCAGAAGGTGAGGTAAGTTCTGACAGGAGAAGCGAAGAAGAAAGAGGTAGAGTCAGAAGACGAGGTAAGTTCTGACAGAAGAAGCGAAGAAGAAAGATGTAGAGTCAGAAGCGAGGTAAGTTCTGACAGTAGAAGCGAACAAGCTAGAGTTTGAGTCAGAAGACGAGTCAACTTCTGACAGTAGAAGAGGAAGAAGCTGAGGTAGAGTCAGAAGGTGAGGTAACTTCTGACAGTAGAAGCGAAGAAGATCGAGCTAGAGTCAGAAGGAGAGGTAAGTTCTGACAGGAGAAGCGAAGAAGAATGAGGTAGAGTCAGAAGACGAGGTAAGTTCTGACAGAAGAAGAGAAGAAGAATGAGGTAGAGTCAGAAGGTGAGGTAAGTTCTGACAGTAGAAGCTAACAAGCAAGAGTTTGAGTCAGAAGACGAGTCAACTTCTGACAGGAGAAGAGGAAGAAGTTGAGCTATAGTCAGAAGGTGAGGTAACTTATGACAGGAGAGGTGAAGAAGCTCGAACTAGAGTCAGAAGACGAGGGAACTTCTGACAGGAGAAGTGAAGAAGATTGAGGTAAGGTGAGGGAACTTCTGACAGGAGAAGAGGAAGAAGCTGAGCTTTAGTCAGAAGGTGAGGTAAGTTCTGAAAGTAGAAGCGAGGAAGATTGAGTTAGAGTCAGAAGACAAGTCAACTTTTGACAGTAGAAGAGGAAGAAGTTGAGCAAGAGTCAGAAGGTGAGGTAACTTCTGACAGTAGAAGCGAAGAAGATTGAGCTAGAGTCAGAAGACGAGTCAACTTCTGACAGGAGAAGAGGAAGAAGTTGAGCTAGAGTCAGAAGGTGAGGGAACTTCTGACAGAAGAAGCGAAGAAGATTGAGTTAAAGTCAGAAGGTGAGGTAAGTTCTGACAGTAGAAGCGGAAAGAGTTGAGTTAGAGTTCGAAGTAGAGGCAACTTCGGACAGGAGAAGCGGAAAGAGTTGAGTTAGAGTTCGAAGTAGAGGCAACTTCGGAGAGGAGAAGCAGGAAGAGTAGAGGTAGAGTCTAAAGTGGAAGCGACTTTTGACAGGAGAATCAGTTAGAATAGTGGGCAGAAGCAGCTGCAGCCTCAAGCTCACTGCTATTTACCCACTTCAAACAAATCATTCTTTATATTTCAACACGAATATGACAAAATAAAATCGAAGAAGAATATCGGATTGGTATAGGAGGAAAAATAATGAAGGTAGCAATTGCGTCTGATCACGGTGGGGTTAACATTCGTGAAGAGATAAAGAAATTAATGGATGAGTTAGGAATTCAGTACGAAGATTTTGGATGTGAGTGTGGGACATCTGTTGATTATCCAGACTATGCTTTACCAGTTGCGGAAAAAGTAGCAAATGGTGAATATGATAAAGGGATTTTAATATGCGGTACTGGAATTGGTATGAGCATTGCAGCTAATAAAGTAAAAGGGATTCGCTGTGCTCTTGTTCATGATGTTTTCAGTGCAAAAGCAACTAGAGAACATAATGATAGCAATATGCTTGCTATGGGAGAGCGTGTGGTCGGTGCAGGACTTGCGCGTGAAATTGCAAAGGCATGGTTAACTACGGAATATGAGGGTGGACGTCACGAGAACCGTGTAGGGAAGATCAAAGAATACGAAAATAAAAACCTTTAATATCACCATTTCGCTTCCAGAAGGAGGTACAGGAATGTCTACCGAAATACAAATTTGGGAGCAACAGCTTAGCACCATTTTAAAAGAGTTTAAAGAGCAAGTAGAATTACATGAACGTAGTCTCTTTGTGATCGGCTGTAGCACGAGTGAAGTCATTGGTAAAAAGATAGGAACCTCTGGGACAGAAGAAGTTGCCGAAATGATTTTCAAGCAACTTGATAAATTTAAAGAAGAAACAGGTGTGCAGCTCGCATTTCAGTGCTGTGAACACTTGAATCGAGCGCTGGTAGTTGAAAAATCAACAGCAATCGAAAAGGGATTTGAGGAAGTGACTGTGATCCCTGTTCGAACAGCTGGTGGGGCAATGGCTACGTACGCGTTCCAGCATTTCAAAAACCCAGTGGTGATAGAACATGTTCGTGCTGATGCAGGCATTGACATCGGTGACACCTTAATTGGGATGCATTTAAAACATGTAGCAGTGCCGATCAGAGTTTCTGAAAAGAATGTAGGAAGTGCCCATGTTACCCTTGCTAAAACTCGACCAAAATTAATTGGTGGAGCAAGAGCAGTCTATGAACATAAGAGAGAAAATGAATCGTGCAGATAGAACGGTAGGCCTTCTTTTCCCAAGAAGGCTTATTCTCTTTTCGACAATCCACATATTTACCCCTCGTACTTTTATATCAATCACCCATAATCTTTAAGTAGAATTCCCCATCCTTTTAGGATTAAAAAAGTCCCTATTAAAGATTTTTCTAAGTGTTCTATGCCCCTAATAAACATTGCTTCGTCATGTTTTGTTTTAGTTCGACAAAATCACAAGTGGTTTTATAAACTCCTTAGTTATATCTACACCCTTTCTATTATTTCTAGACTCGAAATATGTTGGAATGATAGACACTATACCCTATTAAAGACTCCCGCTATTTTCTGTACGATTTTATTAGTAGGAAAAATAATACTATCATTTTTCAAGGAGGAGTCTTATGAAGAAAAAAATTCTCTCTATTTCGTTATCGGGTATGATGGCTCTAGGTACATTTGCAGCGGTTGCTCCAAACGTAGGGGCTGTAGGGGAAGGGCCCAATTATAATGGCAATGAGTCTGTAAGAACGTCGATTCTACATACGTATGAAAGCATGGTAGATTATCTAAAAACTCAGGATGCAAAGCAACAGGCACTTGAGCTTGAAGTAATTGGTCAAACAGTTAAAGGTAGAGATATTTATATGGCAAAGTATATCTCTAATCCTGAGAACCCAACGATTTTATTTTTAACACAACAGCATGGAAACGAACAGCTCGCTACTGAAGGTGCTTTAGAGTTTATTAAACATTTAGGTACAAATAAAACTAAGGGAGTACTAGATAAGGTTAACGTCCTAGTTATTCCGATGTTAAACGCAGATGGTGCGATGGGAGACGTGAATTTCTCACTTGATGACTATCATGCAGATGGTGGGAGACATTTAACTCGTTATAATGCTGATGGTTTTGATATTAATCGTGAGCACGATAAGGATACGAAAGATATGGTTGCTGAAGCACGCGCTTTACATGAGAATGTTTTAGCTAAATATGACATTGATTATATGATTGACCTTCACCACCAAGGTACACAAAGCGAAATTAACGGTGAGTATGTGTCGGGCTCGATCCTTTACCCAACAACACCTAATGTGGACCCAGAAGTACAAGAAAAGTCTAAGAAACTAGGTGCGGTTGTATATAATGCAGTAGATTCTAAAGGCTGGGGGCTACTAGGTAAATATAGAGGTGGTACCGGAGAGAACATCGGTCGGAACGGGATTGCTGTAGAGTACGGAATCTCTACTCTCCTATTCGAAATGAGAGGAATGTCTGATCATTTTTATGAGTCCTATGTTCTTGGTCAGAAGAGTAATGGATATTTGATTAAGCAGTCCGTTGTTACTCTAGATGCATCAGTGAGAGCTATTGCTGATGGCTCTATTGAAACAGTTGATACTAGTTTCTGGGAGACACTACCTTTCCAGACAACTAGAACAGGTGAAGAAGAGGATGAATAAGAAATGAGACGAAGTGTGGTCTGCCAAAAAGGCGGGCCACACTTTTGTATGTTGTTGAAAATTAAAATTATGTCTGTCTATAATAGAAAATAGTGTTTTCACCATACATAACGGAAGGGTGTTTTTTTATGGAATGGCAGCAGGAAGCAAAGGAATTACTAGATGAGCTTTTAAAACCAATCCCAGTCTTTGCTAGACCCATGGCAAAGAAGGGAATTGAAAGAAGTATACTAGGATTTGCAGAAGGTAAAGATTCAGTAGGTAAGGATGAAGTGGTGGAAGGATATATTGCAGCTTCCTCAGGACCCATGCGTGAAAAAGCTTTCAAAATGTTAACAGCAAAAGGAATCGACGTTTCAAAGCTACAAGAAAAATATAGCTAATCAATCCCGCCATAATGGCGGTTCTTTTTTTACAAGAAGCCTTTCGAAAAAGTGATAAAATCTTTTCTTTTTTTAAAAATATAAAGGTGATTGTCACCATATGTGTGTGATAAAATAAAAAAGAATTTTTAAAATCGGAAAAATATTACATAGTTAATTCATCAGTTAAAATATGAGGGGGATTACAATGAAGCATTTAGCACAGCAGGATGAACAAGTTTTTAAAGCCATTCAACAAGAGTTAGGACGTCAAAGAACGAAAATTGAATTGATCGCTTCTGAAAACTTTGTAAGCGAAGCGGTTATGGAAGCTCAAGGATCAGTATTAACGAACAAGTATGCCGAGGGCTATCCTGGAAGACGCTATTACGGTGGCTGTGAATATGTAGATGTGGCCGAAGATCTTGCTCGCGATCGTGCAAAACAAATTTTCGGAGCAGAACACGCGAATGTTCAACCTCACTCTGGTGCACAAGCAAACATGGCGGTTTATTTTACGATCCTAGAGCAAGGTGATACTGTACTTGGGATGAATTTATCACACGGTGGACATTTAACACATGGTAGCCCAGTTAACTTCAGTGGAATTCAATACAATTTCGTAGAGTATGGTGTGGATGAAGTTACACATACTATTAATTATGAAGATGTAGCGGATAAAGCTCGCCAGCATAAGCCTAAGCTAATCGTTGCTGGAGCAAGTGCGTATCCTCGTGAAATTGATTTCAAACGCTTTAGAGAAATTGCTGATGAAGTTGGAGCTTACTTAATGGTGGATATGGCTCATATCGCTGGTCTTGTTGCTGCTGGACTTCATCCGAATCCTGTCCCTTATGCTGATTTTGTAACTACAACAACTCATAAAACTCTTCGTGGACCTCGTGGTGGAATGATTCTATGTAAAGAAGAATTCGCGAAGAAAATTGATAAATCGATCTTCCCCGGAATCCAAGGTGGTCCATTAATGCATGTTATCGCTGCAAAAGCAGTAGCATTTGGCGAAGCTCTTCAAGATAGCTTTAAAGAATATGCAGCTAACATTATTAAAAATGCTAAAGACCTAGCAGAAGGCCTACAAAAGGAAGGCTTAAGTCTAGTTTCAGGTGGTACTGACAACCATTTACTATTAGTAGACTTACGCTCACTTGGTTTAACGGGTAAAGTAGCAGAAAAAGTACTTGATGAAGTCGGAATTACGGTCAATAAAAACACGATTCCATTCGACCCAGAAAGCCCGTTTGTTACAAGCGGTGTTCGTATCGGTACTGCTGCGGTAACTTCTCGTGGTTTCGGAGCTGAAGAAATGGCAGAAATCGCTTCTATTATTGGCTTTACACTTAAAAATCATGAAAATGAAGCGAAGTTAGAAGAAGCTAAACAACGTGTAGAAGCTTTAACAAGCCGTTTCACTTTGTATCCTGAAAGATAATAACTAAGTCAGCTCCTTTTACGGGGCTGATTTTTTGTGTGTAATTGTAAGATTTGACGTTTCCTTTACATTTTCTGTTCTAGGTTGCTCTCTAAATGTTTTTTCTGTAAAATTAGACGAAGTGTAGTTGGGAACTATTTTTTACATACTAATATAGGTAGGATTTTTAGATAAAAAGGAGAGATTATTGATGGCAAAAGTATACGTATTTGACCACCCACTTATTCAGCATAAGCTTACATACATTCGTGAAAAAGACACTGGAACGAAGGAGTTCCGTGAGTTAGTAGATGAAGTGGCAACATTAATGGCATTTGAAATTACTAGAGACATGCCACTAGAAGATATTGAAATTGAAACTCCTGTTAGCAAAACAACGTCTAAAGTTCTATCAGGGAAAAAGTTAGGAATCATTCCAATTCTACGTGCAGGTATCGGAATGGTAGATGGAATTTTAAAATTAATCCCTGCTGCAAAAGTTGGTCACATCGGCTTATACCGCGACCCGGAAACTTTACAGCCTGTTGAATATTACGTAAAACTTCCTAGTGATGTAGAAGAGAGAGACTTTATCGTAGTTGACCCAATGCTAGCAACTGGAGGCTCTGCAGTTGAAGCGATCAACTCTCTGAAAAAACGTGGCGCTAAAAATATCAAATTCATGTGCTTAATTGCAGCTCCAGAAGGTGTTGATGCGGTTAAGGCTGCACACCCGGATGTTGATATCTATATCGCTGCATTAGATGAGAAGCTGAACGAAAAAGGCTACATCGTACCAGGTCTAGGTGATGCTGGTGACCGTTTGTTTGGAACGAAATAATGATTGTGGTAGCTAGCCCTTTGCTGAGGGCTGGCTTTTTATTTGAGGAGTTTAATATCCGCATAAAAGATGAAAACTGCCGCATAAACCTCCCATTTTCCCGCATAAAGGTTAGAAATTGCAGCATAATTCTAGATAATGCCGCAGAAACTTCTGAAACCGCCACATAAAACAAAAATGATATGCTCCTCTTCAAAATGATGCAGGAAAAAATAATATATTGTTGAAGTAAATACTAACTAAAATAGTAGGAGTGATGCGTTTGATCATAAAAGAAAGAAAAATTCCTATAATTATTCACCAATTACAAGCGCTTTTACGAAGGCTTCCTGTAAACCATCCTAAAAGGCCAATGATTGAAGAGGATTTAGCTAAAAGGTTGGCTGGATATCGTGGTGAACAATCGCTAGATTACCACCTTCGATTTTTAGACCAAGATCAATATAAAATCTTTCATGACTTGAGGCTCATTAATCAAGATGCATTCCAAATCGATGTCCTCCTACTTTCCTCGTATTTCGTCCTCCTCTTAGAAGTTAAGAATATATCAGGGACCCTCTTTTTTGATAAGTACTCTAACCAACTAATTAGAACACTTGATGGTATCGAAACTGGTTTTTCAAATCCTGTCAGCCAAGTGAAAAGGCAAACGTTACAATTTCAAAATTGGTTAGAAAAGAATAAGTATAAAAACCTCCCTGTCGAGTATCTTATCATTATTAGTAACCCCAGCACTGTTCTAAAAAAAAACCCTGGCAATCATCAGCTCTTTAAGCGCGTCGTTCATAGTGAATTGTTGATGGATAGAATTAAAGATTTTGAACTCATCTACAAAAATGAACAACTTGAAAAAAAGGATCTTAGAAAACTTAGTAAACTTCTTCTTCAAGCAAATATTCCATTACACCAAGATATTTTCCAATATTACAACCTAACACCAGATCAACTTATTTTAGGAGTTCAATGCCCATCATGCCGATATGCACCTATGGAGCGAGCTTTTGCACGATGGTATTGTACAAAGTGTCAAACCTCAAACAAAGATGCCCATATTCAAGTAATTAATGACTATTTTTACTTAATAAAAAGAACGATAACAAATCGTGAATGTCAGCAATTCTTAAAAATATCATCTCGAAATATAGCCCATACTCTACTTACCTCCATGAACCTCCCCACCACAGGCTCAAAAAAATCAACCCAATACCATCAACAACCCCAATAATGCATACTTTTTCCACTACATGAAAACCCTATTTGAAAGGTAGAAAAATTTAGGTTGTAGAGGGATAAGTATAGCTTAATCAGTTTATATCCAACACAATCATCACTTCCGGGGGTGCACACAACTTGAAAAAAATCCTATTCCTTCTATTAATAATAGCAAATCTTTTTTCATCCTCAGTCTATGGGCAATCCAGGTTAGAACACCCTCCGATTCCAGAAGAGTCACCTGCAGAAGAAAAAGTAGCAATTGTGACTTTGCCAACCAAATTAACCCAATCTGAAATTCAAAGGCTCCTTGAACCATATCCTGACGTAAAGCTTCGCTACATATTTGAACATGCTTTAACTGGTTTTTCAATCAAGGGCTCAAACGAATCCATTCGAGAGCTGAGTAAATCTAATCAAGTAGCTACCATTTCGCCAGTAAACACCTACAAAGTTGAAAAGGTGGAGGAAAATATCCGCATTATTGGAGGAGAAACCGTAAGAGGCTATTTTGACCTAAAGGATCATAGGTTAACCGGGAAAGGAATTAAGGTGGGAGTAATTGATACAGGTATCGATTATACACATCCTGACCTCAGACGTAGTTATGGTGGTGGGCGTGATTTAGTAGATAGTGACGATGATCCGATGGAGACGAAAAGCTATATTGGCCAAAATACACTTCACGGTACCCATGTTGCCGGAGTCATTGCGGCTAACGGAAGAATTACCGGTGTAGCTCCTGATGCAAAAATTATTGCTTACCGAGCGTTAGGGCCTGGAGGGACAGGGACAACGGAGCAAGTGATTGCAGCAATTGATGCGGCTATAAAGGACAAAGTCGATATTCTAAACTTATCACTTGGAAACACGATAAATGGTCCAGACCTGCCCATAAGCTTGGCTTTAAACAAAGCCGTCGACAGTGGGATAGTCGCTGTAACGTCCTCAGGAAATTCTGGACCCAATATGTGGACAGTTGGATCGCCGGGAACAGCAAGCAAAGCTATTTCGGTCGGGGCATCGACTCCACCGCTAAAGATCCCATATGTAAACATCGACGGCGTAGAAGAGGCCATTCGCTTGGAACCGATGCAAGGCGCCATCCTTTGGGATTTAGATCGCTCCTATCAAATTGCTTTTGGTGGATTGGGAAAAAAAGAAGAGTTAAAGAATGTAAAAGGCAAAGTGGCATTAATAGAACGCGGAGAGATTACATTTACTGAAAAAGCAATGAACGCACATGAAGCAGGTGCAAAAGCCGTTATCATCTACAACAATACAAAAGGAAGTTTTATTGGGAATTTGGAGGGAAAAGTAGATATACCGGTCGCAACAGTATCTAAAAATATAGGGCTCAGCATAAAAAAATTAATTAAAAATAGTACCCCATATGTCCGTACCCATTTAATAGAAGAGAAAGATTTAATGGCAGATTTCAGCTCGCGTGGTCCCGTAACCTCAACTTGGGAGATTAAGCCTGACGTTGTCGCACCGGGTGTAGCGATAAATAGCACGATTCCAGGAGGATATTTAGCGTTACAGGGAACTAGTATGGCTGCTCCTCATGTAGCTGGAGCGTGTGCATTAATTAAGCAAGCACATCCTGATTGGGGACCAGATGAAATTAAAGCATCCATCATGAATACAGCCAAACCTATTCGTGATGAAAAAGGAAATCCCTACAGCACATACGTTCAGGGGGCTGGTAGGATACAAGTAGATGCTGCCATAAACACTAACACCCTTGTTAGTCCAGCTTCATTGCAATTTGGAAAGTTCAAGATTTCTGACCAGCAGCACGAGCATACGCAATATATAACGATACGCAATGTTGGTGAAAGGGCAGAGAAATACTCCATATCTGTTCCTAAAAGTGCAAAAGGAATCAAATGGGAGGTTCCGTTATCCTTTACGGTTGGGCCTAACGAAAAAAAGAAAATAGCTATCAATATGTCTGTTGATCCAAGTGTTTTTAATAAAAAAATCCAGGATGGTCATTTGGAACTTCAGGCGGGGTCCCAATCTATTTCAATCCCTTACTTATATGTATTAGAAGAACCAAACTATCCAAGGGTCATGGGGTTTGATTTTGGATTGGGAGATCAGAAGGGGACTTACCGGTATGAAGTATATTTACCAGGTGGGGCTGAAGAATTTGGAATCGCATTATTTGATCCAGACAATTTTCGGTTTATAGGATTTCTAGATTGGAAGAGAAATGTAAGTAAAGGTATGGTTAAAGAGGAAGTAAAGCCGGAAAACTTGCCGATGCCAGGAGTATACTTGGCGAAAGTCTTTGCAATAAAGGCAGGACAAGAGGACACAATTGAAACAGCAATAATGATAATTAACCGTTAAGAAAGCTGAATAGAACAAGTATCTTCACTTTTTCAATATGAAAAAAAAAGAAAAAGTGAAGATATTGTGAACGACTTTCTGATAGAAAAATTTAACGGATTTAATTGTGAACTTTTTCACTCGAAACGCATTGACATTGACATTTGCCTATTGTATGCTTACAAAGGGCATAAATGATAGGGTTTACAAACCTTGTGTAGTGTAAATTACAACATCAGCATATTGCTTATGTTGGGAGTGAAAATCCTACCATTACCTCTAAGGCCCATCACCATTCTCTTATAGAGAGGATGCGTTCAAAATGAAACAAAGAAACCGTCATCCATTGCAAGCAATGGCACTGATGTCCGCGATACTTTCTCAATTAGTCGGGTCTGTCTTAGTGGGAATTTTCCTAGGAAGATGGCTTGACCGAACCGCAGGAACCGAACCACTATTTTTAATTATCGGATTGCTAATGGGGTTAGCAGCAGGTGTTTTCGCTATGATCCGTCTAGTCCAACATTTTTTCTCAGGAGATTAAACAACAATGCCGGAATTAAAAGCAATCTATATCAGGCAACGTAAATACATATTCTTATTGTTGTCACTGTACGTTCTTGGCTGGGGTTTCACTTCATATCAAACTATTTTTTTAGGGCTTATTCTCGGTACAAGCTTAAGCCTATTTAACTTGTGGTTGCTCGCAAGAAAGACGGACAAGTTTGGTGAAGCAGTTGCGAAAGGTGAAAAAGTACGATCACTAGGTATGCTATCAAGGATGGCTACAGCAGTTTTAGCTGTAATGCTTGCGCTTGAATATCCTGATAAGCTTCATTTATATAGTGTTATTTTTGGATTAATGACATCTTATATTGTCATTATGATAGATTTTTTTCTGCAAGCTTTTAATTCACGTAGTAAATAGCGGGAAGAGAGGTGAATACTGTGCATCATAAAGCTCCATTAGTAGATTTTATGGGCTTAACCTTTAACTTATCAAACATATTGATGATTACTGTTGCAAGTGCAATCGTTTTTATCATTGCTGTTCTTTCTACTCGTACGTTGGCCATGAAACCAACAGGATTGCAAAACTTCTTTGAATGGATCATGGACTTTGTAAAGAATATCATCAATAGTACGATGGATTGGAAAGATGGCGGAAGATTTCACATTCTAGGTATAACTTTAATGATGTATATCTTCGTATCAAATATGTTAGGACTACCGTTTGCGGTCGTTTATGACGATTACTTATGGTGGAAATCACCAACAGCCGATCCAGTCGTAACGTTAACTCTAGCGGCGATGGTTGTAGCGTTATCACATTATTATGGTGTGAAACTTAAGGGAGCAAAAGAATACGGTCGAGAGTTTGCAAGACCTATGTGGTTCTTATTCCCGCTTAAAATTATTGAAGAGTTTGCAAACACTTTAACTCTTGGACTTCGTCTTTACGGTAACATCTATGCAGGAGAAATCCTTCTAACGTTACTTGCAGGAAGTCTTGCTGTAGGAATAGGCGGTCATTTAGCAGCCATAATTCCAATGTTAGCTTGGCAAGGATTCTCGATTTTCATCGGGGCAATCCAAGCGTTTATCTTTACCATGTTAACGATGGTTTACTTGGCTCACAAAGTGAGTCATGACCATTAATATATACCTGTTCATTTAATGAACAAACATTTTCAAAAAAATAATTTTTTTATACATTAAGGAGGAACTTTATAATGGGTCTTTTAGCAGCAGCAATCGCAATCGGTTTAGCAGCACTAGGTGCTGGTATCGGTAACGGTCTTATCGTATCAAAAACAGTTGAAGGTATCGCTCGTCAACCAGAAGCACGTGGTATGCTTCAAACTACAATGTTCATCGGGGTAGCGTTAGTTGAGGCGATTCCGATCATTGGAGTAGTTATCGCGTTCATGGTTATTGGTGGATAATTAGTACTGTAACAAGATGACTAAAAATGGCGAAGATCATTTAATGAGTTCCTTCGCCATTCCTTTATGTTCATATTCTAACAATATCGTTTTTCGGTAAATTGTTTTTTTATAAGTGAACGACTCTTGAAGGGAGTGAATCGAGGGTGTTAACAAGCAATCTAGTATTAGGTGCAGCTGGTGGTGGCTTTAATGGAGGAGATATTCTTTTCCAATTAGCAATGTTCATCATCTTGTTAGCATTGTTAAAAAAGTACGCATGGGGTCCATTAATGGGCATCATGAAACAACGTGAAGAACATATTGCAAATGAAATAAATGCGGCTGAACAAAGTCGTGCTGAAACACAAAAACTTTTAGAAGACCAACGTAACCTTCTAAAAGAAGCTCGTACTGAAGCACAAGGATTAATTGAAAACGCGAAAAAGCAAGGCGACGTACAACGTGATGAAATCATTACATTGGCACGTAGCGAAGCTGAGCGTATTAAAGAATCTGCTAAGCTAGAAATCGAGCAACAGAAAGAAAAAGCCGTTGCAGCTATTCGCGAACAAGTGGCTACACTTTCTGTCATGATCGCTTCTAAAGTGATTGAAAAAGAACTTTCAGTACAAGATCAAGAGAAGCTAATTAACGATTATATTCAAGAGGCAGGAGAAGGCCGATGAGCAACTCAACTGTAGGTAAGCGCTATGCGTTGGCTCTTTTCCACCTTGCTAAAGAACATCAGCTTCTTGATCAAATGGAAGGCGAGCTACGTGTAGTTAAAGAAGTAGTAAGCCAAAACAATGAATTAAAGGCAGTCCTTAAATCTCCAAAGCTTACAAGCGTTAAGAAAAAAGAGATTTTAAAAGACTCTTTTGCAGCTTTAAATCCGTATGTGTTAAATACACTTATGATACTAGTTGATCGTCATAGAGAAGATCATATCATCGGTATGGCAGATCACTTTGTAGATCTTGCAAATGATGAAAGAGGAATTGCAGACGCTCTTGTTTACACAACTCGTCCGTTAACGGATGCTGAGAGTGAAGCACTATCTTCTTCGTTTGCAGCTAAAGTTGGAAAAAAATCTCTTCGTATTGAAAATATAGTTGATACCAATTTACTGGGTGGAATCAAGCTTCGAATCGGAAATAGAATTTTCGACGGAAGCTTACGCGGTAAGCTTGATCGCCTTGAAAATCAATTACTAAGCTAAGCTCTTTTCGTAAGGAACGTTCTTTTACGAAAATGAAAATATGCTAAGATTCGTAGATAGGGGTGAAACTCATGAGCATCAAAGCTGAAGAAATTAGTGCGCTGATAAAAAAGCAAATTGAAAACTATCAGTCGGAAATTCAAGTGAGTGATGTAGGTACGGTTATCCAAATTGGTGACGGTATCGCTCGTGCTCATGGCCTCGACAATGTCATGGCTGGAGAACTTGTTGAATTTTCAAACGGCGTTATGGGTATGGCACAAAACCTTGAAGAAAATAACGTCGGTATTATCATTTTAGGACCATATACAGAAATCCGTGAAGGTGACGAAGTTCGCCGTACGGGCCGCATCATGGAGGTTCCAGTTGGGGAAGAGCTTATCGGCCGCGTAGTAAACCCACTAGGACAACCAGTAGATGGCATGGGACCTATCAATACTTCTAAAACTCGTCCAATTGAAAGTCCAGCTCCTGGTGTTATGGATCGTAAATCTGTACACGAGCCACTTCAAACTGGTATTAAAGCGATTGACGCTCTTGTACCAATCGGACGTGGTCAACGTGAGTTAATCATCGGTGACCGTCAAACTGGTAAAACATCTGTTGCAGTAGATACAATCCTTAACCAAAAGGACCAAAACATGGTATGTATCTATGTGGCTATCGGACAAAAAGAATCTACAGTTCGTAATGCTGTTGAAACATTACGTAAAATGGGTGCATTAGATTACACAATCGTTGTAACTGCTTCTGCATCACAACCTGCTCCATTACTATTCTTAGCTCCTTATGCTGGGGTAACAATGGCAGAAGAATTCATGTATAACGGCAAGCACGTTTTAGTTGTGTATGATGACTTAACAAAACAAGCTGCGGCTTATCGTGAGCTTTCATTACTACTTCGTCGTCCTCCAGGTCGTGAAGCATATCCAGGGGATGTATTCTACTTACACAGCCGTCTTTTAGAGCGTGCTGCTAAGTTGAGTGACGCTAAAGGTGCTGGTTCAATCACAGCATTACCATTTATCGAAACACAAGCAGGTGACGTTTCTGCTTATATCCCAACAAACGTTATTTCCATCACTGATGGACAAATCTTCTTACAATCTGACCTATTCTTCTCTGGCGTACGTCCAGCGATCAACGCAGGTCTTTCTGTATCACGTGTAGGTGGATCAGCGCAAATTAAAGCGATGAAGAAGGTATCTGGTACATTACGTCTAGACCTTGCATCTTACCGTGAGCTAGAAGCATTTGCTCAGTTCGGTTCTGATCTTGATAAAGCAACACAAGCAAAACTAAACCGTGGTGCTCGTACAGTAGAAGTTTTAAAACAGGATCTTAACAAGCCGTTAAAAGTAGAAAAGCAAGTAGCGATTCTATATGCATTAACGCGCGGCTTCTTAGATGATATTCCTGTACAGGATATTCGTCGTTTCGAGTCTGAATTCCTTTCATGGTTAGACCACAATCATAAGAGCGTGTTAGACCATATTGCTACTACGAAAGAGCTTCCTTCTGATGATGACATGACGGCGGCAATTAACGAATTTAAAAAATCTTTCGCAGTGTCTGAGTAATCAGGGTCTGACAAGGAAAGCGTAAGTTCCTATTATCCTTTAATATCATAAGACCATCCCTAGATGAAGTACTGCTTCTGCAGGGATTGTCTTATGAATCTAGATAAATAGGTCCTGAAGCTGACAATCTTTGAGAAGGTGGTGAGAACCTGTGGCATCATTACGCGATATAAAAAATAAGATTACTTCTACAAAGAAAACAAGTCAAATTACCAAAGCGATGGAGATGGTATCTGCTGCAAACTTTAACCGTGCAGAGTCAAATGCAAAGGCATTTGTCCCTTACATGGAAAAGATTCAGGAGGTTACGGCTTCTATAGCTTTAGGTAGTAAAGATGTAGCACATCCTATGTTAAGCTCTCGTCCTGTAAAAAAGACTGCTTATTTAGTGATTACAGCTGAGCGTGGTCTTGCTGGAGCTTTTAATAGTAACGTGTTACGTTTAGCATTCCAAACCATTCAAAAGCGCCATAAGTCTAAGGATGAGTATGTCATTATCGCGTTAGGGAAAATGGGTCGTGAATTCTTTAGAAAGCGCGACATGAACGTTGTTCTCGACATTACTGGAATAGCTGATCAACCGTCTTTTGCAGACATTAAGGATACTGTTAGTAAAACAGTAAACATGTTTGCTGACGGTACTTTCGATGAGTTATACATGTACTACAATCACTTTGTTAGTGCAATTCAACAGGATGTTACAGAGAAGAAAGTTCTTCCACTTACCGATATTGCAACATCTAATAAACTTACATCTTATGAGTTTGAGCCATCTGCAGAAGAGATTTTAAACGTATTATTACCTCAATATGCAGAGAGTTTAATCTTTGGTGCTGTTTTAGATAGTAAAGCTAGTGAGCATGCTGCAAGGATGACAGCGATGAGAAACGCTACTGATAATGCAAAAGAGCTCATTAACTCTTACAGCTTAAGCTATAACCGTGCTCGTCAAGCAGCAATCACTCAAGAGATCACTGAGATCGTTGGTGGAGCAGCTGCTCTAGAGTAGAGATAAATTCTAAGTTTATGCCTAAAAAGGTATAAACTGTATTTTTGAAATGCTATGTGTAACATAGCTTCCAGAACAATCTGGAAAAGAGAAAGTTAGGAGGGAAAAAGATGAACAAAGGACGCGTTCTTCAAGTTATGGGTCCGGTAGTTGACGTAAAGTTTGAAAGCGGACATCTACCAGCTATCTATAACGCATTAACGATTCAGAACAATGCGCGTAGCGAATCTGATGTTGAAATCAACTTAACCCTTGAAGTTGCCCTTCACTTAGGTGATGATACAGTTCGTACAATCGCAATGGCTTCTACTGACGGTTTAACTCGTGGTAGTGAAGTTACTGACACTGGTGCTCCTATCTCCGTTCCTGTTGGAGATGTAACACTTGGACGTGTATTCAACGTACTAGGTGAATCAATTGACTTGGATGCTCAGATTCCTGCGGATGCTCGTCGTGATTCAATTCACAGAGAAGCACCAACTTTTGAACAACTTTCTACTGAAGTAGAAATTCTTGAAACTGGTATTAAAGTAGTAGACTTACTTGCTCCATATATTAAAGGTGGAAAAATCGGTCTATTCGGTGGTGCCGGTGTAGGTAAAACCGTTTTAATCCAGGAGTTAATTAACAATATCGCTCAAGAGCACAGTGGTATTTCGGTATTCGCTGGTGTTGGTGAGCGTACACGTGAAGGTAACGACCTTTATCATGAAATGACTGATTCTGGCGTTATTAAACAAACTGCGATGGTATTCGGACAAATGAACGAACCACCTGGAGCACGTATGCGTGTTGCTCTAACTGGTCTTACAATGGCTGAATATTTCCGTGATGAGCAAGGACAAGACGTTCTATTCTTCATGGATAACATCTTCCGTTTCACACAAGCAGGTTCTGAGGTTTCTGCCCTATTAGGTCGTATGCCTTCAGCGGTAGGTTACCAACCAACTCTTGCTACTGAAATGGGTAAATTACAAGAGCGTATCACATCTACTAACGTAGGTTCTGTTACATCTATCCAAGCGATTTACGTACCAGCCGATGACTATACGGATCCGGCTCCTGCTACAACTTTCGCTCACTTAGATGCTACAACAAACCTTGAGCGTAAGCTTTCTGAGATGGGTATCTACCCTGCGGTGGATCCACTTGCTTCAACTTCTCGTGCTTTATCACCTGAAATCGTTGGAGAAGAACACTACTCAGTAGCTCGTCAAGTACAGTCAACGTTACAACGTTATAAAGAATTACAAGATATCATCGCAATCCTAGGTATGGATGAGCTTTCTGACGAAGATAAGCTTGTTGTACACCGTGCGCGTCGTATCCAGTTCTTCTTATCTCAAAACTTCCACGTTGCTGAACAGTTCACTGGACAGGCTGGGTCTTACGTACCTGTTAAAGAAACTGTTAAAGGCTTTAAAGAAATCCTTGAAGGTAAATATGACCATCTTCCAGAAGATGCATTCCGTCTTGTAGGTAAAATCGAAGACGTTATCGAGAGTGCAAAACGTATGGGTGTAGAGGTCTAATTTCGGACCAGGAGGGTAAAAAATGAAGACGATTAAAGTCAGTGTTGTTACTCCTGATGGCCCGGTGTTTGAATCAGATGTGGAAATGGTAAGTACAAAAGCTCAAAGCGGTGAGCTTGGAATTTTACCTGGACACATTCCAATGGTTGCACCGTTGCAAATTGGCGCTGTTCGTTTAAAGAACGGCGGCAAGACAGAATACGTTGCAGTAAGTGGCGGCTTTATTGAAGTTCGTGGCGAACAAGTATCTATTTTAGCTCAATCTGCTGAGGTATCAAACAGTATCGACGTGGATCGTGCTCTACGTGCAAAAGAACGTGCAGAGCAACGCCTTCGCGAGCAGAAACAAGAAAATGTAGATATGAAACGTGCAGAACTTGCCCTACAACGTGCAATTAACCGTATCTCTGTTGCTGGAAACAAATAATACTCTAATACAAGCACCTTTCGATTTTAACCAATAAAGTCGGAGGGTGTTTTTTATGTTTTATTTCGGATAGCCGAGTTCGTTTTGTCGAATAATCGATAAATAGAAAAATTCGATTATAAACCTTGTCGAATAATCGATAAATGGAAAAATTCAATCATAAATCATGTCGAATAATTGATAATGCGTATATTCAATGTGAAATTATGTTAAATGCCCCTCCTAATGAGGCTTTATCGTCAATTTTTCAATTACTTGGTAGCAAAAGATATAAGATCACCTTGCTTTTTCCGTCATGCAAGACCATTTTAATAAAAACAATATCGTTATGTTCTTCTTACGAACAAAACGATTCTATCAATATCTACCAGAAAAACAGTAGAAATAATTTAAAAAGTGAACATTTGTTGACAATTCTCACTTACAAATCATAATTTTTGTTATTTAATGATAGATGGATAAGAGGGAAGTGAGATTTGCCCTCTCTCTTTAATACCGTTGCAAAACCATTGTGAAACAATCTTAAATACTGGCAAACAATTATTTGGAAAAGCAACTACGAGTGTCTTAAGAAGCGAGCGCTCAGTCGACCTAAACAATTTTTCACAAAAGATTAGTGTTTTTCCTTTATTACTCTAGGCTTTGTCGACACAATTTTGTAACAATGGTATAATGTATTCGGTTACAAATAGAAAAAGTATTTAAAAAAATTACTACAATTGGAGGGGATGGACATGGAACTACTAAACTTATACCAGAATAACTATCTGATTGTATTTGTGTTCCTATGTCTAGGGGTATTATTACCTGTGGTGGCACTGTTTTTCGGTAAGCTTTTAAGGCCATATAAGCCTTATGATGCAAAGTACACCACATACGAGAGCGGGATTGAACCATTCCATGATTCAAGGGTGCAGTTCAATGTCCGCTATTATATTTTTGCCCTAATGTTTGTTATTTTTGATGTAGAAACTGTGTTTCTTTACCCATGGGCTGTAGCCTATGAAAAATTAGGTATTTTTGCGTTGATTGAAATGTTAATTTTCGTATTCATGCTTCTTATTGGACTGATCTACGCATGGAAGAAGAAGGTGCTAAAATGGATTTAAAACTAGACTTAGACAATATCTCTCCAGAAGAGATGGAAGAGCTAAGACGAAATGTTTTTTTAACAACTTTAGAACAAATTAAAGCCTGGGCAAGAAGTAACTCATTATGGCCGATGACGTTTGGGCTTGCTTGTTGTGCCATCGAAATGATGGGTGTTGGTTCTTCTCACTACGATTTAGACCGTTTCGGATCATTCTTCCGTACATCTCCACGCCAATCAGACGTCATGATTGTTTCAGGAACAGTGACGAAGAAAATGGCTCCAATTGTACGTCGACTATATGATCAAATGCCTGAACCAAAATGGGTTATTGCAATGGGTTCATGTGCAACAGCTGGTGGCCCTTATGTTAAATCGTACGCAGTTGTTAAAGGGGTTGACCAAATCGTACCTGTTGATGTTTACATTCCTGGATGCCCACCAAACCCGGCAGCTTTAATTTATGGAATCAATAAATTAAAGGAAAAAATCCGTTACGAGGCTAAGACAGGGAAGAAGGTGATTTAATCCATGAGCGGAGAAAAAGACCTTGAACAACTAAAAAAGGAAGCAGCTGAAAAAGCAAAAGCAGCAGCCCTAGCAAAAATGAAGGCAAAAGAGCAAGCAGAATCCTCAACAACTGAAGAACCAGCAGCGGAGGAAGAAAGCTTAGATATAGCCAAACAAAAAGCAGCGGCAGCAGCGAAAGCGAAAGCAGCAGCCCTGGCAAAAATGAAGGCAAAAGAACAGGCAGAATCCTCATCAACCGAAGAACCAGCAGCGGAGGAAGAAAGCCTAGATGTTGCTAAACAAAAAGCAGCGGCAGCAGCGAAGGCGAAAGCGGCAGCCTTAGCAAAAATGAAGGCAAAAGAGCAAGCAGAATCCTCATCGAACGAAGAACCATCAGCAGAGGAAGAAGGCTTAGATTTAGCAAAGGCAAAGGCAGCGGCTGCAGCGAAGGCTAAGGCAGCAGCTCTAGCAAAAATGAAGAGAGATCAGTCAGAATCTTCATCAACAGAAGAACCAGCAGCAGAGGAAGAAAGCCTAGATATCGCCAAACAAAAAGCAGCGGCAGCAGCAAAGGCAAAAGCAGCAGCTGCAGCAAAAGCGAAGGCAGCGGCAATGGCGAAACAATCCGGCGGTGAATCAGGCGATGCTGCAGGTGGAGATGACGAGAAAGCGAAAGCTATCGCAGCAGCAAAGGCAAAAGCGGCAGCAGCAGCGAAAGCAAAGGCAGCAGCTCTAGCGAAACAAGCAGGTGGAGCAGCAGACGGTGATGATGAAAAAGCGAAAGCCATCGCGGCAGCCAAAGCAAAAGCAGCGGCAGCAGCGAAAGCAAAACTAGCAGCTCAAGGAAAAGATACGGGTGGAGCAGGTGACGATGAAAAGGCGAAAGCCATTGCAGCAGCGAAGGCGAAAGCAGCAGCGGCCGCAGCAGCGAAAGCAAAGGCAGGGGCAACAGCTGGTGCAGATGCTCCAGTTGAAGAGAAAAAGCCATCACCGAACCAACCATATCTTGATAAGTATGTGAAAGTTATTGAAGAGCACTTAGGGAAAGAAGTTTTGGAAGACTATTATATTAATAACCTTTCCAAAGATGTTCCTACTTTAGTTGCTAAAAAAGAAACTTACTATAAAATTGCTGAATTCCTGAAGTTCAATGAGCAATTAGGTTTTGATTACTTATCAGAGATCCATGGGGGAGATTTTGAAACTCACATGGAAGTCTATGCTCATCTATACTCATACAAAAATCGACAATCTGTTGCTTTAAAAGTGAAGATTGATCGTGATGAACCAACGATTGATTCATTACAGCCACTTTGGGCAGGTGCAGACTGGCCTGAATGTGAAGCTTACGACTTGTTAGGGATCAAGTTCACAGGACATCCTAACCTCAACCGTATTATGCTTGGTGAAGATTGGGTTGGTCATCCTCTACGCAAAGATTATGAACCATATGATGTGGAGGTGTAACCAATGTTACGAACGGAAGAAATGCTGTTGAACGTAGGACCTCAGCATCCAAGTACCCACGGAGTGTTTCGTATCGTTTTAAAAATTGACGGAGAAATCATTAAAGAAGCGAAGCCAGTAATCGGCTACCTTCACCGTGGAACAGAAAAGCTTGCGGAGGATCTACAGTATACACAAATTATTCCTTACACGGATCGTATGGATTACCTTGCTGCTATGACCAATAACTATGTTCTTGTCCACTCAGTTGAGACAATGATGGGGTTAGAAATACCAGAGCGTGCTGAATACCTGCGTGTTATCGCGATGGAATTAGGTCGTGTTGCCAGCCACTTAGTTTGGTGGGGTACATATCTATTAGATATTGGGGCCGTTTCCCCATTCCTATATGCATTCCGTGAGAGAGAAATGATTATTAACATGCTAAATGAACTTTCTGGTGCCCGCTTAACATTCAACTACATGCGCGTAGGTGGAGTGAAATGGGATGCTCCTGAAGGTTGGATTCAAAAGGTAGAACAGTTCATTCCTTATATGAGAGAGCAGCTTAAAGGTTATCACGACCTTGTAACAGGAAATGAAATTTTCATGAATCGTGTAAAAGGGGTCGGTAAGTACACGAAAGAAGATGCACTTAACTACTCTCTGAGTGGTGCGAATCTTCGTTGTACAGGAGTAAAATGGGATCTTCGTAAAGACGAACCTTACTCAATCTATGACCGCTTTGATTTCGATGTGCCTGTTCAAGAGGGTGGAGATGCTTGGGCTCGTTACCACGTTCGTCTGGCAGAAATCGAGGAATCACTAAAAATACTAGAACAAGCAGTACAACAATTCCCTGCGGAAGGTGAAATACTAGCAAAAGTACCTAAAATAATTAAAGCTCCAAAAGGAGAAGCTTTTGTTCGAATTGAATCACCACGTGGAGAAATTGGTTGCTATATTGCCAGTGACGGTAAAAAAGAACCTTATCGTTTGAAATTTAGAAGACCATCTTTCTATAACCTTCAAATTCTCCCTAAGTTATTAGAAGGCGAGAATATTGCAAACTTAATTGCGATCCTTGGTGCAATTGACATCGTCTTAGGGGAGGTTGATGGTTAATGATACAGGATTTATTGTATTCTCAACCCGGATTATTAAACTTTGGAATTTTCTTTTTACTAGCAACCGTTTTACTATTAGTTGTACTAGGATTCGTAACGTATGGGATTCTAGCAGAACGTAAAGTCATGGGTTTCATGCAGTTGCGTCATGGTCCTAACCAAGTGGGAGGTCCTTGGGGTTTACTTCAAACAGTAGCTGACGTATTAAAGTTACTACTAAAAGAGGATACAATTCCTAAGTTAGCTGACCGACCTCTATATATTTTAGCGCCAGTTATCGCCTTTACACCTGCATTTATGGTACTTGCAACCATACCATTTACCGACAAATTTCAATTTGCGGACATTGGTGTAGGACTGCTATATTACATTGCTATTTCTGGTCTAACAACGATCGGGATTGTAACGGGGGGATGGGCTTCAAATAATAAATATGCCCTTCTTGGTGGAATGCGTGCAGCGGCCCAAATGATTTCTTATGAAATCCCACTCGTTATGTCAGTAATCGGGGTTATCCTTCTTTCTGGAAGCTTAAACCTAAATGAGATCGTAGCTGCACAACAAGATATGGGATGGTTTATTTTATTACAGCCAATTGGTTTTATTATTTTCCTTATCGCTTCTGTAGCCGAACTGAATCGTGCACCATTTGACCTTCCAGAGGCAGAATCTGAGTTAGTAGCAGGTTTCCATGTAGAGTATTCAGGATTCCGCTGGGCATTTTTCATGCTTGCAGAATACGTGTATTTCTTTGCAATGGCATCTCTAACTACAGTTCTATTCCTAGGAGGCTGGTTACCACCATTTGCATTCCTAGACTTTATCCCAGGAGCAGTATGGTTCGCACTTAAATTTACTGCAGTTGTCTTCCTATTAATCTGGTTCCGTGTAACACTACCACGTTTACGCGCCGACCAATTAATGGAATTCGGCTGGAAAGTACTATTACCAGTAGCATTAGGAAACATCTTCTTAACAGCCATTATTAAAGAATTGTTGAAGTTGTTTTAATAAGTGAAGCTTGTTGTTTTTAAATGAGTGCCTTTGAACAAAATTATGGTTGGTTGAAGCGGAAGGTGCGAGACTCCTACGGGAGTAGCGGGACAGATGAGACCCCACAGGCGCTTTGCGCCGAGGAGGCTCAGCGCACGCCCCGTGGAAAGCGAGCATCCTGGAGCGGAAACCAACAATCCCAATACTCGTTATTTAGCAATAAGGTTACGAAGATAGTTTAAATATCAAAGGGTGTTTGGAAAAAACAGCCCTAAATAAGTCCCACTTTTATAAACAAGGGGTGAAAAAACATGCTTGGATTTACGAAAGGTTTAAAATATACCCTAAAACAATTAACAAAAGAAAAAGTTACCTATGATTATCCGAAAAAACCTCTTCCGCTTCCGGATCGTTTTCGAGGAATTCAAAAATTCTATCCTGAAAAATGTATCGTTTGTAATCAGTGTGCCAATATTTGTCCAACAGATTGCATTCAATTAACCGGAAAAAAACATCCAGACCCAACGAAAAAAGGGAAAATCATAGATACGTATGATATTAATTTTGAAATCTGCATTCTTTGTGATTTGTGTACTGAAGTTTGTCCGACAGAAGCCATCATTATGACGAACAACTTCGAGCTAGCCGAATATAGCCGAGATGAATTGTTTAAAAATCTCGAGTGGTTAGATGAGAATGACGAGAATGTGCGGAAGGTGAATAAAGCATGACGTTTTCAGGAGAATTACTAGCGTTTTTTTCTCTCGCTGTTGTAGCTGTGTTGGGCGGCGTCTTGTTATTAAATCTTTCTAAAGTCATGCATATGGTCTTAGCTCTAGTTTTTACATTTGTAAGTATTGCAGGTATCTATGTAATGCTTTCGGCAGAGTTTGTAGCTGCTGTTCAAATTTTAATTTACTCAGGTGCTATCACCATTATCATGTTATTTGGAATTATGTTAACACGCCATGACGACCGAAGTGAACCTGAGAAGGGACGTCTACGAAAATTCCTTCTCTTTCTAGGGGTTCTTGGGTTTGCGTTTGCAGTGTATATTGGGATTTATGATTTAGATCTTGGTGCAGCACCAAACAATCTACATGAAAACAATACAGAACAGATCGGGATTGCTATCTATTCAAAGTTCATAATCCCGTTTGAGCTAACATCCGTTTTATTATTAGTCGCGCTTATCGGATCAATCGTTTTAGCGAAAAAAGACGACGATGAAAAGGAGGCGAATAAGGAATGAGTTCAGTTCCAGTTTCTGCCTACCTTACATTGGCATTAATTTTATTCTGCATTGGTCTTTATGGTGCTTTAACAAAAAGAAATACAGTTATTGTTCTTATTTCAATTGAGTTAATGCTTAATGCAGTCAACATTAACCTAGTAGCTTTTAGTAAGTTTGGGATAGCACCTTCAATCACGGGGCAAGTTTTTGCATTGTTTGCAATTACAGTCGCGGCTGCAGAAGCTGCTGTCGGTTTGGCCATCCTAATCGCACTATACCGGAATAGAAAGTCGGTTAATATTGACGAAATGAATACAATGAAGCATTAAAACATAGAAGGCTAATGGGCCTTTAAACTGTGGGTTAGTGATCATTTTAAAAAGTCTACTCTTTTTAGAAACCGGTGAGGATTCAAGAGTAAACTCTTTTGAATGTTTCTCGAGTTACAACGTCTAAATACATCTTTTACTAGACTCTTCCGAACTTAAGACCTTCATCAGAAGATGTAATACGAAGTATCTCAATCTAACACGCAAGTACAGATGGACGGTATCGCGAATTCGCGCGTTCAAAAAGGGGATTGTGATATTGATGGAAAATGCATGGATCATACCGCTTTTCCCGCTTGTATCATTCTTGTTCCTCCTTCTATTTGGTAAACGGTTGAAAGAAGCTAGTGCGTTCGTAGGGATGTTCTTAACCCTAGCTTCATTAGTCTACTCAGTGTTGGTGCTATTCGATCGATTCTCTTCACCAACATATAAAGCAGAAGGCGTATGGCTTCAAATAGGGGATGTCCAATTAACAGCGGGTTTTGAAGTAAATCAATTAAATGCATTGATGCTAGTAATCGTGTCACTTGTAAGCTTCTTGGTACATACGTATTCCAAGGGTTACATGCACGGTGATGAGCGGATGCCAGTGTTCTATGCCTACCTAGGGTTGTTTACCTTTGCGATGTTAGGGTTGGTGTTATCACCAAACCTACTACAAACGTATATTTTCTGGGAATTAGTAGGGGTAGGTTCATTCCTATTAATTGGATTCTATTTTTATAAAGAAGAAGCAAAAGCTGCAGCTAAAAAAGCATTCATTATGACTCGTATCGGTGACGTCGGTCTTCTTATTGGGATGATTCTTTTATTTTGGCAAGTAGGAAGCTTCGAATACGATGTGATTTTTCAAGCTGTGCAAGATGGGGCTATTTCTGGGGAAATGATTACATTAACAGCGATCCTCATTTTTATTGGGGCAGTCGGTAAATCCGGTCAATTCCCATTACATACGTGGTTACCTGACGCGATGGAAGGTCCAACTCCTGTATCAGCTTTAATCCATGCCGCAACGATGGTTGCAGCGGGTGTTTATTTAGTAGCTGCGATGTTCCCGTTATTTAATGCGAGTGAAACAGCTATGTTAACGGTAGCCATTATTGGAGCAGTTACAGCCATTTTTGCTGCTAGTATTGGTTTAGTACAAACAGATATTAAAAGAGTTCTAGCCTATTCAACTGTCAGCCAGCTTGGTTATATGATGCTTGCTTTAGGTTCAGCTGGATATGTTGCAGGTGTGTTCCACTTAATGACACATGCCTTTTTCAAAGCTTTGCTATTCTTGGCAGCGGGTAGTGTTATTCATGCGGTTCACAACCAAAACATCGAAAAAATGGGTGGATTGTGGAAAAAGTTAAAAATTACTGGTCCACTTTTCTTAATTGGTACATTAGCGATTAGTGGTGTTCCATTGTTCTCTGGTTTCTTCAGTAAAGAAGAAATTTTACTTGCAACTTGGGCACACGGAAATGTCGTGTTATTTTGGTTAGCGGTTATTGCTGCGTTCTTTACAGCATTCTATATGTTCCGTCTATTCTTCATGGTGTTTACTGGTGAGTCAAGAAGCGACATGAAAAACGTTCATGAGTCGCCAAGCATTATGACTTTACCTATGATCGTTCTTGGTGTTCTAGCTGTTTTTGCTGGATATGTAAATACACCTTGGTTTGGAACGTTCTTAGGTGATTGGTTAGTGGATGGTAATGAAGCATTAGGTCATGGTCATATTGAAGGACCAATGTGGATTATGATTGTTGCAACGGTTGTTTCCTTATTAGGAATTTACCTAGCATATCTAATCTACGGAAAACGCTCAATTAAAAGAGACTGGTTATCAAGCGGTGCGCCAGTTACTTACAACATTCTATATAATAAATACTTTATCGATGAGTTCTACCAAATGACTGTTGTTTATGCAACAAGGGTATTTAGTTTATTTTTACGCTACATCGAGCTATTTATTGTCGAAGGCTTAGTAAAGAGTATCGTAGCAATTGTGCAAGGACTTGGAAAAACAGGTTCGAAAGTTCAAAACGGGCAGACTCAAATGTATGGAACGGTTGCATTCCTTGGCCTAGCGGTCTTGGTGGTAATCTTTGCTTTAACAGGGGGGTACTTTGAATGAATTTAGCATATTTCTTATCCATCTTAGTGTTCTCCCCTTTACTTGGGATTATTGTTTTATCTTTAATACCGAAAACGCAAGAATCAACTATTAAACTAGTTGGGTTTTTATCAACATTACCTGCATTGATTCTTTCATTAGTGGCTTACTTCCAATACCGTGGCGGCGCTAATCTTGATCAATACAGTGTAAACTTAGACTGGATTCACTTTGGAAATTATAAAGAAATGGGCTTATTTACGATTCAATATGAGCTAGGGTTAGACGGATTCTCCTTAATCATGATCGTATTAACAGCAGTTCTTTCAACACTTGCAGCCATTGCATCTATTCATATTAAAAAGGAATGGAAAGGCTATTTTATGCTTTTTCTACTTCTAGAAATAGGAATGCTTGGTGTGTTTGCAGCTGAGAACTTAATCCTATTCTTTATTTTCTTTGAGATTACGTTAATTCCAATGTTTTTCCTTATTGGAAAATGGGGTTACCATGAGAAAGAGAAAGCGGCATACAGCTTCCTAATCTACAATGGACTAGGTTCTGCTGTGCTACTAATTGTAATCATGGTCCTATTTGCGCGTACGGGAACTTCGAATATCGAGGCTCTACAGCAGATTATGCTGATGGATAATCCAAGCATTGTGGCGCCAATATCGGATTCATTAAAGTTTGGATTATTAATTGCTTTACTAGTGGCATTTGGTGTAAAGCTTCCGATTTTTCCACTCCATAGCTGGATGTTACGAGTGCACGTACAAGCACCACCATCCATCGTAATGCTTCACTCTGGTATTCTTTTAAAAATTGGGGCATTCGGTTTAATCCGTTTTGGAATGGGAATCTTCCCTGAACAATTCCAATCGCTAGCATTCTTGTTGGCACTTCTTGGGGTTATAAACTTACTGTATGGGGCATTCTTAGCTTTCGTACAAAAAGATTTCAAAATGGTATTAGCTTATTCATCTATTTCACACATGGGGATTGTCCTAATTGGATTAGGTGCTATGAACGAAGCGGGAGTTCAAGGTGCGATTTTCCAAGTCGTTTCACACGGTTTAATCTCAGCACTGCTATTCTTCCTAGTGGGAGTATTCTATGAGCGTTTCCATACGTCTCAGATTACGAAACTTGGCGGAATGGCAAAAGGAATGCCATTAACGGCTGGATTTCTACTAGCAGGAGCGATGGCATCGTTAGGCTTACCAGGAATGTCAGGGTTCGTAAGTGAGTTTATGGCTTTCTTAGGTTTATTTGAAGAAATGCCAGTGCTTGCAGTGATCGGTTGTATCGGTATTATTATGACAGCTGTTTACTTACTAAGAGCTGTTCTAGGCATTACGTACGGAAGAGCAAACCGAGACTTTGAAGGAATTACTGATCTGAAATCAGTCGAATTCATTCCTGTTCTCGTGTTAATAGGTTTCATTGTTTTAATCGGTGTTTACCCAAGTGTACTAAGTGAGCCATTACAAGCAACACTTGAGACTATCATGCTTGGGTTAGGAGGGTGATGAAGGATGGATCTTGAGACATTATTATCTTTTCAGTGGGGCACCATGTGGCCTGAATTCATTATCCTTGGAGTAGCAACGGCTTTATCTTTACTTGACCTGTTTATGCCGAAATCACAGGATCGAAAAATCTTAGGGTGGATTGGATTTGTTGGTATACTAGCTGCGACTGCATCTTTGTTCATGCTAGTTGATCACGAGCTTACAACCATTCTCTATGATACGTTTCGTTTAGATTCTTTTGCAAAAGCATTTAAACTACTATTACTAGTTGGTGCAGCCCTTGTCATGCTTATTGCGGTCAGCTATGAGCCGAAAGAGGGAATGGCAGAGTATAAAGGTGAATTCTACTATTTATTCTTAACTGCCCTACTAGGTGCTATGATTATGTCTTCAAGTGGAGATTTAATCACACTATTCATTGGATTAGAGCTTCTATCCATATCTTCTTATATATTAGCAGGTATGAGGAAAAAGCATCTTCCTTCTAATGAGTCAGCCATGAAATATGTCATCAATGGTGGAATTTCTACGGCTATTACCCTATTTGGTATGAGCTATGTATATGGTTTAACGGGGACTACAAACCTAAAAGGAATGGCAACCGTTCTATCTGGATTATTTGATTCACAACAAGTGTATCTTTTAATCCTTGCTTTCTTAATGGTGTTTGTCGGTCTTGCTTTCAAGCTAGCATCCGTTCCATTCCATATGTGGGCACCAGATGTATATCAAGGTGCACCAACACCAGTTACAGCCTTTTTAAGTGTGGTATCTAAGACAGCTGGATTTGTCCTTTTAGTAAGGATCTTCATTGCTATCTTTGCTGCGACACCAACGGGAGGACCTGGGACAGAGCCAATTCTGTTAAAAATGCAAGATTATATCGCTGTCATTGCGGGTGCAACGATGATTATCGGGAACTTGGTAGCTTTAAGACAGAGAAATATCAAACGTCTTTTCGCTTACTCAAGTATTGCACATGCTGGTTATGTGTTAGTGGCCATTACAGCATTATCGATTTTCATGTTTGATGCAATGTGGTTTTATTTAGGAGCATACTTATTTATGAACCTAGGTGCCTTTGCCATCATTCAAATCATGACAACGAAATCAGACAATGAAGATATCAGCCAATTTGCTGGTCTTTACAAGAGATCACCTTTCCTAGCAGTTGGAATGGGAATATTCATTCTTTCTCTAGCAGGTATCCCAGGAACAGCTGGTTTCATCGGAAAGCTGAATATCTTCATGGGTACATTTGTAAGTGAACCTGCCCATTATGTATTAGCATCTATCATGATCGCAACAACAGTAGTTTCTTACTTCTACTACTTTGGAATATTCACTCAAATGTTCTTTAGACCTGCTGCAAGCGACGAGAAGATTCAAGTTCCGGTTGGACTTGGAATTGTTATCGGAGTATGTTTGGTTGCTACAATCCTGTTCGGTATCTTCCCGAACATCGGATTCGACTTCCTACACAACAACTTCAACGGATTTAGTGATTTCTTTTCCTAAAGGTTGAAGAGTAGATAGTTCTAAAAAGAGAAATAAAGCCTTTATTAGGGTTGGGGGACTCTAGTCTTAGGTTAAAAGGGTTATAAAATAGAGGGGTAAAATATATTGTACGTGTGAAAGAAGGGGAAAAGGGGCCCCTTCTTTTTATTTTGCTCTAGTTCAGACAGTAATGCACGCTTCTCTAGCTGGAACAGTCCGAAGTAGGGTGAAGTTCAGACAGTTATCCATGCTTCTGTTGCTAGAACAGTCTGAAGAGGGGTCAAGTTTGGACAGAGATCAAGCTTGCTAGCTATAACTTGTCCGAAGAGGTATCACGTTCGGACAGAACTCACTCTCTAGTAGCTAAAACTGTCCGAAGAGGAACAAGTTCAAATAGAGGCTCTTTCTTACCAACTACATTTGTTTGAAGTTAACAAAGTTTACGAAAAGCGACTTTTATAAAGATATGGATATCACATTTGGCTAATTTTTTGTAACCTTCCCTGTGCCGGCACCGTCTAATCCATGTGACGCTTTAATAAACAACAGACTAGTGGTAAAATGGAAGGTGGGTTTTGCAAAAAGGAGGGAAATACATGATTTCGGGTTTTGGACAACAAGCAATGCTTAGTATTATTTCACATTTGATTTTTATTACATTAGCTTGGTGGGCACTACAATCTCTTAACTATGAAAAATTTCTTCGAGCTAATCACATTTTTCAAGCTAGAGTCCTTTTTATTATGTTATCCATCGTAATCGGATCAACAGTTAGTAATTTCTTCCTGGATTATCTTCTTTGGTCACAGCAGCTTCCATTAATTTTTCAACATATCTTGTTAAATATATAAAATATAGGTCTTCATACCTTTTTCATTCTTCGCGTTTTTAAGTAAAATTTTCTTTGTGTGATATTGAACAAGGCTCTTTTCGTAAGTTTTTTGCTTTCGGCATGTACGTAGAAAATTATTCTGGCGCTGTTTCTGATGCCACGAAGCAACCTATACGCCGTTTTAAAATCACGATATGGAAAACAACAATCATTCGAAAGCAGCATTGCACAAAATAAGACGAATCGTAGGCATGCAATAGAATTGCTTATTTACATATAGTCGTTTTCAGAATACTCATGTTAATTGTCAAAAAGTGACGAGAATTCCCAAGTATGCTCTCCTGTTCCTTGGTAACAATGGTACTAAGGGGGAGATTTAAATGAAGAAAACGGGGTTGGCACTTTTACTAATTGGTATAACTTGTTTCATGATGATAACTACTGGGAATAAGACAACTATAGCTAAAGGAGAGCTTGATCTACTTAAGATCGCCTCGGTTCTCCACGACGAAGATATTCTTATCAATGGATGGTCTCTGCATGCAAGAGAAAAACTTGAAGATTTTCAGACCTTAGAGGAAGTAAAGAATTACGGATTTTCTCTTAAGGAAAAATTCCCAAATTGGACTTGGGATGAGGAGTCCGAATCTGATATGTGGAATTTATCGGCAGAACATGTAACGAAAGAAGGAAGAACAGAGACAATTCAACTTTTATCTACCCACACAAAAAGCAATCCTCAAACGTATATCATTTATGAGGCAAAAGGTAAAATTTTCAATGAAGAAACAGAACATTTTCTTGAAAAGCAACTTTCTGAAAAGTTCTCTGTCATTTTTCGTCAAGATGCCACAATTTTCTCTTGTATAAAAGGCGAATTCAATGATAATATTAATGAGTCTTTGCCTTTGACTGTAAAAAATTTACTTAAGGCTTTCAAGGCAAAAGAGATCGAAGCCTTAAATGAAGAAACATTTGTCTCTACATCGGCTTATTCTCCATTATTTGCCGAATCAATTACAACCAATGAACAAGACATGAACCTACAACTTGGAGTTAGAAAACAAGGATTGGGCGCAAGGACTACCCTCGTAGTTGGCACACCAATCATTACGATTGAATATTAATATAGAGAAATTGGACGCGGAGGGGAATACACTTGGAAAAAATCATCGTCCGCGGCGGAAATAGGCTTAGCGGTTCCGTTAAAGTAGAAGGAGCAAAGAATGCTGTCTTGCCTGTATTAGCCGCAACACTATTAGCAAGTGATGGAAAAAGCGTAATTCGTGATGTGCCAACTCTCTCCGATGTATACACAATCAATGAAGTATTACGCTATTTAAATGCCGAAGTGGTATTTAAAGATAATGAAGTCACTGTAGATGCATCTAGAGAGTTAAAGATTGAGGCACCTTTTGAATATGTTCGTAAAATGCGTGCTTCTGTATTAGTTATGGGATCTTTACTTGCACGTAATGGTCGTGCACGTGTTGCATTACCTGGTGGATGTGCAATTGGATCTCGTCCGATTGACCAGCACCTTAAAGGCTTTGAAGCTATGGGTGCAACTGTAAAGGTTGGGAATGGATTTATCGAAGCTGAAGCTTCTAATGGGCGCCTCCATGGTGCAAAAATCTATCTAGATTTCCCTAGTGTAGGGGCTACTGAAAATATTATGATGGCCGCTACTCTTGCTCAAGGCACTACAATTATTGAAAACGTTGCTAAAGAACCTGAAATTGTGGATTTAGCTAACTTCCTTAATAAAATGGGTGCAAAGGTAAGAGGAGCAGGAACAGGCACGATTCGCATTGAAGGCGTAGACGTCCTGTTTGGTGTCGAGCACAATATTATTCCTGATCGTATTGAAGCAGGAACATTTATGGTAGCTGCTGCAATCACTGGTGGAAACGTTTTGGTCAAAGGTGCTGTTCCAGAGCATCTAACATCATTAATTGCCAAAATGGAAGAGATGGGTGTTATATTTGAAGAGGAAGCTGAAGGTCTTCGTGTTATCGGACCTGATAAATTAAAGGCTGTTGATATTAAAACTATGCCTCACCCAGGTTTCCCAACAGATATGCAGTCTCAAATGATGGCATTATTACTACGTGCTAAAGGCACTAGTATGATTACAGAGACCGTCTTTGAGAATCGTTTTATGCACGTGGAAGAATTCCGCAGAATGAACGCGGATATTAAAATCGAAGGTCGCTCTGTTATAATGAATGGTCCGTCTGACCTTCAAGGAGCAGAGGTTGCTGCAACCGACCTACGTGCTGCTGCTGCCCTTATTCTAACAGGATTAGTGGCAGATGGAGTTACACGTGTAACGGAGCTTAAACACCTTGACCGTGGCTATGTGGCTTTCCACAACAAGTTAGCTGGTATTGGTGCAGATATTGAACGTATAACTGAAATAGATGAAACAGTAAAAGTTCAAGAAACTTATATTTCAGATATGAATGCTTAATTTTTTATATAAAAACCGTGGAATGGGTTGCCCGTTCTGCGGTTTTTTTTTTTTGCTGTCTAGCTCTCTCCTCTTACAACTCTACGTTCTTAGTTACTTCCTTTTTCGCATGCAAAAGTGTTCCGTTTTTCGAGTGAAAATCACACTTTAGTATTTTTACCTGGCATTTCTGCTTTTCTAATATCACCTAACATAGTGTGCATAGAGAAGAATTAAGTTATACATTGGTAATTCCATGTAATTTATTATGACCTCTAGGTTTGATTTAAATTTTATAGTCTGGATAAACTTTAGGCATAAAAGCTTGTCCATACCCATATGATGAATTGAGGCTGGACTGACTGTCATACCAGTTTTTTCGTACGTTTTTGAAAAAGAACTTACGAACAGCATTGCTTAATTCTTTCTATGGAGGCTCGAACATGTTGAAAATCAAACCAATCGTTGTCATCGCCGCACTACTTTTTACCGTCACCCTCATGATTCCTTCTTTATTAGTTCTTCCTTTTTCTGAGGAAAAGGCTAGTGGAAAGCTAGAAGAAGATGTTAAAGAAGAAGAGGCTCCTGTTGTAAAACCGACTGGGCCTGCTGTAGAAGTCGCTGTTTATCGAACTCAACAAAAGCTGTTAGAAAACATTCCCCTTGAGGACTATATTGTAGGAGTAGTTGCATCTGAAATGCCGGCTGACTTTGAAATGGAAGCACTTAAGGCACAAGCATTAACGGCAAGGACTTATATCGTAAGGCAATTATTAGCGGAAGAGAGAGTAGGAATCCCAGAAGGGGCTCATGTAACCGATACAGTCCATCATCAAGTATACAAAAGTGATGCTGAGCTCAAGGAAATCTGGGGAGCAAAGGATTATAAATGGAAAATCGATAAAATTAAAAAAGCTGTTCAAGCCACGAGTGGTCAGATCTTAACGTATGAAGGAGCACCAATCGATGCCACGTTCTTCTCCACGAGTAATGGATATACGGAAAGTTCTGGAGACATCTGGCCTAATCAATATCCATACTTAAAAAGCGTAGAAAGTCCATGGGATGTGGAATCCCCTAAATATAAAGGGCAAGAGGTTTTTACCGTATCAGAATTTGAGTCAAAACTTGGTGTAAAGCTTTCAAGCAATGGTACAATCGGAACTATTATTGAAAAAACGGATGGAAACCGAGTCGGAAAAGTAGACATCAATGGGAAGGTGCTTACAGGGAAAGAAATCAGAGAATCCCTTGGTCTAAAATCCACGGATTTCACGTGGGAGCGCAAAGGAAATAATATTGTTGTTAATACAAAGGGATACGGTCATGGAGTTGGTATGAGCCAGTATGGAGCTAACTTTATGGCAGTCGAAGGTAAGACGTATCAAGAGATTGTTCAACACTATTACCAAGGAATTCAATTGGCGTCTTCGGCTGATTTCTTAACAAAAATAATGGCACAAAAATAAACCGGGATGTATCCCGGTTTTTTACATGGTAGAGGAAATCTCCATGAGGACTGTTGATCCCCTGTAAGTGACTAAGATAGGTTCTACCCGTTCCCGCTTTAGCCAAATTAACTCAACTTAATTAATAACTTTTTAATAAAAGGATAACGCCCCTGGAAGTAACTTCTTTTAATAATGATATAGGCCACTACAACCCCGATAACGTCCTTTATAACATCAATGATGGATGCTGAGCGGTATGGAACAAATGATTGATGTATTTCATCTACTACCCCGTATAAGCCTGCTACAATGGCGCATATCATACTTATTTTTTCATTAAATGTACCTCTATTCAAAAATAGAAAAACAAACAACAAATAAAGAATTCCAAATTCAACAAGATGAAGGGACTCTTTTATAAACCGATCAACGGCTGAATCAGGAAGCTCCACAACAGCATTATGGGGCAAGCTAGATAAGGTCCAGATTAAGATCATATAGGCAAAAGGAAGAGCGGTAAATATCCACTTTTTTAGTATTTTCATAAAAAAATCTCCTTATCATGAATAATTCATTTCGCTTTGTCGAAAAATAAGCAAAAAAATTTTTTTGAATATGTATATAAATCCCTCTAAGTGTTCAGAATGATTGCTGAGGTGATGTTAAAATGAGAGAGGAAGAAAAGAAACGATCTTCTCAAGATTCAAGTATGAAGCGCTTTTTCAAAAAACGTTGGGCATTCCCAGCAATTTATATTGCGAGCGCTGCAATCATTCTAACCGCGGTTCTTTGGTACCAAAACAGCAACAGTGCAACGGATTCAGATCAGTATGATTATGAAGCAACTGATATTGCAGGTAAAAAATATAACGAGCCTGCAGTTGAAGTTAACCGTTCACTAGAAAATTTCGTCATGCCAGTTGCAGATCCTAATTCAGTTGTCATTCATAAGCAATTCTATGATTATGAAGGTACAACAGAAGAACAAGAAGCAGCATTAGTATTCTACAACAATTCATACCATCCGAACACTGGTATCGACATTACGATGGAAAATGGTGAAGCTTTTGAAGTAGTAGCTGCATTAAGCGGTACAGTAACAAAAGTTGAAGAAGATTCACTATTAGGAAATGTCATCGAAATTGAGCATGATAAAGGCATTGTAACACAATATCAATCCATTAAGGATATGAGTGTTAAAGTTGGTGACCAAGTAGAACAAGGACAAGCTCTTGCTACAGCTGGAGAAAGTCTTTACAACGAAGAAGCAGGTGTACATGTACACTTTGAAATTCGTAAAGACGGTGTTCCTGTAAATCCAATTGACTTCTTCAACAAGCCATTAAGCTCACTACAAGAAGTGAATGTAATGGAAGAAGAAGAAACAGATGACAGTGGCAAAACAGACGTTGAAGAAGGAACTACAGACAGTGACGCTTCAACTGACAAAGAAGCCGAAGATGGCGAATCAGGTGACAAAGAATCTGATAAAACTGACAAAGAAGAAGATGGAACTTCTGAAACTGAAGAAGGAACAGAATCAACTGATTCTTCTAACACATAATATCTAGATCCCGGAACCCGCTAAAAAATGGCGGGTTTTTTTGTTGCGAGGAAAGGAAGTTATTGAGCCGCAACCTTTCCCCAAATTTTAACCAACTTATGTTTTCCTGTGAGGGTATGTCTAGATAGACAGAGCCTTTTCACTGTTTGGAAAGTGGAATTTTAGAAATGGACAGTAAATTTGAAAATCTCGACAGTAAGCCTCGAAGTTTGGACAGTAATTAAATTTTCAATATTTTTTCAGACAATATGAAGATGGTTTGGGCAGTAAATTTTGAATTTCACAAATAGAGATATTGAAAGGGGAAGGAATCTTTATAAATATAGAGATTTTTGCTTATAAAAAACATTACAAACAGCAATTTTACAATGAAAATTCCAAGTTTATAAGAGCTTGCATCATATAGAAGTGAAAAAATGAGTTAACTGACTTCATCCACACCACTTTTAGAAAATTTACATATTTCAATTATATTACAGGTGCCTGTTGTAAAATAATTTGGTATAATACTTCGAAAGGCGAAGTTTTTGCAAAAAGCAAAATTACACAGGTTCAATTACCTGTTTTATAGGAGGAGAAATACATGTCGTATCTTACATATCCTTATTCTTCACAAAGAATGGCGACGATTGCCCGTAACGGAATGGTCGCAACCTCACAGCCTCTAGCTGCACAAGCGGGGCTAGATATTATGAAAAAGGGCGGAAACGCAATTGATGCAGCCATCGCAACGGCAGCTTGCTTAACGGTTGTTGAGCCGACATCAAACGGAATTGGCGGAGACGCATTTGCCCTTGTGTGGGTAAAAGATAAGCTTTATGGCTTAAACGGAAGCGGCCCAGCTCCAAAAAGCATTTCAATTGAAAAAGTAAAAGAATTAGGCCACGAAGAAAAAATGCCTACACATGGGTGGATTCCAGTAACAGTACCAGGTGCACCTTCAGCGTGGGCAGAGCTTTCAAAACGTTTTGGGCGTTTACCATTAACGGAAGTATTAAAGCCTGCAATCGAATACGCACGCAATGGATATCCACTATCTCCAATCCTAGGGAAGTACTGGCAAGGAGCTTATAATATCTATAAGAAGCGCTTTGGTGATCAACCAGAATACCAAGAGTGGTTCCGTGTATTCGCACCAAACGGGAAAGCTCCAGAAATCGGTGAGATGTGGAAATCTGAGGACCATGCCAACACACTGCAGGAGATTGCAGAAACAAATGCAGAAAGCTTTTATAGTGGTCGTATAGCGGATCAAATTCACGAGGCTTCTCAAGCAAATGGTGGCTTCCTAACGAAAGAAGACCTACAAAACTATAAAGCAGAATGGGTTGATCCGATTTCAGTCAACTACCGTGGCTATGACGTTTGGGAGATTCCTCCGAATGGCCAGGGATTAGTAGCGCTAATGGCTTTAAATATTCTAAAAGGCTATGAGTTTAGCCATCGCGAAGACTTAAAGGGGCTTCACCTACAACTAGAGGCTATGAAACAAGCATTTACAGATGGAAAAACATATATTACAGATCCTAACACGATGAAAGCAAAAGTGGCTGATCTTTTATCAGAAGAATTCGCACAAAGTGCTCGTGAAAAGATTACAGATACAGCTAGAACACCAGAGCCAGGAACATTGCCTAAAGGTGGAACGGTTTACCTTGCTACAGCAGACGGTGAAGGAAACATGGTTTCGTTTATTCAAAGTAACTACATGGGCTTTGGTTCTGGAATTGTGGTTCCGAATACGGGTATCGGCTTACAAAACCGTGGACACGATTTCTCACTAGATCAAAACCATGAAAACGCTCTTGCGCCAGGTAAGAAAACATACCATACGATTATCCCTGGGTTCATCACGAAAGGAACTGAAGCCGTTGGACCATTCGGTGTAATGGGTGGCTATATGCAGCCTCAAGGGCATGTTCAAGTGGCAATGAACCTAATTGATTTCAACCTTAATCCTCAAGCGGCATTAGACGCACCAAGATGGCAGTGGGTGGAAGGCAATAAAATTGATATTGAACATGACTTCCCGAACCATCTTGTTCAGCAGCTAGCGGCAAGAGGACATGAGATGAGAGTCGCTCATGATACAGGCGGATTTGGAAGAGGCCAAGTGATCATTCGTAACCCTGAAAATGGCGTTTTATCTGGAGGAACAGAAAAACGTACGGATGGCAGCATTGCAAGCTGGTAAAAAGGAGAAACAATCTATGAAAAAATTACTTCTAACAGGATTTGAACCTTTTTTAGATCATCCTATTAATCCAACCGAAAAAATAGTAGAGCAGCTAAAAGGAAAAACGATTGGTAACTTTGAGGTTATTGGTGAACTTTTACCAGTAGATTTTGAAGAAGGACCGAAGAAAATACTAGAAGTTTTTCATAAACATAAGCCCGATGCAGTTATTTCCCTAGGGTTAGCGGCTGGACGTCAATCTATTACTCCTGAAAGAATCGCGATTAACTGTCGTGACGGAGAAGCAGATAACAAAGGGGTTGCCTTACAGGATCGACCTATCGTAGAACAAGGAGCGGATGGCTACTTCTCTACATTGCCAGTTCGTAGTTTCGTGAATACTTTAAAAGAAAATGGATATCCAGCTGAAATTTCAAATTCAGCTGGTACCTACTTATGTAACAACGTGATGTACACGATTCTCCATGAAGTAAAACAAAGTGGAGATTCTATTCCAGCAGGTTTTATTCACATACCGGCTTCACATGAGCTAGTTGTTCGTGGAAAAAGAAATATGCCGAGCTGGTCAGATTCGGACCTACTAAAAGCAGTTGAACTAATCATACAATCCTTAGATTAAAGAGCCATGAAAGGGTACCGATCCCCAAAAACTAACTTTTGGGGGTCGGTACCAAGTGGCTTTTTTTTGCTGTCTTTTACTAACAGCAAAACGTGTTATTATCACCGCGATAGTGTTTAACTATAAAGGGCTAAAGCGTTTCAGTAAAATTATATTAAATCCTAAGAATTTTTCTGTAATTAAATTTAAAAAACTCCATTAAAATCAGGCGCTACTTATAGCTTTTTCTAAAATCGACAAAATTTTTAGAAATTTGTTTCTCAATGTTACTTGACCAATGATTGGTTTATGTAGATAATAAATATTATTAAAATTTTCATAAAATTTAGTTAATACAATATCTTTTAATGTGCAAAGGATAATTCAACCAGTCTACTAAAATGATAACGCTTCCAGAAAATACCCCAGCTAGATTCTTAAAGAACTTTTCACACCTTCCAACAAGGAGGATCTACTATGACATTTTTAATCCTACTAGCAATTACGATCGTATGCCTTTTTCTAGCATTAAAAAAGAAAAAAACCTTCTTCTTAGTCATTCCATTCATTTCTATCTTTTTCTACTTCCTAGTCCAAATCATCCTAGTTCCAATGCCTTTCATTGATACAATTAAGTTTATTTTCAGCCTGAAATAGCTCCGTGTCTTTCACGATACAGAGTTAATATAAATGTTTTAGATAAGGGGGTAAAAAATTAGAAGAAATAAAGTCATCCATCTTTTTAAGTTAACGTTGCTTAAATGAACACGTTTATACTTTTTTGGCATATGAGGTTTATCCTCAATGCAAGCACAACCTTAATCAAATTATTTCACGGGGGTGGAAGAATGAAGAAAATTGATAAAGAAGTAGCTGACCGTTATTTTCGTGAGCGCACTCGTAACATTATTATTTACTTTATCATTTGGTTCATCGTGTCGTTTGGGGTAGTCATGTTTGCAGAACCATTAAGCAATTTTACGATTAACGGTTTCCCTTTCCATTATTTTATGGGAGCACAGGGAGCAGTCTTGACATTTATCATTCTTTTGTTTGTTAATGCAAAGGTTAGTGACAATATTGATAAGAAGTACGGGATTGATGAAAGTAAAAATGAACAAATCAGTTCAGGAAAAGTATTGGATCACTAATAATTAGAAATCTGTAGTGACTTTTAACTAAACAGTCAGTATGTAGGGAGAAATAGACATTCAGGCTCAAGGATCTAAAGATTTTATTAGGGGGGTTGGCTTTTGGATACACAATTTTTGGTCTCATTATCGATTATACTAGCAACATTTGCTTTATACATTGGGATTGCGGTCTACAATAAGGCGAAGGCTACATCAGACTTTTATGTAGCAGGACGCGGAGTACCACCGATTTTCAACGGGATGGCCATTGGTGCTGACTGGATGAGTGCCGCTTCATTCATTGGTATGGCGGGTACGATCCTACTTTTAGGTTACGACGGACTGGCTTATATCATGGGATGGACAGGTGGTTATTTATTACTAACCTTCTTATTAGCACCGCAATTACGTAAATACGGCCGTTATACTGTTCCTGAATTCATTGGGGACCGTTTTGATAGCCATACAGCTCGTGTTATCGCTGCGATCTGTACCATCATTATCAGTTTCACATATTCCATTGGACAGTTATCTGGTTCAGGGGTTGTAATTGGACGTCTTTTTGAAATCGATGCAAAGCTAGGAACGATGATTGGGGTAGTATTAATTGCGTTCTATGCAGCATTCGGTGGAATGAAAGGGATTACATGGACACAGGTAGCTCAGTACATTATTTTAATCATTGCTTACTTAATTCCAGTTATCTTTATGAGCTTACAAATTACAGGAAACCCAATGCCTTGGCTTTCCTACGGGGAGCTTGTTGGAAAAATGGGTGAGCTCGACCGTGAGCTAGGGATCTCTGAATACTTTGCTCCGTTTACGAACGGTACGAAGTGGCAGTTCTTAGCCCTTATGTTTACTCTAATGTGTGGTACAGCAGGTCTTCCTCACGTAATCGTTCGATTCTATACCGTATCTACGATGAAGGCAGCTCGTTGGTCTGGTGCATGGGCTTTATTATTCATCGGTCTACTATATCTTTCAGCTCCGGCTTATGCAGCTTTCTCAAGATTCATTCTAATGACGAAAGTAGCTGGTAGTAAAATTAGTGAGCTACCTGCATGGACAAAAACATGGGTGGACACTGGAAAACTTCAAGTTGCAGATACAAGTGGAGATGGAATTCTTCAGTGGAATGAATTAATTATTTCAAATGATATCGTCGTTATGGCAACTCCTGAGATTGCGAATCTTGGAGTATTCGTTATCGGTCTAGTAGCTGCAGGTGCAATGGCGGCTGCGTTATCAACAGCAGGTGGATTAATGATTGCTATTTCTTCATCGTTTGCACATGATATCTATTACCGAGTAATGAGACCGAATTCAACAGAGAAAAATCGCTTGGCTGTAGCTCGTTGGTCAATTGTTGTTGCAACATTATTTGCGGGTCTAATTGCATTAAATCCTCCAGGAGCCATTACACAAATCGTTGCGTGGGCATTCGCACTTGCTACCGGAACCTTCTTCCCGGCGCTAGTACTAGGTGTTTGGTGGAAGCGCTCCAATGCAAAAGGGGTTATCGCAGGACTATTAGTAGGTCTAGCTGTCACACTATCGTATATTTTTGCTGCGAAATATGGTGGTTTCACAATCCTAGGTATCATTGATACAGGCGCAGGTGTATTTGGTGCAGCCGCAGCATTCCTAGCAAATATTATTGTTTCCTTATCAACAGCAGCACCATCTCAAAAAATCCAAGAAGAAGTTATTGATCTAAGGTATCCTGAACAAATGGTATACAAAGACGGTGAGGTTTGGATGAATGATGATGGATCAAAAACAGTGTAATAAAGAAATTCTAGAGGCTGTGAGGTTCCACCCCTTTTTTCAAGGGGTGGACTATAACACAGCCCTTTCCCTTATACAAGATTGTGAAATACGTAACTATGAAAAACAAGAGATGATGTTAAAAAAAGATAAGCCTCGAGAGGGACTTTTATTAATCATGGAAGGAACATCCGAGGTATTTGTTAGAAATGATCATAATGAAAGAGAAGAAGTTTTAGAGGTCGTGCAAAAGGGTGAGTTAATTGGATTCTCAAGCTTAGCGGACTTTCTAGGTGTTGCAAAACCTTCAAAAACAGAAGTGATGGTAGAGGTACGTGCGGTTAGCTCGGTAAAAGCCTTATTCATTCCATTTGAAGTCATTACACGACGTTGGGATGATCCAAATGTGCATGATTACTTGCTGACTCAAGTATCTATTCGGTTAAAAGATATCTATGGATCACTAGCGGAACAAGTAAAGCTAGCAAGGGATTTTGGAGAAAATGATGCATTTATGATGAGAGTTCAAGATCTCATGAGTGAATCTGTAGTAGCGGTTAGTCCGGCTACAAGTGTTCAGGAAACTGCACGAAAAATGCATGAGAAAAGAACAAGCTCTGTTCTCGTTACGGATGGGAGTGTGCTGAAAGGGATTATTACAGAGCGTGATATGGTATCTAGGGTGGTTGCAAAAGGCATCCCATTATCAACTGAATCACAGCATATCATGACGAAAAACCCCCACACCATCTCGAAACTAGCTTACTACTATGATGCTATATCTTTAACTCTTCTAAAAGGGGTAAAGCACCTTCCTGTTATGGAAGATTCAAAAGTGATTGGAATCGTCACCCTATCTGATTTGCTAAGGAAAAAGAATGCGAATGTGATGAAGACCATTCAAAAAATTGAACAAGCGGATGAACAGACCTTGCCGACTGTTAAAAATGCCATTTATGAAGTGCTAGACACCTTATTAAAGGACCAAGTTCCAATATTAAAAACACTCGATATCGTGACAAAACTTTATGATCGTTTGGTCATTAGAGCTGTCGAGCTATCTGTTGCGAAGCTTAAGGGTGAAGGGTTAGATCAGCCATGTTCATTTGCTTTTTACCAAATGGGAAGCAGTGGGCGTGGAGAGCAATTTATGTTAACGGACCAAGATCATTTTCTAGTTTATGAAACTTCGAGTGAGTCAGCAGTGAACTACTATACATTGTTAGGAAAAGAGATTACTGCCCATATGGAAGCAGCAGGATATGCTCGATGTAAAGGGCTAATGATGTGTAGTGAGGGAAAATGGAGAGGGTCTGTTACAGAATGGCAGGAACGCTTGAGAAAATGGATGCTTCATTCAACCAATGACAATCTATTGTTGGCTCAAAACTTTTTTTCCTATCGTTTTATTACTGGCAGCCTGACTCTACACGAAGAGTTTGAGGCTTCTTTTGTAGACCTACTCCAGAGATCGAAAATCTTCTTATTTAGATTAGCACAAATAGAAAAGGACTATCAGATTCCAACATTGGATCAACCAATTCGCTCTTTATTTAAGCTTGAAAGAAAAAGCATTGATATGAAAAAAGAGGTTTTGTTCCCATATCACCATAGCTTACAAATTTTATCCATCCTAAATGGAAAGACATCAGGTACCCCGATTGAAAAAATTGAATATCTAGAAGGAAAAGGTACACTTACACATGCCTTTGCACATGATTTAAAAGAAGCGGTAGATCAAATTCTTTCTCTATATGTTAATCAACGCTGGCAGCAGGCTAAAAGAGGCGTTGAATTAAAATCAACGGTTGGGTTCACACAATTATCAACACGAGAAAAAGAAGAATTAATTCTGAGTTTAAAAACTTTGAAGGAGCTTCAGAGTCAAGTGTTTGCTCACTTTTCTGTATAAATTATCCTACACAAGCTATCAAAAACGTTAGGAGGTTGGTAATGTTTTTTCAAAGAAGAAGTGTAGAGGTTCCAATTGTTTATAATCAAATCCCGTTATCAACTCCTATTGAGAAGCTTCGCTTTGTCGTGTTTGATACAGAAACAACCGGGTTTCAAGTGGCGACAACAGATAGACTGATAGAAATTGGGGCGGTTCCAGTTCAAGGCTTTGAGGTAGTGGAAAAGGAAACGTTCCAGACATATATCAACCCAAACCGACAAATTTCTCGGGAAATAACGGAACTTACATCCATTTCAAACGAAAAGGTGGCAGGTGCTCCCAAATCATTAGAAGGAACCTTGAGTTTTTTTGAGTATGTAAAGTCTTGGGAATCTGTTTGCCTAGTTGGTCATTATGTGGGCTTCGATGCTCTCGTTTTAAAGAGTGAATTAAAACGGGAAAAAATGACCCTGAAAAATATGTTCACCATTGATACGCTTGATTTAATAGGGTTCCTCGCTCCTTCCTATGACATGAGGGATTTAGAGAGATACGCAATGGCATTTGGAACAAGAATCTATGAAAGACATAGTGCTGTTGGAGATTCTTTAACGACTGCTTATTTATTTGTTGAGCTGCTCATGCAATTTCGCGATCGAGGTCATAAGACATGGGGAGAACTTATTAAAGCGACGGAGAGTCAGGCGAGGTCGATGCAATTTTAAAAGGGCTGGGAAAGGTTCCAGCCCTGATAAGTTGTAAGCTCTATTGAATGGTAATTAGAGCACCATTTCTATGGGATATAAACACATCTTTACCTGAAAATTGTTGATACAGTTCTGCTGTACCATAAGGAACTCTTAGCGATAAGGCTCCTCTTTTAGTCTGGAATTCTACCGTAAATTTATCAGCAGCTCCAACAACTTTTGCGGAAGATAACAGATGGTCTTCCTTTATAATGAGTTTCTGATTAATAACGACCATCTCATTTTTTAACCGATTTAGACTCTTAATTTCCTCAACGGATACGTTAAAACGCTTTGCGATTCCCCATAGGCTATCCCCAGCCACAACGGTGTAAATCGCTGCTTGTTTTAGATTTTCCTCTGGTTTAGCTTGAGTTGGAATATGAACGACTTGTCCTGGGTAAATGATGTCGGACCGTAATTGGTTATAATCCATTAAATCCTTTTCAGATACCCCGTGTTTTCTCGCAATGCCAAATAAAGTTTCTCCACTTTGGACGATATGAGCCGGTTCTTCCTCATCCATAGGGATATGCTTTTCTGTTGGCACTTCGAGCAATTGTCCTACTTTAATTTTATCAGATGAAAGCCCATTAACAGCTTTAAGTTCTTTTACGGTAGTATGATAATCCTTTGATATTTTGGTTAAAGTATCCCCTTTTTTGACCGTGTAAGTCCCAATCGGAGCTGCGCCTACTTTGTTCTCTATCCCAAACAAAGAACTCGCAGTTACAGCAGTTGCTAATGTTACACCTGCTAATTTCCTAGTATGATGCTTGCGGGCTACACGCTTTACTTCCAAGATTCGTTCTTTTCTCGTTCTGTTGACTGAATTCATGCGATTCCTCTTCCCTCTGTTACAAATTGGTTAAAAACCCATATTTATCCCCAATTCTACGTGTTTCGACAAATGCCCTCAATAGGGACAAAATCGTGAAAATACAAGTAGTAAATCCCCTACTTAATAACCTTATTCCAGTATTCCAATGTGCTATAAGCCCTGTTATTTGGAAGGGAAAAGGAATATAAGGATTATAAACTATTAGTATAGACTTATTATGAGGAGGACATGGTCTCAAGTAACGAGTAGAAAATGTACCCATTTTAGTAGAATGATTAGAAAAAAGTCCCGTGAAAAGAGATAGTTCTAAAGCTATAAATTTGTAGTTTTAATTTAGAGAATTCTCATAGTACCCAATAAAAGAGGCTAATCCAATAACGGATTAGCCTTTTTTTGATCGACTTATAATCTAAACTTTTGAACAAGTTCTCGTAAATCCTGTGCCATATGGCTTAAAGAATCGGAGGATGATGAAATCTCTTCCATCGATGCTAGTTGTTCTTCTGATGAAGAAGCTACGTTCTGTGAATTGGCTGACGTTTGTCTTGCAACGTCTTCGATTAATTCTATTGTTTCTTTTACCTTCATGGCGTTCTCATGCGCAAGTTCTGTTGAAGCGGAAACCTTCTGGATTTGGTCGGTAACATTTTTAACAGACGCTAGTATATTCTCAAATAGCTCTCCGGCTTCGTTCACGATCTCAACTCCTTCATGAACATCGCTCGTCCCTTTAGACATGGCTTCCATGGCCTTTGAAGAATCAAACTGGATTTCTTTAATCAGTTCTGATATTAGAGTTGCTGATTTCTTCGATTCTTCTGCTAGTTTCCTAACCTCATCTGCAACAACGGCAAAACCTTTCCCATGTTCACCAGCTCTAGCAGCTTCTATGGCTGCATTTAATGCTAGTAGATTGGTTTGTTCTGAAATACCAGTGATTACTTGAATAATTTGACCAATCTCTGCTGATCTGCCCTCTAATTTCTTTACTACATCCGATGAGTTGCTAACAGAGTGAGTAATGGTGTTCATTTGGTCAACCACTTTTTGAATAATTTTATGACCATGTTCTGCCTCATTCGCAGCAGAAGTGGAGGACTGTGAAACTGAAGTAGCCATTTCAGCTACCTCACTTATGCCTTTTGCCATATCTTTTAGAGACTTTGTACCATCCTCAATACTTCTTACTTGTGTTTCATTAGAGGAGGCGATTGACTGCATAGCGATTGTTACTTCATTAGTAGCTAGCTTTGTTTGCTCAGCACTAGCAGATAACTGTTCAGATGATGCAGCAACTTGCTCACTGGACACATGTACTTGCTCTAATAATGCACGGATGGTTCGGGCCATTTCTTTAAAGGAAACCGATAGCTCGCCAATCTCATCATTTGATTTATATTCTTGTACTTCTACCGCCAGATTACCATCTGCGATTTCCTTCGCACTCTCATTCAACGATTTTATCTTTCTTAAATAACTACGAATAAAGATATAGTAGATAATAGTTCCTAAAACAAGTGTAACGGCGCTAATTAAAACAGATATAAGCTTTAGTGCGCCTAGGTTTTCATAGAATTCTTCAGTGTAAGCACCAATTCCTACCATCCAGTCCCATGGTTCATAATATGACATATAGGCGATTTTTTCTCGAGTTACCGTTTCTCCCTTATTCATCCAATCATAAATGTGAATTCGATCTTCAGGATTCTCATTTTTAGACATATTAATCATATCTACAATTAAATAGTTTCCAGCTGCATCCTGTACTTTAGAATTATCATTTCCTTCTAATCCCTTTGGATGTGCCGTCCCGATAGCATTGCTATCAAAGGCAAACATATAGCCCTGAGTTTTATATAAAAATGCTGCCTTTGTAAAATCTCTGAGGTTCTCAGTTGTAGGAGGACCTGCTATGTAACTAGCAGCAATCGACTGCGCTTCCTCAAGGCTTATTTCACCACTTTGAACCTGGTTGTCTAATTGACCTAAAATAGCGATTGCACCGTTTACTGAATGTTGTAAATCTGTGATCCCTGCTTCAACGAGCTGATTTTTAGCAAAATTATAACTAATGGTTCCAAAAGAAACGGAAACGAGCAAAAGAATAACAAAGTTTAAGATTAAGATTTTAGCTGTAAGCCCTTTCATTTTAAAAATACGTTTCATCTCTATTTCCCCTTTATCCCTAATTTATTGATGATCTTTTTATAATCTCTTTGGACGTGAAATATAGTACCCTTGTAATAGGGGTATCCCAAGATTTTTGGCTGCTTGCAATTCCTCCTCTTTCTCAATCCCTTCAAGTACAAGCTTCATTTCCTTTTTCATTTTTGCTAGAAGAGAGTGAATTTTATTCTGCTTTTCTGTTGAGTTAGGTAAACCATCTGAAAAGCTACGGTCTAACTTAATATAATTTGGAGAATATTCAGTTATTTTTTTAAGAGATAAATCAGTTAATACAAAGTCGTCAAAAGCAATCTTAAACCCCTTTGCTTTCAAAAACTTTAGCCTTAAACTGAACATATCTAATGTCCAGTATGGTTCTTCATTTGAATCCTCATTAATTTCGAATACTACTCTATTTTTAATGCTTGGATAGTTGTTTAATAAACGTTTTATAAAGATAGGGAAGTCTGGGTGTATGATCGTTGAAGGAAAAATATTTAAGAATAAGAAGTGCTCGTTCAAACAAGTAACGGGAAATTCAGATATAGCATTGGATATGGAACTCGTATCAAGTTCATATAAGCATCTATTGTTTCTAGCTTCCTGAAATAGAGTTACCGGATTAAGTGCTTGTTTAGACCTTATGAAAGCTTCATAAGCAAAAATTGAATTTTTTTCAAGGTCCCAAAGTGGTTGGTACTCATTAAAGAAATTTTTATATCGTACTATATCCCTAATCTCTAAAGCATGCATGGGTACAAATCTCCTAATTTAGTTATGTATATCTAGTTCTAATGTTCTACATTTGACATTGTAAGACAAATTATACCAAAGTAATGGAAATATTCAATCAGTTATTCAAAAAAAGTTCACAAAAATTTCAATATTTTGATTTATGTAGCATATTAGTAGATTAAAGTTGTCATATCATGGTAAATTATGTACAAAAATAATAAATCTTTAGGCAGGTATATATGACAACGACTTTACCTAGACATAACCAAATTGGAGAAAAGATAAGACTAGTTAGAAAAAAGAGACAGATGACTTTAGGTGAACTAGCAGAGGGTATTTGTTCCGTAGGGAAAATGAGTAATATTGAAAATGGACGCCAGCCAATTAAAGATGAAGAATTACAATTGTTTTGCGAAAAACTAGATATGCCGATAAGTTACTTTGCGGATCCTGATATTTCAGAAAAACTTTCTGAACTAGATTATATGAAAGTGAAAATTGGTGACTTAATAGGAATTGAAGATTGGACGTATGCAAAAAGTACGTTAGAGAACTTTAAACTGAAAATCACCGAGTACCAGGTCCCTAATCGGTTCATTGACTATTATTTTCTGTCCGGTTACGTATACATGAAAATGCTAGAGTTTGAACAGGCTATAAATAACTTTGTGAAGGTTATAGAAGAGGAAGAGGAGAATTCCTACAATTTAACTTTAAAAATTAGGGCCTGTAACGCATTAGGTGGGATCTATTTCACTTCCAAAAAGGTAACGAAGAGTCTCTATTACTTAGATAAAGGGTTAGAGCTTTCAAAAGATAGTCCTACAGTAACAAAAGAAGAACGGGATAAAAACTACTATAATCGCTCCATCATCTATTTGTATCTTGGATCAAATTATAATGCGCTAAGAAATATTAACAGTGTAAACCTTACTGCTATTCATTCTATAGAAGTGTTATATATAAAATTTTTAATAAAGCTATTGGAAGAAGAACCTGTTCAAGGGCTAAAAGATGAAATTTTAGCATTAAGAGTTAAGTGGCAGGATGTAGGCGATCCAGACCAAATCCTTCTCGGATGGGCTCTTGCTGTTTATACGATTGGTACAGCAAAGGATCCTATCAATACATCGCTGTTAAAAAAGCTAAAGGAAAGTTCTATAGGTGATTTACAGTTTTTTTTAGAAGGGGATTCTAATAAGGAGAAGAAACTAACCATTCTTCAACTGGCGATTTATCTATGTTTAAAGAATCATGAAGACCAGCCTTATATGGAACAATTATTTAGTGTTTCAAGAGTTTTATTAAGTGGGATTCAACATCATTTATTAGAAGCTCGTAACCTCTTCTTTGAAGGAAAGTACACTCTCCAATACACGCAGGATAAAAATAAGGTATTAGAGTTATTCAAGCTTGCACTTGACACTCTGGATAAAGAGTACGATGGCTTTTTAAAAGCAGATATTATTTATGAGATTAGTAAACTCAATCAAAGTGCTAATATGGAAATGGAAGCTTTAGAGGTGTACCATAATCACCTGCAACACCGATTCTTGTTTACTTACTTCCATGAGCTTGTTTTGCCGACGTTTAAATTTTAAATCGAACCCCTGTCACTCTTGCGGCAGGGGATTTTTTTATATTTTTTTGAAAACCTTCTATAATCCCTAGTTTCCCGTGGAATCTGTCCAATTTTCAAAAAACTTTCGTGATACCTTGTCCCTATTGCGTTTTTCGTGCATATATCGTCCACTCCCCTAATAAAATGTTACAAACCTACAAAGAGAGTGTTTGAGGTGAGGAATCGTTTGGAACATAACGGAGATTTAGTTGGGGACATGTATAATCCTTGTAAGATCAGAAGGCAAATGCTTTCTGCCGCACTGTAACAATACCTATACCTTTATGAATACCATTGTAGATACCATGCGGAATACCAGTATTTCGACGAAGCGAAAAGCGAGTCTCATTTCACACTTCTCACATCCAATTTAGGGAGGGCGAGTGGTGTGCACGATTACATCAAAGAGAGAACTATCAAGATTGGAAAGTATATCGTGGAGACGAAAAAAACAGTTCGCGTAATTGCGAAGGAGTTTGGCGTATCCAAAAGTACAGTCCATAAAGATCTAACAGAAAGGCTTCCTGAAATAAACCCAGAGCTAGCAAATGAAGTGAAGGAAATTTTAGACTACCATAAATCGATCCGCCACTTAAGAGGTGGAGAAGCTACGAAAATGAAATATAAAAAAGAAGAATTAGAAGGTGAGCCTGTCCAATAAATCCAAGATTTAAATCTTTTCTCTTTCCTTTTGGTTATTACGTAAGATTAGTTTGGGAAGGAACACGAAGTTTTTGATGAATGGGTCAAATTCGTGATCCTTCACCATGGTATGTGTCACTCTATTAAGCGAAAAAAGCCTCTCATTAGACAAATTTTGCAAAAAATCCACACTTTTTGACAAAAGATTATTTTATTTTTAACAAGTGTGATAAAATAATCTATTAGGAAACAGCATAGTTCGTAAAGGAAATTGATACTTTCTGTGCGAGTAGCGCTAACACAACAAAAAGTGGATACAGCACTTAACTATAACATTAAACACACTACAAGATGATCTTAGGCCGCTTAAAAGGCGCTTTCGAATAGAACGTGACCATGTCGAGGAGGAAAAGAAGAGAATGTTCGCTAGGGATATTGGAATTGATTTAGGTACAGCAAACGTACTAATTCATGTAAAAGGCCGTGGAATTGTTTTAAATGAGCCATCTGTTGTGGCAATAGATAAGAATACGAACAGGGTTCTAGCAGTAGGTGAGGAAGCAAGACGAATGGTCGGTCGTACGCCAGGAAACATTGTGGCGATCCGTCCATTAAAAGATGGAGTGATTGCTGACTTTGATGTGACAGAAGCGATGTTAAAGCATTTTATTAACAAGTTAAATGTAAAAGGCTTCTTATCAAAGCCACGTATTTTGATATGCTGTCCAACAAACATTACGAGTGTTGAGCAAAAAGCCATTAAGGAAGCTGCTGAAAAAAGCGGTGGTAAAAAAGTGTATTTAGAAGAAGAGCCAAAGGTTGCTGCCATTGGCGCAGGTATGGACATTTTTATGCCAAGTGGAAACATGGTTGTAGATATCGGAGGAGGAACAACCGATGTTGCAGTATTATCAATGGGTGATATCGTAACTTCTTCCTCCATAAAAATGGCCGGCGACAAATTTGATAATGAAATTCTTCATTACATAAAGCGCCAATATAAACTGTTGATTGGGGAGCGTACTGCTGAGAATATTAAAATCAGTATTGCAACGGTGTTCCCAGGATCACGAAATGAAGAAATGGAGATCCGCGGTCGTGACATGGTAACTGGATTACCTAGAACGATTACCGTCGGTTCTGAGGAGATTGAGCTTGCACTACGTGAATCAGTCGCTGTTATTGTACAAGCAGCGAAAAGCGTATTGGAACGAACACCACCAGAACTTTCTGCAGACATCATCGACCGAGGTGTTATCTTAACAGGAGGCGGAGCACTTTTACACGGAATTGACATGCTCCTTTCTGAAGAATTAAAAGTTCCTGTCTTAGTAGCTGAGAATCCAATGGATTGTGTAGCAATCGGAACAGGAATTATGTTAGATAATATCGATAAATTACCTAGACGTAAAATGGGGTAAAAATAGTAAGAGCAGGCACCCGAAGCAGTGGGTGTCTGTTTTTTTGTGTAAAATACTCCATGTTAAGACATAAATCTACAGAAATAGTCCATTTTCTTAAAAAACTTAATGTTTATTCGGCAAATTTTTCTTATAATAGAGTATAGTATGTTTTTTTACATAAAGAATTTATTCATTCATATATAACAGAAAATTGCTTGTTGAAAGAGGTGGTATGATGTTCAGAGGCTTTTATACAGTGGCATCGGGAATGATTACGCAGCAACGCAGAACGGATATGCTAACAAATAATATGGCAAACGCGAATACGCCAGGCTTTAAGGCGGACCAATCTTCCTTAAGAGCGTTTCCTGAAATGTTGCTACAAAGGTTTGAATCGCAATCGGTACCGACAGAAAAGGGATTAAACCTGCCTTTTAATAAAACCATAGGTCCTATCAATACGGGTGTGTACATGCAGGAAGTCATGCCGAATTATATTCAAGGGGCGTTAAACACAACCGATCAACGAACAGATATTGCGTTGATCGATATTAATATGCCACCTAATGAAGAAAATGGAGTGAATGGGTCTGTGTTTTATACGGTTCAAGGCCCAACAGGAGAAGTTCGCTATACTCGAAATGGAGACTTTACCTTAGATGGACAAGGCTTTTTAACAACGGCTAGTGGACACTATGTATTAGATGAACAAGGGAATACGATTCAACTTGCGAATGATCAATTTTCGGTAGGTGAAAATGGTCAGTTAACAGGAGCAAACGGAGAAGTGGCGCGTTTAGGTGTTGGCTTTGCAGCAAATCCTTATCAACTGGTGAAAGAAGGGGATGGCCTGTTCCGAACAGAGGACGGAAACCCACTTGCAAATGCTTATAATGAAGCAGGTATCCAGTTTAGATTACAACAGGGAGCACTAGAACGCTCAAATGTTGATGTAAGCCGAACAATGACCGATATGTTAACAGCGTATCGAGCGTTTGAAGCGAACCAAAAGGTTTTACAAGCCTATGATAAAAGTATGGAAAAAGCCGCAAACGAAATTGGACGTTTATAATAGATAATTAGATTTTTATCAGGAAGGAGGAAATAAATATGAATCGTACGATGATAACGGCAACAAATACGCTTACGCAGCTCCAAAAACAAATGGACATGATTTCGAACAATATGGCCAATATTGACACAAACGGTTTTAAAAGAAGAGAAGCGACGTTTACGGAATTGTTGTATCAGCAATTTAATAATCAGCCGAATGTGAATGATGAAGCGAACCGCTTAACGCCTAATGGAATTCGCCAGGGAACTGGTGCGAAACTTGCTCAAGCACAGCTAGTTATGGCACAAGGAAGTATTAAACAAACCGATAGACCGTTAGACACTTCATTTATCCAAGAAGGCCAATTGTATAAAGTGGTAGTGCAGAGTGAAAACGGAAATGATATATTATATACTAGAGATGGTGCTTTCCATTTATCTCCATTAGGAGAGAATGAGCTTCTTCTAGTCACAGGAGACGGAAACCCAATCTTAGATGAAAATGATAATCCTATTGTCATAAATGGCGAACCAAAGGATTATTCGATTAGTGAAAATGGACAGCTTACGGTTACCATGAGTGACGGAGAAAACCAAGTATATAACCTGGGAGTTGTTCAAGTGAACAAACCTCAGTTTTTAGAGCAAAAAGGAAACAATCTCTATGGCCTTCCAGCAAATTTTGAAGGTTTAAATGTACCGATAGAGGACATTTTTACAGAATTAGTTGGTCCATTACGTGATCAAATTGGTATTCGCCAAGGCGCTCTTGAACAATCCAATGTTGACATGTCAAAGGAAATGACAGAGCTTATTAATGTTCAGCGTTCCTATCAGTTTCAATCAAGGTCCATCACGATTGCAGATCAGATGATGGGGCTAGTTAACGGAATTCGTTAAAAGGGGTATAAACAATGGCTTTAAACAACAATGACAAGGAAGCTGCCCAAACTCGGGAACAGCTAAAAAAACAAAAAGAAGAACAGAAGGAAACGTTGAGCTCAAAAAGAAAACGAATTCGCGTTCGTTTAATTCCAATATGGCTCAAGGTTTTCATTGTTGCTGTTTTATTAGTTGCGAGTGTAATTCTCGGGGCCATGGTCGGCTACAGTGTTATGGGTGAGGGAGAAGCTAAGGATATTTTTGAAAAATCAACTTGGACTCACATTATGGAATTAGTGAATAAGGAAAAATAAGTGTAATGGGCTGGTAACCTTGGGGTTATCGGCTTTTTTTGTTGTCTGTGTTAAGCAGTATTTAGTGATGATTACTTTTTGTATGTTGGCCGTAAGCCGGACAGCAAAGTAATTAGATCAGACTTGACGTTTAATATTACTTCGGACAGTAGAATCCCTTTTTGCAGTTAGTACAGTCCGATAGTGGATTCGCCTTCGGACAGTAATATACTATTCACAGCTAGGTACAGTCCGAAGTGGGCTTGCCTTCGGACAGTAATATACTATTCACAGCTAGGTGCAGTCCGAAGTGGGTTCGCCTTCGAACAGTAATAAACCATTCACAGCTGGTGCAGTCCGAAGTGTGCTTGCCTTCGGACAGTAATACGCTATTCACAGCTAGGTATAATCCGAAGTGTGCTTGCCTTCGGACAGTAAAGCACTATTCACAGCTACTGCAGTCCGAAGTGTGTTCGCCTTCGAACAGTAATAAACCATTCACAGCTGGTGCAGTCCGAAGTGGGCTTGACTTCAGGCAGAAACACACAATTTCACAACTACTCTAGTCCGAAGTTATTCCAACTTCAGACAATCTCCCGCTCTTTTTTCATCTCCCCCCTTTCAAAACTAAGGTAGAGCCCTACGAAATCCCCTATTCCCCAAAATTAACTCATGACAAATGTCACCCCACATTCATGACATCAACCACTAATCCATCATTTTCCACCAACTTATAATAAAAGTAAGAAATCACGGAGGTGGAAACATTGAACGAAATTTTATCACTTCAGAATGTATCCAAACAATTTAAAGATAAAGTAGCGGTTGATCAAGTCTCATTTTCTATTAAGAAAGGGGAGGTTGTTGCCATCCTTGGTCCAAATGGAGCGGGGAAAACGACGACTTTACTTATGATGCTAGGCTTGCTCGAACAAACAAGCGGCGATATTAAACTATTTAACGAAAATCCAAGAACAAAGAGTGTCCGAGAAAAGATAGGCGCCATGCTTCAGGAAGTAAGCGTCATTGATGCCTTAAAGGTCAGTGAAGTCATTCAATTGTTCAGAAGCTATTATCCAAAGCCACTTGGATTTGAAGAACTTGTACAAATTACAGGTTTCCAAGAGGATGAACTGAAAAAGAGAGCAAATAAACTTTCAGGTGGGCAGAAAAGAAGGCTGGCATTTGCGCTTGCACTCGCGGGGAATCCAGATTTACTATTCTTTGATGAACCGACAGTCGGCATGGACATTACATCAAGAAAGATGTTCTGGAATACGATTAGTACCTTAAAGGAACAAGGGAAAACGATTATTTTTACAACACATTATCTACAAGAAGCGGATGATATTGCAGAGCGAATCCTATTATTCCATAAAGGATCAGTCGTGGCTGAAGGGACACCGAAAGAGATTAAGAGAAGGCTTTCTAAACAGTCAGTTAGCTTTCAGTCGAACCAAGAAATTCCTATTGAAGAACTACGAAATCTTAGTGGTGTAACGGAGGTCTTCACAAAGGATCATCGCACACATGTGGTAGCTGAAAATACAGATCTTGTTTTAGCATACCTTTTTGAAAAAAAGCTTCAGATTTCTGCTGTTCAAATTGAACAAGGACGTCTAGACGAAGCGTTTGAGCAATTAACAGAAGCAAGCAAGGAGGCCATATAAAATGAATGCACTTACGATGCAATGTAAAGTAGAAATCATTAGAATCATGAGGAATCCCTATTATGTTTTTTGGTCACTATTTATGCCGATTTTATTTTACGTCATCTTCACAAAAATTTTTAACTCTGGGATGGAGAACGAAACGGAATGGCAAGCACATTACTTAATGTCGATGACGATCTTTAGTGTAATGGGGTCAGCGATTATGACACTTGGGATTAGATTAGTAGAAGAAAGAACCCAAGGATGGTCTATGTTTATGAAGGTCACACCGCTATCCGAGAACGCCTATTTCTTCGCTAAAATGGTCGGGCAAACGTTGATTCATGTTCTATCAATTGTTGTAATTTTTGCTTCAGGAGCTATCATCAATGGGGTAAGTTTATCCCTGTACGAATGGGTGATGAGCGGGTTATGGATTCTTGGTGGATCTTTACCATTTTTAGCTTTAGGAACCCTCGTAGGAACAATGAAAAGAGTCGATACAGCATCCGGAGTGAGCAATGTGATTTACATGCTACTCGCCATAACAGGTGGATTATGGATGCCAATCGAAATCATGCCGAGTATCATTCAAGATATTGCAAAGTGGTTACCATCCTTTAATTTAGGAAATGGCGCATGGGAAATCATTCGTGGTGGAAGTCCTGAATGGATGAATATCCTAATTTTAAGCGCTTATTTAATCCTGTTCATGGTATTATCTAGTTATATTAGGAGAAAACAGGAAGCGACGGTGTAACATGAAAGTTGAGATTTTTCCTAGAAGGTTTGGATTTTTTCCATACGTATTTCTAGTCTATCTATTTATGCCAGGCTATTATATTAGTCTAGAGAATGGAATAAAAATGGCGATTGGATACGCAATGCTACTAGCCTTCTTAGTGACTTATCGCCAGCTTTATTTCTCTTTAGGAGAGAAAAAGTTTACTTATTGGCTAGTACTTCAAGTCGGAATCATCTTATGTCTATCGATTTTTTATAACATAAACAATTTATTTCTAGGATTTTTCCCTGCAAACTTTATTGGCTGGTACGAAGATAAAAAAGTATTTTACCGTGCACTCGGACTGTTTGCCCTAACAATCGTCACCCCATTATTAATTCACCTTGATAATCTTTTACCAAGAAATTTATTCTATTTTGTACCCTTCATCATTATTATGATTGTGTCACCATTTGGGATTCGCTCGATGAATAGTCGGATGGAGCTCGAACGGAAATTAGATGAAGCAAATGAGCAAATAAAAGAACTCGTGAAGCGTGAGGAAAGAATGAGGATAGCCCGCGACCTTCATGATACGTTAGGCCACACTCTGTCTTTACTAACGTTAAAAAGCCAACTTGTTGGAAAGTTGGTAACGAAGAATCCTGAACGCGCAAAGCTTGAAGCGAAGGAGATGGAAAGAACATCACGTTCAGCGTTGGCCCAGGTCAGAGAACTTGTATCCGATATGAGGGCCATTACGATTGCTGAGGAGCTAATTGAGACTCAGAACATCCTACAATCAGCAGGGATTACGCTAGAAATAGTTGGGGATACAAGTCTTCCTAACGTCCCCCATTTGACACAAAACATTTTAAGCATGTGTCTACGGGAGGCAGTTACAAATGTAGTAAAGCATAGCAAGGCATCCCGTTGTCGAATTGAAATCATTCACGAGGTCTCAAATATTAAAATCATTGTAAAAGATGATGGCATCGGGATTGATAAAAATAATAAAGATGGAAACGGATTAAAGGGAATGGGCGAAAGGCTAGATCTGATTGATGGCACGGTAAGTTTATCTGATCAAAAGGGAGCTAAGCTCATCATATCCGTTCCTGTCATTATAAAAGAAAGAGAAGCAGGTGTTGGCTTTTGATAAGAATTATAATTGCCGAAGATCAGAGAATGCTAAGAGGAGCTCTTGGATCTTTGCTTGATTTAGAGGATGACATCGAGGTCATTGCACAGGTAGAGAATGGAGACGAAGCCCTAAAAGCTATTCTTACATTGCAGCCAGATGTTTGTTTAATGGATATAGAGATGCCAGTCAAGTCAGGTTTAGAAGTAGCAGAAATGTTAAAAACAGGAGGATCCTCTTGTAAAATTATCATTCTTACCACGTTTGCTCGTCCCGGATATTTTGAACGGGCTGTAAAAGCTGGTGTTCATGGTTATATGTTAAAGGACGGCTCTAGTGATGATCTAGCTGAGACCATTCGAAATGTCATGAGAGGAAAAAGAGAATTTGCCCCTGAATTAATTTTTGGAAGCTTTAAAGAAGATAATCCTCTCACAGAACGAGAGCAGGAGGTATTAAGGCTTGTGGCAGAAGGAAAGACGGCTAAGGAGATCTCATCACAACTCTATTTATCTTCAGGAACCGTGAGAAACTATATGTCTGAGATTATTAGTAAATTACAGGTGAAAAATCGGATTGAAGCCATTGCCACCGCACAAGAAAAAGGGTGGATCTAATCTAATTCTTGCACACCTATCCTCCTTCCGATACAATATAATAAAACCTAGTATTAGTAGGAGGTACTAATTATAATGATGGACATTAATGAGATTAAAGAAATCATTCCACACCGCTATCCTTTTTTACTTGTTGATAAAATTTTAGAAATTGAAGAAGGCGTTAGAGCGATTGGTATTAAAAATGTAACGGCAAACGAAGAGTTTTTCAACGGACATTTTCCTGATTATCCAGTTATGCCGGGAGTACTGATTATCGAAGCTTTAGCACAGGTCGGTGCTGTTGCCATGCTAAAGAAAGAAGAAAACAGAGGCAGACTTGCTTTCTTCACTGGAATCGACAATTGTCGAATTAAAAGGCAAGTAAAACCAGGGGATCAGCTTCGCTTAGAGGTTGAAATGACCCGTGTCCGTGGCTCATTCGGAAAAGGAAAAGGAATTGCGACGGTTGATGGAGAAGTAGCGGTAGAAACTGAAATTATGTTTGCTTTAGGGGCAAAGAAGGAATAACGTTACTTAAGTTGTTAAATAGTTGTTTCAAAAGGATCCAAGCTAGTCATTCAAGTGACTGGCTTATTCGAATTTCTCGACAAAATTTCTTTTCATTGATTTTTTCATTTTATGCAAATAATTGCTGTATTTGGGCAATATAACATCAGACCCTTTACAGGTCAAAATGAACAATTATTGAAAGGAGTTGTTATTATGAATAAAAAGCTTTTAGCACTAATTTGTGGTTCAGTTCTTTCTGCTATGTTATTAGCTGGATGTGCAACAGATCAAGAGCCGCCTCCAGAGGATGACATGACAGAAGAGAATGGCAACGTCGATGAAGACGGTATGGTAGATGATGATGGTGTGGTTGATGACGAAAATGGTACAAACGGCGGAGATGAAACGGCTGACCAAAACACCGAAAATGATGGTGACATAATGGAAGACGAAAATACTCCTGAAGAAGAAATCGCAGAAGATCAAAACGATATGCAGGACCAAGACAATACAGATAATTAAAAGACAAGGGGCGGGGTAATCCTGTCCAATTAAATTTAGAAACAAAGAAAAGGCTGTAAACAACCCGATTATAGGGGTTTTACAGCCTCTTGTTATTTATTACTAGGTGCCTCAGGTTCTTTATCTTTAAAAACAAGTCTCGGCCTACTAATCATCTTTGATTTAAATTCAGAAAGTAATTCCTCACCGACCAATCCACTTTTAAGAAGCTCGTTCAATAAAAGCTCTGCGTAATCACTCTTTGCTTTTTTTAATGTTCCTTCTAAAAGAATGCTAATATGGCTATTAATCTTCTTAACGGACTTTACTTTCGTTTGAAAGGTCGCCGGGTCATTCTCCTTTTTCGATATGACCACTTGGACAGTGAGTTCAATGTTCTTTTCTAATGCATTTTGAAAAAAGTCAAAGTAGGAGTTTGTTAAGTAAACTTCCATTAACCACGTGTTATGCTCGTCTTCTTTATTAATGATCAGTCCGTCGCTTAATTCAATATCTGTTACATCATCACCTTTGAAAACTTGCATAGAGATTAATTTGAAAGTCTTCATCGTATTACCTCCCGTTCATTCCTTTTTGTAAATTATAACATACTCATAACCCAAAGCAATTTTACAAAGTTTTGTCGAAAAATATTTGTCGAACTATCGACATTAGAAAAATCTATCTATTATTAATCTTGAAAATCCGATTTTCCCCTAGAGAAAAATCCAATTTTCAGGGTGCAAAATGGCTAAAAATTCAATTTTCTCGATTTTACGTGAAGGCTTGCACAAAGTATGATTGGCTTATCAAGTAGAAAGGAGTAAAAAATATGATCAATCAAGTTATACTCGTTGGAAGATTAACGAAGGACCCTGAACTTAAGGTAACCCAAGAGGGAATCTCTGTAGTAAGCGTCACATTAGCGGTTAACCGGAATTTTCGAAATACCCAAGGAGATATTGATGCCGATTTCGTTCACTGTACATTATGGAGAAAAACAGCAGAAAATACCGCGCTATACTGCAAGAAAGGATCTCTGATAGGGATCACAGGGAGAATTCATACAAGGAATTATGAAAACCAAGAAGGCAAGAAAGTCTATGTAACTGAAGTAGTTGCTGAATCAGTCAGATTTATCGGTAAAAAACCAGGGCAAGATACTATTCAAGAAGCTGAAAATAAGGAGGTGGCCATCTCTTGAGTAACCCTTGCGAAAGGGAAAAAAGCATCGAATTGATCGTAGAGCGATTAATAACCCTTGTTGGGAAATCACACGATATGATTGAAAAACTCCAAAGTCGAGTATTCGAACTCGAAAATTATCTTCATGAAAATAGACCTCCTGGGAAAAGCTCCATACATTCAAGCAATCACAGAATAAATTAATTTTAACTATATTCCTCCTTAGCCACGCAGGTACCCTTTATAGAGAGAATCAAATCGGTCCCCCAACCCCCACATTTGGAACGATAAATACGTTCAGAGCTGTCGCATTGTTGGCAGCTTTTTTTGTAGGTGGGAATGGGGACAGCTTTACTCTCTCACCTATAAGAAAAAGGTCAATCCCTTATAAAAGAGATTGACCATCGTACTAAGAAAGAAGAATAAGATCCCGAAGCTCATCTGTTGAAAGTTCAGTTACCCAATTATCACTTTGGATGATTTGATCATTCAATGTTTGCTTTTTTTCAAGCATCGCATCAATTTTCTCTTCAAGCGTACCGGTGCTAATAAATTTGTGAACATGAACAAATCGTTTCTGTCCAATTCGATAAGCCCGGTCAGTAGCTTGATTTTCAACCGCTGGATTCCACCAACGATCATAGTGGATGACGTGGTTGGCAGCTGTTAAGTTGAGTCCTGTTCCTCCAGCCTTCAAGGATAGAAGGAAAACAGGGAACTCGCGATTTTGGAATCGAGTAATCATTTCATCACGTTTACTTTTAGGAACACTTCCATTTAAGAAAGGTACTTCAACATCGTACTTAGCTTTTAAAAGCTTCCGAATCATTTCACCCATCTCAATGTATTGGGTGAATATCAGACAGCTTTCCTCTTGTTCTAGAACTGCCTCCACCAGCTCAGTCAGTTTCTCTAGCTTCACCGAGCGATCCAAAACATTCTTTGGATTACTTTCCTTAAGATAAAGAGCAGGGTGATTACATAGCTGCTTTAATCGACTTAGAAGCTGTAATATAAGTCCCTTTCGCTCCATCCCAGTTAATGTTTCAATTTGTGCAAATGTATCTTGGACAAGCTGTTCATATAAGGAGGCTTGCTCAGCTGTTAGCGGGCAATATTCTTTTTGCTCCTGCTTATCAGGGAGGTTAAGAGCAACGTCCTCGTCCTTTTTCGTCCGGCGCAATAAGAAAGGACGAATTAGCGATTGAAGCTCAGATATTTTATGTTTTTCGTCTTCTTTTTCGATCGGAAGGACAAAACGTTTTTGAAATTGTCCTAAGCTTCCGAGATATCCATGATTGGTAAAATCAAAAATGGACCAAAGCTCGGTTAGGCGATTTTCCATTGGTGTCCCTGTAAGTGCAATATGATGTTTCCCTTTCAGCTTTCTAACGGCACGTGACTGTTTCGTCTGCGCATTTTTAATATTCTGCGCTTCATCAATGGAAATCGAACTCCAAGTGATGGACTCAAACTCGGACAGATCCAAATGTGTTAACCCGTATGAGGTTAGCACCACATCAGCCTTAGAAGCCTTTTCAATGAAAATATCCTCTTTTAATCGGTTAGATCCATAGTGAAGATAGATATTTAAGTTAGGTGCAAACTTTTCGAACTCTTTCTGCCAATTCCCTAGCACCGAGGTTGGACAAATAATAAGAGCCGGACCAGCATCTTCTTGGTCCCGAACGGATAATAAATACGAAATAAGCTGAATCGTTTTTCCAAGTCCCATATCATCCGCAAGACAAGCCCCAAAACCAAATTTTCGTAAAAATAACAGCCAGCTCATCCCCTGTTTCTGATAGGGGCGTAGTTCACCATGAAAGTCACTAGGTACAGGCTCTTCAGGAATGGATTTAATATCCTGTAGTTGCTTCATCATTTGCTTCCATTGACGATTTAAGTCAATTTGAATTTTCGCAAACGCTCTTGGGTCCTCTAATCGATCTTCATCTTCGTCCGCTTTGCCAAGCAGCTCCTGTTCAATTAAATCTCGAACATGTAGCCCTTCCTTTTCAGCCTTTTTCATCAAGTCCTGAATATGCCGTACGAATCCAGGGTCGAGCTTAATCCATCGACCACGAATGAACACAAGGCGCCGTTTCTCTTCTACCAACTGGTGAAACTCTTCCTCTGAAAGCTCTACGCCGTTCATAGAAAATCTCCAGTTATAATCTAGCATCGCCTGGAGACCAACAAAGGATTGTCGATGGCTAGCAGTAGAGCCCTTCAGTTTGGCTTTTACTTTAAGACTCGCATTTTTCATTGCCTGCCACCAAGATGGAAGGAGAATTTCAACTCCTAAGGCAAGCAGGGTCTCACTAGCATCTGTTAAAAACGTCCAAGCCTCATCCTCAGTTAGATTGGTGGAGATCCCTTTGTTCCCTTTTAGCCAAGGGAATAATGTTAACCAGCGCTCTTGCTCCCTCTCCAAATATTCAAGGTGATTATACCAGCTCTTTGGCATATTGGAATCATCCTGCATATCCACCATGAGATCAGGCTCTTTTCTTCCTCGTAAAAAAATTCTTAAATCCCAAGGTCCATCTAAATCAGCAGGTTCTTCTAGTCGAAGTCCGATGGAGAAAGGAACAGGACTTTCTTTAAAGCCAATCCACTCGTTCCAAGTCTCCTCATCAAAATAAGAAGCAAGTGCCCGTGGTGGTAGAGCTTGGTTTCGTAACGCTTCAATTCTTTTCCCAACTGTTTCTTTCCATTCTTTATTTTTTTCAAAAAAAGAGTGGAGGGACGCGTTAAACCAATCGTCCACAAAGGATTTAACGGATGTTTCACCATCGAGAGATTGCTCCCAAAAAGAAGGGTCGAACTCTTCAATTAACCGATTTGGTAATGCCCAGCGGAATTCATCATTTTCCCATGCTTTAAAGTCTGGACGCCAATCCTTTTCCGAAATGGCTTCATATAAGGAGTGAGCGGATGCTAAACAAATATTCGCCGTTTCATCCCAATCCCACTCTATGAGACGGTTAAACTGTTCCTTTGCAAATAACGTCACTAGTTGCCATGGGTCAATCGTGACTCCAGGAATATCTTGATGAGTAGTTTCATCTACAAGGGTTCCATAAAAGCTCTCTTCATGACGGGAGAAGAGGAGATTTTTCCAATTTGTATGAGGAAGAAGTTCGTCCTCTTCATTAGTCGCATAGATGAAAAATTGTTGATTCTCTAGTTGAGTTATATGTACTTTTAACAATCTCGATTTAAGCATGAATCAGCTTGCCCCTTTTGCATTCTTCTTGAAATGCCCTTAATCGCTTTGTACGTTCTAAAAGAATCGTTAAAAATTCCTCAAAATCATCGGATCGCTTCAGTTTTTTATAGAGTGTTTTTAACTTTTTAAGCTCTCTAACAGCCTGTCGATAATTTCCACGGTTCTTTAAATCTATATTCTGCTTAATGGATTGATGATAAAGAGGGAGCAAAATAGCGGGATCCTCTTTTTGTAGTTCCTTAATCTTACTAGAAGGAATAGAGCTAATCCCCATTCCTATATAGGCTTGAAGTTCTCCCCATTTTTCATAGCTTTTTCGATCATAAAGAAAATCCTCATAGTCACGATAGCTGTATGGCAATGTCTGTATAAGCGCTTTTTCATAATAATCAAGCTTATTTGTATCCGCACTATAAGCGGATACAAGTCTCAGAGCCCATCTTGTAAAATCAAAGCATCCGTAAGTGTCCTTTAACTCAGCTAAATAACCTTTAAGCTGACCGATAAATGATTCTATATAAGGTTCCGTCCGCTTCCAATCCTTTTGTGCTTTGAGCATTTCAAGCCAATAAAGCATATACGGTGTCGCATCTGTTTTCATAATATCAATCATAGAAAGAGCATCAGAGTCTAGTTTCAGTAAAAGGTTTTGATGTGACTTCGCAACAAAAACAGGTAAAGTCTTCTCACCATCATGATACATGCTGTTGAGCTTTTCTTTTTCCTGTTCACGCCAAGCCTTCTTCTGAAAAAGCTGAGCCCACAAAATAATATACAAATGAGTTCGCTCAAATTCCAACACACGATAGCTCTTTAAAAGCCCTGTTGAGGTGTCTTTCAATTTTTCAATAAACTCATCAAAAGCAAATGGGAGGGCATGAACGCTCAAACGATCAACAAGCTCCTCAATTTCATCAATCAGGGAAAAAAAGATTTGCCTATAATAACGGTCGATATCCTCATGTTTATATTCTTCACTTAGTTCAAGTAGCTTTTGAAATGAGTGAACTGAACCAATCAATAGGTAAAGTTGCTTCCATTCTTGCTCAAATGGTGCACCTGCTCTTAATTTTCTTGTGAAAACCTGGAATAGTTCGGGGACCAGATAAGGTTTTGGAATCCCATGCCCTTTCAGGATAGATTCAAAACTTTCCTCAAACATTTGGGCCCATCGTTCATAATTCGGTTTCAATGTACCACTTGCTTTTAATAAATCCTTCGCTTTTTGAACACCCCAAGCTTGCATATTCTTTTTCTCTTGAATGGGCTGTCTCCACTCCTCAACCCACTCGGAAACACTACCTACTTGAGAGTACACATGAAAAAAAGTAGCTAGCTGATGGCGGCAAATGATTTCACCGGGACATGAGCAAGTACTCATCTGAATAAAGTTAAGGTCTAACGTCACATGAGCAAGGGTAACATCTTGAATGGTAGCATGAATGGAATCTTCATCAAACCGGATTTTTGTAACTAATCCTTGTCTATAGAGAAGAAGTCCTTTTTGTACAAGTCTTCCATGCTCCTCTACTTCTGGTCGTAGCATGGATTTTATATCTACTGAAGCAGCCTTAATCAGTTCAGCATATTTATCAGGGATGGCTGACATTTTTTTTATAAAGCCTCCTAACGCAACAAAAACTATATTTCTTCATTATACCTAATTTTTGGGGAAATATGGAGTGGGGGAGAAAGGAATTTGTGGGAGAGGATTTAAGAGCGTAAGTTTTTAAAAAATGAAAGTATGCTTAGAGTTATATTTTTGTTCAATCAACTGATTATAATGTACAAAAACAACCATATTTCCCTTAAAAACGTCGTAAATCGACAATCTCCAACAATGTGAGATATGGTTAAATGGAATTAGAAAGTTTATAGGGATTATGGTCCTTATCTTTCCTATTGTTTACTAGTTTACTATTCGCAAATCTCCATTTTGACACCTCAGGGTTTTCTGGGGTGTACTTTTTTATTAAACCCTACAAAAAAGACCGCATGGGAGCGGTCTTCAACTTATCTCAGTAAATAGACTCTTGCTTCATAAGGCTTTAATACAACACTTGAGATATCTTCTTCATCTGAAACTTCATAATTTGAGATTAGCACTTCTTTTGAAGTAAATCCTAAAGTACTTGGCAAAGTAAACACAGGAGTTCCGTCCATAAAATTCGCCATGACTAAAAGTTTGTTCTCACCTAATGTTCTCATATAAGCATAGATCTCCTCGCTGTCTTTCATTACGCTTTCATATGTTCCGTATACAATGACCTCATGCTTTTTGCGGAGTTGAATTAATTTCTTGTAATAATAGAAAATCGAAGTATTATCCTCCAAGGCACTCTTTACGTTAATCTTTTTGTAATTCGGATTAACCTGAATCCAAGGCGTGCCTGTCGTAAATCCACCATGCTCACGGTCATCCCATTGAATAGGAGTACGGGAATTGTCACGGCCTCTTTCATGAATCCCTTTCATCATTTTATCGTAGGTTAATTTTCCTTCCTTATAAAGGTCGCGATAAGCATTTAGGGTTTCTACATCACGATAATCGTCAATGCTGTCAAAATACACATTCGTCATCCCAATTTCTTCACCTTGGTAGATATAAGGGGAGCCTTGTAAGTTATGAAGTAGAGTTGCGAGCATTTTGGCTGCTTTTTCACGGTACTTTTCTTCAGCACCAGGAGTCCAACGGCTAACGGCTCGAGGCTGGTCATGATTGCTCCAATATAAACTGTTCCATCCACCAGTTGCTAAGCCTTCTTGCCAGCGGTCTAAAATTTGTTTTAAATCAGTCAGTTTCCATGGTCCCGGAGTCCATTTACCATACTTCCCATTTCCAAGATCGACGTGCTCAAATTGAAACACCATGTTTAACTCATTTCTTTCTTCACCTGTATAGAGCTTGGCTTGATCAATGTTTACTCCCGGCATCTCACCAACGGTAATGGTGTCATATTTACTAAATGTTTCTCGATTCATCTCTTGTAAAAATTCATGAATCCTAGGTCCATTCAAGAAATATGGACTACCATCGCCGAATTTTTCTCCTTCACGCATTGGACCATCTGGGAAACCGGGCACCTTAGAAATAAAATTAATAACATCCATGCGGAACCCATCAATTCCTTTATCTAGCCAATAACGCATCATTTTATAAACTTCTTCACGAAGCGTAGGGTTTTCCCAATTTAGATCTGGTTGTTTTTCATGAAATAAGTGGAGGTAATATTCACCTGAAACTTCATCATATTTCCACGCACTGTCACCCCACATAGCTCCCCAATTCGAAGGTGGTTCACCGTTTTCCTTCCCTGGATGCCAAATATAATAATCACGGTAAGGATTGTCTTTAGATTGTCGAGATTCTATAAACCACTTATGCTCATCACTAGAGTGATTCACGACTAAATCCAGCATAATTTTAATCCCTCTATGGTGAGCTTCCTCAAGCATCTCATCAAAATCTTCCATCGTACCGAATTCATCCATAATATCTTGGTAGTCACTTACATCGTACCCATTGTCAGCATTCGGCGACTTGAAAATGGGAGATAGCCAAATAACATCAATCCCAAGCTCCTTCAGATAATCAAGCTTAGCGGTTATCCCTTTGATATCTCCAATCCCATCCCCATTGGAATCGTAAAAGCTTCGAGGATAGATTTGATAGATCACACTTTCTTTCCACCATGTCTTGTTCATATGTAGCACTCCAAACTCTATGTATTTCCTTCCCTTTATATTTTACATGAATTTATTGAATTTACACCCTTCGTTCATTTCGACATTTTTTTACGAAATATGGTAAAATTAATTAACAGAATATTTAGAGAGAGGTGAGGAGTATGTCTAGTTTAAACAGTATTTTAATTGTTTCCTATACAAGGAACACGCTGACGATGTTAATAGAGCAATTGAATGAAATTGGCCTACCAGAATTCTTTGAAATAGACGGGCGTACTGTAGATGATTTAGATCGTTTATCTATGAAAGATTACTCCTTGGTCCTTGTTTCAAGTGAAATTGTTTATTCAATGGTTAAGCCGTACTTACCGGCAAAAACTCCTTATCTGATATGTAAAAGAACGGTAAATTACGCGAATATTAGAGAATTACTAGACGTTCCAAAAGGGACAAAGGTATATTTAGTTAGTGATCTAAAGCAATCGACAGAAGAAAGTATCCGCATTTTAAAAGACGCGGGGATTGATTTAGACTTTTACCCTTACTATACACAGGAAACACCAAGAGAAGACATCACCATTGCGATTACTCCAGGAGAACCTCAACTAGTTCCAAAGCATATTAAAAGGGTTATTAATATTGGCAGTAGATTAATAGATATTTCTACATTGGTGGAAATTTTTAATCATTTTGGTATATCACCCTTTTCACCAACCACACATTTATCCGCACGATTTATGCAGTCTCTCGTGGATATTACACAAGAGCTGAGTGATGAAATTTTCCGATCACGCCTATTGCAAAAAAGCCTAGACAGTATTGTCCAAAACATGGATGAAGCTGTGTTGGTGTATAACAACCAGGATGAAATTCAAGTGTGTAATAAAAATGCAGCCGATATTTTAAACCTACCCACCCAGTTTGAAAAAGAATCCATTCATTTGATTCAGGAGTCATTCTTGACTGCGATGAGGAATCTTCAAGTGGGACAAGAAAACTTCGTTGAAATAGATGGTACAACTTTTTATATGAGAAAAAAGAGAATCACCATAGGCGAACAGGTTCATTCCACGCTTATTGTTTTTCGAAAAGCAGAGGATTATCGAAAAATTGAGCACGATTACCGTTCAAAGGCAAAACAACGAAACTTGTATGCTCGGTACCGTTTTGATGACATCAGAACGGTAAGTCTACCAGTAATTGAAATGATAAAAATAGCAGGAAGGCTTGCTAAAAGCAATTCGACGATATTGATCCTTGGTGAGACGGGTACTGGTAAGGAAGTGTTAGCTCAAGCGATTCATCATGCTTCACCTAGAAATCACAATCCATTTATTGGCGTCAATTTTGCAGCCATTTCTGAAAGCTTAATGGAGAGTGAGCTATTTGGTTATGAACCCGGTGCCTTTACGGGGGCTAGAAAAAACGGTCATATTGGGATGTTTGAACAAGCCCATATGGGCAGTATCTTCCTAGATGAAATTGGAGACGCTTCACCGGTTATTCAAAATCGATTACTTCGTGTCCTCCAAGAGAGACAGATTATGAGAGTAGGTGGGGACAAGCTTATTCCTCTAGATGTTCGCGTAATCGCAGCAACGAATAAGGATTTGAAAAAGTTAATTGAAGAGGGGACATTCCGAGAAGATCTCTACTATCGTCTTAATGTCCTACCACTTAAAATGCTCCCGCTCAGAGAACGGAAGCAGGATATCTCCCTATTAATCAATATTTTTTCAAAAGAATTTGAGGAGAAGCTTGGTAGAGAGCCGTTGGTTTTTTCAAAAGAAGCATTAAAGCTTTGTGAAAGCTATCACTGGCCAGGGAATGTTAGGGAGCTTCGGAATATCGTTGAATATGTAGCACACATCTGTAATGAAACGGTCTACAAAGAAGACCTACCAATTCTAGATAATGAGCTTTCTTATTTTAGCCATGAGCCGGAGAATGATCATTTATATGAGATAGAAGAAGAGTTTAGAGAAAAAGGGTTCTTTGAAGAAGCTTTACTCATCCTTGAGTACTTAAATAGCGAGGAAATTGAATCAGCAGGCCGTTCTGCCATGATCAACCATCTCCTTCAAAAAGGATACTTTTTATCCGATCAGCAACTTAGATACCGACAAAAGCTATTAAGCAATCACGACCTAATTACTATAGAAAAGGGAAGAAAAGGCAGTCAGATTACAGATAAAGGTAAGAAATTTATATATCTATATGAAAAAAGCATGGGACTTTAGTTTCTATGTTTTTTCTTTTTTTACGAATATTATGAAATATTCCTAGAGTTATATTTTATAATAAAACAAAGAGTAATCCGTTCAATGTACAGTCTAATGAATCATTAACAACTATTTATAGGAAAAATTATTCTTGTATAAATATTTTATAATTAAGTCAAATGTCCTATAACAGGGAGGAGAACTCTTGGAAGAAGTTATTTATCAGGATGAAATATACTTAGTATTATATAAATATAGCTCTGGTTATTGGGAAATTCAGAAGAAAGATTCACCTTATATTAAGATATTAGTACATGAGTCAGAAGTTGATAAACATAAACAAGACTCTTAATAGGTCAGGATTCCTTATCTAATTAGGGAATATCGGCGATTCTTGAAAACACATCGGTCAGTTTTAAATATATCGGCGACTCTTTCAAACATATCGGTCAGTTTTCAAATATATCGGCGACTCTTTCGAACATATCGGTCAGTTTTTAAGATATATCGGCGGCTTCTCCCAATATATTTGCTAGAAGCCTGTTCAGGCATACATCTTATAGTAGTATATATGAATTTATTAAGAATGAAAGAGCAACTTCAAAATTGAAGTTGCTCTTTACAATGAGACCTATAAATTTGCTAAATCATATATCGCTCTAGCATATACAGCAGTTGCCTTAAACAGATCCCCTAACTCAATGTATTCATTCTTCTGATGTGCAGTATTAACCTTCCCTGGGAAGACAGCTCCGAATGCTACTCCGTTTTCAATGAAGCGGGCGTAGGTGGCTCCTCCTGTTGTTAGAAGAGTAGGTTCGAGTCCTGTCTCTGTTTCATAGGCGTTTTGCAGTACTTTGATAACAGGAGATTCCTTTTCAACGTGATGTGGCTTCTTTTCTCTGACCTCTTCTACCTCAAAACCGTATTCTTGAACCTTTTCGCTTAACTTCTCAATCGTTCTTAAATAAGGAGTTTCTACAGGGCAGCGGATATTTAGTGCCACATATGCATCTTCATTTTGTGTATATCGGAAAATACCAGGGTTTACCGTTAATGGCCCTGTAACATCATCCTCAAAGGAGATATTTAGACTTTTTCCAATGTGATCTCCCTCTAAGCAAGTAGCAACCAGCTCTACGTATGCTCCGTTAGACAGTTCCCCATTAAAAAACTTTGCTAGCTTCGTCCCAGCGTTTACTCCTTTATGAGGTTCCATCCCGTGTGCTGACCTGCCGAACAAAGTGAAGAGATACCCATCTTCTTTTTCTTCCACCGAGTGCTGTAGATTTTCATGAAAACTAAAGTACGTGAACTTTTCTTTTAATTTATTGAGCCCTTTTCCACGTACGAAAGCCTCAGCTCGATCAGGCACCATATTTCCTTTTTCACCAGCATAAAAAGAAACTAGTTCGTATGGTCCCGCTTTTACCTTGTCATCTTTTAATTTTAAAATAGCATTAATCTGCCCTTTTTCAGCATGAATAATCGGGAACTCCGCATCAGGGGCAAATCCTGTTAAAGCCGCTGGTTCATCCTGAACATATCTCTTCATGCAAGTCATGCCGCTTTCTTCGTCGGTTCCAAAAATGATTCTTACACGGTGCTTTAATGATAAAGAGCTTTCTTTCACGATTTTTAGAGCATAGTAGGCAGCCATCGTTGGTCCTTTATCATCGATGGCTCCTCTCGCAAAAAGCTTCCCGTCGCGAATGGTTGGAGTAAAAGGATCGCTTTCCCACTCTCCGGTTGCAGGAACCACATCTAAGTGACACAAAAGCGCAATATAATCTGAAGCATCCTCAGGGCCCGTTTCTGCATAGCCAACATAACCATCTATGTTCTTTGTACGGAATCCATCCTTTTCGGCTAACGTTAGCATAAACTCTAGGGCATCCTTAATATTCTCTCCCATTGGAGCCCCTGGGCCCTTCGTTGATAAATCTTTTACACTTTTAATTTTTAATAGGTTACTTAAATCTTCTATTAATAAATCTTCATTTTTTGAAACAGCGTCTCTCCAGCTCATACGAACCCCCCTATAAACCTTTCTATTCTTTATTCATGCAAGTACTATACCAACAAAGGTATTCTATTAAACTCCTATTTAAAAAAATAAATGGGGTAACCAATTAAATGGAAAACAACCAATTTTACAAGAAATGGGTTAACCAATTATTTTCTAAATAGAGTGATAATTTAAATTTTTCAACAAATTTAAAGTTGGCACACTAATTGCATTTAGTATTTACGAGTAAAAAAATTAGGGGGTAATACAATGAGAAAAGCATGGCCAAAAATGATGTCGGTGCTGTTACTCAGTCTAATGGTTTTCTTAGCAGGCTGTAACTTCAGTGGCAACACGTCATCAGAACCAGAGAAAAAAGATGATGGAGAAAAAGGAACAGAAGAAACAGAAACTCCAAAAGAAAGTGTCTTGAACTTAAGCTTGGATAACGATATCCCTGACTTAAACCAGGTTAAAACAACAGATGCTATTTCTTTTGGTATCTTAAATAACGTAATGGAAGGTCTATATCGTTTAGACGAAAACAATGAACCTACTCCTGCAATGGCAGAAAGCGTTCAAGAGTCTGAAGATGGTTTAACGTATACATTCACGTTAAAAGATGGAGTGAAATGGAGCAATGGTGATCCTGTTACTGCCAATGACTTCAAATATTCTTGGTTAAGAGCGATGCACCCAGATACTTCTGGATCCTATGCATTTATTATTTCTGATTTCGTTAAAGGTGGAGCTGCTTTTGCTGCAGGTGAAGCAGACGCTGAAGCAGTTGGAATTGAAGTGAAGGACGACAAAACTCTTGTTGTAACCCTTGAGCAACCAACACCATTCTTCTTAGGATTAACAGCATTTGCTACGTACTTCCCATTAAATGAGAAGTTTGTAACTGAAAAAGGTGACGACTTCGCTTTAAATCAAGATTCAATTCTTTACAATGGTCCATATGTAATTTCTAAGTATGACCAAGCTGCTGGAGTAACACTTACAAAGAACCCAGAATACTGGGATAAAGATAATGTTGCAATTGAAACAGTTAATATGAAGGTTGTTAAAGAAACAAGTACAGCCCTTAACTTATATGAAGCTGGAGAGCTTGATAAAGTATACCTAGCTTCTGCTGATGTAAACACGTACAAAGATAGTGAAGATTTCGCTACAGAAACTGAATTCAGAACGTACTTTATCCAATTTAACCTTGGTAAAGCTCCATTCGATAATGAAAACATTCGTAAGGCACTACAATTAGCTTATGATCCATCTGTATTAACTAGCGTTATTTTAAATAACGGATCAGCACCAGCTTACGGACTTGTTCCTGAAAACATGGCTGGAGTAGATGGAAAATTATATGGAGAGCTTGAAGGTGCTCAATTAAAACAAGATATCGAATTAGCAAAAGAACTTTGGGCTAAAGGTGTAGAAGAATTAGGTGGAGAAGTTCCACAAATTGAACTTTTAACATCTGATGACACTATTTCTAAAGATTCTGGTACATTCCTACAAAGTGAATTTAAAAAGAACTTAGGTGTAGATGTAACACTTGTTACTCAACCATATAGTGGTCGTCTAGATACGATGCGTGCTGGTGACTACCAAATGGTTATTAACAGATGGGGTGCTGACTACAACGACCCAATGACATTCATCGAGCTTTGGGAAAACCCATCTAACCCACACTTCCGTGGAAACTGGTTAAATGAAGAGTTTAATAACTTAGTAATCGCTGCTAAATCTGAAAGCGATGACCAAGTTCGTATGGATAACCTAATGAAAGCTGAAAAAATTCTATTAGAAGAAGATGCAGTATTAGGACCACTTTACTATGATGGTTTATCTTACTTACAAAAGCCTCACGTAAAAGGAATCGTGACTCACCCATACGGTGCTTCACCAGACTTAAAGTGGGCTACAATCGAATAATAGTCTAATTGGTAGGGAGAGAAGAGGTTCTCTCCCTGCTTTTTCAAATCATTTATGTGGCTTTCGCGGAAAAAAGTCGGATTTTCGCGGATAAATGGAAAAAATCGCGGATATATTTAAAAATTCGCGGAAATAACTCAGGAAACCGCGATTATATGTAAAAAGCACACGTAAATGATCTAACTTTGCAAATAAAATAAGGCACAAAAACCTTATTTGCCACTATAAAAAACGCCACATAAAACGGGGGTGTGAGACTTGACCAAATATATATTTATGAGGGTTATAAATATCATCGTAACGTTGTTCATTATTGCAACGGCTACGTTTTTTCTAATGAAGCAGTTACCGGGTTCCCCTTTTGATGAAGAAAAGCTATCTAATCTTTCTGAAGAACAAAGGATGGAATTCTATGCAAGGTACGGATTAGACAAACCGTTATCTACGCAATACGTTCTTTATCTAAAAAGCCTAGTTCAAGGGGATTTTGGAGAATCGTTCTACTTTAAAGGTCAAGATGTTGGAACACTAATCTCAAGTAGAATAGGGCCATCTGCCTTACTTGGAGTACAAGCAGTTTTACTAGGATTTACGATTGGAATTGTCTTAGGGATTATTGCAGCATTTAGACACAACACCATGTGGGATTTTACGACCATGTTAGTGGCCGTATTAGGGGTGTCTGTACCGAACTTCGTATTCGCAGCACTTTTACAATATTACGTTGGTCTAAAATGGGGAATCCTTCCGGTTGCTTTCTGGGAGTCCTATTCAAGCTCAATCATGCCAACGATTGCACTATCACTTATGGTAATCGCATTGATTGCGAGATTCACAAGAAACGAAATGCTTGAGGTTCTACAACAAGACTTCATGTTAACAGCAAGAGCAAAAGGGGTACCTCAAATTAAAGTGATTTATAAGCACGCAATCCGCAATGCGCTTATTCCAGTTGTAACAATTTTAGGACCTATCGTTGTAAGCTTACTGACAGGTTCTCTAGTAATTGAAAATATTTTCGGCGTACCTGGTATAGGTAGCTTATTCGTAGATTCTATTAAAGTAAATGATTACACAACGATTATGGGATTAACTCTTTTCTACAGTGCATTTTTTGTATTAACGATGTTAGTGGTCGATCTTTTATACGGAGTGATCGATCCGAGAATTCGTATTAGCGGGGCAAAGGAGTGAGGATGAATGAAAAATGCTGAACCGCTTTTAGATGAAGAATTAACAGATGACTTGTTTGAAATAGCTGGCAGAAGAACCGAGGATAGCGAGAAAATTCAGCGACCTCCTTTGTCAGCCTTTAAAGACAGTTGGATTCGATTATCAAAGAATAAAGGTGCAGTCATTAGCTTGATTGCCTTAATCATCATTCTGTTCTTGGCCGTTTTTGGACCAGGCATGAATGAGTATAAATACGATCAAACTGACTATGCTGCTGTATACCAGCCTCCAAGCAGTGAGCATTGGTTAGGAACAGATAAATTCGGACGTGACCAGTGGACGAGAATCTGGGAAGGAACTCGTATATCCCTATACATTGCTGTTTTAGCAGCATTCCTTGACCTTCTAATTGGGGTCCTATATGGTGCAATTTCTGCACTAATTGGCGGAAAAGTTGATAACGGAATGCAACGTGTCATTGAAATTCTAGTGGGGATACCAAACTTAATCATTATTATTCTACTAATCATGATCATGAAGCCAGGGATCATGACGATAACCATTGCAATGGTTATAACCGGTTGGGTCAGCATGGCGAGATTAGTAAGGGCACAGATCTTCAAATTAAAAGAACAAGAATTTGTCCTAGCGGCTAGATCACTAGGTTCCAATAATAAACGATTAATCTTACATCACTTAATTCCAAATACGATGGGCCTAATCGTTATTAACATGATGTTTACGATTCCTTCTGCTATTTTTACAGAAGCATTCTTAAGCTTTATCGGTCTAGGATTACAAGAACCACTTGCATCACTTGGGGTATTAATTAATGACGGATTCCAAGGAATGAGAAACCAATTCTATCTACTTCTATTCCCTGCAATTGTCATTGTAGCCATCATGGTTAGCTTCAATATTCTAGCCGACGGATTACGCGATGCGTTGGATCCGAAGATGAGAAAATAAGTCAGACATAAGTGAGGTAATACAATGGAAAGACCAATCAAAGTTTATCGTGGAGAGTATCTAGAAAGCTCTCATCATATACATGTAGCCGTTGTGAACGGTTCTGGAGAATTACTATATTCATATGGAAATCCAGACATGCGCACGTTTCCGCGTTCTTCTATGAAACCATTTCAAGCGGTAGCGGTAGTGGAAACAGGCGCGGATGAAGCTTTCAACTATGAAAAAGCAGATCTTTCATTGATTTGTGCATCACATAGTGGGGAGGCTATGCACCGTGATCGTGTAGCAAGTATTTTAGAAAGAATTCGTCTCCAAGAAGAGGCACTTCAATGTGGGACGCATATCCCGAGAGACATTAAAAGCTATAATGAATTAATTCGAAACGGTGGGGAGCTAACTCCAGTTTTTAGTAACTGTTCTGGCAAGCATTCGGGAATGCTGTCTGCTGTTGTTTATATGGGGGAAGATGTTAAAACATATCGCGAGGTTGAACACCCTCATCAACAGAGAATCCTTAATGTAATTGAACATGTTTGTGATATTCCAAAGGCAGATATTGAGCTAAGTGTTGATGGCTGTGGTGTTCCTGTACACCGCGTACCATTAAAAAATGCAGCATTAGGATTTGCTCGTTTAGCAAAACCGTTTGACTGGGAAAATAGTGAGCGTGCTGGACACTTAGATAAAGTTCGTGAAGCTATGACTGCAGCTCCAGAAATGGTCGGAGGCACGGACCGTTTTGACACAGATCTAATGAGAGTATTTGCTGGTCGATTAGTAGCAAAAGCTGGTGCTGAAGGTGTTCAATGTATTGGTGACGTTGAAACTGGACTTGGCATTTGCATTAAAGTTGAGGACGGAAACGGGCGTGCGGTAAGTGTTGCGGCAATGGAAGTTTTAAAGCAGCTAAGGATTGGTACGGAAGAGCAGTTTGCACAATTAGCAGAATACGTGACAGCACCAGTGCTGAATGCACGTAAGGATAAAATTGGTCGTATTGAGGCGGAGTTTAAGTTGGTTGCTGGTGCTGCTTGTGATGTGGCTGTTGCGGGGAGATAGTTTATAGGTAACTTCAGCCACTCTGGGAGTTGTCATTGTGACAAATGAGTGACAAGTGTGCATAAATCATCAAAATTCGTGCATATATTTCAAATTTAGGCGCATAATTCAAAAAAATGAAGCATAAGTCGCTAAATTCGGGGCATAAACCATATCGAGGCTCACTAAATAGTAGCAAAACATTCAAAAACAACAAACTTTAAACCAATTTTCAAAAAATCAATCAAAATATCCACTCAATCTATGAAAAAATAAATACATTTTTCTACTAAAAAGCAAAGGAAGTGAGACGATGTGGAAAAATTGCTAGAAATCAATAACCTACATGTTTCCTTTAGTACCTATGCAGGGAAAGTTCAGGCTGTTAGGGGTGTGAATCTGCACTTGAACAAAGGGGAGACACTTGCCATCGTGGGCGAGTCCGGATCAGGTAAATCAGTAACTTCGAAAACGATTATGAAGCTGCTACCAAGCAACTCCGCGAAAATAGATCAAGGAGAAATCCTTTTTGATGGAAAAGATCTTGTCAACCTTTCTGAAAAAGAGATGGAGAAGGTAAGAGGGTCGGAAATTTCAATGATTTTTCAGGATCCAATGACAGCTCTGAACCCAACGATGACGGTTGGTAACCAGATAACGGAAAGTGTGTTGACTCATCAAAAGGTAACGAAAAAACAGGCGGAACAACGAGCGGTTGAACTATTAAAACTAGTAGGAATCCCAAATGCGGAAGCACGTATCAAGCAATATCCACACCAATTCTCTGGTGGGATGAGACAGCGTGTGGTCATTGCAATTGCTCTTGCGTGTAATCCAAGGATTTTAATTGCGGACGAACCAACCACTGCACTTGATGTAACCATTCAAGCGCAAATCCTAGATTTAATGAAAGACATTCAAAAGAAGACCGAAACTTCAATTATTATCATTACCCATGACCTTGGGGTGGTAGCGAATATTGCGGACCGAGTAGCCGTCATGTACGCTGGTAAAATTGTAGAGACAGGAACAGTTGAGGAAGTATTTTATAACCCTCAGCATCCATACACATGGGGGCTTCTTGGTTCCATGCCGAATATGGAAACGAGAGAAGAGCTTGTGGCCATTCCAGGAACGCCACCAGATCTTATCAACCCACCTATCGGAGATCCGTTTGCAGAGCGAAATGAGTATGCATTAAAAGTCGACTACTTACGTGAACCACCTATGTTCAAGCTTTCAGAAACACACTATGCGGCGACTTGGCTTCTTCACGGAAAGGCTCCAAAGATCGAACGGCCAACCGCATTAACGAAAAAGCAACTATCCGTTGCAACTCTTGAAAAACCGGAAACCAAAGAGCCCACAACAACACATAAAGAGCCACTCTTAGAAATTCGAAACCTGAAAAAGTACTTCAAATCAGGAAAAAATGAAGTCCTTAAGGCGGTAGATGATATTTCCTTTGATATTTTTAAAGGGGAAACATTGGGACTTGTAGGAGAATCGGGCTGCGGGAAGTCCACAACAGGCCGTACGTTAATGCGATTATACGAAGCAACGGAAGGTCAAGTCCTTTACGAAAAAGAAGAAGTACACGGTAAGAAAAATGCAGCACAGTTAAAACAATTTAACCGTAAGATTCAGATGATTTTCCAAGATCCATATGCATCGCTTAACCCGAGAAAAACCGTTTCCGATATCATTGCTGAAGGTATTGATATCCACGGTCTAGCAAAAACAAAAGAAGAGAGATTGCAAAAGGTATATGAGCTATTAGAAACAGTAGGGTTAAATAAGGACCATGCCAACCGTTATCCACATGAGTTTTCCGGTGGACAGCGTCAAAGAATAGGGATTGCTAGAGCACTAGCGGTTGAACCTGAGTTTATTATTGCTGATGAGCCGATTTCAGCGTTAGACGTTTCCATTCAAGCTCAGGTCGTAAACCTTATGAAAAAGCTGCAAAAAGAAAGAGGATTAACGTATCTGTTCATTGCGCATGATCTTTCCATGGTAAAACATATTAGTGACCGGGTAGGGGTTATGTATTTAGGTAGTATGGTAGAGCTAGCAAGTTCAGATGATCTATATGCTGAACCATTACATCCGTACACTCAAGCACTTCTATCAGCGGTTCCGGTTCCGGATCCAGATAGAGAAAAAACAAGAGAACGGATCATCCTAGAGGGAGATCTACCAAGCCCAAGTAACCCACCAAGCGGATGTCGTTTCCGCACACGTTGCCAATTTGCAACAGAAACATGTGCACAAGTCGTTCCTCAGTGGAAGGAAGCAAAACCCAACCATTGGGTGGCGTGTCATCTTTTCTAAAAAATAACAGGTGCGATGGGCACCTGTTATTTTTTATGGAAATATTCCTAGAGTTATATTTTTGCTAAGATAGTGGAGAAAAAGAGGATAGCAACTGTATTTCTCACCACAAACCAGGATAGACGGATTTTTAGCCAAAATAAAAAGTATGTTTTAATATTGATAAAGGTTTAGGCCTTTATCCCTAATTTTATTTAACACTATTCTTAAATCTCCATTTTGGCACCTCAAACACTTGAGGTGTACTTTTTTATCCAACATTGGCTCTCAATTTCTCAATCTTTCCATCAATGAACTTCAAAAACCTCTCATCATTCTGAAGTTCAAAAATTAATCTAGCTTTTTCAAGTAATTGCTGAGCGCATGATAGACTACCTTGCAATTCATAGTTATACCCTTTGTGGTAGTGAAGTTCCCCTAACAAATACAAACTCTCGCGTTTAATACACCAATCTATACCCTCTTTACAATATTTAATCGACTCATCATACTTTTTCAATCTAGTTAGTACTCGGGCGATATTATAATAAATCCGAGTTTGAATCGATATTTCATTCAGGTAAGGGATTTGTCTAATAGCATCAAGAGCAGATTTATATGTAGCCAGTGCGTTCTCCAGATCATTCTCTTCAAAATAAATCACACCAATTGAAAGCATAAGCTCAAGCTCACGTTCAGAGTAGAACTTCTCTGTTGCCTGAGTAAGAGCAATAGCCTCTTGCAGAATTCCAATAGCTTTCTCAATATTTCGATTCATGGCATGCTCATAGATACCTTTATGCCACAATAAAAGCTGATAATTTCGTTTGTTTTGGAAAAAGAGCGGATTTTTTTGCTCCATTTCCACAATCTCTTTCATTTCTTGATAATTCATGCTTCTTCTAGCAATTCGAAGTTGTTTTGCAACCTCTTGTACATAATCCAACCGAGGTGTTAATCCAATATCAAAGAAGTAGTTCACATCAACTCCGAGTCGCTCGGAAATCAAATATAGAGTCGAAGCATAAGGATACACATCTCCACTTTCAATCTTACTAATTTGCGCTTGTGTGCAAATCCCGTTTGCTAGCTCTCCTTGAGACAGACCAATTTCTTTCCTCAACTCTTTGATCTTTTTTCCAACTGCAGAGAAATCCATCATTCGTCCCTCCAAATATGCGTAGAATTATATTTTGTAGATATATAGTATGTATATAGGACTTTAAACGATAAAAACTAGCAATAATCTCTCAATATAAGGAAATTACAATTTTTGTATGTATGGTTAAATTTAACTAGTAACTTAACTTTATCATATTTTAGGAGGTAATATCGATGAAAAAAGGAATTTTTATGCTAGTGGTTGCATTATTAGTAGCACTAAGTGTGGGGGGTTCAGCTTCAGCTGCAAAACCAGAAAAAGTAACAACATACGAATTACCTTCAGAATATTAAAATTAGATTTTGGCATCTCAATCACTGAGGTGCCTTTTCTTTATTCTTATAGGCATATTTCTATAGTTATAAACTTATATTTCAATAATATTTGCCGTATGAATCCTACTATTATCATTTTCCAAAAATTAGCTAATGCGTTAAAATGAATAAGTAACCCACAAATAACGACAAATTGTTGGAGGATTCTTATGCTTTTTAACGTTCGACTTCTATCTGGACTAACAGATCCTAATACATGTTCATACCAAATCAGTAAGGCAGAGAAAATTACGGGTATATGGAAACAAGCATGTATACTCCTAGTTTTAAGTGCGATACTAGCTTCTATTGCTGCTTTATTGGGCATTGGAAATGAAATGATCTCCAAACAAATCTATGAACTCTCTGCAAACGAATATGAAGTTGCGAAAGCACTATTTGGCTTAGGAAATGTTATGCAAGAGACGGTTATTACACTATTAACCATTCTCTTTCCTTCCCTAGTATTTTGGATATTCTCCGACAGTGAATATAGAAAACTAATAATCATTCAACTGTATGTCGCAGTCATCTATTTAATAGATAGAGCAGTCAGTATCCCATTTCAATTATGGGTTGGAGTGGATCAACACTCTTCACCTTTTTCATTGGGAGTATTTGCACAATACCTGACTGAAGCTGAGATTATCATATTCTTCTTCTCAAATATCTCTTTGTTCTCTATCTGGGCAATCGTCATTCAGTATAAATATTTAACAACCATCGCTGAAAAAAGCAAAAAGTTAATTCTGGCTGTAATTCTTTCTACCAATCTATTTATTTGGATAGTGTCGGCCATATTTTCATATATAAAATTTGAAAAACTATTTTAATAGGAGGGGTTATGAGAATGAACTGGAAAAAGTGGACAATTACTCTTTTAATATGTTTGTTTGTTGCAATCAACCTCTTCTTAATTCTTAAAAAGGATACTAAAATTGCGAGATCATCTTATATTAAAGAGTGGACAACGGTTGTCAAACAAGATATAACTCAAACAAAAAATTCCCAAGGGGTAGTGGCACCAGCAGAGATCGGTTTTTCGTACTATGATAATGCCAATGGTCCTTTTAAACAATTTATGGTCAAAGAAGGAGATCAAGTGGATATCGGCACTCCATTGTTTGAATATTCTCCAGATAATATAGACCAAGCTATATCTTTAATTGAAGCAGAGATTACAAAGCTTGAGAACGACCTAGATGGTCTTGAGACTAACATTGATAATTTAGAGGACTTACATAGCAGTCTTTTGGCAGAAGAGGACAATGAAGAAAAGCATCTTTTAAATGCCATTAGTTCCGTGGAAGCTCAAATTTTTGAAAAAGAATCACAAAAGGCAAAGCTCGAAGCAGAAATTGAGAAGAATGAAGAATTACTCTCTTCTAATGAAACTATGTTTGACACATTAACGGTTAGCAGCAATATATCAGGTGTGGTCAAAGAGATTAATCATGCATTACAAAATCCCTTGATTACGATTGCTTCTAATGAGATTCATGTAGAAGGAATTGCAGGGGAAAATGAAGTGTTAAAGATTGCTGAGGGCATGAAGGTTAGAGTCTATACTGAATCTATGAGGAAACCTATTGAAGGAATGATTTCAACCATTTCCTCGCTGCCATTAGAAAAACCGACTGTTAAAACGGAAACAGAATATGGTTTTACCGTTCAACTAGCCGAAATGGAAACCCAAATCCTCCAGGGCACTCATGTAAATTTAACTATTGTTACTCAAGAAATTGAGGATGCTTTAACAGTACCATCAAGAGCCTTGCATAAGTCTTCCCTATATGTTCTAAGAGATAATGGGGAGGTCGAAAAACAAGACGTCCAGTTAGGGAACCTATTGAACAATACCCAGGAGATCACCAGTGGAGTTGAGGAAGGAAACATCATTGCTATAGCAGCAAAACGAGCAAATAATAAAGCATATTTTACCCCTGTAAAAATACAAAAATTGAATAAGTCTGCCCTAAGCAAAATGGGCAAAAAAGAATCTGCTAAATATGTGGCTAAAGGAATTTTAAGTAGATAACTAGAGGCACCTCTTTACGGGGTGTATTTTTTACAGTTAATACCAATAGAAAAAAATGACAGCTCAGAATATAATCTAGTAGAAAATAAACTCTGGGGGATAAACATGAAGTCCATCTTAAGTAAAACGATACTAAGTTTGTTGCTAATGGTTACGGTAGCTGCTCCTACGCAAGCGAGTGTCTCCTATTCAAGTGCTGAAAAGCTTGTGAGGCAGGCGGAGAGCTACGCTGGTTCATTGAAATGGGCGATTTCAATTGAAGGAACGGGTGACGGGAAGAGTATTCCTTGGAAATACTATAATGGAACGAAGGATACTTATAAGAAAGCGAAAGCAGCCGTTTCTCAGTTGCCAAAAGGATTTAAAAAATCTGAATTAGAAAAACGGCTAGAAGAAAAGGTAAACCTTTATATTAGTACCCAACCCGGAAAAGTTGGGCGTGCCGTTGCTTATATTGATGCAATTAATGCGGGTAAAAAGATCGAAAACGCTAAATTAGCACTAATAAATCGTCTTGACGCTGGTCTAATTGATGATGAAACAGAAAGACTATACCATAACCTATCATGGGAGCTTAAAAAGCAATCATTTCTGTTAGATCGAGTATATGGACAAACAACACGTGATTTAATTCGACAGAACTTTAAAAGGTCAGCAGAAAACGTTAAACAACAGGCCTTATACCCAGTGTCCATTAAAATGGCATTAGATAAAACAGAAGGATACATCGATCATAACCAATTATATGAAGCGAGTAACATGCTGTTTGAGTCGAAGTCTCTGTTTGTGTCAGGAGAAAAACTGGGACTGTTAGACCCTAGCTCAACAGTAGCTCTAGTATTGCAAAACCGTTATAGCCAATATGAAACTAAAGTGAACAAGTTAAGTCAGGAACTTTTAGAGATTGAATCGGTTTTTGTTCAACATGCTACAGGTGGAACATCTTTAAGGACATCACCCAATCATTATGTGAATATAGGATTAATAGACGCACATCCACTGAAAGAGCTTTCTATCAGACACTCGGACATAGCTGCTAAAACGGAAGTGTCTGTCACCAGAACGATTAATGGTGAGCAAATGACGGAAGAGTTAGCGACGGTTTCTAATGAGAAATATGTGAATGTAGATTTATCTAATTCACTATTTAATCTACCTGACCCTAGATTAAAAGAGACAAATGGATTTGAAGGTATCTTATATACGTTTACCATTAAAGTAACCAATCAGTTAGGTCAAGTTCAAACTGCTACGTCCCATTTACAAATAGGACCGTATGAGTATGGAGTTGGATTTCATAGTGGAACCTTTATAAGTGATTTTGGGTACAGTGTTTTCGTGCCAGCTAACTATAAATCTTACCAATATGACAACAACCAAAGTATAACGTTATTTAGAAATGAGGCTTGCTTAATTGATGATCCAATAGAAGGGACTCTAATGTGTGACCCGAGCGGAGAAATAACCATTAAGGTGCTAGACGGAACCACTGAAGTAAGTGAATGGGAAAAGAAAGCATTGATAGAGCATGGGCAACCTGTGCAGGATGTAGCACAATCAATCCTATCTAATGAAAAATATCATGTGTTCACACACACAAGCTCAAAGTCTACTTATCTGTATGAGTTGGTGGCAGAAATTGACGGACATCTAATTAAAATAAATTACCAAGCCGACCGCAATTCGGAATATGTCTTGTCAGAATTAGCAGAGATTATGAAAAGTATAAAGTTTTAACGAACAATGGAGACTAGTGTTGAAAAGTACTAGTCTCCTATTTTTGTAATTTTGAAAGCGCGGATAAACCTAACAATCTATTATAGGTTGCCGATAAAAACAGTACATCATACATAAGCACAGGAGGGAACATCATTGTTAAACGTAAGGAATCTATTTGGAGTTTTTCTAGCCTTTACACTTCTCTTTAATGTGACAACTGCCTCTGCAGCTGAGCCTATCGAAGAAGTCAGAGATCTTGTGAAAAACTATTATGTCGAAGAAGTACCAGAGTGGGTTTTGGAGAAGCCGACAATCAATCAACTGGTTGACTATCTTGATCAATATTCAGTATACATGTCTGCGGAGGAGTTTGAAGAGTTTGCCAATGCCATTGATCAGCAGCTTGTCGGAATAGGGGTTGTATTAGAAGAAGAAACAAAAGGGATAAAAATTATATCTGTTATCCCAGGTGGCCCAGCAGAGAAAGCAGGAATCCAAGCGGGAGATATTATCACTCAAGTAGATGGAACGAGTTTAGTAGGTCAATCTGTACAGCACGCAATTACGTTAATAAGTGGGAAAGAAAATACTTCTGTAACGATTACTTTCTTGAAACCATCAGGGCAACAAGTGTCAACAACGATTACGAGACAAATCATACAGCTTCCAAATGTTGAATATGAGATGCTAGGTGGCCAAATTGGCTATGTACGTTTAAACAGCTTTGCACAGGATTCTGCAAAGGATATAAAGAATGCCATTCAACAGCTACAAGGTGCTAAGGGTTGGATATTTGATTTGCGTGATAATGGAGGAGGGTATGTGTCTGTTGCTCAAGAGGTAGCGGGATTCTTTCCTAAGGTCACAAAAGCTTTTCAATTAAGAGATAAAACAAATAAACCTTCTATATATAGTGCCATTAATCAACCAGTAAAATTTACAGATCCTACTCATATTCTAATCAATGACTACAGTGCAAGTGCATCGGAAATGGTAGCCGCATCTGTAAAGGAGCAAAAGGGTGCGACGTTATATGGACAAACATCCTATGGAAAAGGCTCCATGCAATCTTTATTTACGTTAAGTGATGATAGCGTCCTTAAACTCACCACTGCAAAGTTCTTTTCGCCAAAAGGGTCTCCCGTCCACGAGGTGGGGGTAGTGCCAAATATCACAACACCAATTGGGGAAGAATTAACAAAGTCACATTGGGATCAGCTTATTCATGGACTAGTGGGGTATAAACAGCTCACTACTTTAAACAATGTTCCAGTGACAAAGACGTTTACCATTAAAATGAATATGAAAATGAACTGGTCAGGAGTTGGTCCTCAGGATGTTCAACTTACTCATTTAGGAGGAAAAGACGTACCAGTCGATGTAACCGTGTCGGGTGACAGAAGCATTAAAGTGATTCCGAAACAAAAGCTAGAGTCAAAAGGTAAATATATATTAATTGTAAACCCAAAATGGAAATCCCATAACAGCAAGCAAATGAGACAAGGGATCTATTTAGAAGTAACGGTCAAGTAATCGTAGAGAAGTACCAAAATAGCCATGCATTTTCCAGCATTATCATAATTGTAAGACAACCATTTTACGATTATGATTAGTTTGTCGATTTAATGACATACTATACACCTAAAGGGGAACAATGATGAATAAACATCTAAAAAAAGCAATTAAATTGGCTACTATCACTTCTATTGCTGCATCAGCAGTTATAGCAGTAAATCCTACACTATCAGAGGCTGCTTCTACAGCTGAAACGCTTGTTTTAAAAGCTGAAGCAAACAAAGTCCCATTAATTCGTGCTATTTCAGTAGATTATTATGCGGATGCTGTAAAACAGCCATGGACAGAATATAACAAAGCAAAGAAAGATTATGCTGCTGCGAAGAGTGCAGTTAACAAGCTTTCTGGAAAACAAAAAGAAGTACTTAACGCTAGACTAGACATCGTTAAGCTTTGGATCGACCGCACTGCTGTGTACATCGACTCTATTACTTCTGGTAAAAAGCTAATTGTTGCTCAAGAAGCAATGGAAAAATACTTAACTGAAGGCAAAATGGCCGAAGCAACTAAAGCTTACCATGCCCTTTCCTATGAAATTAAGAAACAAGCAGCATTCTTATATCGTGTATATGGACAATCTACACGTCAAGCAATCTTAGAAACTTACAAATTACCAGCAGAAACAGCGAAGAACGATGCGATATATCCGGTTAGCATTCACATTGAGCTTGGGCGATTAGAAGCTGCTATTGATAATGGGAACGATGCAAAAATGGAACAGCATATGGCGAATATTGAGGATTGGTTCCAATATATCGAGGATCCTGAATTATTTGAAGTATTAGGATCTCGATATGATCAGGTTCTTTCTTTATACTTCCCAGTTATTGAAGAAGTGGCAGTTTATGAAGGTAGTCTAATTCCTACAGAGTTTCCCTGGTTAAATGCTTTTGATTTGTTCGGTTTTTATGATGCTGATGGGTATGAAGTATATCCAGACCCAACCGAGTATGGATTTATTGTAAAAGATGATAAAGGTTTTTTTAATGAAGATGGATCATTTACTAGTGCATACGAAGAAAACGGTTTAACTGAAACAGGTACGGTTAACATTCAGTTAATTGACAGCACAACGAATGAAGTCATTATTGAACATACATTTGATATTGTAGATGGAAATCAAATTTACTACCTTGAAGATGGTAAGCTAGTGGATGCTCAAGGAGCAGATGCAGAAGCGTTAACACTTGGTCAGACATATCAATTTGTTCCGACAGAAGCAGGAACACTTAACGGCTGGTATGTAGTTGGAGATTTAGGGCAAGACATTTCATTAGCGGATTTTGAGGGTATAACATTTGATTCATTAGATCCTTCTGTATTTACAGTAGATGCTAACGGTGTGGTAACACCAGTAGCGGCTGGAGAATCAGAGTTAGTGGTTACTTGGAATGATTTTGAGACGTGGATTACTGTTATAGTAGAATAAACATGATTGGACTGGGCTTATAGCTCAGTTCTTTTTTTTATCCAAATTTATGAAACTTTTGTATCTATAATACCGTCGTATATATGGAGGGAATTGCTAAACTATAACCTGAATAACCCACATAAAAAGTTGGTATATTCCTAATGTTATAGCATATAATCAGAAAGTGTGTGAAATATGCTAAGTATGGGTTTTTGGGAAACAATTACCAAGGCAAAACTGTTAAAAAACCTAAGAAAAACCTAGAATTTCCTCAGAAAATGTATTATTATAGGAAATGTGAAAGAGAATTGGTAAAAAAATTACTGAAATTATCCTCTTTTACAAATCTACTAAAGCTTTTAGGAAATCATAGAGTTATAGGTTGATATTTCCAAAGAACTTTAGTACAATTATCGTTAAGTTTGATAGGCAATGATCGCAAGCCTAATAAGCTTACCAACCAAGCAATCATTGTACTACTTTTATATCAAAAGGAGAGAAGAAACATTATGGCAAAGAAAAAAGCTATTAAACTAGCTGCTGCTACAGCAGTTGCTGCATCTGCATTCGTTGCTGCTGCTCCAGCACAAACTGACGCTGCTAGCAGTGTTGCAGTTGAAGTTAGTAAAGCAGTAACACAAATGAAGAAAGCGTACCACACTTACAGCGACGTAACTGCTACTGGGTCTTTCCAAGACATCACTGAAGTTTACAAGCAATACAACGCTGCAAAAACTGCTTACAACAATGCAAAAGCATTAGTTAACAAGTCTGGCGGAGCTTCTAAAGACGCTCTATTAGCAGAATTAGAAACTACATATGCTGATTTCATTGCTAAGCGCGTAGTAACTTACATCGACGCTTACAACTATGCTACTACTCTACAAGCTAAAGAATTAGATCTTAAAGCTGCTTTAGAAGATAACGAGTGGGATCTTGCTGAAGAACTATACCACGCAATCTCTTATGAGTTAAAAACTCGTACAGTAATCCTTGATCGCGTATATGGTGAATCAACTCGTGAACTATTAAGAGGTTCTTTCAAAGCTGATGCTCAAGCTGCACGTGATAGCATCACTAACGAAGTTACTGTTAAAATGGCTTACGATGCTGCTGAAGGTTTCCTTGCTGAAGGCGATCTAGAAAGCGCACAAGCTCAATTTGATAAAGTTGCTGACTACGTTGCAGAATTAAACGAAGACACTGACTTTGGTGCTGCTCTTCTTGCGAAAGTAACTGAAGTTCAAGCTGCTTATGATGAGTTAGCTGTACCACAAGTACAAAGTGTAAGTGTAAATAACCTTAAAACTGTGGTAATCAACTTCAATAAAGCAGTGGATTCAAAAACAGTTACATCTAGCACGGTTAAAGTTTATGAAGGTTCAAACACTACTGCAACAACTGTAGACACTGATTCAACTTTCTCTGAAGGTGTTCGTTACATCTTAAGTGAAGACAAAAAGACTTTAACTGTTGAGTTCTTTACTCAGAATTCTCAAAGTGAAAACATTAAAGTTTTAGTTGACGGTGTAAAAGCTGTTGATGGAACTGCTGTAGCTAAATTCGAGGAAACAAAGTCTGTATTAGACAATGTAGTGCCTGAATTATCAAGTGCAGTATCATTAAACAAAAAGCAAATTGAACTTCAGTTTAGCGAGCCAGTTAACTTAACTAAAACTGCATTTGAAGTACTAAACAATATTAAACTTGACGGTGTTGCTGCAATTGCAAAAGTAACTCCTAATCATGCTGAAAATACTTTAGTTCTTGAGTTTGCTTCAAACTTAAAAACTGGAACACTTAAATTAGATGTTGCTGATATTTCTGACTTTGCAGGGTTTAAAATTGCTGCTAAATCATTTGATGTAACAGTTGCTGAGGACACTACTGCTCCAGAATTAACGGGTGTAGAAGTAGTAAATAAAAACAAAGTACGTGTAACTTTCAACGAAAAAGTTGCTACTTTAGGTTCTTTCGAAGTGAATGACGAAACAATCGAAGGCGATGATATTGCTGAAGTTACAGGCTCAAATGGTACTAAGTTCGATTTAACTTTAGACACAGCTCTAAACTTAGGTGCTGTAGTTGAAGCGAAAGTTGAATATAAAGGTCAAAAAGACGTAGCTGATAATGAAGTTAAAGACTGGAAAACATACACATTTAAAGTAGCTGATGATACAAGTCTACCTACAGTAACCTCTTCATTAGCAGATGGTAACAAGCTAACTTTAACTTTCTCTAAATCAATGAGAACAGATCTTGGAACAATTAAAGTTCTAGATAAAGATGGTAAAGAGGTTAGATCTTTAAATGTTTCTGGATTAGGTTTCAAAGCTAATACAGACAACAAAGTATTAGAATTAACTGGTGCACAATTAGGTTTAAGTAACGTTGACGCTGCTCAATACACAGTGAAAATTAAGGATATGAAAGATAACTCTATCCGTGAAAACTTACTTCCTGAGCAAACTTTAACTATTGACGCTAAAGATACGAAAAAGCCGCTAGTTAGTGGTGGTTACCTAGTATCTGCGGGTGCTCTTACTTCAGGTGACGATCATGAAGATGATGATACATTCACATTATTCTTTAATGAAAAAATGGATGAAGGTACATTACGTAACTTAAGTAACTATAATGTATCTGGAGTTGGAACATTAGCAACAGTTTCTGGTGTATCAATTAAATCAATTGCTGCTGATGGTAAGAGTGTAGTAATTACTTATCCAAATGCTGCTTCACTAACTGCAAACATTACAGTTTCAGCTCTTAAAGATGCTGCCGGAAATATGATTGATACAGTAGTAGTTGGAAAAGAAACTGGTACAGAACTAGATGTAGTTGCAACTGAAGCTACTAAGAAAAATGAAGTTTTAGTTCAATTCAACACTGCAATTAAATCTGTAGATCCAAGTGCTATTAAAATCCAAAGATCAACTGATAGTGGTGTAACTTGGACTGATTACGCTCTACCTGTTAGTGCAACAGTTCAATCTGACAACACAAAAGTTAAATTTGTATTAAATAAAGATATGGGTACAGCTGCTTCTGAATACCGCATTGTAGATAATAATTCACAACTTGTGAAAAACATCTATAATGATACATTCAAGGTAGTATCTGGTACGGCTGATGCTACTGATACAATTGCTGCTAGTATTACTGCTGGATCTGTTGCTTTTACAGATAAAATCGCTCCTGAAATGGTAAGCGTAAAACGTCATGCATCTGAAACTGACAAGATTGTTGTTACTTTCTCGGAAGCTCTAAATGACACAACTGCAACTGCTCTAGAGTATGATTTACGAGTTAAAGATTTAACTAGTGATACTGATTTAGCTATTAATGAGTTTACAACTGCGATCAGTGGTACTACTGTAACTATTGATATTACAAAAGCAAATGTTGCAGGTCATAAGTTCTCTGTAGCCCTATTAAATGGCCGTTCTTTAGTAGATGCAGCTAACTCAAACGAGGCTGTAACATTCACAGCAACAACTGTTAAGAACGACGCAGGTACTGAAGATGCATTAATCTCTGAGAATGTAGCGCCTTCTGCTGCAGATAATACTAAGCTTACTTTAAACAATGGTGGTATCACTGGTGCTGCTGGTGCTGTTGAAGGTGGAGCAACTGTTAAAGTATTTGCTGATGGTGCAGTTGTAACTACTGCTACACCAGTTGCTACATTTACTGCTGCAGCTAATGGATCATTTGCTAAACAAGTACTAGCTGCTAATGATTATGATGTATACGTAGTAGATGCTGCTGGTAACATTTCTGCTAAATTAGATGTAACAGTTACTGTTACTCCTTAATAGAAAATCAGGCAAACAGCAATAAAGTGTAATTATTTAAAAGAAGAAAGGCCCTGTAGGATGTTCTACGGGGCCTTTTCTATATGCGCCCGGCATAGGTGCAGTCTTATAGGGAGCAATTCCCTGAGGGCTGGTGCCTGTCACCACCCGATTTTTTTCGAAAGATTAATAGATTTGAAGGAAAAGCTCTTTGGAGAGAAATATCTCTACTGGGCTTTTCTTTTGCTAATAACCGAATCAGCTTAGCCTTGGTGCCTGTCATTCCCCGAGAAAATCTTGTTCCACAGAATCGTTTCTGGATTTAAAAAACATCTTTAATCATCTCAATTTTTTATTTGTTAATCTCTCCCGACTTATACTTGTACTTAGTTTGATAGGTATACATATCGTCGTTTCCAAAGGATTAGGGTCCTGAGGGCTGGTGCCTGTCACCACCAGAATTTTGTCGAAAGATTAATAGATTTGAAGGAAAAGCTCTTTGGAGAGAAATATCTCTACAGGGCTTTTCTTTTGCTAATCGAATCAGCTTAGTCTTGGTGCCTGTGCGTTGCGATCCCTAAAGTAGACAAAATAAATTTGGATTCACTTTATGGAATTAGGGTTAATAAGCTCTGGTTCCTTTTTTCCTTCTCATCATCATGAAGTGTCTTAGATAGATGAGAACGAGAAAAAGTGGCATTTGCCCTCAATTTAACCTGCCTTGGCGTAATCTGCTGGAGTCTCGTAATCTAAGGCACCTTGAATTCGATTAAAATTATAATAGGATATATATTTGTCTATGAGGACTGGTGCCTGTCACTACCCGAAAAATCTTGCTCTAGGGAATTGTTTCATATATTTGGTATAAGGTTTAATATCCAAAGAGAATAACATAAGATTAGACTTGGCGCTTGATATTGAGGTCAGACTTCTGCTTCTCTATACCCAGAAGAGAAAAACTCGGGAAGGCCCGAGTCAAAAGGAGAGAAGTCACACAGAACTTCTAACTATAGTTTGGCCGGAAAGAAGCCACTTTATTCAAAGCGACGTTACTATGCAATAAATTTCCTCTGTTCAAATTCCTCCAAGTTTTGGTGCCTGTTACTTCATGAGAAAATCTTGTTCCACAGAATCGTTTCATGGATTTAAAAACCATCTTTAATTATCTCAATTTTTATTGTTAAGGAATCTCTCCCGACTAATACTTGTACTCAGTTTGATAAGAATATATATCAGTCGTTTCCAATGGATTAGGGATCCTAAAAGTTAAGTTACATATTATATCTTGGAGACCTACTACCGCATTGTTAATACTATCAAGGTTACTTGCTATAATATCCATTAAGCAAAAAAATAGCCCTTCCAAAGAGAAGGGTTAAAAATTAAAGATTTCTTAATTTGTAAACTTCAGTTCTGTAATTTTATCTGTTTCTGAATTATAACAAATTACATAATTTGAAGAGAATCCAATAATACTACCGGCTGAGCTAGTCAAGATTTTTTCGGCTTTACCTTGGCTGTTTAAGATATACAATTCATTATTATTATTCCCACTAGTATAATAAAACTTATGGTTATAAATGGTGTAATCATGTACTGCTGGACCGACAATATTAAAAGATTGGTTTGTCTTAGGGTCAAAGACAAAGTAATCCGTACGATCTTTGGAACTAGTATGGAAGAAATAGCCTTCTCTGCTTTCAGTACTGTCGTAATCTGATGACTTCACCTCACCAATTACCTTTTCTTCTGCTCCATTAAGTGATGTTTGCACGATCTCCGCACCATCCACAAAGTTAAAGATGCTGGTATAGAGGGAGCCGTTATTCACGGTGAAATATGGATTATAACCACCTTCTATTCTTTTCAAAAGAACTTTTCCATTCCCAAGTAAATCAGTCTTATATATTTCTAGTGTCCAAGTGTTTCCTTCGACTACTTCCTTGCTATAATAAATATTTTGACCATCCGTAGTTGCATAAGCCACATGTTCATCTAATACTTTTGTGAGATTATATGGTTTCTTTAGATCTACTTTATAGAATTGATGAGAGTTCATGGTGCTTCGATTAGCGTTTTCATCATAGACATTCACATAAATGGCATCACTGGTATGAGTATAAAGTCCAGCTGTATTTAGTTTATAAGGAATGTGATCATGCTTTTTGGTTTCCTTATCATAAGCTAGGAACCCATTTGGTGTCCCCATGAATCTGGTAACACTATTCAAACCATCAGAGATTTCCCCGTGATCATTTTGCTTCTCACTACTAGTAGGCTTAGGTTTAGTTGGACTATTAATGCACTTTACAGCATTTAACTTTGTTTTACTTGGAGTTTGATAGGTAACTTTGTTATCTCGGTCGACAAAGTATCCTCCGCCGACACTTAACATTCCTGGTTTAAAGGCATATATACGATAGAATTCTCCAGCCTTTAATGTTCGAGAAAAAGTCTTCTTTTCTCCTTCTAGTTTAAATAAAGATGTGTCTTTTACAATTGTTAAGCGTCCTATCTGTCCACTTTTTAATTCAATTCCGTCCCACCAAATTTTCTTCACATTTTTAAATTGGGTACAGAAATTGTCCTCTGCTGCTCTTATATCAGTTGCACTTAATCCTGATAGCATAAAAAATGATAATAAAATAATGCTAAACTTCTTCAATGTATGTTCCCCTCCTGATAGATATAAGTATATTGTATTAAATAGTTAACCATGTTTAAAGTACTAGTTACCATAATATCTATTAATTTAATATTAGGACCCATTTAAAAATACCAGACTTTTATACTATAATGTTAATGTAGAAAACATCTAGGAGGAATGACAGAGTGAAGAAGATTAGTATTTTAGTTATGTCCATTCTACTAGTATTGGGAATTTATACTTCTAATACAAATGCTGCAACAAATTGTGCTCAACTAAATGGCCAAACAAAAGTTTGGTGGGATGGGATAGAACTGAAGCCAGGTCAGATTGGGCGTCTAACGATCAAAAAGGACACACCTTTGTTTAAGCTTGATGGGAACAAACGTATTAACAGTAGAACGTTAAAAGCAGGAGAGTTTTATCGAATCTATGCGTTTAAGCCTGGATTATTGAGTGTAGGTGGGGGCTATTACGTAGAGCGAGATACTCGAATTACATATCAAACACCGAGCAAATCAAAATTACAGTTGGTACAGCAACTTCAAGTTTGTACAATTGTTAATAAAAGCAGGGCAACTTTCTCTTTAAAAGATTCTCAGGGGACTTCTTATAATGCATATATCGTTAGCGCTAACGAACAAAAAGCGTTTGGCTCTTTTTCACTTTCTGCCACCTGGAACATGGTATGGGCCGGTATCAGCGAAGGTGACGCATTGTATAGAGGTAATTATAAGATCTATCTTCAAAAAGCAGGTTCTAGCACCATTACAGATACAGGAATTAAATTAGATGATTATATCTATAACGCTACTAGAAAAACGATTTATGAAATTCCATCTACTGATCAAGGTCAACCAGATCTATTTGCCGTTGCAAGTACTGAGAGTTCTAATTTTGAATCTGCCAATATGTATTATGTGAATAATGGCCAATTGTTCCGTGTTAAAGTTGGCTTTGAAGATGAATGGTATTCAACGATTTTTTATTCTGTAAGACCATATTCGGTAGGAGAGTTAACCTATAAAACAAAAGAATATAATAATGCTGAAGGAGTTTGGAGTATTTATACATGGCTGCTAAATCCGAATAATGCGGAGTTACAACTAATTGATTCCCAAGAGGAATATAACTATTAATCATATAGTTTACAATTTATTACTAAGGCGTGATTAGACCAAAAGTCTAGTCACGCTTTATTTATGTTTGCTAGTGATAAAAAAGTGACCATGACTGAGAAAAAGATTTTTAATCTAAAATGGATAATATGAGTTGTAGTGGCATGTCACTCCTCGGAATAGTTTCACAGATAATTTCAGTTGATTGTGAGAGTATATATTCCCACTTATTTTAGACTCTGTTATTCACTTAGTAATGATATCCTAGAAATCTCTCGAAACACAGCCACAGCAACCTTGATTTAGTTGTAGTTAGTTTTATTGCCTGTCACTCCTCGAATAATTATGTTCCGTAGTTTCACGCATAGATCACAGGGTAAAATTCATTCCCACTGCTTGAGACTCTGTCCTTCACTTATTGATAATTATCCTAGTGTGCCTTAAAGTAACTTCATCTCGTTTAAAAGAAAATAGTATCAAAAGGATCAGCAGATTCTTATTAGATGAATAATGGAACCTGTAATTTCATGGATTCATTTTCTGCGGGGATGACATATTAGGATAAATAAATTTTCTTTTAATTAATAGAAGAATATATTTCTAATTAAGGTATAATATGCTAATTTTAGTAGAGGGAGTGTTGAAAAAGGAGGACTATTTTCTTAGTGGGAACATATCACTACTGGAGAAATCAATTCGAATGACATATACTTTTCATCCCATAATTGTCGAAAATTAACAAATTTGAGTTACTTTAATAATTAGATAACTTAGTAGAAAAATTATATTAATTATTACTAGAAAGGAGTATAAATATGAAAAAATTTTTTGGGAAAATAGCTACGATGATTTTGTGTATTTTTTTATTTAGTAATAACTTTATATTAGGCTTACCTTCAGCTAAAGCTGCTAATACATCAATTACAGTACCAGCAGGTCAGGAAGTTTCATTATTTTCAAGTGATTTAGGTTATGAAGGTAGCTATGCCGCTGTTTATTTTGAATCCGTACCTAGTAATGGTGGTCAACTAGGCTATGTGAATTATTCTAATGCTATTTGTGCGGGTTGTAGTTATTTTAAGAGTGATGTAGACAATGGAATGATAAAGTTTAGGGCACCTGCTGAGGGGGTTTTTCATTTTAAAGTTCGTTGGCAATCTGGTCGGAATGTCCCAGGAACTAAAGTGGCACCCTATACCGAAGAAATTATTATTACTATCACAGCACTAAATCCAGCACCAACAGATATTAGTCTTAATAATACAAAAGCACCAGGTGGATTTTCAGGATTCAGAATAGCTAACCTTAGAAGTACAGATTATAATAATGATCATAATACTTTTAGTATCCACAATGATCCTGATAGTTTATTTGAAATTGTTACGGTTAATTCAATTCAACAATTACGTTTAATGTCTGGTAAATTTCTAGCAGCTGGAGAAACAGCAACAGTAGGGGTTAGAGCAACAGACAGTGCAAATAATACGTATGATGAAACATTCACCATTAAGGGTGTAATGGCTGAAGCCTTTACGGTAGCTCCTAATGAAACCTATTCCTTTACATGGACTGGTGATATAGTTCCTGAAAGTGAAACTCTTCCAGCGGAGTTGGGATATGTCGTCATCCCTTATGAAGGTACAGATTACCCACTTCCAATAGAGGTTTGGAAAGATGACACGGTGAAATATACTACGCCGAGTACTTCAGGAACTGATACATTTATTATAGGAGATAAGTATTATGTTGTGACGATAGAAAATACCACACCAACTGATTCTATCCTTCCAGTAGTAGGCAATAGTGGAACTATAACTAATTCCAATCTAAGTACAGTAGGAGTAACGTTAAGCTGGACCAAAGCAACGGATAATGCAACATCTGAGGGAGATTTAGAGTATCAAGTTTATCAGTCTAGTAGCAATAATATAAGTAACCTTAGTGACATTGAAGTTGGTAATGGTACAGCTTTAGGCACTGGGTTTGTTAAGGATATTACTAGTTTTAATGTAACAGGGTTAAATCCGGGAGAAACCTATTATTTTAACGTAATTGTTAGAGACGCAGCGGGAAATAAGAGCACGTACACAATGCAATCTATAACAACACCCACACTAAACCAAGCTCCAACGGATATTAGCTTATCAAACTCAACTGTAAATCAGAGTAGTGGAACAAATGCAGTTGTGGGAACTTTTTCAACAACCGATGACAGTGGTTCTTATACATATAGTTTAGTTAATGGTGATGGAGATACCAATAACTCTCTATTTAATATTAGTAATAGTGACTTACGAACAAACAATACAACCGCTATGACACCTGGGACGTATTCAGTACGAGTACGGACTACAGATAACAGTGGTTTGACATTCGAGAAAGATTTCACTATTACTTTAATAAGTTCAAATACCGCTCCAATGATTAAATCGGGTGATATTTCATTACCTTTGTTTACGTCGGAAGATGTAACTAGTAATCCTATTCTTATTAGATCTATACTGTTAGGTGCTGATTATGCAGATGAAGACAGTGGTGCCTTCAGTGGAGTAGCCATCTCCTCATCCCAAGGAGCAGGTACATGGGAATATTCAATGCAGGATGGAACCGTGTGGAATGAGTTGGGAACACTTAGTGAGACACATGCATTACTTCTAAGTGGAAATAGTTATTTACGATATGTTCCAAACGGTAAATTTGGCGAAACAGCAACTGTCGAGTTTAGAGCTTGGGATCAAACAGATGGCAGTTCAGAAGGCTCTTATCAAAATATAACAACAAATGGTGGTCAAACAGCATTCAGTGCAAATCAAGCTTTAGCTAAAATAGTTGTAAGTGATGTCAATGATGCGCCTGTTTTAGTTAGTTCAAACCCTACACTGACGTCCATCCGAGAAGATGATAGAAACAACTCGGGTCAATCTGTCTTTTCTTTTTTAGGTTTAAGTGTGACGGATGTAGATAGTGGTGCACAAAAAGGAATTGCTATTACTTCTAAAAGTGGAACAGGAACATGGCAGTTTTCAACAGACGGAGGAGCAGTTTGGACGAATATTGGCCAAGCGAACAACAATGCTGCCTTATTATTGTATGATACAAACTTAGTACGATTTATTCCGGGAAGTGGAAGTGGTGGATCTACAGCTTCTTTAGGATATAGAGCTTGGGATCGAACAGTTGGAAGTGTTGGTGGAACTATGGATATTAGTGTTAATGGTGGTAACACACCATTTAGCGTTGCTAGCGATACAGCCACTATTCATATCCAAAATATATATACGATAACTTTTGATAAAAATGGAGGGGACGTAGATACAAACCCGGTTAGTAAAACAGCTCTCCCAGGGGGGAGTGTTGGGACCCTGCCTTCTGAGCCTACTAGGGTAGGATATAAGTTCATGAGTTGGAATACTGAGTCGAACGGCTCAGGAGATACATTTACTCCAAGTACAGAAGTAATGGGTGACCAAACGGTCTATGCCCAATGGACACCGAACACATACGAAGTGACATTCAATCCAATAGGAGGCCAAGTGACTTCCTCATCTCAAATAAAACTATATGATTCAATATATGGCAAAGGGGCGAATGGGACAAGCAGTGACTCCTTACCAATCCCAACAAGAGTAGGCTATGATTTCTCTGGATGGTTTACGCAAACTGGAGGGGCAGGAGTAGAAGTAACTAATACAACTCTTGTAAATACAGCATCCGACCATACGTTGTATGCACATTGGACAGCCAAACAATATACCGTCACCTTTGATGCAGGAGATGGAGAAATCACTACTACATCCCAATCGAAGTTATTTGGCTCAATGTATGGTAAAGGGTCAAATGGAACAACGGACGATACTTTACCAACACCAACTAGGCATGGATATAACTTTGCTGGCTGGTATTCACAGGCAGATGGGGCAGGAGTAGAAGTAACTAATACAACTCCTGTAAACATGGCGTCCGACCATACATTGTATGCTCATTGGACAGCTAAACCGTATACGGTTACCTTTGATGCGGGGGATGGAACGGTCACAACCACAACCCAAACGAAGCTATTTGGCTCAACATATGGCAAAGGATCGGATGGGACAAGTAATGAATCCTTGCCAGTACCAACTAGAACAGGTTATGCGTTTGTAGGTTGGTATGATAACAATGGATTTACAGGCTCAGCGATTACAAATCAATCTGAAGTTACAATAGCTAACAATCATACCTTGTATGCAAAGTGGGAAGTGAATTACTACAATGTAACTTATAATGCGAATGGTTCAACAGGAGGATTTCCTCCAAATGTAACAAGTCATGCTTACGGTTCGGTTGTAACTGTATCAGGAAAAGGCGATTTAGAAAAAACAGGATACACGTTTACTGGTTGGAATGCAGAGGCAAATGGAAGTGGTACACCGTATGCGGCAAGTACTGCGTTCCCGATGGGAACGAACCATGTAACTCTCTATGCTCAGTGGATAGCGAATACCTATGATGTTACGTTTGATGCAGGTGGAGGAAACGTAACACCGACAATTCAAACGAAACTATATGATTCCACTTATGGTAAACAGTCAGATGGAAGCGAAGAAGTGTTACCGATTCCAACAAAAGTAGGATATGATTTTGTTGGCTGGTATTCACAGGCAGATGGGGCAGGAGTAGAAGTAACTAATATAACTCCTGTAAATATACCATCCGACCATACACTGTATGCTCATTGGACAGCTAAACCATATACAGTAACCTTTGATGCAGGAGATGGAACCGTCACAACCACAACCCAAACGAAGTTATTTGGCTCAACATATGGTAAAGGATCGGATGGGACAAGTAACGAATCCTTGCCAACACCAACTAGAACAGGTTATGCGTTTGCAGGCTGGTATGATAACGATGGATTTACAGGCTCAGCGATTACAAATCAATCTGAAGTTACGATAGCTAACAATCATACCTTGTATGCAAAGTGGGAAGTGAATTCCTACAATGTAACTTATAATGCGAATGGTTCAACAGGAGGATTTCCTCCAAATGTAACAAGTCATGCTTACGGTTCGGTTGTAACTGTATCAGGAAAAGGCGATTTAGAAAAAACAGGATACACGTTTACTGGTTGGAATGCAGAGGCAAATGGAAGTGGTACACCGTATGCGGCAAGTACTGCGTTCCCGATGGGAACGAACCATGTAACTCTCTATGCTCAGTGGATAGCGAATACCTATGATGTTACGTTTGATGCAGGTGGAGGAAACGTAACACCGACAATTCAAACGAAACTATATGATTCCACTTATGGTAAACAGTCAGATGGAAGCGAAGAAGTGTTACCGATTCCAACAAAAG
>NZ_JBIACK010000006.1:0-258066 GCF_042865285.1 Cytobacillus spartinae | reverse complement strand
ACCTATGATGTTACGTTTGATGCAGGTGGAGGAAACGTAACACCGACAATTCAAACGAAACTATATGATTCCACTTATGGTAAACAGTCAGATGGAAGCGAAGAAGTGTTACCGATTCCAACAAAAGCAGGACATGATTTTGTTGGATGGTATTCACAGGCAGATGGGGCAGGAGTAGAAGTAACTAATATAACTCCTGTAAATATACCATCCGACCATACACTGTATGCTCATTGGACAGCTAAACCATATACAGTAACCTTTGATGCGGGAGATGGAACCGTCACAACCACAACCCAAACGAAGTTATTTGGCTCAACATATGGCAAAGGATCGGATGGGACAAGTAACGAATCCTTGCCAACACCAACTAGAACAGGTTATGCGTTTGCAGGTTGGTATGATAACAGTGGATTTACAGGCTCAGCGATTACAAACCAATCTGAAGTTACAACAGCCAATAGCCATACATTGTACGCGAAATGGACAGCTATTCCTTATTATGGAACTAACCCTTCAACAAATTCACCAACTCAAGAAGTAATCACGGTTCCGGTTGAAATTGGGAATGTAGGCTCAGGTTTAACACTTACACAAACACCGATTACACGAACTACAGATCAAACTGGTAAAATAAAGGATGATGTAACATTTACATCAGGTCGTGCGAAGGAAACTGTTGAGAGTGTTAAGCAGGCAGGTAAAGATACGGCACGTATTGTCATTCCTGATGCTAGTGACAAAGTATCAGAAGTGAAGGTTAACGTTCCAAAGGAAGCTACCAAGGAACTGAGTAACTCTAATGTTAATCTGGAGATTTACACAGAAAATGTAAGAATCATTGTCCCGAATCAATCATTTGATGGTTTAGAAGATGATTTATTTTTCCGGGTTGTTCCAATTAAAGAAGAGCTAAAACAAAAAGAAGTGGAAGAACGTGCCAAAGGTGAACCAATTATTATTGGTGCAGCTCAAGGTAAAAAGGTTAATCTTGTTTCTCGACCTATGACTGTTGAAACGAATATGAAACGCCTTACAACAACTTTAATTCTCCCATTACGCGATGTGGTATTACCAGTTGACCCAGTAGAAAGAGAAACGTTCTTAAAGGAACTAGTTGTTTTCATAGAACATAGTGATGGTGAGAAAAAGTTGGTAAAAGCAGACGTTGTTAATTACAAGGATGGATTATTTGGTTTACAGTTTGATATAAACAAATTTAGCACTTTTACAATCCTTCGTTTGGAAGGCGGCATTCAAGGACCAACCAACCCGTGGGGTGATTTCGAGGTTAAGGAAGGGCAGGTTGGACGCATTCAAGCAGGGAATAATACAGTCCTTTATAAACTAGATGGAGATCAATTGGTTTATGAAAGAGTACTGACTAAAGAACAATATTATCGTGTATATAGTAAGCGTTCTGGTTTGTACAGGTTAGGTGGAAATGGTGTTTATATAAAACAAAATAATAATGTGATATACAATACACCTTCTAAAACGAAACTTAAGCAAAACCAATGTTTCTATGATTCCGCATGTAACGAAATTAGCAAACCGTTAGTATGGCAAGGTAGAAAAATGAATAGAGGACAAATTGGTGGAGTTGATATTGTAAACACAACAGAACTTTTTCAGCTAAATCATAAGGATGAACCTATCTTAATTCGTCCTTTAAATACAACAGAATGGTATCGTGTTTATGGCTATATTCCCCCGCTATATAATGTAGGTGGTGGTTATTACGTGTTACAAGCAGATGCTAAATATGAGGAACTTCCACAAGAGCTTCAAATTACTGATGAAAAATAGCATTAAAAAAAGAGCATTACTTCTCACTAAAGAAGTAATGCTTTTCTCTTTAAAAGAAGCTGATAAAAATAAATCTTTTAATTTGCACTGTGACAAATAGTAGATACTATTAGTTCTATGAGCATTCATTCTTTTACACTTGGTTTGTGAGAAACAAGTATAGAACACAAGCGATAGAGATAATTCTAATACAATAACGTGGGGTATATCTTCAACTTCTTCTATGCTTCAGCTACTCCGTAAATCTGATGAATGCGCTTCAGTTTAACATATTAGTAATCTAGTATCTTTCAACTCTCTTCAATTGCTTTACTCAGTATGTTGCTGAATGACATATTCCGTTAGCAAAAAAATCCACCTTGAAGCACTTATTAAGTTAAATCTAAAATTCTCTTCAAAAAACATTCATTATTTTCCAAATTTAGTATACAATTAAATAGATTAGTAAATATTGGGAGGTCTATTTTGAAGAATTTAAAAAAGGTTGGAATTTTATCATTATCTACTGCTCTGTCTCTTGGAATTTTAGCACCTGTGGCGAGTGCTTCAAGTTTTGGAAATGAACAGCCAAATCAGTTACAAGTCTTAGTTGCATCGAAGGAATCTACTGTAACCAAGAATGATTTAATTAAGAAGTTTAAGAGTTTTTTCCCTAAGCAATTCGACTTTTTGACAGATAACGATTTTCATATGAACACTGGTCATCGTTATCCTGAAGATGACACGATTCGTTATGATTTGAATTTCCATAAAACAGTAGATGGCAAAAATGTTTATGGGTATATTGGGTTTGTAGGGAAGGATCTTGAGATTGAAAGCTTTCACTATGAACCAGCAAACACAGCGGATGCTTTATTTCCCGCAAAAGTAACAAAGGAAGAGGCTAAGAAGATTGCTACTGATTTCATGAAAAGATTTCCTAACGGAGCAGAGTATGTAATAGAGGACAACTCTTATTATCCTTATAGAAATCAAACATTGACAGAGCCTATCCGTTATTCTTTTTCATTTGTTAGTACAAAGGACAAGGTTCTAATTCCAGATCAAAGAGTAGAAATTACGATTCTAGGAAACGGGGAAGTTGTTAATTTTTACAGAAATAGTAAGGATTTAAAATCTTTTACCTTTGATGACACTGGAAAAATGAAAAGTGAAGATGCAGTAACAAAACAAGTAAAGGCAAATTTCTCAGTCGACCTACAATATCAATTAGATTTTGATTATCAGACTGGTGAACGAAATGTAAGACTTGTATATAAACCTACTGGCCAATATTCAGGGGTCCATGCACTTTCAGGTGAGTGGCAAACAGCAAATGGTTTTGCAAAAGATTTACCTGAGATAAAGAAACTCGAGATGTTATCAGCTACCCCACTTGCGCCAAAGCAGTCTAATTTCAATGTAGATAAAGCAAAGGAGTTAGCAGAGCAACTACTTGCAGTTGAATCAGATAAAGTGAAGCTGCGGATTGAGTCTGTTGAAGAACGTGAAAACCATTTTGGTAAGAAAGTGATTTCTATTAATTATATGTATGAGTATCAAAATGGTGGCCACGGAACGAATTTGGAGCTAGATAAAGATACGGGTGAAATTATTCAATATTACAATATACAACGTGAATTGTTAACACAGATCGGGGAGGCACCTAATAAAGGTAAAGAGCTTTCTCGTGAACAGGCTTTAAACAAGGCGCTTGAATATTTAAAGGAGTATGCACCTTCATACGTGCACAACTATGCAAAGCCAACTGAAGAGTATATAGTAGACGATAGAGAAAATTATCACTTCTCGTTCCCAAGAGTTGTGGATGGAATAGTCGTATCAGGTGATCAAATTAATATGATGGTCTCTACTGATGGAACACTAATGAATCTAAATGTTGGTTACCAAGATGTAGAAGCATGGCCTTCAAGTGATAAGGTTATTTCAGCATATGATGCGAGAACATTATATAGAAAAGCATTAAGCTTAAAGCTAAACTATGTGATGCAGCCTAACAGCAAAGAGAATCATTACCACTTAGTATATTCACCATTATTTAATGACAAGGCATATAACCTACTCGATGCAAACACCGGTGAATGGACTAATTTAATGGATGAAAACACACCTCCAGTTGTTACTCATCCATGGGCAGAAGAGGAGTTAAATTATTTAATAGATGCTAAGATATTAAAAGTAGAGGATGTTGATTCATTCGATGCTAATGCATCCGTTACAAAGGGTGAGGCATTGGAAGTCATTTTAAAATCCTTAACTTACTTCCATGAGGGATATCCACCTGATAGAGAAGAAACCAAGCAAACATTTGAAAATATTGATCCTAAGCACCCGTTGTACCAGGTGGTAGAACGTGCTGTATCACTAGGCGTCCTCGATGATAATAAGAGCAAGTTTGATTTTGACAAGAACCTAACTAGAGAAGAATTAGCAGTTTGGTATATCCGTGCATTGGGTCTTGAACAAGCAGCTAAGCATAGTAATATATATAAACTTGATTTTGCAGATGCCAATAAGGTTAATAAAGAATACTACGGTTATGTAGCACTAGCAAATTCTATGGAGCTATTAACCACTGAGAAAAATCAATTTAATCCTGATCAAGATGTAAACTATGCTCAGCTAGCCGTTTCCACTTTACGATTAGCGCATAAGGTTTATGAGAATGGTGGAAGGTTGAATTATTATTAAGGGACAATGGGACAGGTATCACGTCCCGATGTTAATAAAAGAACAAATGAATGTAGAGAAAGCTTCGTAAAGAGATCCCTTTACGGAGCTTTTTCTTTCAAATACGTGGCCAATCCTGATATAACTCCAATAACTTGCTGGAAAGAATGTTTTGCCCTAATCTTTTGTAATGCTGATTTCAAAATCTAAACACTAAAAAGGAGCACAATAACTGAGCTCCCATCGTATTAAAGATTCGTGCTGTCTAAAGTGATTATGTTTTAGCTTTATCTGCAAGACACAATTAAAATGTAATCAGAGGGTGTAGCAACACCCATGGGGCACGGGTGTGTTTAAAACTTCTGATTTGCCCCTTATTATCGTCAAAACTGCTTAAGACGGTATTTCGACCTTATGTATATGGTCTACTGGTTTTTCAATTTCACTTTTTATTTTTGAATACGAGAATGCACCCATTTCACATTCCATATCAATATGTTTTTTGAGCTTGACTAAGTCCTTCATGTTTTCAAAATCCTTGTCATATAACGAAACTACTAATCGCCTTGCCAAGCGATGTTGTTTTATTCTAGAATAGTTTGCAAACGCTGAAATTAGAAATTTTGCTACTTCTTCTTGAGATAGTGGGCTACCAGAGGATTTAGTCCCTATCAGTGGAATAATTAGTGTAGAATTCGTAAAAATATTGGGCATTTGTTCAAATAGTTTTTCGAAAGATTCTATTAGCCCCTCTCTTGATGAAGTGAACTTTCCAGGTACATTTAAATAACTAGGTTCGCACATTGCTAAGAGTGCCGTTTCATAGTGGATATTCTCGGTAGGATGTGATACATAGAGAGCACCATTACTGTAGATTGGTCTATTTGTTTGGTCATAGCTTATAATATCCGCGCTTAATTGTTCTTTAAGATTCTCTTGCAAGTTATATTTTTCAGTATCTGATAGCTTTTGTATATAATTATATACAAGGCTTGTTTTACTCAAATAATCCTCGTCCAAACAAAATCTATTGTTAACTCCTAAGACAATTGCTACATCTTCATTATCTTTAAATCGATCTACTACATCCCAAAAAGAGCCAACCTCGTAGCTAATTATTACTTTTTTATCCAAAAATTCCCTAGAGTAACTTCTTCTTAATTTAATATAGTTATTAATAATTTTGTAGATCGATATACTATAATAAACCGCAAATATAAACGCTACCGTATATCCGGCCAAATTAAAAATCTGTAACCATAAGGATCCACTAAATAATTTTATTAACATTAAATAAACTGCATAAGTTAAACTAACCTTAGCAAAAAATTCTACAACCCTCTTTAAGACCAAAATAATAATATTTTCATCATAATGATTTTTCATTCTTCTACCCCTTATATTTCTTTTTCCAACCATTCCTTAGTAACTTCATCGTAATCCACAAGGAACTTATCATTAATTCCTGGATGTTTAAAAAATAGTATTCTTGTATTAGCAGCAGACTTTTGTGCATAGGGGGTATTTTTGTGAACGATATAAAAGTCTCCTTCATTTAATTGGGTTATTTCACTTGTAAATAAATCCTTTATATACGATTTACCCTGTAAAATCATTTGATATTCAGTAACATCGCTATGTTTATGAGGTGTATCTGATGTAAATTTCTTATAATGTGATATGCCTACCTCTACTTCATTATCGTGAATATGTTCTAGAAATTGGGGTACTTTTAGATTACCTATCAAATACTGTCTATCATTCATCTTCAAAGCTTCATCAATTTTTTCTTTTGAAATCTTTTGGATACCATTCATCCTTTTTCTAATTCCTCCCATATTAAAAAACTAATTAAAATTTTATCACAAAACTTATTTTAAAAACTCTACAATAGTTAAAATTAAGTTCAAAAAGCAGAAAAAGCTACCAGTATAATCGGCAGCTTTTTCTATACACAAACTATACCTGTTTATCCTCATGACTTTCTTCGAGCGTCACATACCATACATATCACTTACAGAGTGGTTAGCTCCTAAAAAAATTGTTCTTCGTGCTCATTGTTAAATCCATTGAAATATTGGATTCGTATTCCACCCTACCTGTATTTAGAACCTTGCATTGTATTATTATATATCCATTTATTTAATCTCACATTTCTCATTCAACTGAGCTAATTTGCTTTTCGAAGGTGTTTGATACTTAACATCGCCTGAGGCTCCTACAAAATATCCTCCACCAACGCTGTAAACCATTATCCCAGATTCATTTGACTTACTGTAAACACGAAACTCTTGTCCTACTTTTAGTGTTCTACTAAACTCTAATGAACCTGTTTTATTATTTTTCTTATATAATGGAGTGTCTTTTACAATGGCTAGTTTACCGATCTGACCCCTCTTTAGCTCAGCTTTATCCCACATTACCCTGGTTGGCTTACAACTAGAGTTAACTAGAGTGGGAAATATAATCTCAGTTGGATTTTCAATAACAAAAGATGGCCCTATTGCCGATTGTCCGTTATTGTTTCCGCCCCAAGCAAAGACTTTATTATCACTTGTTACCCCAAGTGATATGCTACCAGCCATACTTTCGGATCCTTCTGCAATCGCTGTCCATTTCTTATCTTTCTCAACCTGTGTTGGGACTAGATTTCCATTAAATTCTCCCCCCCACATCCAAAGAGTTCCATCTTTTTTTAGTGCATAAGCATTACTACCTCTTGTTGCTATTTTAGCCCAATTGGAATCTTTACCAATTTGAATGGGTTTATTATAAACCTTATTCCATTCCTCTAAACCATTTCCCATTTGACCAAACTGATTAACTCCCCAAGCCCAAAGAGTTCCATCCTTTTTTAAAGCTATTGTATAGTTGCCACTTGCAGAAACGGATTGCCAATTACGTTCCTTCCCAATTTGTGTAGGTGTAGTAATGTTCTGCTGCTTTACATTTCCAATTCCTAGTTGCCCGAATCCATTAAATCCCCATGTCCAAAGAGTTCCATCTTTTTTAACGGCTCCGGTATGAGAAAAACCAAAGGAAACTTCAGCCCAATCGTTTTTCCCTATTTTAACTGGTTTTAACCTATTGGTTTTTGTTCCATCTCCTAGCTCACCAGCTTCATTTAATCCCCACACCCACAAACTACCATCTTTTTTTATGGCACCGGCTCTATGATATTTTGCAAAAACTTTATCCCATTGATTACTGTCTCCAATTTGTTTAGGAGAAAGTCTGCTGTTTTTAGAGGTCCCATCCCCTAATTCTCCGAAATAATTTGAACCTACACCCCAAAGGGTACCATTCTTTTTTAATAGGACCGCAAAGTAGTTTCCTGTTGAAACATCCTTCCAGTCCTTAACATTCCCGATACTTTCTATGTACAACCTATCTTTGTCTGTTCCATCACCAAAAACTCCACTATTAAATCCCCAAGCGGATAATGTCCCATCTTCTCTTAATGCCATTGAAAAAGTATTGCCTGTGACTACTTTTATAACTTTATTCTTGTACCAATCTTCATTTGAAATGGGCTGTTTTTTCTTTTCATTAGATTTAATCGTAATAGTGTTCGTTCCATTGTCCCAATCAACCGTTACATTGAATGCTCTTGCTATTAATTGTACCGGTACGAATGCTGTTTTTCCTATCATTTTTGCAGGTGTTTCAAGCCCTATAACTTCACCATCTACCCAGCTCACATTACTATCCAATAATATCCGTATGTATCTCTCATTATCAGAAATATAGAAACCATTGTCATGCTCTTGCCAACTTATATCCATGTTAAAGGCTTCAAATATATCTTTTAAAGGTACGAGAATTGAATTATTCTCTATAACTGGTGAGGAACTCAGTTCCATTATTTCACCATTAAAAATAACCTTTATTCCTGCCGCATGAACCCTATCAATTATTGCAATGTTTAATAGTAATAGTGTTGTTATACAAATAATTAAAAGTTTTTTCATAAAGCTACCTCCAGCTGGTATTGTTAATAGATTCAATGGACTTTTACAAGCTTCCCCATTTACTCAAACTGTTGATATATATGTAAAACTATCACCTCTAACTAATTCCCTATTTTTTTTCAAAACACTTAGATATTTAGACCTAAAAATTCATTCGATAATATGTCTATTCTACCATTTATAAAACTGCATTGGACTATTCTGATTTTAAGTTCAAGAAATATTAATAGTTTTAGTTAATGTCCAAAACCGACGGGGGCCCTAAGCTAAGATTGACTAGTACGTAGTTAAATTTTACCTATTTATACACATCTACCAAATTTTATTAATGTATAATGGAAGAAGTTCTCAATAGTAAGTTTTTTGAGTTTTTTTCATAAAAAATAGATCATTGTAGAAAGGAATTACCAACATTGAAGAAAATTATCATTCTATTATTCTCCATTCTTATGTTAATGGGAAATGCAAATGTCATTGCTTTTGCTGATGAGGTTGACTTACCATTCACGCCCCAAAAGGTTATGTGGGATGGAGAGGAATTAAAAATTGGGCAAATAGGAAGATTAATAATAGTAAAGGATACTCCACTATTTAAATTAGAGGAAGATCAAAAAGTATTTGTCCGTACTTTAAAAGCATCTGAAAAGTACAGAATATATGCATTTAAACCAGGTATGTTAAGTGTGGGGGGAGGCTTATATGTAAATAGAGATAGTAAGATTAAGTACGAAACTCCGAGTAAAGCAAAATTAGAAGCTGTACAGAAAGCGAAACTAGACATAGTGAGAGTTAACCAGGCTAAATCACAAAGTGAGAAGCCAACAAATCCTTATTTTTTATCCCCAGAATTAGCAATAACGACTCAAAATACTGCTTCAAGTATAAGGATAGATGACTACTACTATGGTGATTACTTTTCGACTTCGGGACGTTACCTTTTTAAAGATTTTAATAATGGGAATATTAATCTACTATATACAACGGATAAGCATTTACATGTTGATAAATATAATCAAGTTTTTTCAAGGATTGGATCAAATAAGATAGAGATGGAATTACCCATTTTTGGTGGTTTTCACTCAGGAGAGGACGGAAACTACTATGTTATTTATGGTCAGGAAAATCTTGAAGAATCCAATACAAAGTCAGTATATCGAATAGTAAAATATAATTCATCATGGAAAAAGTTAGCTTCTGTTGATATTAAAGATGTGTATGTGACAAGGCCATTCTATGCTAGTAATTTAACAATGGATAGTTATAATGGGAAATTGGTTATTCATTCAGCGAGATTAAGATATCGTAGTAATGACGGATTAAATCACCAATCAAATATTAGCTTTTTAGTAGATACTAAAGACATGATAGTACTTGATAAAGGTGGTCAGTGGCCAAAAAATCATGTAAGTCATTCTTTTGCTACCTATGTTCGCTTTGATGGAGATAAAATAATATATGCAGATCATGGTGACGCTTATCCTCGTTCCATTGTTTTACAAGTTGAACAAGGCGGTATGGTGACAAGAGAGGTAGAGTTAATAAAATTTGCAGGTGAGATAGGAGATAACTATACGGGAGCACAATTGGGTGGATTGGAAGTAGGGCTATTAAACTACCTAATGGTTGGCTCTTACAAAGATAATAAAAATGTATATTTAGGTCTTGTTTCCAAAGAAACTGATTTAAATTCAAAGGTTATACCATTAACAAACCATTCCTTAAACTTAAATATTAATATTATCGAGACACACATTAGCAAAATGAATAATGATAAGTTTGTTGTAATGTGGAATGAATTAAATACTGATACGTATGAGAATAATTTATACTACTTAATAGTAAATAGTAACGGGGACATACTACAAAAAATGAAAAAGCTTCCCGGGATTCCATCACCAGGGAATATGAATCCACTTGTACAGGGGGATACACTAATTTGGTACAACACGTGGTCATATTATATTATGAATCGCGATTATACCGAAAGAAATGTAATGGAGTTCTTTACATTGCATAACTAGGGAGACTAGTGTTATATCCCGTTCTCTAAGTATTATATTAAACTATATACTAGAAAAAGCTGCTGGAATTCCAACAGCTTTTTCTTTATGCAATATTATTTCTTCAATTCTTCAGGAACTTCTTCAAACGTTACATACCCATCCATATCAGTTACCCAGTGGTTGGCTCCTAAATTAAATTGTCCACCATACTTACTACTAAACCCATAAACACGATACACTTCATTTGGTTGCAGTGTACGTACATAAACTAATTTATTCTCTTTATCTCTTGTCCATAGATTAATAGGTTTTGTAATCGTAACGCGGCCGATTTGTCCTGGCTTTACTAATATGTTTTCCCAATTTGTTGTAGGGTTTTCATTTTTAGGTTCAGTGGAGATCTTTCCTGTTTTAACCCATGATGTAATATCTTGAATTAGTTCCGGTGCAACATTGTTAGGTAGCGCATACTCTTGCCCTGTTGGTTCCCCATCAAAGTTAAATAGGACATGTGTCATATTCGGATAAAGCTTATATTGAACATCTTCACGATTACTCAGGGCACTCTTCCAACTATCAAGATGACTTCCAGGGACCTGAATATCCTTATTACCTTGTAGCATCAACATCGGCTTCGTTTGATCCTTTGCAACGTCAGCTGGAATATAGTCTTTTAAATCGTACCACCAGTAATTTAGTTGCGGTGGTAGGTTGTCTTTTGAGTATTTCGGATTATCAATATCAGCAAACATCATCTTTTGCATTTCTATTGCTTGCTTTTGTTGTTTGATCACTTCAGCAGGTGCTCCACTCTTTTCTAATCTCTTTAACTGCTCTTCATACTGCCAAATGATTAGTTCATGGAACTCTTGGTTAGGTGCAGATACACTAATGACACCTTTAACCATATCGTTTTTATCAGCATTAATTAGTTTAGGCAAAGCGTAACCACCTTGGCTGTGTCCTAATACATATATCTCTTTACTATTCACTTTATCTACTGACTTTGCAAACTCAACAGCAAGAAGTGCATCTTCAACTGTTTCTTCATAAATAGAGAACTTTTTATTAATCGTAGCTTTTATTGGATGCTCTCTAGTTCTCTTTTCGTATCGAATCGTAGCAATTCCTTCTTTAGCTAATCCAACAGCTATGTCTCGAAATGGCTTCAATCCATAAATGGTTGAATCCTGATCATTTGGACCCGACCCATGTACTAGTACAATAACTGGAAATGGTCCTTCCCCTTTTGGCATGGTAAGAGTACCTGGTGTAGCAAATGCTCCTTCTCCAATTGTTATAGCATTTTCATTGTATGTTTCAGGGTGGTCATAACTAGGAGATTGGTAAGGTAACGTAGGAGTAGGTTGAGTTATATTAAAATCATCTACTTTTCCTTGCTTATTAAAGTATACGACTACATTTAGTGGGCCTCTCGAGGTCTGGTAGGTATGGGACACGATTGTATGTACCGTATTCGTTTTCGTTTCATTAGCTTGTGGTGACTTAAATTCATCCTTCATAGCAATAGTCGGTGCAAATAAAGTAGCTAAGTCTTCTTTTGTTACCGCAGCTTTTAAGTTTTCACTACTAATAGTAAGAAGTCCGTCAAAATCCTGTGATAGTGCTTTTTGTAAAAAATCTTTTGCTAATTCTTCATACTTTACTACAGTATTTTCAGATGCATATACAGTAGTCCCATGCGTAGGAATAACAGTTGTAACTCCAAGGCCTAGTCCGATAGAAGCAGCTAACACTCCTTTTGAAATTTTGTGTTTAGAAATGTACTTTAATTTTTTCAAATCTATTCTCCTCCTTTTTTCATACATTTGTAATACGTTTAAGGAGCTAATATGGTTCATAAATAAATGAAAAAATTTACAATACAGTATGGAAATGGTTTGCAATATTAGTTGGATAGATTTGTTATGCCTAAGGGTGTATTCATTTAGGTCTTATTACCTAATATAAATGTTTAATATTTCAATTTTTCAATAGACTAACCTATATCTTATCTAGTAAAATATAACTATATGATAGAAAAAGGAGCGGATTATAATGGGTTTTTTAAGTAATACTTTCCTTGGAGATTTAATTTCAAAGTCAGTCGATAGAGTTGATCGCCAAGTTCAAAAAGGCTTTGATCATGCGGAGAAGAAGATTGATGAATTTGATAAGCGCGGACAAAAAGTTGGAAAAGCAATAGATAATATTGGTCATACCGTCAAAAGTATGGTGCAAAATGGTCCTGATAGAAATGACTTTGACTTAATTCATCAAGAAAAAAAGACTATTAAAGAGAACCTTCCAAAGGGGATACCAGTTCCTGACCCTATAAAAAAGCCATTAAAAGCACTTGATAAAACAGTCGATGGAATACATGTAGTCCATAAAGCAGTAGACAAATATTACGAATCTAAATAGATAGCCTGTAAACTTTATAGAAAATTACTAAACTTGGACCAACTTTAAGTTGCGTCTTTTTTTGTTGTCTATTTTAAATATTTGTGAAACTATTTTCCTGTATAATCGTATTTATATATGGTAATAGTTTCCTAGGGTGGAAGGTATAAAAAGTACAGAGGAGAGATGAAAGTGAGATTAGTATTTAAAAAGATTGCCATGTTACTAGTAGTAGCTTTATTAGCTTCTGCATTTTCAACAGGCTCGGCTTTTGCTTCAACAACAGATTGTTCTACTTTAAAGGTTGTGTGGGATGATGCTGAACTTAAAATGGGGCAAATAGGTAGAGTAACGATTTTAGATGAAACAGAACTTTACTTATTAAAAGGTGAAGACTTAGCAGTACATAAGACATTACCTGAAAATGGTGTTTATCGTGTTTATTCTTTTAAAACGAACAATAACACAGGCCTCTATGGAGTAGGTGGAGGCTATTATATTAAAAGAGATCATAATGTCCTGTATGAAACACCTTCTAAAGCAAAACTTGCTAAGCTAAAAGCTTGCGAGCAAAAAGATGAGGGCCCTAAGGATCCTGTAGTTGTTGCCCCTGAAAATGAAGGTGGTTTCCTTTGGAAGGCAGAACATAACGGAAATACAGTGTACATGTTAGGGTCTATTCACATAGGTTCTGAGGAGTTCTATCCACTGAATTCAAAGATTGAAAATGCATATGATGCATCAGATTATCTTGCAGTAGAAGCGGATATATTAAATTTAGACCCAGATCAGCTTGCTGAAACTCTAGTAGAGAAGGCTGTATATACGGATGGATCAACTCTAGAAGATCATCTATCTGATGAGATGTACTTAGATTTAAAAGAAGCATTAGGCTATTACGGAATAGCTATTGAGTATGTAAATATGTATGAACCTTGGTATGTTAACATGTTACTTGAAGGATTAAAACCAATGGGTCTAGAGTACGCCCCAGAACTAGGGATTGATTATCACTTCTTAGCAAAGGCAACGAACGAAGATAAAGAGATCATTGAACTAGAGGGTATGGAATTCCAGTTAAATATGTTTGATACTTTCTCAAAAGAAATACAATTGAAATTGTTAGAATCTACTTTAACGGTAGAAGGCACTGAAGGCCTAAAAGAACTTATGGATGCTTGGAATACGAGTGATGATGAGGCAATTGAAAGTATCCTATTAGCTGATAACGGTGATAATAGCCCTGAATACCAGGAATATATGACTGAAATGCTAGATAATCGAAACATTGGAATGGCAGATAAAATTGAGCAATTCTTAGCTTCAGACAAAAAAGAAACTTATTTTGTAGTAGTAGGAGCAGCTCACTATTTTGGTGACATGAGTATTATTAAGTTGCTAGAAGATAAGGGCTATGAGGTTGAAAAGATTCAATAAATGATTCGTATAAGTAAGAAGAGCTACTGGTGTATCCAGTAGCTCTTCTTCGTTATCAAGGAGCTCACAATGTGGGGGTAAAACTACATATGTTACCTCTGTACCTAAAAAAGAATTAAGAATTATTAATATTCTATATCTTTTTTGTTTCTACTATAAGTAAATTAGGAAAGTTGGTTAATATACCATTTTGTGACAATTTTATTAATAAATACCATTATCTATATACACCCATTATTTAAGTGTGATAAAAGTTCTATTGAAGAGTCTGAAAATTTAAGTCATAAGACTCATAAGTTATAGAATGGGAGTGGGAAGATGAAACGAAATCTTAAACGTAAGAAGGTAGTAGTTAGAAAAATCATTGCTGCTGGTTCAATGGCGTTGACCAGTGTTTTTGTAGCGACAAATCCGGCTAATGCTAGTGCTGAAAAAGGCGTAGAAGATCTTGTCTTAAAAGCAGAAAAACTTGCAGGAGCTTTAAAGTGGGAAGTTTCATATGAACATAGAAAGAATGCTTATCCTAATAATGTTTTAGATTACCCTAACATGAAGCTTTTCAATGAAACAAAAAAAGCACTTTCGGCCGCTAGTGATGCAGTATCTAAGGTAAAAGGGAAAGAAAAAGATATTTTACAAGCTCGATTGGAACAAAACGTACAATTATACTTCGATCGAGCTGTTACATATATTGATGCAGTTTCCGCAGGTAAAAAAATATTGAAAAGAAGTAATCAGCTAGAAACACTTATTAATGAGGATAAGGTCGATGAAACCACAGTAGCGACCTATCACGAGTTAACAAAAGAAATTAAAAGGTACAGCCCGATGTTCTATAGGGTATTCGGTAAAACTACTAGAGAAGCTTTTCTTCAAGAGTATCAGCAGAAAGCCTATGATATCAAAGAGAAAGCACTCTACCCTGTATCAATTAAAATGGAGTTAGACCGCTTATCTAATTCTATTAATGATGAAAATGTAAATGATGTTATCTATCATTATGACCGTCTTGTTAAGCTTTTTGAAGATGGTGAAAAAACAGGTAATTTAGAGCAGAACCCAAAGTTACTTTCTGCTTTAGAGAAATTAAGAGCTGATATAAAAGCTGAACTTGATAAGGTAGTAACAATATTTGAAGCAGATTCACTGAAAAAATCTAATCCTACCATAATAGGTCAATCTATTACAACAGAATACAGGAATACAGTCGTAATTATTGCTGGACAAGATGAACATATTAAACTTCAGAATGTGACTATTTTAGGAAACCTGGTTATAAAAGGTGACAATACTGGAGCAGGTTCAGTTTACTTAGAGAATGTTAAAGTCAACAAGGACAAAGACCAAGGTGGATCCATTATTGTTGAGAACGTAGCTAATCATAGTCTTTATCAGAAGAACGTTGTTGCCGAAAATTTAACAGTCAATGATACTGATGGGGCAAACATCGTTGCAGAAGAAGGAACTCAAATTAAATCATTAGTTGTTTCTGAGAAAGCGGGTTCATCAGGTACTCTAAATTTAGAGTCTAAACAGAAGGGTGCATACCAAGAAGTAGAGTTAGCTTCTAAAGGGACTATTGATTCGAAAGGAATCGAGTTAAAAGGAGATTTTTCGGATTCAAAAGTTTCTGTAACTGGTGAGGGTTCGCAAATTAAAATAGCAAAGGATACAAAGGTAAAAGAAATAGACGTAAAAACCGCTTCAAGTTTATCAGCTGAGAAGGGTGCAGAGATAAAGTCTGTTAATATTGCAGCTAAAGAAAAAGGTCAAACCATTAAACTAGAAGGGGACCTGAAAAATACCGTAGTAAATATCTCTAACGCAAATGCAGAAATTAAAGTAGCAGAAAATACAGAAGTAAAAGAAGTCAAGAAAGATAGCTCTGTTAAAGAGGAAGTTAAAATAGAAAATAACGGAAAGATAGAAACATCAAGTGGAGTAGAAGTGTCTAAAAACCCTCCAGCTCAAACAGCACCTAGTACACAAACACCTACTACACCAGCACCACCTAGTTCAAATGATGATCCAACACCACCGCAAAATGATACGCCAACACCGCCAAGTGACAGAACAGCACCAACTGTAACTTTAAATAATATAAGTAGTGAACCTGTTGAAATTGGAAGTAATGTTAATGTTACAAGCAATGAAAATGGAACAGTCTATCTAGTACCTTCTAATACAAACAAATCTGTTGGGGATTTAAATAGTGCGGCTGAGGGTGAAAACGGAGTAAAAATCTCTGTTACAGCTAACCAAAGCGTAGATTTAGACACAACAGGTTTCGCCATAGGTGAATATGTAGTTTACGCAGTAGACTCTGCCAACAATATCTCTAGCGCCTCATCTTTATTTATGTTATTTGAACCGACATCGCTATTTTTTCAAAGTGATTCCGAATTTGTGATAGGCATTAATGTCTCAACTAGTATAGTCACAGTTGCTGAAAACACGACGATACAACAAGCCATAGCAGCAATCAGTTCTCCATTTGAAGCAACTTTTAGTTTCCAACAATATGATGGGGCTAACTGGGTTGACCAGGATAATTCGTCCTCTACATTGTTAAAACAGACAAATATAGACCCGACTGACGGGGACCATCAACTACTGGTAACATCTGCTGATAACAAATCTACTCAGGTCTATAAAATCGTTGTAATAGCTAATGAAATCGTTGAAGAAGTTAATCTTTTTAAGACTACACATGCAACAGCAATATCTCTCAATGATGATACAGTAGCAATTTCAGATAAGGGGATTATAGAAACAGCTCTAAATGCCTATACAGTACTATCAGATGAAGTAAAAGAAAGGTTAAGTACTGAGAAGAGCTTACTTGAAGGATTGCTAGCTAAGGTAGAAGTGTTGGAACTAGAAGAACAGATTACAGAGTTTAAATCAACACATGCTGCTGCACTAGAATTGACAGAAAACAGTGTAGGAATAGTTGATAAGGGGCTAATAGACACCGCTCTTACAGCCTATCAAGACCTTTCAGACGAAGCAAAAGCAGGGTTATTAACGGAAAAGAGCTTACTAGATAGTTTGAAAGCTAAGATTGTTGATTTAGAATTGACAGCTCAACAGATAGTAGCTTTCAGAACAACGCATGCTGAGGCCTTAGCATTAACAGTAGATGCAGTAGTAGTTTCTAATAAAGGGAAAGTTACTACGGCCTTGACTGCATTTGAAGAATTATCTGAAGGTGCAAAGCAAGGTCTAGGAACTGAGAAGATTTTATTGGATAAATTGCTGACTAAGATTGTTGAATTAGAAAGCAGTCAACCTGAACCAGTTATTGATTACCAACCAAATTATATGGCTGGATTTACAGCAAACAAAAACCAATTGACATTAACTGTAACTGGAAAAATAAACAGCCCAATAGATGTTCAAAAACTAAAATATTCTACTTCAAAAGGCGGAGAAAATTTTTATCAATTGCGTGGAGAATATACTAAAGTAAGCTTTACCCCTGCACTACAACCAGGCCAATATTATTATTCTGATAGTGGAACTATGACTACAATTTACTTGAAATTAACTGATGAAGATGCTAATGCAATAAAAAGTCTTACGGGATATGGTAATGATTCGACCAGAATTAATGATAACCATGACAGATTGATTGCAGAAGATGGATGGTGTAGTAATGCGTCTACTGGCATGAAATCTGTATCCATTAGCAACCAAATTGAAGTTATCAATAATTCAGGTAATACTCTTTCAAGTAAACATACATTTAGAAATAATGAGGAAATTAGTTCATCAGGATCTTTAGTAGCTCCAGGCACTACGGATAGGATTATTGTGAATTCTCAGGCTACAAAAATTGTCTTTTATGTGGGTGACTATGTCCCTAATGTGACGCCAACTACCGGTAAAATGAAAATTGTATACGTAGACGAAAATACTATTAACGGCATTACGTTAGATGATACAAACTGGATTACAGTAGATGAAAGTAACTTTGGACTTGATCAACAAGAGATGGTTGTCAAATTAGCAAATGGGTCATTAGGAACTGCAAGTGACAAAAAAATAACAGGGTTAACATCAGGGAAAAAGTACATGGTTATGTTAGAAGGAAAAGAGTATGGAGTTCAGTCCGATGGAACACTTGTACAGAATTCACCAGCTCAATCTCTAGAGGGTACTGAAATTACAGGATTAACTAATGGTGAAACATATGAAGTTCTAGAAGTAAAAACACCTTCTACTGATGTTCCTAGACCTAATCCGGAAGATTTTGAAGTTGTGTATGCAGTACATCCTGAATCAGGTGAAGAAGGTTATTATGTTAGAAACAAAAATGAGTTAACTTTAAGTAAAGATTACTCACTATTTGTGCATTACGGAGATACACCAAATATAGAAGATATTCCCCAAGATTATATGATAATAGATAACAAGCTTATGGCTAGTGGTTATACTGTACCACTGCCGTTGGTAGAAGGTTATTTAGAAGAGGGATTCCTCCTAGCTAACCCACCTACCCAGAAAGGAAAATATATCTTTTATAGACTTGTTGAAGGGGTACATGATAGTAATCTATTACCTATTGACATTAAATTCTCAGAGTGGGTAGCTGATGGACAAGTTACAGGTGGTCCTACAACATTAGCAACTTATGTGGAAAATGGCTTAGTTGTAATTACAGATGAAAGTCAAGTAACACATGATGCAGAGTCTGATAACTTTATTATTCCAGAAGGAGTAACAAGCTTTAAGTTTACTGATAATGGTATAGAAATGTTGGCAGAATATAAGAATAATGCATGGATATATAGTCGTTTAGAAAGTACACCGACTGAACCAATTGAAAATATTACCTTTAAACCAAACTACTTACTGACGTTTACAGAAAATCAAAATAAATTTAATTTTGTTGTAAATGGGAGTCTAACTGGGGAAATAAATCTTAACAAGTTTATATATTCTACATCAGAAAGTGGTGGTGATTTCTACCAGTTAAAAGGAGAGTATACAAAATTGGATTCTCCGGGTAATTTGGAACCAGGACAGTATTATTATTCCCAAGGTGAAACCGGATCAGATACCCATGTCTTTATTAAGCTTGCAGATATTGATGCTAATGCTATAAAAAACCTTACAGGCTATGGAAACGATTCAAGTACTATAAATAGTAATTATGACAGATTAATAGCAGATACAGGTTGGTACGGTAATGGCAGCCCTGGTCAGATATTGGTCTCTTTAGGTAACCAGATACAAATTAATAATATTTCAAGCTATGACATTGCGAGTAGTCACATTTTTGATGATGCAGAAAGAGAAATTGGGACAAGTGGGTTCTCTATACCAGCAAATACTAATACCCATAAGATTCAAGTTAGTAACCAAGCTACTAAGGTTGTGTTCTATGTAGGGGATTTTACACCAGGTGAAAAACCAACTACCGGTAAAATGAAAATTGTATACGTAGACGAAAATACCATTAATGGCATTACGTTAGATGATACAAACTGGATTACAGTAGATGAGAGTAACTTTGGACTTGATCAACAAAAGATGGTAGTTAAGTTAGTAAGTGGATCAATAGGAATTGCTGGTGATAAAAAAATATCGGGGTTAACATCTGGTAAAAAGTATATGGTCATTTTAGAAGGTAGAGAGTATGGTGTTCAGTCCAATGGAATACTTGTACAGGGTTCACCAGCTGAACCAATAGAGGGTGCTGAAATTACAGGTCTATCCAACGGTAAAACATATGAAGTTCTAGAGGTGAAAACGCCTTCTGTTGATGTCCCGGTACCTAGTCCAGAGGATTTTGAAGTTGTTTACGCGGTACACCCAGATACAGGAAGTGAAGGTTATTGGGTAAAGACAAATAATGAGGTGAATTTGCCACAAAGTCTTTCGCTCTTTGTATATTATGGGGATACTCCAAATGTAGAAGATATACCACAAGACTATAGGATATTTGAGGGTAAATTAAACGCTAGAGGTTCTACCGTACCTCTTTCAGTAATAGACGGAGCTATACCAGGGGGAATACTCTGGGCAAACCCGCCTACTCAAAGAGGGAAATATATCTTCTATAGATTTGTTGAGGGTAGACATTTTAGTAACTTAATACCCGTTGACACCAATTTTTCAGAGTGGATCTCGGATGGACAAGTTACAGGTGGTCCAACAACAGCTGCAACTTATGTAGAAACTGGCCTAGTTGAGGTTACTGATGACAGTGGAGTAACACATAACGCTGAATTGGATAAATTTATTGTTCCTGGGGGAGTTTCAACCTTTAGATTTACTGATGATAGCACAGAAATGTTAGCAAGCTATGAAGATGACACTTGGACATTCAGTACTTTATCGAATACTGTAATACCAGCTGCTGATACTATTAATGTTAATACAAACTTTTCTGTGATTAATGGAGTAGAGATTTTCATAATAGAGTAGAACATTCACGTATATTTGAGATAAGAAGGAGGCTCTGTAGATTATGTCTGCAGAGCTTTATATTAAGTTTCTATTAGGAAGAGTCCCTTATTACTCATTTAATCAATTTATTTAAATAGTATTAAAGAAAAACAATTAGGAGCTGTATAATGAAACAAAAAGTATTAATATCTTTAATTGTGATTAGTAGTTTACTATTCTCATATCTACAACCAACATCTGCATCCACTCAATTTAAAACTTTGGATAACACCGTCAAAGCTACAGCCAAGAAATACCCACACTTATCTTTATACTATGAAAACCTTGTAACCGGGCAATCGTACTCGTACCAACCAACGAAGGTTCATTCCGCTGCAAGTACGATTAAACTTCCGTTAGTCTTATACATATATGAACTAGCTGCTAATCAAAAAATAAATCTAAATCAAAAGTTAACCTATAAGAGCCATCACTATTATGGTGGAAGTGGGGTAATACAACATGACAAGGTGGGAACTCAATATACGATCAAAGATTTAGTCAAAAAAAGCGTTGTCTACTCGGATAATATTGCTTTTATTATGCTTCGTGAAAAAGTAGGAAAGGCAAACTTTATTAAATATACAAAGTCAATTGGTGGGGGAAATGTGTATCCGGGCGGTAAAAACACTACTACTGCCAAAGATCTCTCAGCATACCTAAAGCAACTTAATCATTTCGCTCAAAAGAATCCCAAGCTTGGAAATGAGCTCATAAGTTTATTGAAGAATACGGTCTATACAGATACGGTTGCAAGCAGTGTGGATCCCAATCAAGTAGCTCATAAAGTTGGCTATATTCCAATGAATAAAATATATAATGACGCTGCTATAGTCTTTGATCACCAGCCCTACATTTTAGTGATCATGACACAAGGAATTCCCGTCAGACAGGATGTAAAGCTTATTTCCAGCTTGGCTGAAATCGTCCACCAAGAACACCATGCTAATAAAATTCATCAACTTATGTCACTCATAAAAGAGGCGGATAAAAGTAAAGTCCAATTAATGAAAGAAATTTCCGTAGACTATGAAGCGAATGTAGAAAATCGTCCATACAATACTTTTAATAAAATAAAAAAAGAGCTAGAAGAAGTTAAAAGCTCATATAACTATTTTAAAAAACAAGATCAGGAAAAGTTCAGCTATCTTATTAAAGATATCGAGCTCTGGATTGAGAGAGCCATCTTCTATATTGATGCGATTTCTGCTGGTAAAAGATTAGATGATGCAAGGATAGAGTTAGAGAATCATTTAGACGAGGGTAATCTGGAACTGGCAGCAGATAAGTATCACAACCTTACGTCTCTAGTAAATCGACAAGCCATCTACTTATATAAGCCTTACGGAAAATCGACAAGAGAGGCCATTCTAGAAAGATATAAAAATCCAGCTGAGGAAGTAATAGAAGAAAATAAGATCCTTATCAGTGTTTACCATGAGGTTATTAGACTTGAGGACTATATAGAGAATAGCGATTTGGAATCCATTGAAAGGTCTAAAGAGCAAATAGAATCTTTCATTCCTCAAATAACAAACGTGAAGCTAAGAGATTTATTAAGTAAAAAATATGAAGATCTCATTATGGAGGAATAAGTCCTTCCTCGTATTGAATAGGGTGTATCACACTTGCCAACTTTCATTATCAGAATGTTGGCTTTTTTAAATAGTCTAAAAGTATACTAAAATAGCATATTCCTATAGTCTAAATTTCCTATATTGTGATAGACTGGATATATATGTATATCTAACTTAGAAAGAGGAGCAACTTGTGAAGAAAATTCTAATATCCATAATATCTATAACACTCTTATTATTATTCATTTCTGATTCAAAAGGAAGTGTGTCGGCTTCAGAAAGAACAACAGATTTTCTTATGAAAACTGGACTCGAGACACCTTTACAGGCTGGAGCAGCAGTGCACTATAAAGTTAAGACCATTATACCGCCAAAACAAATGGTGACTGTTATTAGTGAATTTCAAAATAGAAATAAAGAGCTTTGGTTAAATGTTAAGTTTGGAGAGCAAGTCGGATGGATTAAGAAACAAGGACTATCACCTATAGACATAAATAACCAATATTTCACTAGTTCTTCGGCAAATGCGGCGATAAGAAGAGGAGCATTATCTACTTATGATCAGGTAAGTACACTTCAGAGAGGCCAGATAGTTAAAATTATTGATAAACACATAAGTAGCAATGGGGATAGATGGGTCCGACTAGATTCTGGTCAAAGCATGGGTTGGGTTCAATTATCAGATCTTGAGTTATTTCACTTTAGTAAAGATTACCTACAGGAGAGTCTACTCGTAACTGAGGCTGTTAAAGTCAGAAGAGGAGCCTCTTATAGTGAAAAAGTATCCTTTACAATACCAGAGGACTCCCAAGTAAATATCCAATCTTTTATCGTTATAAATAGTGAAAAATGGTATAGAATTCAAGATGGAAATAGAAGTGGCTGGATATCATCTAAAGAAGTAAGTGGGCAACCTTACCATTCAAACTCTTTTTATGTAAAAGATCCCACTGCAATTGTTAGGAGTGGCGCGAGTGTAGGCTATAAAGTACTAGCTAATCTAACGATTGGGGAAAGCGTCGACAAAGCTTCTGAGTTTGTTAATGCTCAAAACGAAATATGGTACAAAATTACTTTGGGAAATGGAAAAGAAGGTTGGGTGCTAAGTTCATCTCTCACGAAAGAAAAAATTAAGGTTGCCTACTTAACTATTGATGATGGACCAACTATATATACCGGCCAATTACTCGATGTTTTAAAAAAATACAATGCAAAAGCGACCTTTTTTATGCTTAATAATAGAATGATTCTACATCAAGGTGATGTAAGGAGAATGATAGTAGAAGGGCATGCTGTCGGTTCGCATAGTGTCACACATGACGTTAACAAAATTTATGCATCCGCCAATTCTGTTGTTTCTGAAATGGTCACAACAAGAAATACAATTAAGAAAATTACTGGAGTAAATAGTAATTTAATGAGAGTTCCATATGGTAGTATTCCATATATGAAAAGTAGCTATCGAGACGCTGTGAAGAAGCAGGGCTTAATTATGTGGGATTGGAATATAGATAGCTTAGATTGGAAGTATAAAGGATCAAAATATGTAGATCATACGATGAGTCAAATCTATAAGCAAGAAGAAAAGGGGAACACACCTTATATCTTAATTCATGATTTAAAATCTACCATTGATCATTTACCCAAGTTACTATCAACCTTAACAAAAGAAGGGTATATTCTAGCTCCTTTAAGTGAAAACATGAAACCACATCAATTTTCATTAACTAAAAAATAAAGGGAGAAGGGCTTAATCCCCTCTCCCAATCTACTAATTATTCACTAACTCTAATTTAGCCTTAGACGGAGTATTGTATCGTACGTGACCTTCCATCTTCGTTACAAAGAATCCGCCACCAACACCGTACTGTCCACCAAATTTATGGTCATAGCTGTATACGCGGTATACCTCATCTTTATTTAACACTCTAACAAATTGAAGAGACCCATCAACACGTTTCCATAGATTAATAGGTTTTTCAACCGTTACTTTCCCAATTTGGCCTTTCTTTAAAACCATTCCCTCCCAGTACACGACAGGAGTTTCTTTATCAACTGGTTTTTCAGCTACAACTGGCTTCATGACATTCCAGAATAACTCAGCAAGTGCTTGGTAACCCTCTAGATTTAAGTGAATATCCTGTGGGTTTGGCAAATGCTTCATTCCAATTGTTTCTTCCGTTGAAACATATGTAGAACCTGAATGTTCTGCTACCCCTTTAATGACAGAGTTTAATATATTTAACGATGCAACAATCTTCGTTTGAAGCTCTGCAGGTAGATATGGAAAAGCATTGTAATATCCCATGATATAAACCTTAACAGTAGGGTTTAGTGTTTTAATCGTAAGAATCGTCTCAGCTAAGTTTTTTTGTACTTGAGCAAGAGCCTTTTGTACCTCTACCTCATCAAACGTTACAGTCTTACTTACAGGATCTACTTTAATTTTTCTTAATAGGTCATTTGCACCGGCATCCAAAGTAACATGGGTGGCACTTTTTAGGGCATCTTGAATACTTGGCAGACCTTCTAATTGAACATTATTTTTAATATCATCGATTACATCTTGAGATGTATAACCTGGTACTGCGTATTCACCAATGAACGTAGTAGTCATGTTAGCGCCTTCAAACTTCTCTGCTATAAAGTCAGGATATCCTTTTCCATCTTCTCCGTATGGGGTCCAACCAGCAGCCAATGAATCCCCAAGCGCTACGTAATATACTTCATCAGAATTGGACGCAGACACAGGCTGAGCCACTAAACCGATAAGAAGCATCAAAGCAAATGATATTTTTACTAGATTTTTAAACAATTAAACTCCTCCTTACCATAATATAGTACCTGTATACTATTTTAATAGGATAAAGGTGGTAAAACAATAAAGAGTGTCCGACATTTAGGGTGCTTATTTGACAAAAGAACTACTATAGCCAAAAAAAATTACTGTAATAATTCACAAAAATAATAGAAAAGATATATCCAATTCTAAATATACAAATTATAATAAATCTGTATTATATTTCCTACAGAAATGGGTGTATGTTTTTGAAGAAGTTCAAGATTATTATTTTAAGCTTTGCACTATTAATATCTTTGTTCATGTACTCTACCCCAAGCTCCGCTAATAGCGAATGTGCAGGAGTAAAAGTAGGTACGAAAATTTGGTGGGATGGCGTAGAATTAAAGCCTGGCCAAATTGGTAGACTTTTTGTGTTGAAGGATACTCCACTTTATAAATTAGATGGAGATAAAAAAGTAACAGAAAGAACGCTAAAAGCAGGAGAGAAGTATCGTATTTACGCATTTAAACCAGGAATGCTAAGCCTAGGTGGTGGGTTGTTTATTGATCGTGATTCTCGCGTTAAATATGAAACTCCATCAAAAGCGAAACTAAAACTGGTAGCATGTGCGAATCCAAAGACCCCTACAGTGCCAACAGAAAATATATTTGACTACGATGGTGTTGTGTATTACTTAAACACGGAATATGCTGCAGATTACTATATTTATAACAAAGCTACAAATAAATCTTCATTCATTACTGATTCAGAAGCATATATACCGGCTATCCAAATCGGGAACTGGGTCTACTTACTTATTTATGATGAAGAGAATAACATTAATCTATACCGAGTGACTGCTGATGGCACTAAAAAGGAACGTCTAACTTCAGATGGTATTTCAAACTTTACTTCTGATGGCAAGTATATTTACTTCTTGGGGAATTATTTTTATGAAGATGTAGATGGTTTATTCATTGAGGAAGATTATGTAGACATCTACCGAATGGACCTTGATGGGAAGAATACAAAGCAAATAGGTCAAATAGACATTAGCGACACTAATTTATATGCGAATGGGTTTGCATATGCAAATGGCCATTTCTATATTTCTACTAATATCGATGAAGTATATGATGAGGAAGGCAACTATTATAGTCATTACAAAATCGAGAAAGTATCTATGGATGGAACTAGAAGTGTAGTGTATGAGCAAGGACCAGTTGAGTCTGGCTACTTCGATGTATATGTTAAAAATAACAAAATTTACACGTTATTCTTTGACCGCTCTGAGCAATCTGAGTTACAAGTATTTAATCCAGTAACTGAGGATGCACAATGGTTTTATATAGAAAATGGATTTGAAGTAGGGGATTATACACTTGTAGGGAATGATCTATATTATTCTGGAAACTCTTATGAAGTGGACGGACGCTTTGTCTATAGATTAAGCGGTGATACAATGGAAGAAATTTATGAACTAAAGGGCGATGAATTTGTTATCCACTATGGCAAAACATCAATGATTATTGTAAGAAATGGTAAGCCAGTTAAGGTAAATTACTAAAATAAGTAATAAAGTCTTGATTCTGATGTGGAATCAAGGCTTTATTTTTCTCCATTTACAAGAAACATAATAAATATGCAAATAGTACTATTAAACTAGGAAACATTTTCTTATAATTAGAGAGTATTCTACTACATAGGAGGAACATAAATGAAAAAAATCTTAAGCTTCGTTCTTGTAACAATTTTATTTTTATCTTTTGGTAGCTACAGCAATATTGAAGCTGCTTCTGCTCCAGTTGGAGTAAAATGGGGAAATTCAATATTAATTAAAGGCCAAATTGGAAAAGTAACGATTTTAAAAGATACAGATTTAGTGAAGGAAGAAAAAGGAAAACTAGTTACGCTTAGAAAATTAAAAAAGGGTAGCGAGTTCCGTGTGTATTCTTACAAAGATCAAAATGGTGGAATCTATGGATTAGGTGGAGGAGCTTTTGTCAAAAAATCTTCTTCTATTAAATATGAAACACCTTCATCAACAAAGAAGAAGCAGTTAGAGCGTATCGTGTTTTTCGATAGTAGTTTCCTAGACTTAGCAAGTGAAGGGTATATGAAGGGGTCTGATATCTCTCTTTACTATGATGATATATATACTGTCTATGACTCTTTTGGTTATGATCCAGAGTGGCAAGGGTACTTTGATGGTGGATATGGTAGACAATTTGGGAACTACATTTATTTTACTGGCGGGAAAGAGCTTAGTGAATTAACCGCTATTGACTGGGTGAATGATGGCTTAACACCATTAACACCTTACATCATCCGTAATACGGTAGGAACGCCTGACGAAGAGGGATATAGTGAAATGGATGGAAGCTGGTACATGTATTATGATCTTGGTTATTACTCTCTTCAATTCGTTTTCCAAGGAGATAATAAATCGGATTTATCATATATTTTATTAAAATAATGATGAAAAAACCGAGCCAAAATTGGCTCGGTTTTCTATTACTTAAATATCTTTGTTATAAAATCATGCTCCAACAACACAGTAGAAGTTTGAATATCCTTATAAACCCGATCATAGCCTTCGCGGCAAGCTTGTACATCTACAGCTTCACCATTCTCGGATTTGGTACAGGTCCCTTCCTCAAAAACACCCGTATGGGAGGCTGCATACATATAGTCATCAGAATAGAAGGAATATCGATTCGTCTCATAGGCAAATCCAACAACTTGCTTAAAGTCAGCATCAAGAGTTGTCCCAAATTGTACAAGTGGTTGGTCAATTCCTAATAAAGCTGATAGAGTTGGATAAATATCCATCTGACTTCCGACTCCTGTATTTAGAACCCCTTCTGTCTGTCCAGGGTGATGGATGATTAGTGGCACTTTAAAACGTTCTTCTTCATCAAAAACAACACCTAATTGCTCTTCGATTTCAGGTCCATCCTTTGGAAGAGGACCATAGTGGTCACCATATACAACAAAAATGGTGTCATCCCAGAGGCCTTCTTTTTTTAATTCTTCAATAAAAATTCCCAATGCATAATCAAAATACTTTACGCTTTGCAAATAGTGACCTGTCGCAGTACCGTCCATGTCGCTAGGTAAATTCAAGTATTGAAGCTCTTTAGGTAACTCAAATGGTCGATGGCAAGATAACGAAACGATAAAATTGTAGAATGGTTTCTGCTCTTCTTTATAAATCTGTACCATTTGTCTAAAAATACTTTCATCAGAAATACCCATTCCTACCCAATCACCATCATCAATCTTTGGGTGGTCAATATGGTAGAATTCTTCAAAACCTTGATAAGGATAAGCTTCTTTCCGATTCCAAAACTCTGCTCGGTTACCGTGTGTAGCACTTACCTTATACCCTTCAGAATTTAGGACATTCCCAAGTGAAAGGTAACTATTATCAGTAAATCCTTTGTAAGCACCAATTAGACTCATTGGATAGATAGAGTTATTTGCTACAAACTCCGCATCGGATGTATTCCCTCTCCCAATTTGTAGATACGTGTTCGGATAATAATGACTCGTACTTATTAACTCATTTAAAATAGGAGTTACTTCTTCTTCTCCCACTTTTATCCCAATAGGGAACACATTAAGAGACTCGGCTTGAACAACGATTAAGTTCTTCCCTTTATACTCTCCAAAATAAGGGGAAGCTTTCTGAACCTCTTGCTTTTTTTCTAAAAAAGTCTGCAATTCATGAAGGCTCTCACCCTTCAGATAGGTTTGCCCTAAGTAAAACTTTTTATAAAGGTTATAAGACAGATCATATACATGAGCAGGAATAATCCCCGCAATGGATACTTTATACTGATCTGAGTAAGGTAATTTTAAAGCAAATAAGGTTATGAATAAAATTATAACTGTACCCGCACCAGCGAATGACCAACTAACAAATTTTCCAAATGAAATTCTTCTATATAAGAAAAAGAGGGCAATTGCTAGGATGGGTAGATCTACGAAATACCAGATATCACTCTTATAGATTAAGGAGAATATAGAGTCACTAATATCTCGAATCTGGCCTGCATGAACAATTAACTCGACCTTTAATATCGCATAATAATAACGAGCATATAAAACATCTGCGTATAATAGAACGGAAAGAGCGAGATAAAGGAAAAAGGTCAAAACAGGTAACCACTTGGTTTTCTTGGCTGTTAATATGGACCCTAGAAGGAAAGATAAACCGAGTGAAGATAGTAGGATGAGCATGTTATGAGAAATAAGTCCTGTCTCTTGAACAAAATACAAATTCTTAGCCATCCAAGCACCAGTTATGAAAACTAAAAGAGTAAGAGTAAATAACCATTTACTCCTTTTAGTCGAATCTATCAAAAAATCACGTCCTTATTTGTTTTACAAGAAGACAACATTTTATTTACATACTTATTAATATAGACTTTAGTAAAAATTTTGTCATCAACCGAAATTTGTTAGTTATGAGCACTCAATCAGTTTTACTGGAAGAAATGTCTAAATATTAATACTTTACTAAAATAATTTGACAATTTCGTGAACGAGAATAATTAGTAAATATATGTATCTGTTACCATATTTTACACCAATAAAATTATCTCAACAAAATGCAAAATTACTAATATAGTCTATTACTTGAAAATAATGTATGTTATAATATTTCCTAGATTTGTCGAAAAAACACAACTTTTGGAGGGTAAAATGGAAGAGACAATTAGCTTGCGTGAGTTATATGAGACCTTGAGAAAAAGATTGTCGTTAATTGTAGCAATTACGGTACTTGCGACTGCTATAAGCGGTGTAGCAAGTTACTTTCTAATAAAACCTATCTATAAATCATCTACACAAATATTAGTTAGCCAAGCAGCAACTGGGGCTTTAGCCTCAATTGCAGGACTATCCTTTGATGCGGATGCGAAATACATTGAAACTTATAACGTCATTATGAAAAGTCCGTACATATTAGATCAAGTAATTAAAGAATTAGAGTTAGACACTACTCCTGAAGGATTAAATGGAAGTGTAAGTGTTGGTCAGGAAGGGAAATCCCAGGTTGTGACCATCAGTGTGCAAAATGCAGACCCAGCTCAAGCAGTGTTAATTGCAAACGAAATTGCAAAAGTATTTCAAAGAGAAATCTCAAAATTAATGAGGATTGATAACATTCATATTTTATCTCCTGCTGAATTACCTGAAAATCCAGTTCCGGTTAAACCTCAACCAATATTAAATATGGCAATTGCATTAGTTGTTGGCCTAATGGCAGGAGTAGGACTTGCTTTCTTACTTGAATATATGGATAACACGATTAAAAATGAACAAGATATTGAAAAGTTGCTTGAACTACCTGTATTAGGTGCTATTACAACGATATCGAAAGAAGAAGATGAGTTCACAGAAGAGAAGCCAAGACGAACAAGACAAGCAAGAGGAGAGACGGCCTAATGTCAAGAAGAGCACAGAAAGAACTAGGGGTAAATAGTCGCCAGCTGATTACAAAAAGAAATCCGAGATCTCCTATTTCTGAGCAATACAGAACCATTCGAACGAATATCGAATTCTCCTCCATCGAGGAAAAAATTCGTTCTATTGCAGTTACATCATCTGGTCCAGGGGAAGGGAAATCAACAACGGTAGCAAATTTAGCCATCGTTTTTGCACAACAGGGAAAAAAAGTTTTACTAATCGATGCAGACATGCGTAAACCAACGGTACACTATACATTCCATTTGAATAACTTTCATGGCCTTACAAATATATTAACAAAACAGAAATCTCTATCAGAAACCGTTAATGAAACAGAAGTGGAGAACTTATATGTTCTAACAAGTGGGCCCATTCCTCCGAACCCTGCAGAAATATTAGGTTCCAAGGCAATGGATGAGTTACTTGAGGAGATTTACAATAAGTTTGATTTGGTGCTAATGGATACTCCACCAGTCCTTGCTGTAACGGATGCACAAATTCTAGCAAACAAGTCTAGCGGAACCATTCTAGTAGTTAACAGTGGAAAAACAGAAGTAGATGCTGCTCTAAAGGCAAAAGAACTTCTACTAAACTCTAAAGGAAAACTACTAGGTGTTGTGTTAAATCAGAAGAAAGCAAAAGAAAGTCAATACTACTATTACTATGGCACAAAATAGACACATTTTTTTGCAATAATGTTACTGACAAATCTTTACAAGTTTACAGTTATCTAGTACTATATAATTACATAATTTGTCGGTAAACCAGGAATAAAGGAGGATATCCGCAATGATTGACATTCATTGTCATATTTTGTCCGGTTTGGATGATGGTTCAAAAGACCTGAACGAGAGTCTGGACTTAGCGAGAGCAGCTGTTCACGAAGGAATTAAGACAATCATTGCTACTCCTCATCATAAAAATGGACGCTATGAAAATAACAAACAAACAATTCTACAAAAAGTCGACGAGCTGAATCAAACCCTAATCTCAGAAGGAATTCCTCTAACCATTCTTCCGGGTCAGGAACCTCGTATTTATGGAGAGGTTCTTGAAGACTATGAAAAGGGTGAAATCCTTACCCTTAACAATGCTAACCAATTTTTATTTATTGAACTGCCTTCCGGGCATGTGCCTCGATATACTGAAAAGTTACTTTTTGACATTCAAATGAGCGGGTTAACTCCTATTATTGTACATCCAGAGAGAAATCAAGAATTAATAGAACAACCGGATCTTTTATACCAATTTGTTAAAAAAGGTGCTTTAACACAAATAACCGCCTCTAGTATTGCCGGTTCTTTCGGTAAAAAAATTAAGAAATTCTCTCTTCAATTAATAGACGCAAATCTCACTCATTTTGTTTCATCGGATGCACATAATCTTTCAAAACGATCTTTTAAAATGGCTGAAGCCTACGAAGAAATAGAAAAGAAATACGGTGTTGACTACGCTTATATGTTCAAAGAAAATGCAGAACTTGTGGTGCAAGGAAAAAACGTATACAAAGAGATCCCTACCAGAATAAAAACAAAAAAGATTCTGGGTATCTTTTAATAAATATTCCACATGACCAATATTTATTATTTCGTTTAGCAAAACGAAGTGCGGGGATGTCTCCTAACCGTTATCAATGGAGGCACTCGGTCATGCTGTGGGTCACAAAACATACACCTTAGACACAGCGTTGTCGATAGTATGATGTGAGGACGGGTTAGATGCCCAATTTATTTATGATGTTCTAAAACCAAAAATACCGAGTTTCTTCTATTATATATACCTAATGAAAGGACATGTAACTATACGTGTTTTTTCATTAGAGATATAGATGCGAATAGATAGATAAAAATAGGGAAACATTTTATCAAGGGGTTGGTCAGGTGACGTATCAGAGACGATTAGCGTTACTCATTGTGTTAGATTCTCTTATTGTTCTTACGGCAATATACATTAGTTACATAATGCTTCATCCTACATTGCAAATCTTTGCGAATACGACACTAGTAGTAAGCTCCATCAGTATGTTAATTGGACATCATATTTTTGCATCGATCTATCGTCTTTATAACAAAGCATGGGAATATGCGAGTGTTGGGGAGCTAGTTGCAATTGTGAAGGCAGTGACTTATACAATTGCGTTAACAGCAGGTGTTCAATTCGTTATTAATTTTGATGTTTATATCCGACCGTTAATGCTAGCTTGGATGCTACATGTTCTATTAATTGGAGGGTCTCGCTTTTCTTGGAGAATGTATCGAGATCGATATGTGAAATCAGAAGTCGAGCAAACGAAAGCGCTAATTATTGGAGCAGGTGCTGCTGGAACCATGCTTGTTCGCCAGCTTTTAAACAATCGTGATTCAGGAATTCTTCCAGTAGCCTTTGTAGATGATGATCATCATAAATACCGGCTACATATGCATGGCGTTCCCGTTGTTGGAAGAACAAAGGATATTACTAGATTGGTAGATCAATTAGGGATTGAAAAAATTATCATAGCGATTCCTTCCTTAAGTAAAAAGGATATGCAAAGCATCTTTGAGGAATGTGCAAAAACAAAGATAAAAACCGTGATTATGCCATTGATTGAAGATGTGATGCTAGGTCGTGTGTCTGTTAAACAATTTAGAGATGTTCAGGTGGAGGACTTATTAGGCCGTGAGCCTGTTCAGCTAGATATTAAGAGTATTTCAAAAAATATCACGGGTAGAACAATTCTTGTAACCGGTGCTGGTGGTTCTATCGGATCTGAGATTTGTCGCCAGATTTGCAAATTCAAACCTAAAAAGATTCTTCTGTTAGGTCATGGCGAAAACTCCATCTACCAGATTGACATGGAACTACGCAACACATATGGAGATCAATTTGAGATAATTCCAATTATTGCTGATATACAAGATCGATATCGTATCTTCGAGGTAATGGAAACACATAAACCAGATGTGGTGTACCATGCAGCTGCCCATAAGCATGTACCGCTCATGGAGTACAATCCTAAGGAAGCTGTAAAAAATAATGTTCTTGGTACGAAAAATGTAGCAGAAGCAGCGGACACATTTGGCGTTGAAACTTTTGTATTAGTCTCATCAGATAAAGCGGTTAATCCAACGAACGTAATGGGGTCCACAAAGCGAATTGCCGAAATGGTGATCCAGGAGCTTGCAAAGTATAGTCGGACAAAGTTTGTTGCCGTTAGATTCGGAAACGTTCTTGGAAGTCGAGGCAGTGTTATTCCGCTATTTAAGAAACAAATACAAGCTGGTGGGCCAGTCACGGTCACGCATCCTGAGATGACAAGATACTTCATGACGATTCCAGAAGCTTCGCGACTAGTATTACAGGCCGGATCTCTTGCACGTGGTGGGGAAATATTTGTTTTAGATATGGGTGAACCGGTTAAAATTGTCGATTTAGCTAAGAACCTGATTCAGCTATCCGGATATTCATTAGAAGAAATCGGGATTAAATACTCAGGGATCAGGCCGGGTGAAAAAATGTTTGAAGAGCTATTAAATTCAGACGAGGTTCATCCAGATGCCATCTTCCCAAAAATTTTTATTGGGAAATCAGTTGAAAACGACTTTAGTGTAGTGACTCAGCTAGTGGAGAGCTTTGACTCACAAAGTGAGAAAGTACTGAGTGAATTTGTGAAGTCTATTGCTAATAATAAAGTGGTTCAGCGTATGAAGGTTGCAAAATAGGTAGGTGCATAGATGAAAAAAGTCAGAAAAGCGATTATTCCAGCAGCTGGTTTAGGAACTAGATTCCTACCAGCAACAAAGGCCATGCCAAAGGAAATGCTGCCAATTGTGGATAAGCCAACGATACAGTATATCGTAGAAGAAGCAGTAGCGTCTGGAATTGAAGATATTATTATTGTAACAGGTAAAGGAAAGAGAGCGATTGAAGATCATTTTGATCACTCGTTTGAATTAGAGAATAATCTATCTGAAAAAGGGAAGCTAGACTTGCTTGAAAAAGTAAAGGAATCTTCGAAAGTAGATATCCATTATATCCGTCAAAAAGAGCCCAAGGGTCTTGGTCACGCGGTATGGTGTGCGCGTAAATTTATTGGGGATGAACCATTTGCGGTTTTGCTTGGGGATGACATTGTTCAGGCGGAAAAGCCTTGTCTTCGTCAGCTGATGGATGAATATGATGAGACACTTGCGTCGGTAATCGGGGTACAGACCGTAAAAGATGAAGATACACATCGATATGGGATTATTGACCCTGCTCAACAAATTGGACGTCGTTATCAGGTGAGTAATTTTGTTGAAAAGCCTAAAAAAGGGACGGCTCCTTCAAATCTAGCGATTATGGGACGGTATATTTTAACACCGGAGATTTTTATGTTTTTGGAGCAGCAGGAGCTGGGTGCTGGTGGAGAGATTCAGTTGACGGATGCGATTCAGAAGTTGAACCAAATCCAACGAGTGTTTGCTTATGATTTTGAAGGTGAGCGATTTGATGTTGGGGAGAAGTTAGGGTTTATTAAGACGACGATTGAGTTTGCGCTGCAGGATGGGGAGCTAAATGAGGATTTAGTTGCTTATCTTGAGGAGGTTTTGGGGAGAAGATTAATAAGTAATTCAAAATAGAGAAAAGAATAGATTAGAAGATAGAGAGAGTAAGGATTGAGAAAATGGCTCCTGTTCATGTGAATGATCGAATTGTTCATGTGGGTGGGGGCTGTTTTTGTGTGTGAGTGCAAAACTTTCTAAAAGGATAATGGCTTTAAGAGCTTAAAGCTCTTCGAGCTTTTTGATTAAAAAATTATAATGATGGAGGTATTGAACGATTAACTCTAAGGGCTTTACTTTAGTTGAAGTTATTGCTTTTATTGCGGTTTTAGGAATTATTGCTGGAATAGCTATACCGTCGATAATTGGTACGATTGAGAATTCTAAGAGAGATGTTTGTTATGTGAATACTGATCAACTTGAAAGAAAGTATGAAACGTACTTAGATTTAGAGGATGTTGAGCACTCAGGTTCTAGGTTTACACAATATTTGAATGATTATGATGAGGAGATTTGTCCTGAGGAAGGGATAATTAGCTATGTTGAAGAGCAAGTGGAATGTAGTTTACATTCTAAAGAGATTCAGGATATTGATGAAGATGAGGAAGAGGAAGAGAGTGTCCCTTATTTGTAACTAAAGCATTGGTTGAGATAGATGGTTAGACTTAAGTTTGACTAGCTTTGAGTATGAATCTGAGCTACCATCTATTTTTGTTTGAATGGTGTGGGGGAAGTCAGAATGGTTAAGAGATAACCACAACATATTGTGTTATTTTTGGTGAAAAACCGAGAAAATATACAATATATGGAGGTTATCTATATAACATAGTACCATTTTGTTAGTATATAAAGATAAAATGGCTAAAAAACAGTGTTTTAATTATGGAAAAGGTTGATTTGACGGGCTTTTCGACAACCTAAAATATGGAAAGATATTGAGTGGAGTTAAGGAACTGACTATCGTGCTTAGATTGAACTCTAGAAACCTTGCGGGATATGGGTTTGAGGCGTTTTTAGTGAGATTTATAGATTGATTGAATGGTATATATAATAAGAAGAAACTCGGTTTTGAGTGATAAATGCAAGAATATCTATTTCGTATTTGTAGGGTAGATTGAATAGATATTACGAGGTGGCTATCAGTAGTAGATAACAATTTTAGTGGTTTAGTAGTTGGTTAGAGGTGATCTTCTAATTAAGTCCTAATCTACTAAAAGAACTTAAGGAGTGTATCTGAAATGTATATGAAGATTAAAAGATTGATAGATATCGTTCTTTCCTTTATTGCACTTATTGTTTTATCCCCGATTTTTTTAATTCTTATTATAGCTATCAAATTGGATTCAAAAGGACCAGTGTTGTTCAAACAAAAACGTGTCGGACTTCATAAGACTCATTTCAATATATTAAAGTTCCGTACTATGCGTATAGATACTCCTAAAGACACTCCAACTCATTTATTAGGAAACCCAGATCAATACATTACCAAAGTAGGTAAGTTCTTGAGAAAGACTTCACTAGATGAGCTGCCACAAATTTGGAATATCTTTGTTGGGCAGATGAGTATTATTGGTCCTCGTCCAGCACTTTGGAATCAATATGATTTGATTGCAGAACGTGAAAAGTATGGTGCTAATGATGTGCCACCGGGATTGACTGGCTGGGCACAGATTAATGGTAGGGATGAACTTCCGATTGAAGTGAAGTCTAAGTTAGATGGAGAGTACGTTAAGAAAATTAGTTTTTGGATGGATGTTAAGTGTTTCTTCTTAACAATTGTTAGTGTCTTGAAGAGTGATGGGGTTGTTGAAGGTGGGACTGGAGTAAAGAAGGAAGTTGCGAGCTCTAAAGAGACCAGTTCATCATGAAAGTAAAAGGACAATAGAGGTGGAGAAGGCAATGTTATTAGTTACAGGGATTACAGGACATAGTGGCAGGTATTTCTTGCAAGAGCTTATTAGAAATAAATATGAAGGCCCAATTCGCTGCATTGTCAGAGAAAATTCTGATACAACGTTGATAGATAATTCAGGATTAAATATAGAAAAGGTAGTTGGAGATTTAGAAAATCAGGAGTTTATGGATGAAGTTATGAGCGGTGTTAACACAGTTATGCATATAGCTTCTATCTTTTATTCCGTTACTTTAACGAGGGCAGCTGTTAAGAATGATGTCAAGAGAGTTATACTCGTTCATACAACGGGCATTTATTCAAAGTATAAGAGCGCATCAGAAGAATATAAGGGTATTGAGAAAAGTATAGACAAGATAATTAAGGAAAGCAATTCAACGATAGGGCTAATATATTTAAGACCTACTATGATTTATGGATATATCAATGACAGTAATATGATTGTTTTTATAAAAATGGTAGATAGATTAAGGTTATTTCCTATCATTGACCAAGGTAGGAATTTGCTACAGCCTGTTAATGGAAGAGATTTAGGAAAAGCATATTATCAGGTATTAAAAAAATCTAATATAATGAGCGGCGATTATATTTTATCTGGTGAAAGTCCTATTTCAATGAAGGAATTGTTTAGGTTGATAAGTCAAATTCTAGGTAAGAAGACGACCTTTATTAGTGTCCCTTTAGCGTTAGGTGTTTTTATGGCTAAATTCCTAAAAGTCTTCACGCTTGGAAAGGTTGACTATATTGAGAGGGTTCAGCGGATGGGAGAAGATAGAAGCTTTTCTCATAAAAGTGCTACAGAAGATTTTGATTATGAACCTATGTCGCTATCTGAGGGATTAAAAATCGAAATTGAAGAGTATTTAAAAAAGGTTCAATAGAAATTGGAGGCTTATGCTTAAATGAAAATCTTAGTTGTCTGCCAATATTACTATCCGGAACCTTTTCGTATTTCAGATATATGTGAAACATTAGTAGAAAAAGGGCATGACGTAACAGTGCTTACAGGACTTCCGAATTATCCAGAGGGGCAAGTACTTGATGGTTACCGGCATGGTGCAAAAAGGAATGAAGTGTTAAACGGTGTAAAGGTAATACGAAGTTTTGAGATAGGTCGTGGAAACAGTAAATTAAAGCTTTTCTTAAACTATCTAAGCTTTGCAGTATCAGGATCGGTGAAGGCATTTTTTATGAATGAAAAGTTTGATGTAGTTTTAGTCAATCAACTTTCCCCCGTAATGATGGGGATCCCAGCTATTGTTTATAAGAGAAGGCATAAGAAAAAGGTTTTGCTCTACTGCCTAGACCTATGGCCTGATAGTTTAGCTGCTGGAGGTATCAAAGAAAGTTCAATGATTTACAAGTTTTTTATGAAGCTTTCTAAATGGATTTATAACTCTGCAGATTCCATAGCAGTAACTTCTAGTATGTTTAAAGAATATTTCAGGAGTACTCTTGGGGTGTATAAAAAGGAAATACATCATCTACCGCAATATGCAGAGGACTTGTTTACTGAAAGCATTGAAGTTCCTAAGAATGATAAATTTAATTTTGTTTTTGCTGGAAATATTGGTGATATGCAAAGCGTGGAAACAATAGTTAAAGCTGCAAATGAATTACGCGAGCACACTAATATAACATTTCATATAGTTGGAGATGGATCCAAATTAGAAGAATGTAAATTGCTAAGCAAACAAATGAAGTTAGACAACATCATCTATTATGGTAGAAAACCCGTAAGTGAAATGCCGTATTACTATGGGTTAGCAGATGCAATGTTAATTACTTTGAAGAATAATAAAGCTATTTCATACACGTTACCAGGCAAGGTACAGTCTTACATGGCTGCTCGTAAACCCATAATCGGGGCTATTAATGGTGAGGCAAGCCACGTAATAAGAGAAGCTAATTGTGGATTATGTTGTGCTGCTGAAGATTATAAAGAATTAGCCAACTTAATAATAGATTTCTGTAACAGTGATAAAAAAGAAGAAATGTCTAAGTGTTCATATGATTACTATATTAGTAATTATAGTAAGGAAAGATTTATATCGTTGTTAGAAAATACCCTAACTAACTTGGAGGGATAAAGGATGTTTAAAGATAAAACTTTATTAATTACAGGTGGGACAGGTTCCTTTGGAAATGCTGTAATGAATAGATTTCTAGATACTGATGTAAAAGAAATTCGTATCTTTTCTCGAGATGAATTAAAGCAAGACGATATGAGAAAGCATTATAAAAATGATAAATTAAAGTTTTATATTGGGGATGTAAGAGATTTGGCGAGCGTTAAAAATGCGATGCATGGGGTGGATTATATTTTCCATGCAGCAGCATTAAAGCAGGTCCCATCATGCGAGTTCTTCCCTCTTGAAGCAGTAAAAACTAATGTAATAGGTACTGATAATGTATTAACAGCTGCAATTGAGTATGGGGTTAAAAAAGTAATTTGCCTTTCAACAGATAAAGCAGCATATCCAATTAATGCAATGGGTATTTCAAAAGCAATGATGGAAAAGGTAATTGTTGCCAAGTCTAGAACTGTAGAATCGGATAGAACTCTTATTTGTGCAACTCGATATGGTAATGTTATGGCCTCACGCGGATCAGTTATACCCTTATTTATTGAACAAATTAAAAGTGGTCAGCCTTTAACAGTAACGGATCCTAATATGACAAGATTTCTTATGAGTTTAGAAGAAGCGGTAGAGTTAGTAGTCTTTGCATTCCAAAATGCTGAAGCAGGAGATATTATGGTTCAAAAATCCCCAGCTAGCACTATTGGTGATCTTGCTCAAGCTGTAAAAGAATTATTTAATGCGGATAATGAAATAAAGATTATTGGAACCCGTCATGGAGAAAAACGTTATGAAACACTTCTTACGAAAGAGGAATATGTAAAGGCAGAAGATTTACCTGGTTTCTATAGAGTTCCTGCGGATCAAAGAGATCTTAACTACGATAAGTATTTTGCAGAGGGAGATCAAAAGCTTACTACTGTGGAAGAGTATAATTCGGATAATACACAAATTCTTAGTATTGAACAAATTAAAGAAAAATTACTTGAATTAGACTATGTTCAAAACGAGCTTAAGGAATGGAATAAAAAGGTTCACGTGATGAACTAAAGGTGGTAGGGCTATGAAAATTCTTGTAACAGGCGCAAAGGGTTTTGTAGGAAAAAACCTTATTGCTGAGCTTAAAAATAAGGGGAATAATGAGATATTTGAAATTACTAGAGAGAGTGATCCTTCGCTTCTCGAAAAGTACACAAAAGAATGTGACTTTGTCTTTCATTTAGCTGGCGTAAACCGACCAAAAGATGAAGATGAATTTATGAAAGGGAACCTTGGTTTAACTTCCCAATTACTAGAACTATTAAAGAAACATAAGAATAAAGCGCCTGTTCTTCTTACTTCTTCTATTCAAGCAGAGAAGGATAATCCTTATGGGAGAAGTAAGAAGGCAGGAGAGGATTTACTGTTTGATTATTACAGAGAAACCGATGTAAAAGTCTATGTTTATAGACTACCAAACCTATTTGGAAAGTGGAGCAAGCCTAATTATAATACCGTGGTAGCCACATTCTGCCATAATATGGCCAGAGGCTTGGACATTCAAATAAATAATCCAGATGCAGAGCTTAATCTTTGTTATATAGATGATGTTTTAGAAGAATTCTCAAGAGCTTTGGAGGGAAAGCCAACAATGCAAGGAGATTTTTGTGTAGTATCTGAAACACACAATATTAAACTTGGTGAATTGGCTGACCTAATAAATGGTTTTAAGGAAAGCAGAACAAATTTAAGCATTCCTAATATGGAAGATGCTTTAATTAAAAAGCTTTATAGTACCTACTTAAGTTTTTTACCCGAAAACCAATTTTCATATGATCTTAAAATGAACTCTGATCATAGAGGTTCTTTTACAGAATTTATAAGAACACCTGAAAGAGGCCAAGTATCAATAAATGTATCAAAGCCAGGAATTACAAAGGGCAATCATTGGCATCATACTAAAAATGAGAAGTTTTTAGTTGTAAGTGGAGAAGGTTTAATTCGCTTTAGAAAGATTGATTCCAACGAAATTATTGAATATAGAGTAAGTGGCGAAAGATTACAAGTTGTAGATATTCCAACCGGATATACACATTCAATAGTAAACGTAGGGGAAAGTGATCTAGTAACAGTAATGTGGGCAAATGAATGCTTTGACCCAGAAAAGCCGGACACTTATTTCGTGGAGGTATAATTGATGAAAAAATTAAAAGTTATGACAGTCGTTGGCACTAGACCCGAGATTATAAGATTATCGGCTGTTATTAATAAGTTAGAAGATTCCAATGCCATTGAACATACGCTTGTTCATACGGGACAAAATTATGATTATGAATTAAATGAGGTATTTTTTAAAGATTTTAATTTAAGAAAACCAGATTATTTTCTTAATGCAGCGACCGGAACAGCGGTGGAAACGATTGGTAATATTTTAGTTAAAGTAGATCCTATTATGGAAGAAGTAAGACCAGATGCATTTTTAGTACTTGGAGATACTAATAGCTGTTTATGTGCTATTGCAGCAAAAAGAAGACGTATTCCAATATTCCACATGGAAGCGGGTAATAGATGCTTTGATGCAAGAGTACCAGAAGAAACGAATAGAAAAATTGTTGATCATACAGCAGATATTAATTTAACCTATAGTGATATTGCAAGAGAATATCTTCTTAGAGAAGGATTTCCATCAGATAGAATTATTAAAACTGGAAGCCCGATGTTTGAAGTCCTTAACTCAAGAAAAGATGATATTGAGATATCAGATGTATTAGAGAGATTGGGACTTGAGGAAGAGAAGTATTTTGTAGTATCGGCTCATAGAGAAGAAAATATTAATTCAGAAACTAATTTCCTAGATTTAGTTGATAGTTTAAATGCTGTTGCTGAAAAGTATAATATGCCTGTTATTGTAAGCACTCATCCTAGAACTAGAAATATGATTAATGCTAAAGGGATAAAATTTAACCCATTAATCAAAACGATGAATCCCTTAGGATTTAATGATTATGTGAAACTTCAAACTAAAGCTAAAGCGGTACTTAGCGATAGTGGAACAATTAGTGAGGAATCTTCTATTCTTGGATTTAGAGCACTTAATATTAGACAGGCTCATGAAAGACCAGAGGCGATGGAAGAAGCAGCGGTAATGATGGTTGGCCTTAAGAAGGAAAGAATATTACAGGGGCTAGAAATTCTAGAAACACAAAATAATGACACATTAAGACTTGTTGGAGACTATATAATGCCCAATGTTTCGGAGAAAGTATTGAGGATTATATTGTCATATACAGATTATGTGAACAGGGTTGTATGGAGGGACATTAAATAATATGAAATTATACGATGCTATCAAAAGTAGGAAAGAAAAAATCTCAGTAATTGGGTTAGGGTATGTAGGTATGCCGCTAGCTGTAGCATTTGCGAAGGTAGCTGATGTAGTTGGATTTGATATATCAATAGAAAAGATAAAAAAATATAGAGATGGTATAGATGTAACTAATGAAGTTGGTAATGAAATTATTAAGCAATCAACCGCACTGTTCACATGGGATGAGAAGCAAATTAGAGACTGTAAATTTCATGTAGTAGCTGTACCAACACCAATTAATCAAGATAAAACTCCTGACTTATCTCCTGTATTGGGAGCATCCCGAACAGTAGGTAGAAATTTAGTAAAAGGCTCTATTGTTGTTTATGAATCTACAGTATATCCTGGAGTTACAGAAGAAGTTTGTATACCCATTTTAGAGGAAGAATCAGGATTAAAATGCGGAGTGGATTTTAAAGTAGGTTATTCTCCAGAAAGGATAAATCCAGGAGATAAAATCCATAGACTTGAAAATATTATTAAAATAGTATCAGGAATAGATGCAGAAGCACTTGAAGATATTGCAAGAGTATATGAAATGATAATTGAAGCTGGTGTCCATAGGGCTGAAAGCATAAAGGTTGCTGAGGCTGCTAAGGTTATAGAAAATTCCCAAAGAGATATAAATATTGCTTTTATGAATGAATTATCTATTGTATTCAATAAAATGGGAATAGATACAAAGGCTGTATTAGAAGCGGCTGGGACAAAGTGGAATTTTTTGAATTTCACTCCTGGGTTAGTCGGCGGTCATTGTATTGGTGTAGACCCTTATTATTTCATCTATAGAGCAGAGGAATTAGGCTATCACTCTCAAATTATTCTGTCTGGAAGAAAAATAAATGATGATATGGGGAAATACGTGGCTGAAAATATTATTAAAAATATGATAAAAGCTGATAAACAAATTAAAGGGTCTAAAGTAGGCATATTTGGGATTGCATTTAAGGAAAATTGTCCGGATGTAAGAAATACAAAGGTGACTGATATAATTGATGAACTAAATGATTACGGTGTAGATGTTATGGTAATAGATCCGTTAGTTGATCAAGAAGAAGTTTTCAACGAATATGGAATAAAATTGCATAATGTAGAAGAATTGAAAGACTTAGATGCTGTAGTTTTTGCAGTCCCACATGATTGTTTTAGAGAAATGACTTTAGAAGATATACGAAAGTTCTATAAGGATGTTGATTCAAGTTTTAATTATATAAATAGTGAAGTAGCTGCGACTTTAGAAGAACCTAAATCAATGAAACTTTCTATTGAAAAACCCGTTCTAACTGATTTGAAAGGAATGTTTGATAGAAAAAGAGCAGAAGAGTTAGGTTATTTATATTGGAGATTATAATATAGAGTAGAAATATTGATAGGCTTACTAATCGTGTAATTTAACATAGTAACATTTTGAATTTTGAATGAAAGTAGTTGTGTACATGAAAAGAAGTGTATTAATAATAGGTCCATATCTACCTGGGAAATCTTTTGGAGGACCAGTAAAGTCTCTATTAAATCTTGTTGAAACACTAGGTGATTATTTTGATTTTTATGTAATTACTGAGGATAGAGACCTGAACGCTAAAGATGTATATAGCGATGTAGAAATTGGCTCATGGAATCAAATAGGTAGAGCAAAAGTATTTTATGTTCCCAAAGGGAAGGACTTTAAATATATAAACTTTATATTAAAAGATATAAATTATGATTTAGTTTATACAAATAGTTTTTTCTCTAAACAATCTATAATTATACAGTTATTAAAATACCTTAATGTTATTAAAAAACCTGTCATAGTAGCCCCAAGAGGAGAGCTATCCTCAGGAGCTTTAGGGATAAAATCTAAAAAAAAGAAGATTTTTTTACAAGCCTACAAATTATTTAATATTCAGAGGAAACAATCTTATACATGTACTTCAATAACTGATAAACAAGATATTTTAACTATACTTGGGCATAATACTAAGGTGATAAAAGCAGGAAATATTGTGAGTAGTGATTTAAAATCAGGTGATTCTCTAAGAAAGAAGCAATCTGGTCAGTTAAAAATTGCAACAGTATCCCGGATTTCAAAAATTAAAAATATAGATTATTCCTTAAGTCTACTTAAAGTAATAGATGAAAGTGAAAACTCTTTTAATGAGATTATTTTTGATATCTATGGCCCACTTGAAGATGAGGATTATTGGAATGAATGTCTTTCAATTAGAAGCAATCTAAGTAGGAAAGTAATTGTTAATTATAAGGGTGCTGTTGATTACAATGAGGTGATTAATATATTATCTAACTACCATGTCTTTTTGTTTCCAACAAAGGGTGAAAATTTTGGACATGTAATACAGGAGGCATTTTTATCAGGGTGCCCTGTAATTACTAGTGATCAGACACCATGGAGGAAATTAGAGAGACTTGAGGTTGGATATGATATATCACTAGAAAATCAAGAACAATATATTAATGCAATTAAACACTACTTATATATGGATAATAAAAACTATGAACTAGCTTCAAAGAAAGCTTATGAATATGGGATTTATAAAGTGGAACATCAATTGTCTATAAAAGAACATATAGATATGTTTAATAATGAAATCAAAAAATGAGGAGTTTATTTTAGTGAAAAATGAAAAAAGAATACTATTTTTAACTAATATTCCTTCACCCTATAGAATTGATTTTTTTAATGAATTAGGTAATCACTGTGAATTGACTGTGTTGTTTGAAAGGGAAACTTCTGATGAAAGAAATTTATCCTGGTACAATAATAATTATAATAATTTCAAGGCTATTTTTCTGAAAGGGAAAAAAATTAAAAAGAATATGGCCCTATGTTTTGATGTTTCAAAATATCTAAAAAGAGAGTTATTTGACATTATTATAGTCGGTGGTTATAGCACGCCTACAGGAATGCTAGCAATTGAAACTCTGCGGAAAAGAAAAATCCCTTTTATTCTAAATACAGATGGAGGAATTATTAAGGAAGACAGTAAATACAGGTATTTAATTAAGAAACACTTTATTAGTAGTGCAACTTATTGGTTAAGTACAGGAAACCATACTACGGATTACCTTGTTCACTATGGTGCTAATAAAGACAATATCATTACTTATCCTTTCACGTCTTTATTACAGAAAGATATATTAGCAAATCCTCCTCATGAAAACTTGAAAAACGAAATAAAGTCCAAACTTAATATTAAAGAGGATAAGATTATTTTATCTATTGGTCGTTTTATTAATATAAAGGGTTTCGATGTGTTACTTAAAAGTAGTGAAAATCTACCAAAAAACTATGGGATTTATATTGTTGGTGGCGAACCAACGCCAGAGTATATGGATTTAAAGAATAGGTTGAATTTATCAAATGTGTATTTTATTGATTTTAAATCTAGAGATGAGCTAAAGGATTACTACTTGGTAAGTGACTTATTTGTGCTACCTACAAGAGGAGATGTATGGGGACTTGTGATAAATGAGGCGATGGCTTTTGGTCTTCCAATTGTCACAACAAATAAATGTGTTGCAGGATTAGAACTTGTTAAAGACAATGAAAATGGTTTTATAGTACCGGTTAATAATAGTAGTGCTCTTGCAAAGCGAATAATTGATGTGTTAAAAGATCAGAAGGTTGTAGAGAAAATGTCAAGAAATAGCTTAGATAAAATACAAAAATATACGATTGAAAATATGGTTAGTGTCCATATGAGCATTATTGATTCAATCTTATATAAGGATAAAGAAAAATGTTAATTAATAATTCTTCTCTAGGGAGTCATGAAAGGCTTACAATAAAAAAGTCAACATTCGAATGGATAGGCTTAATCTTCTTACTTATATTTAGTTTTTTGAATTCTATAACCTTATTAATATCTTTAATTTTACTACTAACTTTGTTAAAGCAAAGGCAAGTTGGAGCAATAAAAATAATAAATCTTATCACTTTTAGGACGATCATTAATCCTGGTATTGCAGTTGGTATTGAAAACTGGCAAAACCTTAAATGGATTATATTATTTGGATGTTCATTTTATTTACTATGCTCTTATTTTAAGTTAGGAAAGAATGAATTAAAAAGGGTAAATTCTATCATTTTATTAGTTATATTATTTACTATCTATAATATCATCGTTGCATTTGTTTTTAGTTCTTTACCCATTGTAGCTATATTTAAGCTACTCAGTTACGTTGTGATTTTTATAGGTACACTTATTGGGGTTGGCTATACTTATAAAAAAGTAAATTGGCTCAATTGGATGCTTAAACTACTGTCATTAGTTTTCTTACCTTCTATTATTTTTATTATACTCCCAGTTGGTTATTTAAGAAACGGTGTATCTTTTCAGGGAATAGTGAACCAGCCTAATATGTTTGGCATATTAGCAGTATTATTTATAGCGCTAGTACTTTCTAATGCTCAAATGAACAAAAACATTAATAAACTTTATTTAATAGTAGTGCCAACACTAACTGTTATTATGGTTATATTAAGTAAATCAAGAACAGCTTTAATATCCTGCTTAATATTATTCTTGTTGTATATTCTATTGTTAAACATTAAAAATATCTCAAAGATCATTGTTATATCCTTTTTATCTATAGGAGCATTTATACTCGTTTTAGGTAGTAACATTAACGAATTTTTTATTACTTATCTCTACAAAGGACAAGAGCAGGGTGGAATATTAAACTCTCGTGTTGGCCAAATAGAAAGTTTGACATCAAACCTTTTAAATAATCCGTGGTTTGGTAATGGATTTGCAGTTCCTGTATTACCTTATAAGTCGTATGGATTTAGTTTTGAATATATTGTTGAACCTGGAAATTTAATTTTATCAGTGCTTTCATATAGTGGTATTTTTGGTTTTTTTATTTTTTTAGCATATATAATTAAAATATTTTGGGTGAACAAAAGAGAATTTAAAAACATTGCTTTTTTACCAATTGCTCCAATACTAATTAGTATGGGAGAAATGGTGTTCTTTAGTAGTAATAATATAGGAATATGGTGTTATATGTTTTTGGCAATATATATTTTTGATAACCAAATGGTTAAGGCGGGATACAATTAATGAGATCTATTAAAATAAGATTTTGCTTAATGATAATTAATAACTTTTTAATTGGTACTAGGTTTTTTAAAATTAAGAGAAATTTACTAAAAATAGCAGGAGTTTCTGTTGGTCACAACACCAAAGTGGTGGGTCCAATATATTTTGGACCCAAAATTAATATTCAGTTTGGGGAAAATTGTTGGATAGGAAAAAACCTCAATTTAGATGGAAATGGATTTGTGAAAATTGAAAATAATGTTGATATAGCTCCTCATGTGGTTATCAATACGGGAGGGCACATAATAGGTTCAGAAGAAAGAAGAGCAGGACAGGGAATATCTAGCAGTATAAGAATTGGAGTTGGAACATGGATAGGAACTAGAGTTACGATCATAAACCAAGTAAATATCGAACAAGGCGTAGTAATAGCGGCAGGTTCCGTTGTTAAAGACAGTATTCCTGAAAATGTTTTGGTAGCGGGAGTACCTGCAAAAATTAAAAAGTATTTAAATTGATTAGGGGTGGGAAGTTGAAAAATGGTAAAAATAAGCGTAATTATTCCAGTATATAATGTGCAGCAGTATATAAAGGAATGTATCCAGTCAGTAGTTGATCAAACTCTTAAGGATATTGAAATCTTAGTAATTGATGATGGTTCAAAAGATGCGAGTATTGATATTGTTAAAGTATTTAATGATAAAAGGATAAAAATATTTACTAAGAAAAATGGTGGTCTTTCCTCTGCAAGAAATGTAGGTATTAACAACTCAGTAGGTGAATATATTGCTTTTTTAGATAGTGATGATTTCTTATTGTCAAGAGAAGCACTTGAAGAGATGTACATTTTAGCTAATAAGAATAATTCTGATATTGTTGTAGGTAATGCACTGAGATACTATACAGAAAGTAACAATTACCCTGTTTTTAGAGATAGCGATCTCTTTGTAGAATCAACCCTTGAAACTGAAGAATTTTTAATTAATTTTTACAGTAAAAAAAGTATGTATGCGGGAGTCGGGCTGAATCTATATAAGTCTTCCTTATTAAGAAACAACACATATTTTAAGGAAGGTATTTTACATGAGGATGAACAATTTACCCCAAGAGTATTTTTAAAAGCTAAGCGTATAACAATATATCCTAAAGAATTTTATTGTTATAGGCAAAGAGAAGGATCTATAACAAAGGTGAAGGATAAAACAAAAAATTCTATAGATATAATAAATACTTGCTTTGAATTAGAGAGTATTTTTTCTGGAGTAGAAAATAAACAATTAAGGAAAATATTACTAAATAACTTAGCGAGTTTATTTTTAAGTGCATGTTACATGGCGAGGCTTAAAGAGATACCAAAAAATAGCTTGAGATTCTTATTTACAAATATATCGAATATGAGAGACCTTTCTAAAAGTATTCTATTTTTTATTAATAAGGACTTTTATTATTATATTAACGATTTAACTAAAAGAAAAACTATTATTTAATATTTGGCAATCGACTCATGGCTCTTTCTAGCCTTTGAGAAGCCAAAGATCGCCTAAAAATAGAAGTATTTGTATGAATTCCTGTGTTATTAACAGTTCTGTATTTGCAGCAGACGGGCGAAACTTGAAATTAGATTAAGATAGTTACTGAAAGACTTTACATCTAAAATCTAAGTATAAAAGTTTAGATATTCTAAAGTAATTTAATTTGTATTCCCTTTATAGAATTGAATGTATCCTTTTACTTCTATACTACATTCAATGTTTTTCAAGGCATTAACAGTATAGATTAATCTAAAGGTTAATATAACTCGAAACACCTTGGTATGTCGGTTTTTGAGCAAAATATACCTCGAGAGGTTCCATATCAAAGCACCTCAAATTTTTTGTGTCCGAATGACAAGTTTCTACTTTTGGGAAATTGGAATGACTCAAAATAAATTAGTCAAAAAGGTTTGTAAAGATACATTAACACTAGAATGAAGCGATCAAACAAAGGATATTAGTCATAAAATATGAGGAGATCAAAATGGAGAAATATATAATTATTGAAGATAATGGCATGGATTACCATGCGGGTTCAAAAGCACGAAATGATATTGATAAAATTGCTTTGGATTACGGATATACTCCATTAAAGGTTAGAAAGTATAAAGTTACAGGAGCCGTAAATAGAATTCGTCAATTTCTAGTAGTTTTATATGATTGGGTTAAAATCTGTATGGAAATTAAAAAAGGATCCAATCTCTTGATACAATTTCCACTGACCTTTGGTCAAAGATATGTACGATTATATCTTAGCCTAATTAAAAAAATACGCAAAGTGAATGTGACGACTTTAATCCATGATATACATTCAATTAGAGGAAAAGATAAAACAACATCCCTAGATGAAATAAGGTTTTTAAAAAATAGTGATTATATTATATGCCATAATGACAAAATGAAAAATTTACTTAATGAAATGACAATAGAAAATCAAAGAATCATTTCTTTAGATATTTTTGATTATATATCTGATTTTTACGCTAAGAAGGATATTAGGGACCTAAAGAAAAGTATTATTATTGCTGGGAATTTAGATGAAAATAAATCTAAATATGTATATAGGTTAAAAGAATTAGATAATGACTTAATATTTAATCTATATGGACCGAATTATAAAAATATGAACCAGATATCAAACATAATATATCATGGACAATATCAACCGGAAGAATTATTAAATAAATTGGAAGGCAGTTTTGGGCTGGTGTGGGATGGGAACGAAATTAATACTTGCTCAGGAAATTATGGGGAGTACTTAAAAATTAATAACCCTCATAAAACATCTTTATATTTGGCAGCTGGTATTCCAGTAATTGTATGGGATCAATCTGCAGTTGCTGATTTTGTTCAAAAAGAGAATATTGGAATATGTGTTAGTTCCTTATTTGATATATCTGAGTCCATAAGTAATATAAGCCAAGAAGAATATATACTAATGCTAAATAATGTTTCTAAAATATCTGAAAAGCTTAAAGGTGGTTATTATACTAAAATAGCTTTAGATAAAACAATTAATAATAAATAGGGGATGGGCACCACCAGATATTTGATGGACCTTTATATTGAAATAGGAATAATGTTGTTTGCGGATAAATAGATAAAGTCCTTCTTCTTCGATTCAATTGATTGGAAGTAACCTGACATTTATGAACAAATATTACGGATTAACGAAAATTAGTATAAAACTCAAGTTAAGGACTTCAATCTTTTTTGAACAGTCATTAAAGAGAAGATTACATGATGGCTTAGGGTAAATGGAAGTTTCTGTAGAGACAAGGGTTAAATATTTAATATTGGAGGATAAAAATGACTTACGATTATTTAATTGTTGGCGCAGGTTTATTTGGAAGTACATTTGCTTACGAAGCTGCTAAACGAGGAAAAAGGGTAAAAGTAATTGATAAAAGAAATCATGTTGCTGGTAATATTTATACGGAAAATATTGAAGGTATCAATGTTCACAAGTATGGTGCACATATCTTTCATACAAATGATAAAGAAATCTGGGATTACGTTAACCAGTTTGCAGAATTTAATCGTTATACAAATAGTCCTATAGCTAATTATAAAGGTGAAATTTATAATATGCCTTTTAATATGAATACTTTTAATAAATTATGGGGTGTTGTGACCCCTGAACAGGCAAAAGAAAAGATTGAAGAGCAAAAAGAGGCAGCAAGTATTGAAAGACCTCAAAATTTGGAAGAACAAGCAATTTCCCTTATAGGTACTGATGTTTATCATAAATTAGTAAAAGGATACACTGAAAAACAATGGGGACGGAAAGCAACCAATTTGCCAGCTTTTATTATTAAACGTCTTCCAGTTCGTTTTACTTATGATAATAATTATTTTAACGATAGGTATCAAGGAATACCAATCGGAGGCTATACACAAATTGTGGAAAAGATGTTATCAAGTGATTTAATTGATGTTGAATTAGGAGTAGACTTTTTTGAGAAAAAAGAAGATTATTTAAATCAGTTTCCTAAAGTTGTTTATACAGGAATGATTGATCAATTCTTTGATTATCAATTTGGTGAATTGGAATATAGAAGTTTAAAATTTGAGACATCTATTTTAAACCAAGAGAATTTTCAAGGGAATGCTGTTGTAAACTACACTGACGCTGAAACTCCATATACCCGAATTATTGAACATAAACATTTTGAATTCGGAAATCAACCTAAAACTATTATTACGAAAGAATATCCTGCAGATTGGCATAGAGGAGAAGAACCGTACTATCCAATAAACGACAGTGTAAATAATGAAAAATTCAAAAAGTACATGGAGTTAGCAACTCAAACGCAAAACATTATTTTTGGTGGCCGTCTAGGAATGTATAAATACTATGATATGCATCAAGTTATCGGAGCTGCCCTATCTGTTGTTAAGAGGGAATTAGTATAGAAAATGAAACAGGTAATATTAAATGAGTATTGCTAAGAATTATATTTACAATGTAATCTATCAAATAGTTACCCTTGTTATTCCGATTATTACAATTCCCTATGTTTCAAGAGTCTTGGGAAGTAGTGGAGTAGGAACCAACGCCTTTACCAATTCTATTGTTCAGTACTTTATTTTATTTGGTACGATAGGAATCTCATTATATGGAAATCGTACGGTAGCTTATGTTCGGGATAATAAGGATGAGTTAAGTAGGACATTCTGGGGAATATTTGTTTTAAAAATAATTACAACTGGTAGTGCTTTTGCTGCCTTTCTAGTATTTTTATTTGTTGTTGATAGTTATCAAACTATATTTTTAATTCAATCAATTTACATCTTAGCTGCAGCTGTAGATATCTCATGGTTATACATGGGACTAGAAGATTTTAAAAAAACGGTTATAAGAAATTTATTTGTTCGAGTAATTGGTGTTATTTGTATATTTTTATTTGTAAAGACTTCTACAGATCTATGGATATACGTATTTATATTGGCATTCTCACAATTTCTTGGGCATCTATCTTTATGGGTATACTTACCAAAGACAATTAGTAGAGTTAAGTTAAAATGGATTGATATAAAAAAACATTTAAAACCTTCAATAAGTTTATTTATCCCCCAGATTGCTATTCAAATTTACCTTGTTTTGAATAAGACCATGTTAGGGATCTTTTCCAATACCAATGAAGTTGGGTATTTTGATAATGCAGATAAAGTTGTCAAAATAGTATTGTCTATTGTTACAGCTATGGGAGTTGTAATGTTGCCACGGGTTGCAAATACATTTGCTAAGGGACAAATAAACCGGGTTAAAGAATATCTTTATCATTCATTTGATTTTGCATCATACTTATCTATCCCATTGATGTTTGGTTTGGCTGGAATTGCTCTGGAATTTGCACCTTGGTTTTTTGGACCCGAATTTAGTAAATCAGGTTTATTGATTTGTGTGATAAGCCCTATTGTTCTTTTCATTGCTTGGAGCAACGTAATAGGACAGCAATACTTGATGCCAATCGGAAATATGAGGGTATATACTTATTCTGTGGTGATGGGAGCAATTATTAATTTAATTTTAAATTTTTTATTAATAGGTCCATATCAATCAACGGGTACCGCCATAGCTACTGTAATTGCAGAGTTTTGTGTTATCGTAGTTCAATTATATTTTGTTCGTCATGAATTTAAAATAAAAAAACTTCTCCGTTCTTTATGGAAGTATTTAACAGCTGGTTTTTTCATGTTTTTGTTTATTCGTTATATTGGAAATTCCCTAGGAGTTGGGTATAAGACTACAGCTGTGCAAGTCATAACAGGTGCTCCTATTTATTTTATTCTGTTATTTATTATGAAATCTGAATTAAATAGAAAGTTGTTTGGTGTAGGATTGAAGCTTATACGTAAAGTAATAAGACTTAGCTCTTGAGTTTCTAATATTAGATCAATTTGATATGGTGAAAAATTACATTAAATAAAATGAATTAGTAAGCGAGGTTGCATATTAATGAAAATACTAGTAACAGGTGGTGCCGGATATATTGGTTCACATACCTGTATTGCTCTTCTGGAAGCAGGACATTCAGTCATTATTGCTGATAATCTTTCTAACAGTAAGAGTGAGACGGTTATGAAAATCATGGATTTAGTTGATAAAGAAGTTAATTTTTACGAGATTGATGTAACCGATGCAGAAGCTGTTGATGTTATTTTTAGAAATTATAAGATTGATGGAGTTATTCATTTTGCTGGTCTTAAAGCGGTTGGCGAATCTGTAGAAAAGCCATTAGATTATTATTATAACAATGTTGTAAGCACTCTAGTTCTTGCAAAGGCTTGTCAGAAATATGATGTGAATCGATTTGTCTTTAGTTCATCTGCTACAGTATACGGAGATAATAGAGTACCATTTATAGAGACAATGGGTCTCCTACCAACGACTAATCCATATGGTGAAACGAAAGCAATGAGTGAGCGGATTCTAACGGATATAGCAAAGGCAATCCCTGCTTTTTCAGTTTCAATTCTACGATATTTCAATCCAGTAGGTGCCCATGAGAGCGGACAAATAGGTGAGGCACCTAACGGAATTCCTAATAATCTAATGCCATATGTAACTCAAGTAGCAAAAGGTAAACTTGAGAAATTACGTGTGTTTGGAAATGACTACCCAACAGTGGATGGTACCGGAGTTCGAGATTATATTCATGTGGTAGATCTCGCTGAAGGGCATGTTGCTGCATTGGAAAACCTAACTGAAGGTGTTCATGTTTATAACTTGGGAACCGGAAAAGGTACTAGTGTACTAGAATTAGTAAAGGCATTTGAAGAAGCTAATGATATTGAAGTCCCTTATGAAATCGTGGATCGGAGACCTGGGGATATCGCTTCATGCTACGCCGATGCTTCAAAAGCTGAAAGGGAGCTTGGCTGGACAGCAAAACGTGATATTATCGCCATGTGCCGAGATGCTTGGCGATTTGAGAAGAATTTCAAGGAATAGAAAGAAATTATTTTGATATAGAAAGTTACCCGCTGGGCCACAATGGCTTGGCGGGCTTATTTGTCGTGCTTTTTATCTTTTCCCACCACAAAGAGGATCATGCGATTCCTAACATAATCCTCTTAAATTAATCCTTCATATATTTACACAGCATTTCTTCTTTTAAAATTTTACCCCACTCTAGATCAATTAGCATTACATATAAATTAGCTCTAAGGGAAAGCGGTGGTCTTTTCATTATCATATTAAAATCTTTTTCATCATTAACTACAATAGTTAATTTATCAGCTTCTAAAAATTCCTGCATTGCAATTCGACCATAAAGATGGAATGGATGGAAAGATGGGTGACGGCGTCCGGGAATATGAGGTCTGAAGTCTAAATACCACCTATTATATCCATCATGGTCTATGTTAAGAATCATATCAGGAAATCGGTACCTTTCCTCAGTCTTTTCCACACTCCATTTATATGGACTTTCATAAAGGTCTGCCAATATGACTTGTCTAAACTTTTTTTCTAACTCCTCCATTTGCATTCTCAAGTTCTGCGGAGAATCTCTCTCTACTGTGTTTTCTTTATTTCCATCCGACTCATCTTTTCTAGCTAAATGCCCTGCGGCAACCATAAGGTCTTGATATGTAACCTCATTATGAGCTTTTGCTGCAAACTTTGATATCGTTTCCGGAGTGGGAGGTGAAGCAATCATTTGTCTAAGAAACCTGGAGATGTGAGCAGCACTTACACCAGTTTCATTAGCAAAATTATTTATGGATCTTTCACCTTTCGCCCGGTCAAGAAGCACGGCAAACTCCTCTTTATTAGTTTGGGTGCCTGTCACTCCCCGTTTTTTCTTGTTTCACAGTTGTTCCACAGGGACTTTATTTTGCAAAAAGATAAGAAGATGGACAGTTTTTCTACTTTTTTAGTTCCGGTGACTGTCACTCCCCGATATTTATTGTTTCACATAATGTTTCACAAAAGATGCTTTTGGATGGGGATGGGGTGCCTGTCACTAATCGAATAATCTTGTTTCACATAATGTTTCACAACCTATGGCAAGTGACTGAAGAACACAGGGACGGATCTCGTGTTCCCAAAGTTTATTCCAGTTATAAAAATTTCCACCACTTTTCTCATACATAATACAGCCAACAAAATGTACCACCAATGACATTCTGCACTTCGTCCAAAATTATATTGATGTCAGAGCATATGTACTCTTCTACTTCGAAAGCCTCAAATTAATATCAGTAGGATTATTAAGTATTCTTGTACAACTAGAATAGGATAAATATATTTCTAATTAAGCACATGGTCTTTATAGAAGAAAGGGAATTCTTCACATAGTTGGCGGTAGGTCCCGGTTCCTTTTAGTAGATGATCAGGACCTTTAAAGCAATCTTTGTGATAAAGGGTATTTATAAAGTCAATGACTACATGATCTCTTTCTTTTATTTGGTATCCGCAGTATGAACAGTTAATAGATAAATATATCGACATACAATCAACCATATCCTTTCACCTATCCAATTATAATATTAAGCAAACACAATGCTGCTTGACCTACAGTCCTGTGAATGATTAAATTATTTAGTTTTTTGTTATTCTATAATTTCTTGAAACGATAAGGAAATTTGGTAGAAGAAATATATTGGGTGTTAATTGAGTAGGCGAGGAAACCTCCTTTCGACTGTTTAGAAGGTTTGAGGTACAGATTTAAAAAGGTGGAAACTATTCTCTATTATTCATACTGGGGTAAACTTCTCGTTTAGCCTCCTGTAGAAGTTCGGCAGGGTCTTTTAGATTAAGTCCTTTGGCAATCTTAAAAAGTGTTTCAACAGAGATATTTACTTCTCCTCGTTCAACCTCTCCGAGATATTTATCATTTAGTTCTGATTTCTCAGCTAGTTGTTCTATTGTATAGCCTTTACCTTTTCGGCTTGCTCGAATTGATTTTCCTAAGTAATAGCTTAATCTATTTGTTTTGCTCACAATAAGGACTTTCTCCTTTTTACCATTATTATCATGGGGTAAAAAAGGAGTTTACACAGTCTATAGACGGTAAAAAGCTAGATGAGGCAGCCTGTCCCCAACCGAATAATCTTGTTTCACATGATGTTTCATAAACTGTGGAGAGTGACTAATTATACATGACTTTTTCTTGTAGAAGATATTTGATTGATAAAAATCGGAGGAGTTTGTTAACTATTGCTATGAACCATATTATTCAACTGGAAGGCAGTTGGTGATTAAGGTTTAATGAAGTAAGCTAGAAAGAAGTAGGAGAAATATGTGACCCTTAGGCTTGATTATTTCATATATATTTTGTGAACTGTGTACATCCCCAATAAATATTCTTATACATAAAGATATTACCTATATAGCAGTTTGATCACTAAAAGACGATAAGAAGATTGTGTAATAGACATGGGTATCGTAAGGAGCGTAAAGCCCTCTGGTAGGAGAGGGCTTTAATATAGAGAGGGTTTTTAATTATTCTTATGTTTCAATACAGTCTTCGTAAATTGGAAAAAGTCGCTTAGGTGATTTTCAACAATTGATTGTACGATCTGTAAATTTACATTTTGATCATCGTGAACGGCTATGTTCCTAAATCCGATCATAGATTTCATTTTCTGGGCCAGATTTTTATCTATTATATGATTAGATTCCAAGAAATCAAATGCATCTCTACTAGTTTGTGGAATACCTAATTTTTGTGAAGCTACTAGGTGCATGGCAATATCTATACTGGCCTCACATGCCCTTTGGATATTTAGGATAATAGAATCCTGCTTTGTAAAGTCCTCTAAGCTTGAAGGACTCCCTTCATAAACTTCGTTTATCCTTTTTATGCAATGCTCTATAGTGCTTATTTTATTCAATAAAACATCATTATTCATATATTTGTCCGCTCTCCTCTATTCGATTTAATATGATCTTCCGTTCTTCATTCAACTTAGCATATTTCTTTAGTACCAACATTTCAAATTCAGCCTTCCGAACATCGTTTACACAGTATATAGGCTGACCATTAGAAATAATTTGACTTTGAAAGACGGTTGAAGCTGCATTTAAATCAATTAGATCCACATCTCGGTTTAGAGAAGATGCTAACTTTTGTGCTAGTGAAAAACGTTCATAGGGAGTAATAGTTGAGTTTGATAAATAAGCTATATCAATATCGCTCTTAGGATGTGTGGTTCCATTAGCAAATGAACCAAAAAGATAAATGATATCAGGAGTAACAGCCTTAGGTAAAACTTCTATAACTTTATTTATAGCCGATTGAGGTAAAGTCATAATTAAAACCTCCATAGTCTTTACTTAAATTTAACACATTTTGGGAACGTATGATAGTTTCGATGCCTGTCACTGTCGAGTAATCAAAACTTATAGAAAGTGAGTGAAAGGCATCGTATAATGAATGAAAAGGGGGTGTTTGAGAGACATAATAGAAACTCACTATACTTTAAGTTAACTAAACTAAACTAAACTACCACTATCACCACTACTGTCACTACTATTCTAATCCGCTCTACATTAAAATCCACCATATTTTCATTACTACAAAAAGTAGGTCTCTTCTATTAAAGAGTTGATTATTCCATTATCTTTCTAAGTATATATCCTAAGGAGGTCATGTATTTGACTATTAAAGTATCAAGTATTGGGTTGAAAGGGTTAGAGGGCTATCGTGTACAAGTAGAAGTCCAAATTTCTACTAGATTTCGGTGCCTGTCACTTGTCGGAAAATCTTGTTTCACATTGTTTCACAAGAAAATTTTACGATAATGGGATGTTATTGAAAGAAGAATTTTGAGCAATATGTTGGTGTTGCTATAATATTTTCTCCATTTTATAGTTTACTTTTACATTTCCCTGTATTTTTCGTTTATTCTAATCATTTCGGCGCTTGTCACTCACCGTTGTGTGACAAGAAAAATATCTGCGTTATAGGGACTCCTCCACTGCAAGCTCTGTGAATCTCTGTCAAAATTCCCATAAGAAATGCTTGGTTTGTACGTGTATGCGTACCTATCAGGGCATTTGTTAGAGAAAAACAGATGTGTAAAGCATCTCCTATACAATTAGACATATGCGTGCGTAAAAATCCAAGAGGGTTATGAGAATACAACAATTTAGTTGATCCTTTATTAATGAAAAGCCCTCTGATGTTCGTAACAATAGATTTCACCTCTAAATTTATTGTTTGATAAGCAATATGTCTTCACTTTATCCGAAGGTTTTTTGCAAACGATACAAGAAGAACTAGACAAAGATTTTCCATCAGATACATTTGTTTTTAACTCACGCTTATGTTCTTCTCTAACCTTTGGATCAGTAATATTAGCCTTAGTAAAAGCATTGAAGATGCAAGAAATGTCAGCTTCATTAAGAAGAGGTTCTTTGTGATTAATTTTTAATAAGGAGACCTTCCGATGGATAAACTCAGACAACTCGATGTCGTACACTATAATTTCATTGGATGGTATTTTACGGTAATCTAAGTCCACTTTAAATGTGCAGCGTTTTGTAAAAGACACTATGGAGATAAATGAGTCATGGTACTTTGTATCAATAAATGATGTTAATGCTTTTATATGCCCGTAATTTTGTACAAAAGGGTTCATCATTTTAAACTTTCCATTAACCAACCATGTTTTAAGATCTTTCCCACCATAAATGGTACCCTGATAGTTTTTCGTTTCAATGACAAAGATACCATATGTAGTTAAAATCACATGATCAATTTGGGAGTATCCTGATTTTGCTTTTGGATTCTTTACAAGAAGATCACTCAAGTATCGGAAATCCTTTGGTAATTGCTTCAGTTGTATATCAATCTTGTATTCTCCTATTTCACCTTTTCGGGTTGCAACCTGTTCATCTCTGCTTTTTAGATTGGGTGTCGGTGCAGTGAATGTGGGTATATTTACTAGTTTTGTTATTGTCTTTTCCTTTTTCTTATTCAAAAAGTTGAGAAATAAAAACATAACCTTTCCCCCTGCTGGTTTTGATTTAACACTATTGTAAATTTTTATAGAGGGTTATACCATAATCATTAATTCGGTGCCTGTCCTAATCGAATAATCTTGTTATGTTTCACAGAGAATTGGGTTTCGTGGATCACTTCCTTAACAAATGATAAATTTGGACAGTTTTAGTAAACTCCGTGTTAGATACTTCTTGTAGAAGAAATACAAATAGAAGGGGTTATTGCTAATCTCTATGTTTATGTTTTTCTGAAATTCGGAGGCTGGTGTGAGCCGGGATGAAGAAGGCGGAATATTTTACTTTATATCTAATTCCCTCGTTGATTTTGTGAATTATACATTGGGGATGGTATAATTAAACAAAAAAAAGTGTAAGTAAGGGAGGGCTAGATTAATGGATTCTATGAAGGAAGTTCGTTGGAAGCAGCGGTTTGAAAACTTTGAAAAATCATATAAATTATTGGAGAAATATGCTAGTCAGGAGATAAACAACGAACTAGAAAGAGCTGGAATTATTCAGTTTTTCGAGATGACTTTTGAACTCAGATGGAAGGTACTGAAAGATTATCTAGAAGCACAGGGATATGACGTGAAAACTCCTAGGGAAAGTATTAAACAAGCCTTTCAGATTGAACTAATAAGTGAAGGCCATTTATGGTTAGAAGCGCTATCGAAACGTAATTTAACCTCGCATACTTATGATGATCAGCTTGCAGATAAACTAGTAAAAGAAATCAAGCATGAATACTTACCAATTTTAAGAAGTCTATATAATACACTAATAAAGGAAATATAAAGATGTTTGGTTTGTTAGAGCGTGACATACTTGATATTAAGAAGGCTTTAAGTAGATTTGAAGAAATCGAGCGAGCGGTTATTTTCGGAAGCCGTGCCATGGGGAATTATAAGAAAGGATCTGATGTGGATATTGCAATTATGGGGGATAAAATATCTACAAAGACCTTAATGGAGTTAGTAGATTTATTAAATGAAGAATATCCGATCCCTTATTTTTTTGATATTCTCCATTATGAATCCATCAATAACCAAAATTTAACCGAACATATCAATAATGAGGGAATAGAGATATACAAGCGTTAGGTATAGTTTGTGTGACTAATTATACATGACTTTTTCTTGTAGAAGATATTTAATAAAAATGGGAAGAGTTTGTTGACTATTCCTATGGATTATATTTTTAACTGGAAGGCTGTTGGTAGTTAAGGTTGAATGAATTGATCTAGAAAGAAGTAGGAGAAATATGTACCCTTAGACTTAAATCTCTCATAGATATTTTTGAACTATACATACCGATTAATTATTCTTATACATAGTTAGATATCTATATAGCGGGATCTAATAGAGAGTAAAAAGAGGTCCTGTTCTAACATGTTCATAGTAAGTAGAATTAAGCCCTCTGGTAGGGAGAGGGCATTAATGTAGAGGGTTTTAATTAAACTTATGTTTCAATACAGTCTTCGTAAATTGGAAAAAGTCGCTTAGGTGGTTTTCAACAATTGATTGTACGATCTGTAAATTTACATTTTGATCATCGTGAACGGCTATGTTCCTAAATCCGATCATAGATTTCATTTTCTGGGCCAGATTTTTATCTATTATATGATTAGATTCCAAGAAATCAAATGCATCTCTACTAGTTTGTGGAGTACCTAATTTTTGTGAAGCTACTAGGTACATGGCAATATCTATACTGGCCTTACATGCCCTTTGGATATTTAGGATAATAGAATCCTGCTTCGTAAAGTCCTCTAAGCTTGAAGGACTTCCTTCATAAACTTCGTTTATCCTTTTTATGCAACGCTCTATAGTGCTTATTTTATTCAATAAAACATCATTATTCATATATTTGTCCGCTCTCCTCTATTTGACTTAATATGATTTTCCGTTCTTCATTTAACTTAGCATATTTCTTTAGTACCAACATTTCAAATTCAGCCTTCCGAACATCGTTTTTACACAGTATATAGGCTGACCATTAGAAATAATTTGACTTTGAAAGACGGTTGAAGCCGCATTTAAATCAATTAGGTCAACATCTCGGTTAAGAGAGGATGCTAACTTTTGTGCAAGTGAAAAACGTTCATAGGGAGTAATAGTTGAGTTTGATAAATAAGCTATATCAATATCGCTCTTAGGATGTGTGGTTCCATTAGCATAAGAACCAAAAAGATAAATGATTTCAGGAGTAACAGACTTAGTTAAAACTTCTATAACTTTATTTATAGCCGGTTGAGGTAAAGTCATAATTAAAACCTCCAAAGTCTTTTCTAAATTTAACACATTTTGGGAACCTATGATAGTTTCGATGCCTGTCACTGTCGAGTAATCAAAACTTATAGAAAGTGAGTGAAAGGCATCGTATAATGAATGAAAAGGAGGTGTTTGAGAGACATAATAGAAACTCACTATACTTTAAGTTAACTAAACTAAACTAAACTACCACTATCACCACTACTGTCACTACTATTCTAATCCGCTCTACATTAAAATCCACCATATTTTCATTACTACAAAAAGTAGGTCTCTTCTATTAAAGAGTTGATTATTCCATTATCTTTCTAAGTATATATCCTAAGGAGGTCATGTATTTGACTATTAAAGTATCAAGTATTGGGTTGAAAGGGTTAGAGGGCTATCGTGTACAAGTAGAAGTCCAAATTTCTACTGGGACGGACTCTATGACTATAGTTGGACTGCCCGATGCTTCTGTAAAGGAATCGAAGGAGCGTGTATTGTCAGCGATTAGAACATTAGGATTTGATATGACATATCAGAAGATTGTTGTGAATTTATCTCCTTCCGAGCAAAAGAAGAATGGGCCTTTATTCGATTTAGGGATGGCTGTGGCCATTCTAAAGGAGAAGAAACAGATAAGTGAAGACATTCCCCAAGATACTGCCTTTATTGGTGCGCTTTCCTTAGATGGAAACATAGAAAAAGTAGAGGGAATGTTACCAGCGTTGATAGCGGCTAAAGGGTTAGGGTTTAAACGTGTGATTTTACCTTATGACCCACTAATTCCCTTTGATATGATTGAAGGGTTGGATTGTATCGTTGTGCATCACCTTAGTGATTGTTTACAGTATTTATGTGGACAAGGTTATCTGCCATTGCATGAACATGAGCAGAAGAAAGCTGAAATGATGGCTCCGTTTTATAAAGACTTTTCTCATATTATTGGCCATGAACAAGGAAAACAAGCACTTGAAATAGCGGCTGCCGGCGGTCATAATGTCCTGATGAGCGGCCCACCTGGTTGCGGTAAAAGTTTACTTGCTGAAACATTTCCATCCATCTTACCATCATTAACAAAAAGTGCTCAATTAGAAGTAATTAGTTTGTATCAGCTTGCAAAAGAAAAACTCTATTTTCCACAAATTGCTCCCTATCGAAACCCACATCACTCAGCTTCATCCGTAGCCATTTGGAGGAGGTTCTAATCCAAAGCCAGGAGAAATTTCGCTCGCTCATCATGGGGTATTGTTTCTGGATGAAATGGCTGAGTTTACGAAGAAGACTCTAGATATGCTAAGACAACCATTGGAAACTGGAAAGGTAACCATCAGTCGGGCGCACTCTACTGTGACGTACCCTGCTTCTTTTATTCTTATAGGAGCAATGAATCCGTGTCCATGTGGCTTTCTTGGTTCTAATGTCCACTATTGTACGTGTTCCGAGAAACAAATAGTAGCCTATCGAAACCGTGTTTCAGGACCTGTTTATGATAGGATGGACATTCTCCTTTCATTAAAGCCTGTTCACCTTGACCAGCCTAAGGAAAAGAGAGAATCTTCTATAGATATTAAAGAAAGAGTCAGGCAGGCCCGGGAACGGCAATACTTGCGTTATAAGAAAGAAATTTGTAATTCAAGAGTTTCCTACGAGCAATTAATTGCTGCCAGCCCATTAACAGAAAATCAGCAGAGAATGATCACCCAAATGTCTCACAAACAGCATTGGAGTAATCGTGTTCAAATAAAAATCATTCGGTTAGCAAGGACGATATCTGACTTGGCAGGCAAGGTCAATATAACAGATGGAAGTATTTGGAAAGCTATTACTTTACGCAGAACAAATCATCAACCAGTTCCTATGAAAGTGAGAAAAAGCTAATGCCTCGTCCAAAAAGAGTGTGGATACCCAATCTCTACTACCATATTGTCTGCCGCGGCAATCGTCGTGATCCTCTTTTCCGATCAACCACAGATTTTGAAGCCTTTCTATTCATTCTTCAACAGCTACATGAAAAATACCCTTTTTAATTAGCCTCTTATTGCCTCATGACGAACCATATCCATCTACAACTACGCTCACAAGAGGTGCCGATTTCAAAAATTATGGCGTTAGTGAATAAAAGATATGCAAACTATTACAACACTCGCTACCGCTTAACAGGCCATGTGTTTGAAAAGCGTTTTTATGACAAGGTTATTAAAGATCAAGAAGGAATATTAGAAGTTAGTCGTTACATTCATATTAATCCGGTAGAGGCCAGAATGGTTAAACAGCCTGAATACTACCCTTGGAGTAGTTATCATCTATTTAAATATCCAAATTCTGCTCAACCTAGTTTTATGGCGATGAACTCGCTACTAGATACCTATGTAGGGACTCTTGAGGAAAAGAAAAATTTGTATTGTGACTGGGTTGAAGGTTGTCCGTCCTAGTTTTAGCATCCCAAAAAATATTTTATGGAAAAGGCTTTAAATTAATCGTATAATACTCAAAAAGGGAGGTGATTAATACGGAAAATAGTAGACTTGATAGAGTAGAAGATATACTTACACAGTTAATTAAAGCTGTTGGAGAAACAAATGAAGCGGTTCAAGAAATGAAAGCGGAGAATGAGAAAAGGCACCAAGAATTTATAGAATTTAAGGACTTAAGTGAAAAGAGACATATTGAAGTTATGGACAGGTTTGATGATATTGAATTAGACCAAGATGTGATTTGGAATAAGTCGGTGGAGAATGAAAGAAAATTTCGAAGATGATTAGATTTAAGAGTTAGTCAAAACACACTCTCCAAACATTCACCTCTTCGCTGTACCCTTTCATTAAATCCTTCTATATTTTCTTTCTTTTTCTTGTGACTTAACTTGTAAGTGAAACCTTAAGTCCAAAATCGCATTAAACATAAACCCCACTCAAAATACTACAAAATTCTAAAGCCTATCACATTAACATGTGGTAGGCTTTAGAATTTATATAGAAATTAGTTCTACACACTTAAAGGAATTAACCTTTTAAGGAAGGGCTGTGTGAAACAATATTTTTCGGGGAGTGACAGGCACGCTCTAAGAAAAGGAATTTAATAACAAATGTAGAATAACAGTAAGGAACTACACCTATGCTATTTTAACTACATTGTGAATATAATAGCTTAGTAGGGTTGAACCACTATTATGAAAGGAGGTTGCTACAATCATGCAGGACATAGCTATAAGTGTAACGAAAAAGAAACGATCTTCTATTTTACTATTATTCATTATTTTTCCTTTGGTTTTTGGAATACTCTCTACAGCATTTTCTTCCAAAGGTTTCGCTGCAACGGTAAGGACAATCGAGGTCAATCAAGTAAAAGGTACTGCTTATGTGAAAAGAGGAGGAGGCCTACAGTCCTATCAAGCAACAGAGGGAATGATTTTACATGAGGGAGATCACCTTATTACCACTGCGGGTTCCAATGTCGTATTACTGACAGAAGACCGTAAGGATGAGATTACCGTTAGTGAGAGTACAGAGCTATACATATCCACATTAGACAAAGTAGATGCGGCATATAAAACAAAGTTAGAGCTTTGGGCTGGTTCAGCTTATGTAAAAGTAACGAAGTTAAAAAAGGCGACAGATGAATTTATCGTAGAAACTCCATCGAGTGAGTTCAATGTGAGGGGAACTCATTTTACCCTTACAACAAATCCTCTTACCGGAGAAACAAGGATGTTTGTTAATGCCGGTGTGGTACAGGCAAACCTTCGTAAAGAGTCATCAACATCAGGAGTCAATATTTACCCCACACAACAAGTCAATTTATACCCAAATGATCCTTCTACACCACCGCAATCTAATGTTACGATTATGGATCCCGCGCAATTTGTTCAGCATGCTAGTCCGGCAATCATAGAAGCATTAATTCGTAATAATGCCCAAGCAGAACAAGAAAGGCAAGAATTTTTAGAACAACAAAAGGAACTGCTAGAGCAAGGAAATAAGGAAAGTGTTCCAGAGGGACTTGATTTATCTAACAATGATGATTTACAGCGTTTAGCAAAAAATTTAGATAACTTAACCAATACCCTCGTGAATGAGTCGGTGAAAAAGGGATTAGTTACCGAAAAGGATATTCAGGGTTTAATTAATCAAGCCAACCAACAATCTGAGAGAAAAATACAGTTAGGTCAACAAAATGATCTAGAGTTAACAGCAAAACAGCAACTGGCACAGCAAAAATTACAGGAGCTAGAGCGACAAAAACAGCAGGAACAGCAAAAGAAACAAGAGGAAAGGGAACAGCAACAACAGCAATTGACTAACGTTATCAACCAAATAAAGGAAGCGATGCAACAACTTGAACAACAAAATCAACAGGCTCAGGCAGAAAAACAAAAGCAAGCAGTAGAAAAATATCTTGAAACGCTAACCGATGAAGAGAAAGAGAGGTTTTTAAAAGATAGAGAAAAAATTAATAATAAAACGCCTGTACCATCACCAATAAATGAGAACGATAATTCGGGTGGAGGAAATCAGGAACCAGGTGGCCATGTAAATCCGGTAGTAATTGAATCCATTTCCCCTATTACAACCATCGTAAATTGGAAAGAAGAGTACACGCTTCCTTCTATTGTAATAGCAGAAATGAGTAACGGAACTACAAGAGAGGTAAACGTTTCTTGGAATGAAACCAATGTCGATACGACAATGACAGGAGTATATACGTTTCGTGGTACAGTTGCAGGCTTCTCTGGTGAAGTAATATTATCGCTTATAGTGGAAGTGCCTCTCGACACAGCCGTTCCTCTTGAACCTAATCAGCCGATTCGATTTACAGGTGGAATTATACTAGAACCTGATGAAACGGTAGATGGTCAAGAAATCATCATGCGTGGAACAGAAGAACTACCTAATGATAATGGGTTGATACTCTTAGGTAATTTGTACTGGTTTGAGGTAGCTAGTGGTGACGTATTTGATTTGCCGGTCAAATTGTCTCTTCCAATTCAAGGAGGAACTGATCTAGAAAATGTCGGCATTTATCTGAAAAACTTTGATACACCAAATTGGGAAAGTGCTTTTTTTACTACCGATGCGGGGAACGGAAGAATTCACGCGGAGGTATCTTTGTTTAATAGATACTTTGGAGTGTTTGAGGCTAAGACACCTCAGATTCAAATGTCCCCTACTGAACAATCAAACAATCATCTAATGGAATTTATAGCGGAGTTTGATCTGCCTGTAGAACTAACAGAAGAAGCGGATACACTTATGGATCAGATAGAAATCCGAAATTCAAAGAATGAAGAATTTTTGCATTTTGAGACCGTATTTCTTCAGACACAGGAAACAAATGAAGATAGCGGTATATTCAAAATACAATTATATTCTGTTCAACCTTCTGAGGAGTATACAATAACGATCCCAGCTAATATGGTTAAAAGTCTTCACGGTGTCCCGAATGAAGCGTACACTTATAGCTTTGTAACTGAGGAAGTAACTTATTAAGGATGTAAAGGAAACAGCAGCTGATTGATATACATTTTCGTTGGTTCCATATTTGTCTTTAATGGAGCACATTTGCTTAAAAAAGGAGTAGGCTATGAGATATAAAAAAGTGGGCATGCTGGCCCTTGCCTCGATTATGACATTCATAGGCATGGGTTCTAGCTCGAGTGTTTCAGCGCAAGGACCAGCTCTAAAGGTGGAAAGTTTTGCAGGCAGCGGTAACTTTGGAGAGGAGGGGGGAGAGGCATTGTCCTCTTCTTTCCGAAGCCCCAAAAGCATATTAGTCTTAGAAGACGGGGAATTGCTTATTTCGGACTCAAAGAATCATTTAATCCGCTTAATTGAGGATGGACAAGTTTCCAATTATGCTGGGAATACACTGATCCAGGATGAAGCGGGACTACCTGCTGGAACTTGGTTCGACGGGGGAATAGAGGAGGCGGTATTTAATCAGCCGAATGGTCTTGCGTTGGATCACGAAGGTAACATATATATTGCAGATACACAAAACCATAGCATTCGTCGTATTTCTCCATCTGGTGAAGTAACTACCATGGCAGGTAAAGGGGTAATGGGTAACCGAGATGGTCAGGGAGAAGAGGCACAATTAAACGCTCCGTCTGATGTAGCAGTTGCTTTAGACGGAACGGTTTATGTTGCCGATACTTTGAATCATGCTATTAGGAAGATTACAAAAGACGGTTATGTAACTACATTGAATACCCCTTCTGACCGATTAGTGGAGGTCACACCAGGACAGACCTCTAGTGCAGGGGACTTCCAAGATGGTTCTTTAAGTAAGGCGAAATTCAATGAACCAACTGGTTTAGCGATTGATCCAAAAGGAAATTTATATGTGGCAGATACAGGAAATCAACGTATCCGTTACATTGATTTTGAAAAAAACACGGTGACAACTGTTGCAGGAAGTAATAGTCTCGCATATGGAGAGAAAGAGCTGTATGTAGAGGGTGGATATAAGGACGGTGCAGCAAAACAAGCCCAATTTCATTTTCCAAAGGGAATGGTCATGACAAAAGAGGGTGGATTACTTATTGCCGATAGTTTGAACCATACCGTAAGATATCTTTTTGAAGGTCAGGTAACAACACTTGCCGGAAGCGCAGGGGTACACGGGGATATCGATGGAGGTAATGAGAAAGCACTCTTACACATGCCATCGGATGTTGCAGTTAGTAAAGATGGTAAGACGATTTGGGTAGCTGACACTTATAATAATAAGATCCGTAAGATTTCTTACTTACCGACGGTGGAATGGTACGGAGTAGGTGGAGGTTATTACGTTGCCAAGTCTAGCTCCATTAAGTACGAAACACCTTCAAAAAGCAAATTAGCTGAAGTGAAAAGCGGAAAGAAAGTTAACTGGGGCAAAACACAATTAAAAAGCGGTCAAATTGGAAGGATTACGGTTTTATCCAGTACACCATTGTATAAATTAAGTAAGGATGGTAAAGAATTCATAGTCCAAACTCGTACATTGAACGCTGGTGAGGAGTTTAGGGTTTATAATTTTAGATAGGGTGCCTGTTACTTCCCGTTATATTATCTTTCTCTTACTTGTTACTTAACTTGTAAACGAAGCCTAAAGTACGAAATTACCTTAAACATAAACCACTCAAAATACTACAAAAAATATAATGCCTATCACAATAACCTGTGGTAGGTATTTTAATTATCTTTTAAAGAAGGTCGCTGTGTGAAACATTATTATTCGGGGAGTGACAGGCACGTTCTGAGCTTTTCAATTTTTTCATTAATCAAGTTTGCGAATCTTTCATCCTGTTGCAAGTTAAAAATAAATTTAGCTTTTTCTAGTAGTTGTAATGCAGTAGAGTAGTTGTTTTTTAGTTCATGGTTATAGCCTCGATGATAGTAAAGCTCTCCCAGTAGATACATACTTTCCTGTTTCACACACCAGCCAATTCCTTCTATACAATATCGATCTGACTCTTCGTAGCTTTTTAACCTTGTTAACACTCGAGCGATATTATAAAAAAAACGTGTTGGAATGGAAGTATCATTTAGATAGGGAATTTGCCAAATATATTTAAGACCATTTTCAAAAGTAGTAAGAGCATCACGAAGGTCATGTTCCTCAGTATAAATCACTCCAATGGAAAGGACGATTTCTAGTTCCCTCTCAGAGTAGAACTTTTCAGTGGTTTGGGTCAGGGAGATGGCTTCCTGAAGAATCTCAACAGCTTTTACAGCATTTCTGTGAATGGCATGTTCATAGATGCCTTTATGCCACAGCAAAACCTGATAATTTCTTTTGTTTTGGAAAAAGAGCGGGTTTGTCTGCTCCATATCAACAATCTCTTTCATCTCATTATATTTCATGTTTTTTCTAGCGTTATTAAGCTGTTTACTCACTTCTTGAACATAATCAAGTCGTGGTGTTAATCCTATATCAAAGAAGTAGTTAACATCAACACCAAGCCGTTGTGAAATAAGGTAGAGAGTAGAAGCATAAGGATATACATCACCGTTTTCAATTTTACTAATTTGAGCTTGTGTACAGATTCCATTGGCTAACTCCCCTTGAGAAAGACCAAGTACTTTTCTTAATTCTTTTATCTTTTTTCCAATCAAAGTGAAATCCATTATTTGTCCTCCTGAAAGTGACATGGGTCACATCAGTCACCTGTCCAGTGCTGTAGATTGAAGTCCAGGAGATGATGTACTGTCCCCTTCCAGCACCAAAATCTTCTTATTGTATGTTTTTGTTTCTGACGTTTCTTCGGACATTGATAATGGGACGAGTGGGACCAGCTCCCGAGTCCCATACATGGTTTGCCTTGTATTTTAAACATCTCTGTATAAAATATCAAATCCACAAATCACAGCATCCCGTGGACGGGTCTGGTGTACCCCTACAACTAGATTGATTATTGCCCAATTCGTATAATTACCCTATGGATTAAAAGGAGAGAAATTGAACTGGTTCCTCTTTAACCAAAAAAGAGACCAGGCCCTCTTTACACTGTAGGTTGGGCCTGGTCCTTAAACATGTATTGTTCTTGAATGAGTTCGATAAACGGTTCGACCAGCTCTTGATCAAACTGCTGTCCTGCACATTTTCTTAGTTCCTCAATTCCCTCTGAGAATGTTTTTGTTTTTTGGTAAGGGCGTTCTGTTGTCATGGCATCGAAGGAATCAATGATACACAATACTCTCGCTAGCTTCGGTATGTTTTCTCCTTTTAAGCCATATGGATACCCTTTCCCATCGTATCGTTCGTGATGAAGCTCAACTAATGGGACCAGTTCTTCCAGTTGTTTATTCGTGGAGATAATTTCTTTTCCCCAGATCACATGCTTTTTCATCATTTCCCATTCATGAGGTTCGAGCTTGCCTGTTTTATTCAAAACATCTCGAGGAATTTCCAGCTTTCCAATATCATGAATGAGTGCCCCTAATGTTAGAATCTTTCTTTCATGTTCATTTAGGTTAAGCTTCCTCGCAAAGTCTACTGAATATTGGAATACTCGCTTACTATGTCGGTATGTATATACATCCTTGGATAGAAAGATTTTTAATTGTTGTTCCGCATCTTCAAATTGCTTTTCATACGAATGATTTTCATCTGAAGCTTCCTCAAACTTCTGCTCGTTATAAAGCTCTACTAAATTTTTACCTTGGGATTTAGAGTAGTACATGGCCTGGTCGGACTTGTTTAATAATTCAGTACCATTGTAGGTTCCTTTTTCATATTGAGCAATTCCGGCAGAAAAAGAGAGACATCCATAAGGAAGTGCATGAGTTCCTTTAAAATGTGTATCATTCGTAATCTTTCTTAATTGATTCACAAACCCTAAAGCAGCTTTCGCGGTTGTTCCTGGCATTAAGATGGCAAACTCCTCACCACCGTACCTGGCAACAGAATACTGATTTTTATGTGTATGATTCTCTAAAAGCTTCCCAAAGTCTCTTAATAGCTGATCACCTTGTATATGACCGTACAAATCATTGTACTTTTTAAAATCGTCTATATCTAACAAAGCAACACTTAGAGGATGATCTGTTTCTTTTGATAACCTTAACTCTTTTTCTAGCAGTTCCTTAAAGTAACCATGGTTATTTAAACCTGTTAAGTAATCTTTGTTTGCTTTATTTGATATCGCCTGAAACAGCCTAAAATTCTGGTTGAAGGCAACAGATAATAGAACGGCAATACTGACAAACAAAAATAACCCGAAAATTCCTTTATCCTCAATTAAGGATCCAAGTACCATTGAAAGAAGAAGGGTACTCGAATAACTTACAAGAAATGCCTTATCTTTTATAATGCCTACAAAATTACTCGAAAAGCTACTTTCTTCTAACAGAAGGAAATAAAAACTGATTAAGATTGTATTACTTAAGAAATAAGCACTTAACGATAATAGGTAAGGAAGTAGTTCGGTTATGTGAATGGAACCAATTTCACCACTGGAGTAAATAAATGTAAAGTAGGAAACAACAATCATTAACGTATAAATGGAAAAATTAAAGACATGTTTCCACCAGATGACTTTTCGATGGTATGCGGCATATATAATACTATTTGAAATTAGGACCGCTAACGTAAGGTCTAAGCCGAAAAGGTAAAGACACGCCAAATATACAGCGGAATCCATTGATAATGAATTTCCTTCTGGCGGAATGAGGATAGTATAGTGGTTAAGAAGTAAAATGGCACCAACAAAGCAATATAGGAGCACCATTTCGTGTGAAGCAGTAAATTTGAATTGATATAATAATAGAAATGTAACGATTCCTACTATCGAAACAATTAGTAAATATAAGTTTGATGGTTTTCTTAGAATTTGCATATTCTTCACTCACATTTATAAAAAGATGAAAGGAAAAAGGGCCTACAAAGTTCCTTCTTCCTCTTTGTAATTTTAGACTAGTTTCATACCTGAAGTAAGAGCCACAATAACAGAACCGATGATAATAGCGTTGTATAAAATACTAGTTAATTTAATGCCTTCAGCTTTTTGTTCTTTTTTCATTTGGTTTCACCTCCTTCTAATTGGAGGTGTGCGTCTAGTTTATCCACGTTACGATGATGTAACATTAAATGTTGTATAAAAACAAAAGCCCCTATGTTCATTATGACATCTCCGATGCTTATGATCTGTGTCCTTGGATAAGGATCGGATAATGGGATGATGTCACCTAAAAAGCCCAGTTTTGTAGCTTCTGTTAGTAAAGCATGCTTAGCATATAATTCATGTTTTAATATATCTAAATACCCAGGCTCTAGGATAGAGGCTGCTTCAAGTGAAACAGGCATTCTCCCTCCATTTACAGCCATAACTATGAAGTTTAAAAATACACCAATAAGTATGATTATAAATCCAGGGTTGTCTCGATTCAAGAACAAAAACAACATTCCTATGATGTAAACCCCAATATATATGTAACCGCTAGTTGTTCCGAGGAAGCTGACTTTATTCTGAAGCGTAAAAACAATCATCTGGAATAAGAGTAGTAGAGGGAAAATCCATCCCCACTTTAAGTGTAATTTTGCTAACCCTCTTAAATTTCCCTTGCGTAAAAAACCAACAATAAATGAAGCGATGATTCCGTCAAATACCATATTATATCCACCTATAAATTATTTTAGGAAACTCTATCAATATAATAAAAGGACAACTGTAATTATCATAAATTTCTTACAATAAAAATACAACAATATTTAGATAATTTACCAAATGAAGGATAGTAAAACAGTATTATATACCTATATTGCTAAACCAATTGGGTAGTATTGTATAGGTAAAATAACGGAGTTTTTGGGTACTTAGGATGACTTACATTATATTTCTGAAATAATATTTTGTTACGAGGGTTAATATTTATTGAAACTGAGCTTAAAAATCTAGGATAAAATACACATTTATCTCCAGAGATATTTACTGTATTTTCTATTAATGATATAAATACCTTATAACACGTAAATCGTACGAAACGGCAAAGCCATTGAAAAGTGGTGACGCAAAGCTAAAGGGGCTAAGGTTTTTTGAAAAACTATGCCAGCCAGATTCCGAATACGATGACTCTGCGATTTATGTGACTTAATGAGGAGGGTTCCGCGTGTTTAAACACTATTACAAGTTAAAGTACTCTTGGCATTCATTAAGACAGAGATACTATGAAACGATCATAAAGGACTGTATCTCAATAGAATTACGATTGGAAATTCTTGATAAAATTAGATATCACGAAAATAGACTACATCAAACTAGTAAAACTGAATATACGCAATAATAAAAAGAGGGCATGGAGTGAAATTCCATGCCTTTTCGTATAAATTCCAAGTGAATTGCCTTGTTTCTCTTATTCTGTGATTTTAAGATCCTTTAATTTTTCCTGTGCGCCTTTTCTCCATGCCTTAACTGCGGACGGAGATACTTTTTCTAGCTTGGCAATGTCATTCAGGGAAAAGTCTGCTATGGCAGTGTAGAGTACCCATTTTTTCTGGTTAGGTGTTAGATCCTCGCATAAGGATAAGATGAGTTCAGCTTCAAGAGAAGGGGTAACTTTACTATCTTCTATTAGTTCCCAAAATTCTTCCTTAGGATAGACGTTCTGATTTTCGTGTTTATTCGTTCTTGTCATTTCGGATAAGATTTTGCCTTTTATATAGGTATAAGCATAGCTAGTAAAACTTCCTTTTTCGTGATCAAACCTAGCACTTGCTTCCCAAAGCGCAATAAGACCTGTCTGATAGAACTCCTCAACATTTTTGTAAATATGTAAGGAGTGAATAATCTTCCATACCATTGCTTCATACTGCTCAATTAATTGTTCAAAGCTCTCCATCATTTTCCCTTTCAGGAAAGCGCGCTTACCATTTTTATTCCCGGGTAAGGCTAACATACAACTTCGGCTACTTCTCAGTCGAATCAGGAAAAGTGAAAAATTGATTAAAAAAACAACTAATTTTTGCAAAAATGAGGGGCGAAAATTCAATAATTGCATCAAATAATCGTGGTTTTTTTAATAATAGGGTGAATTTCGCTAGGGAGTGTTTTTTCTAAATGGGGGAGGGCCATCGATAACTATTTATAGAATCTCTTTTTCCTTTACTAAATTCCCCTTCAGTAGCCCTTTGATTAAACATAGGGACGGTTCTTCAGTTGGAGAAACTTTCACTATGTTTTTGTGGGTATATTTTACTATTTGGTAAACTAGTGAACCTAAATATTTTATTTTTTGGGGTTAAGAATAATACAACTATAGTCACGTGTGTTATTATCGATATATTAAGAAAATTAGTTAGATGGTGGTGTTGTTAATTGAGTATAGAGGAATATAACTTTGGTGAAGCTCTTAGCTCCTTAAGGAAAATGAAAGGAGTTTCTACTGAGGATCTTGCCGAGGGGATTTGTACTGAGGAAGATTTGATTTTATTTGAAAAAGAATTGAAGTACCCAACAATAAAACAAGTCCATGATCTAGCTAGGAAATTACATATTGACCTTAGGTACTTATATGATATGGCAACAAAGAGCCGGGATAATTATTCTGTTGCTATAATGGAAATTATCAATAGATATAAAAGGGAACGTGATTACCAAACCATTTACAATATTATTCAGAAAGAAAAAGAAAACCCTTTATTTAAAATAACCGCCTTACAACAATTTCTATTATGGCATGAGGGAATTTGTATCTATTATTTAGAGAGTAACATCGAAGCAGCAATAGATAAGTTTGACCAGGCAATCATTTTAACCAATCCTCTTCAAGAAAGTCTCACTGAAAGAGAGGTAGAAGTATTAACAAGTAAAGGGATTATCTATAAAGAAGAGGAACGATATAAAGAAGCCATTGCGGTTTTTAAAGATGCATTAACAAATATAGAAAATCTACCTTACTTGATCGACAAAAGAGTGCTTCTAAAAGTGTTATTTGGATTAACGCAAGTTTTGACAGAAGAAGGACAATATGCGGAATCTTTGACCTATAGTATGAAAGGGCTCAATTTATGTTTACATGATGAGCAACTATTCTTACTTGCGGAATTTCATTATCAAACAGGTGAAAATTACATAAAACTAGGGAATAAAGAGGAAGGGAAGCAATATATAGAGAAGTCAATAGAAATCCTTCTCCTTGAGAAAAATGAAAAATTTGCAACCCTTTTCAAAAAAGAATTAGATAAACTATTAATAGAATGTTAAAATAATCCATATAAAACAAGAAAGGTAGAGTGTTATTATGAAAAAAATAATAGCTGCAAGCCTATTAACCCTAACATTAGTTGGAGCTACAGGGATTCCTTCTCAGCATGGAACAGAACTATCAGGTATTCCTTCACAACACAGTATTAAACAGGAATATGAATTAGCAGGTATTCCATCACAACATAGCATAGAAGAAGTTTACTTATTTGGAATTCCTTCACAACACTAAAAAGTATAGAGGAAACAACAGGACGGTTTTTCTGATTGTAAGAAGAACCGTCTTTCTTGTCATTTTCTGAGTATAGTTTTTGATTGTAACATCCCTTCGTTAACTAAACAGTAGATATAACCTCATCTCTTAATCTCGTTAGACTGTTATCTCCCTTTTTTAAAAGACCTATCAAGACCAAAGCTTAACTCCATATCTCTCTAAATGATTCTCTACTTATTAGTGTTTGTTGTATTGGGGCTGTTTACGGTAATGGCTCAAACGAGGCATAAAAAGACATTTAAGCGGGTTAGATGAGGTACATTTAAGGTTTACGGGTGGACGAACGCCACTATTAACGGATGATACATTGAAACGGTTGGAGGGGCTATTGGTATTATGGCATATCTAGCCGTTCTATCGTTTAAGCAGAAGGTGTTTAGCATAACCCCTAAGAACTTGTTGACCCTGTTAGAATACTTTTCTTCGAGGGTTGTTCCAAACCTTTATATAAGTATGTCCTTCTACGCATTTAAAAATTTTGATCCCTACTAATTTAAGTGGTGTAAAGATTTCCTTCATATGAATTAATGGCATAATCAACATCCCTTCCAAAATATTACTTATCTTAATTATAACTTAATAATGAACGTATTTACTTGAAATGTTCTCGATAAATTACGACAGGGGAACGTCAATTTTCGAGTGAATGTGTGATAGATTAGGTTAGCAATTTTATATTTTTTCAATAAAAAGAGACTTGTTTAAAAGACAAATTGTTACGATTTGGATTACTATGAGAGAAGATGAGTAAAAATGTGAATCTCGGGAGAGTTAATGTTGGGAAAGAATGGTCTACATATATTGGAGGTTAAAGCGTTGTTTAAAAAACATATAGAGAAATACCTAGGCACATTTTTTGCCTTCATATTACTAGGAGGAGCTTCTATTCAATTTTGGAATTTTTCTTTTATAGATATGCCCTTTCATGTAGGTATTATTAATAAGGATCGAACAGCTACCATCTTATTTGGTATCACTGCAGGAGTGCTCTCCCTGGTAGGTCTTTTATCTATCTTTATATCTTTGAGTTTTCAACATCGTTTAGAGAAAACGAGAGAATTATACTGGGACATGGTTAACCTTCCATTTGAAGGAATTAATACAGAGAATACGATTAAGAGGATGACGCAGCATATCCGACAATTTCGTAAAATTAGAGGCGGAACAGACTTATTCACCCATATTGTGACAAAAGTAAGTTTATTTACAATCCTCTTTGTATGCTTAATTTGGTCCGTTTATGTAGGTTTGGTTGTAGAGCTCGGTTTAGAAGGGTTTTTAATCATTATCTCCACTATTTTAGCCATAATCATATTATTATACTTTTTTAATATTCTTAGACAAATTAGTCATATTGATAGAATCAGTGATTTACCTAAGTTATCAAATATGTTAGACGCACATAAAGAAGAAGATCTCCTTGCTACACAGTTTTTACCGATGTCCACACACCTAGCCTTTATAGGCTACTTCCCAGAACTTGAGGGACAGGCATACCAAACATCTCCTACTAACATGTTGAAAGGTAACTACTATTCTGAGGGACAAACTCTAACGTTATTTATTGAGATCCCTGTAAATCATATAAATGTTAGAATCATTAGGTTGGTAAAACAAGGAAGGAGAAAAGAATTATATAATGGAGGAATCCATCTAACAAGAACAATCATTAACTTTGAAGAAAGTCAGTTCAATGGTTTTGTAAAAGAATGGGAACAACATGGGAAAGGGCTTGCGGTACATCTCCCTGTAAAACCAGATTGGCTATCTAAAGAAGATAAGGGTTATGAAATTGCCTTAATGTTTTCTGCGTTTGATCTCCCTTCTTATATAGTAGAACTAGAATATAAAAAGACTAAAGAAGATAGTCTTATGTTAGTAAAAAGAAGTATTATCCCTGTTAATGAAGAAGGGGAATTGGAAGAGAAAATCTAGGTGAGCCATGTAGAATTGTTCATAAAGAGGTAAGAGAAATTATAAGAAGATAAAGAGGGGACTCACATGATTACGGAACAGCTATTATCAGAAAGATTTGAGGTAAGTTTTAATCAAATACATGACGCATTAAAGAAAATAGTGAAGATTAGAGATGACCGTTTTTCCGTGCTAGTAAAGGTTGGTGCGAAGCATCACCAAGCAATTGAAACGTATAAAAGTGACCTTGAGCAATATGCAAAGTTAAGGAATGCAATTGTTCATGATAAGGTTGATATTGGATATTACATAGCGGAACCAAACATTAAAGTGGTAGAACATATTGAAAAAATTGCAAGGGTACTTAACGGACCTAATTATGCGACATCTATTGCAACAAAAGAAGTTATTTTCTATAACTATGAAGATAGTATCTTAAAGGTCATTCAGGGTATTAAAGAGCATTCTTACTCGCAATACCCAATCTATCGAAACAAGGAGTGTATTGGGCTCCTCACGACAGGAGCAATTGTCAAATGGATGGCTATTAATGTAGCAGAGAATATAGTCAAGCTTGATTGTATAAAGGTTTCAGATATTTTAGAGTACGAAGTAGAGCATCCAATTGCATTTGTTCCAAAATCAATTAATATCTTTGAAGTTGAAGAAATATTTGAAAATGCACATAAGGATAAAAAAGAATTAGAAGCAGTCATAATTACGGAAAACGGAAAAAAACATGAAGCTCCACTAGGGTTAATTACTGCATGGGATCTTATAGAAATAGATTATACAGTTGAGTAGAAGTTTTAATATACTTGAAGGTTCTAATTTTTGGTGTGAGTTTTTTAAAAAATAACACTTGGTTTTTGTTGTATATAAGGGGGCTAGGTACTTCTTTCCCCTTCCTAGCCCCTCGATTCACAACAACTATTAAATATTTCATAAACCGTATTCTAAAGGATTCCGTAAAAATTGTCGCTTTTTAAGGGAAAAAATATTTAGAAAATTATGTATCTTTTCGCAAAGTGACAAGTTTTGCAACATGTTAATAGTAAAATATCCCTGTGAACTACTAATTATAATATTAGACAGTAAAAGGCAAACTCATTGAAAAGTGAGGACGCAAAACCACAGGTCTAAGGTAAGGGGTACTAGGATGGCTGGGTTGCCTGGAATACGAAAAGTATTTTAGGGGGAGAATAATGAGAAAAGTGAACGAAAAGCTTGACTCGGAGTGGATCCAACTGATTAAGGAAGCAAAAACAATGGGCATTGACATGAATGAGATTAGAGAATTCCTGGAGAAAAGGGGTGACGTGGAATTTTCCAATTCTTCATATGAATGTCGTGCAGTGATTTAGCCATCTAAGAAAACATATAAATGTAATTAAAGTAAGGAGAGCATTTGCTCTCCTGTTTTTAATAGATTTTTTACGATATCTCTTTTTGGCTTTTCTCGATGAAGCTTATTCTTTATGCTTCATTCAATTTCCAGAAATAGAGGTGAAGATAATGTGGAAGCCTTATCAATATTTTGTAATTGTGCTTGTGTTCTAGGATTAAGTCACTAGTGCAATTAAAAATCTTTAAGTTGATTGACTACTCGGGATAGTCTTTCTTGTTTTTTTGCATTATAGGTTTGGCGAAACTCTTGTGCTTCATTTAGGCTATGACCATTTATCTCTAAATCATACTCGAGCTGTTGATAGATAATATTAAAAGTTCTATCAGCATTTTGTTCCATTAGATTTGCAACCTCTTGATACTTCGCAATTAGGTCACCTTTAGGCAACTTGTTACTAACAAACTCTGCTTTTGCCTCTACTACCAGCTGATCAACTTTACTCGTTTCTTGAACTTCTAATTCTGTAAAGAGAGCGTTATATTTAGCTTTAATCTCGTCTACGCTTTTAGGCTTATCCTCTTCTGTTGAACTTGATTCGCTACTATTGCTAGTATTAGTAGATCCAGATTGTGTTGAATTTTGTTTAGTTGAACCATCTTGATTTTTGGTAGAAACAGTACTATCTCCTGCCTCTTCGCCACTTTCATCGTTTACTTGGGCTTCAGCATCTTCATTTTTCGATGAACTTGAGAAATTTGCGCTACTACTATCATTTGTCTGTTTTTTCGTTGGATTATTTATTACTTCCTCTGCTTTTTTTACAGTCGTTTCTACTTTTTTGTTCCATGTATAGTTGCCAATAAAAATTACTACTATGACTAATATTATTATACTGAAAAGTCCAAGCCGCTTCATTTTAATCCTCTTTTCTTCCAATGTAAATTAATGTTACCACGTATTTTTTAGTCCTGTCATTACTAGATTACAAGATTCAACAAAATTGTATGTGAAAATCAGCAGATAATATTAAAATACGACAAAAATGGTAAATTTTTTAAAAAATATTGTGTAAAAAGACCTAAGATGGTAATATTTATCTATGTATGTTTGTGTTATACAAATAATATTTTTATATAATTATTTGCCATTATTAAACAAAAGGAGTGTCAAAATGACTAAGAAAAAACGTATTCTTACTAAAACTGTAATGGCTGCTGCTGTTGCATCATCTGTGTTTGCTGTATCAAACTCTGCAGATGCGGCATCTGTAACAGAAGCAGAAAAAGCGGTTGTAAAAGCTGAAAAACTTGCTGGTGCGTTAAAATGGGAAGTTTCAATCGAGCACCGTAAGAATGTATATCCTAACAACCTAGTAGGATATCCAAATATGAAATTACATAATGATACAAAGAAAGCTTTAGCAGATGCTACAAAACTTGTATCTACATTAAAAGGTAAAGAAAAAGAAGTTCTACAAGCTAGATTAGACGCTAACGTTTCTACATACTTAAAACGTTCAGTTGCTTACATTGATGCTGTATCTTCAGGATTGAAAATTCAAAAGAAATACGTTGAGCTTAAAGCTAAGTTTGACAAAGGTCAAATGGATGATCAAACGGAAAAATTATACCATGAAGTTTCATGGGAAATTAAGAAGAATTCATTTATGCTTGACCGTGTATATGGTGTAACAACTCGTGAAGAGTTTAGAGATTTCTATAAAGAAACAGCTGAGGACCTTCAGAAGGAACTATTATATCCAGTTTCTATCAAAATGCAAATTGATCGTGCTGCAAAAGCGTTAAAAGATAATAATGTGGACCAAGCAGCTGGTTATTTAGGAAACGTTGAATACTTAGTAAATGAAGCTGCAAACAACGGTGCTGATGTTTCAGACAAGTTATTCGTAAGTGCTATGTCTAAACTTGACGCTGCTGAAGAAGCTTTTGAGAAAAAGGGAACTCTTTACTTTGCAAATTCTAAAACTGAGACGACTGAATTTGGCCCTGAAACAGGTAGTGAAACAGTTGAGAAATCAGTTTACATTTATGCTGGAAAAGACGAACATATCAAGTTACAGAACTTTTCTATCAATGGAAACTTAGTAGTACTAGGATCACCTGCTGGTGCTGGAACAGTCTCTCTTGAAAATATTAAAGTGAATAAAGTAAATAACGTAGGCGGAAACATTATCGTAGAAGACATCGCTGACCACAGCTTATACCTAAAAGGTGTTGAAGCGGACAGCGTCGTTGTAAATGATGCTAACGGATCTAACCTAGTTGCAGAATCTGGTGTTAAAGTTAAGAGCTTAGTAGTTTCTGAAAAAGCAGGAGCTAAAGGTGCTGTTAACCTAGAATCAAAAGTAAGTGGAGCATTCGAATCTATCACAATCGCTGCTAAAGGTTCAGAGAAATCTGAAGGAGTAAACTTAAAAGGTGACCTGTCTACAACTGCCGTAACCGTTACAGGTGAAAATGCAAAAATCGCTGTAGCTGAAGGTGCAACTGTTAAAGAAATTAAGTTAAACGCTGTTGCTAATGTAGCGGTTGCTAAGGGATCTACAGTAAAAGAAATTAAGAAGGATCCATCTGTTAAAGGTGAAGTAAAAGTAGATAACAAAGGTACAGTTGAGAAAGCTGAAGAAGGTATTGAAGTTGGTGGAAATGCACCTGTAGTTGTAGCACCGCCGGCAGCACCGGCACCTGGCACGGGAACTGGTGGGGGAGCAATAGTAACTCCTGTACTGGATACAATTACTACTGGTCTTGTTGGAGAAGTATTAACAGATTATCACAATGGTACGTATGAATTGGATTTGAGTGATGTAGAGGACAGTGATATATTCGAACGTATTCAAATTACTTCTTCACCTTCATCTAGTGTGTCTCTAAAAGTCAACTCACTAACTGCAAGAGGTGCTAGTGATTGGATTGACTCGCCAATTCAATTTACAGGAACAAATATTACTACAAGAGACCTTTTTGGTAGCCTAGATACTGGTGCACCAGGTATTAAAATGGAAAATATGCGTGCAGTGTTCGCTGGAACTCCAATAGTATTAACTGGTGTACTAGTACATTCAAGTGGAGGTCAAACTTCTGAAATCACTGTTACTATTAACCTTGGAGTGGGACAAGCAGCCGTTACAACTTTTACTAACACATTTGGAACTATAACTAAAGTTGGCAACGATAAAATTACGGTGGCGATAAACTCAGGCCAGGGGTCTACGACTATTGGTACAATTGAAAATTCGACCAATGTTGATTTTTCCCAATTACTAATTTCATTTAACTCGGATGCTACTCCTGATGATGCTAGTAGTTTAGAACAAGCCATTAGAAATAGATTTGCAAATAAATTACTGGAAAATATAACTCTAGGGGAATTGAAGGGGAAATCCTTTAGTGCAAATGGGTTTGAGATAGAGTTCTTAAACTAATGTAGTTATTAAAAAAGTGGTGCCAAATAGGTACCACTTTTTATGTGTAAAGAATGTAATCAAGATAATGCTGTTGCTGTTTTAAACTTTTTAATGTAAATAAACAATTACAAGTCGATATTAGAAATAACAACAACAGAAGAAGGAGTGCGCATATGAAAAGAATCATAAAGTTGATACTATTGTTAACGATATTAATAGGTAGTACTGGTTTTACATTTCCAAATCATAGTCTAGCAGAAACAAACAAAGTCCCTATCGCTGGCTCATCCATCCTAACCGCCAAACAATTAGGCGATTACGTCCTACTACATAACCCTGAACCAAAACTGATAGGAATTGATATTTACAGATTAGCAGATTTATTTCTATCAATTGGCAGAATGGAAAATATCCGTGGGGATATCGCCTTTGCTCAATCAATCCATGAGACAGGCTTCTTTAATTATGGTAATGATGTCTTACCAGAGCAGAACAACTACTCAGGGATTGGTGCAGTTGGTGGAGGGGCACAGGGTGCGTACTTTAAAACTCCTGAAGAAGGGGTAAGAGCGCAAATTCAGCATTTAAAGGCCTATGCCAATACGGACCCATTAGTTACAGAATTAATTGATCCGAGATTTAACTATGTTAAGAGAGGAACTGCTCCTTACTGGACAGACCTTAATGGAAAATGGGCAGTTCCAGGTAATTACTATGGGGAGCTAATCCTAGGTATCTATGAAAAAATGAAACTAATTCAGTTGTCAATTCCAAATGTCGATAGTACTATCACTCATGATTTACCAATGGCATCCTTATACTTAAAATACGATCGCCCACTAATGGCACCGGATGGAAAAGTCGCTAAGGTACTTAAAAAAGGATACACCTATCGTATCTATGGAACATTGGGAAATAACTATAATTTAGGTGGATCCTATGTTGTAGTGGCTGATAGTAGCAAAATGAATCTCTATATTGGGAGACTGTACATTCCAGATAATAATAGTGTTCTCTCAAAGCCCGATGGCAAAAAACACCGTAATTTAAAAGTAGGGGAGACTATAAAAGTTTATAGTTTTGACGATCAGGCTTACTATGTTGGTGGTGGCTACTATATTAATAAAAATCAAAAACTGTCCTTTTATAAAGGGATGGTTACAATAAATGATGATACACCACTTTATAACTCAAACGGTGAGGTTGTTCGAACCCTTACAAAAAACCAGCAGTTTAGAGTCTATAATATAAAAGGAAAGAAATTAGAAGTGGGTGGCGGCTTATACATACTTTCTGACAAAAACAAGAATAGCTACCTAAACCTATAATGAATATAAAGGTCTACCTGGCTTTACTTGGGTAGACTTTTATTATGGTAAAAATTGGTCACAGAATAGTAAAAAAATATTCTAATAGAATGTATCTATTAATGGTACGATTAATCTATCATAATTTGGTTACTTAGGAGGATTTATGAAACAACTCAGATTTACTTTTATTGTTCTACTGCTATCATTTTTCTATTTTTCTTTCAGTGGTAAACAGGCAGAAGCAGCCGTAGTAAACCCAAACCAAGTGTATACATATGAAAAGATGGAGCAAGATATTATGAATCTTGCAAACACATATCCAGATCTAGTTACGTATAAGGTAATAGGTCAAAGTGAATATGGGCGAAATATCTATGCCGTATCTCTAGGGAAAGGTCATGCGAATGTTTTTATAAACGGCTCACACCATGGTCGAGAATGGTTAACGACTACGCTTAATATGTATATGATTGATCAATATGCTGCAGCATACGAATCTGGAACAAAGATTAGTGGCTATGATGCTAGAAGTATATTAGACAAAACGACTATTTGGTTTGTCCCGATGGTTAACCCAGATGGTGTAACATTACAACAATACGGTTTAAAAGCATTCCCATCTTCTGTTCATCAAGATTTAATAAAGATGAATGATGGAAGCAAAGACTTTAAGCGTTGGAAGGCAAATGCCAAAGGAGTCGACTTAAACCGACAATATAATGCTGATTGGGCGAATATAAAATATAATCCAGGTAAGCCTTATTATAAAAACTATAAAGGTACTAAACCACATAGTGCGCTTGAGGTTATTGCTGTTCTAAATTTTGTTAATGAAATTGATCCTGAGGCTACAGTAGCCTATCATTCAACTGGAGAAATCCTGTACTGGAATTTTCACCAAACAGGAAGTTGGTATAATCGTGATCACAATTACGCGAAAAAAATAGGTGAGATGACAGGCTATCGTTTAGTCTATCCAGGCCCGAATCCTTCCGGTGGTGGGTTTACAGATTGGTTTATTATTCAATATAAAAGACCAGGATTTACTCCAGAAATTTCAAGGTATTATAAAGAAACCAGCCCGCCTCTTTCTGAGTTTCCACGAGCATGGACAAAGAACCAAGCAGTAGGTCTTTATATAGCAGATCTAGGTTACCAGTTAAATCAAGCACGGATGGGAACGATTAAAAAAGAAGCTGATAATAAAATAGCTCAGGCTATCACGAAATCCAAAGGATTACGATTCTATTACTCTGGTAATATAAAGAGTGCTGCAGATTTAGTAGTTGATGCAAAATTTGCAAAGGCCTACCAAGAGGCTAACAAAAGTATTGCAGCAGCAGAAAAGCAGATTAAAGCACTACCCGAAAAAGAACGAGCTATCTTTACTACTAAGTTAAATGAAGCTTATTCTTATAAAAATAGTGCTGCTGTATTTATAGACACAGTAAAAATCGGGCAGACATTATTATTAAAGAAACAGTCCTTAGATGGAACCGTAAATAACGGAATTCTTAATGATGATACCGTAAAGTCCTACCACGACTTATCCTATCAGATTAAGAAATCAGAGATTTTCATTAATAAAATGTACGGATCTCACGTAAGACCATTAACAGCTAATCAATATGTGTTGCCTGCTAAAATAACGAAAGAAACCATTATTTATGAAATTTCTAGATATATGGTTACAAAAGAGATTCAAGTGCTATTACAAGAAGGAACACTTGAAGAAATTCCTGCGAAATTTGAAAAGTTAGAGAAACTTGAACAGCAATCAATAGGAATAAAAGAACTAGGAAATAAGCTGCACCCAGGGAAATATCCAGATCTACCAAAATTTGAAGAGACGCTTCAATCCATGAAAGAGGAAGTTCTAAAACAGTACTCTGAACTTCAACCAGTAGTTGAAGAAGTAGAAGACAGTACAGAAGAGAGTACAGAACCAACCCCAACAGAAGAAGAGCAATCACAGAATTCAGATCAAGTTGAAAGTAACGAGACACTTTAATACACTAATATGGAGAGCTGGCTTCGGATTCGAAGCCAGCTTTTTCTATAGTTGAATAAGATCGTCTTGTACATTTGGCCCCCTGTCCTTCTCCCCGCTTGTATTATGTCGAATAACCTAAAAACAACACTTATGGAAATCCTTGCTATTAATTTACACAAGTACTACCATAGAATAGTAGACTAAAAGATTAAAGGAGGATGAGAATGAGTAAAAAATGGTTAAAAAAGTCCTGTGCAATTGTTGCAGGTGTAGGGCTATTTACTAGCAGCTTCATCTCGCCTGCATCAGCTCAAATTAATATTAAGGACACACCAGCTGTTTCAGCAATTAAAGTTACTCAGAAGGATCTACAGGAAAGACTTGATCAAACGAAGAGATCTGCTGTAAGTGAGGACACGCTTGTTATCAGATATAAGCGACCTTTAAGTACTTCTCAGCACCGTCAAGCAGGAGGTAGTATTCTTCAGCAGTTTTCGGATTTAAATTATGTAGTTGTTAAGGTCAATGGCAAAGAAAAATTGAATAATATTATTGAAAAGTATAAGAAATTTGACCAGGTTGTTTCAGTTCATCCTTCTGTCTTTTATAAACCGTTAAGTCTAGAAGATCCAAAGGCAAAAGATCAGTATCAAAATAGTCTCTTACAGCTCGAAAAAGCACAGAAATTAGCTGGTAATCATAGTGTTACCGTTGCGGTAGTTGACCAGGGAGTTGACATGGATCATCCGGATTTAAAAAATCGCCTACTTCCAAGTTTCAATACTGTAAACCCGATGAATCAGGGTACACCTGATTACCATGGTACGCATGTTGCAGGTATTGTTGCAGCAAACAAAGGGAATGGGATTGGCGGTTATGGTGTAAATCCAAATGCGAAAATTCTACCGATAGATGTATTTGATAGAGGCTGGGGTGCAACAGATTACGCGATTGCACAAGGTATTCTACTTGCTGTAGAAAAGGGTGCAAATATTATTAATATGAGCCTTGGTGGACCGATGAAGTCTCCGTTGATAGAAGCGGCTATCGATAATGCATTGGAGAAGAATGTTGTGGTTATCGCTTCAGCAGGTAACACTGGAGACGATTCCCTGAGCTATCCAGCGGCCTACGAAGGTGTTATTAGTGTTGGGGCAGTGAATAGTGAAAAGAAACTAGCTAGCTTTTCAACTTACGGAACATCCGTTGATGTGGTTGCTCCAGGGGAAGAGATTTATGCGCCAATCTATGAGTATGAAAAGAAATCAAGCTTCCAAAAGATGAGTGGTACTTCAATGTCAGCTCCAATGGTATCGGGACTCGCATCATTGCTTTTATCTAAGTACCCCAACTTAACTCCTCTTCAAGTTGAGTACATATTAGAGCATACGGCAGAGGATTTGGGCGATAAAGGGTTTGATACGACTTTTGGAAATGGCATGATTGACCCAATTAAGGCCCTGCAATTTAATATTAATGACTTACCAGAACTAACGACTAAAGAGTGGAATAAAGAGGAGATCTTCAGCAGAGCTGAAAAAATCTCTTTAGAAAAAGAATTAAGTATAAAGGGAAGTGTTACAAAGCCATTTGAGGAGAAATGGTATAAAACGGAAGTAACAAAAGGCGAGAATATTCAGTTTGTTTTAGACGGCGCTGAACAGTTTGATTTTAAGCTACTGCTTCATCTGTCATCTCCTGATGGAGAAGTGGAGCTAGACCTAAATAAAGTGAGAGAAGGAGCGAAGGAAGGGAAATTGTTTGAAGTTCCTTTTACTGGTGAACTTGCAGTAGGAGTGAAAGAAGTAAACGGTAGCTATGATGACTCTGCTAGAAATCTTTCTAAGTATGAGTTATCCGTGAGCAAGGTTTCTGAGCTTCCTAAGGATGAGTCTAGTATAGAGGCTCCTATTTCAATTGATCTTCCATATGATAAAAAAGAAGCAACTTTAATTGGAGAAGACGGGGATGATGATTTCTACCGTTTTTCAGTTGAAGAAGAGCAAGTAGTTAAGATTGACTTATCAGGACTGCCTGGAGTTGATACTAGTATTGGTGTTTACATGGGAGATCAATTTGCACTTCCAGAGGATATGCCAGAGGAAGAAAGAAAAGTGATGTTGGAAGAGTTTTTCGAGGGCGAATATCCCATGGATCCAATGTATCATGCTAATAAGGCCGGAAAGAGCGAGGGAGAGAGTCTAGTCTTTACAGCAATGCCAGGTATGGAGTACTATATTAGAATTTCCAATAAAATGTTGGGATACTTTGGTATGTATGACTTCATTATGAATTTCGGATTAATGGACGAAGAACAAGTGCCGGAATCCTCTTTAGAAACCTATAAATTAGAAGTTGTAGGGAAATCGATTGGTGAAGATGAAGACATGTTCCCGTATTTTCTAGAAGAAAAATTCACAGAGGAAACTCAGCTTGAAAAGCAGATGGAATCTATGGCAAAAGGTGTACAGGAAGAAGAGGTTGATTTTACTCAACTATTAAAAGATGGTGCTCTTCCATATGAAATTGGCAGCGTGGGAACAGGAAGTCTTCAAAGGTTTGAAGATGAGGACTGGTTTGGCGTTACTCCAACAGAGACAGGAATTTATGAATTCTCCTTGTTAAATAAAAACTCTACTAACCCAATGATGGAGATTTATCAAATTAGGGAGGATGAACTGACAGGCCGAAACTATTTAGAGCACATTGGTTCCAATGTCAGCTATAACTGGATTGATGTGAATCTTAGTGACTCATTGTATACAGGCTTAAAGAAAGACAAAACTTATTACATTAAATTTAATACAAACTATTATACTGGTGATATTTCCTTTGAACCTTATGAGTTTACTTCTAAGTTGATTGTAAAGGATCCTCAAGATAAACAAGAGGATGACGATGACTTAGAGAACATTAAGAATCTAGTGGGTTCAGTAGTAGAAGGTAACTTCTCAATGCCACATGACCAGGACATTTCTTATTTTGAATCTAAATCTACTCAAGTGTATGGGGTAACATTGGAACAACAGGAAGTTGATTTAAGCTGGAAATCAAAATATCCAAAAGAGCTAGTTAACTCGTTCTACGGCATGATAATGATCGTCGAGGATGTTAATAAAAATCGTAAACTTGATGAACGAGAGTTCAATAAGATTCAAGTGATTGATAAAGCACAGTCCTTCGGTTTAACCTATGGTTCTTTCAAAGCGGAAAAGAATAAGAATTACATTTTATTAACAACTGCATTTGTAGATGGTCCAGTACCATTATCACTATTACCTTACAAATTAACAGTTGCTCCTGTTCAGCAAAATGATGAAGATGCAAAATCTGTTGTAACAGGAAATGTACCATCTAAACCGTTAACTCTGAAAAAAGTAAATAACAAGAAGCTAGAAGCTACTGGTTATTTAAATGCAGGTGTTCCTTACGGAGATGAAGATTGGTTCGAACTAAAGATAGACAAAGATTCAAAAGGAAAAATTACGTTAAATACGGGTGTAGAAGTAGATGGTATAATTACGTTGTATAAGAATGGAAAAGAATTAACAACAGCTGATTACTATGCAGCTGGTGATAACGAGGTTCTTTATTTCAATCTTAAAAAAGGAACATATCATTTTAAAGTAAGAGATATGTTTGGACATACAACTCTCAAGGCTTATAAAATACAAGTTGATTTTAACTAGGTTCGTAGAACAAAATAAGATCAGTCCAATAGACGGACTGATCTTATTTGTTATCTCTTCATTTCATACTTCCATAGATCTGCTTCATTTCGGAAATACAAATCTCCATTTTTATCAATAGCGAGATCTTTTGCTCCTTCTGCCTTTAAAATCTTTACTTCTAAGCTTTCTGGGTCCGCACTGAAAAGAACGCCCTCTACTGTACCATATAGTAGGTTGTTAGGACCAAAAAGAAGTGTAGAATTTTTAAATCTTCCAGAAATAGCCGGAACAATCTCATTTTGATTTGTTTCTTGTGTCATAACATTGTAGCTAAATAGTTTCCCATCAGCCATACCGTAAAGTAATTCGCCATTTTGATGAATTAAAGAGTTTATCATGGTTGCCTTAATAGGTAAGGCAATGATTTCTTTTTCAAGAGGGTTATCGGCCTTGAATTTAAATAAAGTAGCTCCCTCTTCTGACCGAACATGATTCGCAAACACAGACGTTCCACCATACACATAGTCGGATAGATAAGAAAGAGAAATAATGCTTTGATTTTCAATATAATTTTCGTAACTTTGAACTTCTTTCGTACTTGGATCGTAAATCGATAATAATCCTCCACCCGTACTTGTTTCCGGATATGTTCCAATAACTAACTTGTTGAGTTCATCAATCCCCAATAAAGCAGTTGGGCGTTCTTGTCCTAAATCTTTATATCTAGTAATCTCTTTAAACTTAGCTTCGGATATTGGCAAATTAAGATCATATTCTAATAATCGAGCTTTAGGGTAAGCACCCAAATAAAGTTTGTTATTTAGGTAGGACATAGATTCAATTTGACTAACATCTTTAATAGGGGTTGTTTTACCAGTATGGATATCGTAAATTCCAATCCCGCCGGACATATATCCATTAATTAAGATCTGTTCTTTAGAAGGACTAGTAAACAATGTGTATAAAGTGACTGGTAGTTCTGTTAAGTCGGCTTGATTAAAAGAAAAGTGACCAGTACTTAAGTTATATGTAAAATACTCTCCTGCATTGCTAGTAAGTCCCACTAGAGTCGCACCAGGGTTATCTTCTGTGTTCATTTCTACAAAGTCTAAGCTAATGACTTCTTGACCAATATTGGGTATTTCAACCTTAATTTTGTCCCCGGATTTATAATGATAAGCAAATAGCTGACCCTCGTATGTATAATAGACAACATCCTGGTCTGGTGATTTTGGAGATACAGTTTTCGATGTAACATCAATCTCATCTAGAAGTTCTAATGTTTTTTTGTTCATAACGATTACTTTGTTACTAGGGTCTAAACGCGCAAATAAATAATCTCCTACAATCTGAATATCTGAAACATATTTTTCGAATCGGTACTCCCATGGCAGGAAGCGGTCACGCATTTTTGTTCTTATATCATATCGAATAAGCTCTGCTTTTGAACCGACACCCATAAATATACTCTCTAATTCTTCATCATACAGGACACTTTTAGCAAACTCTTTTCCCTTAATTACTTGACCGTAATCTTTTTGTTCACCAGTTTCTGGAATATAAGAGAATACCGTTCCGTTGTAGGCAGTTGAACCATATATTCTATCTCCTCCCACTTCAAGGTCAAGAATAGCTGTATCACGATTATGATGTAATCGGTTGCCGAAGTCTGTTAACTCTTTTGTCACTGGATCATACTTATAAAGATTCCCTGATGAAGTTCCACCAATCCATACATTTTGGTGAGAGTCCACATCAATTCCCCAAGCGCTAGTAGAGTTTTCTAATGTTATTGTATCCTCCGTTTCACCCGTGACTAGATTTACGATGGATAGTGCTGATGGAGTTCCGTGTTGAAGGATATACATATAAGGAACATCTTCAGGAGATTTTCCATATGCAGCTGTTAGGGCAGTCCCATGAAATACTTGGGGCCCAACCTTGTGGAATTCCCCTAAATTTTCCACCTCTAGATCAGGTTTATTTTTCTCTTCCTCAACAGGTGTTTGGCTATCATCCAGTTCAATGGTTTCTATCTCAACCGGATTCTCGTCTCCTAATACGTTAAGAGGAGAAAAAAGTTGCGTTGTAAGAACGACTGGGATTGCCAGGTTCAAATATTTTTTCTTAAAATCAAAGCTCATTCTAATGCCTCGTTTACATTTATTTTACATATCATCCATAAATACACATAAACACCATACTATATATCTATTAAAAAGAAAAGGAAGTTAGTCCTTTCATAGGGACTAACTCCTTAATAAGCAGATACCTTATCAATTATGATCCATTCATCCTCATTTTTAATGTTCTGCCAACGAACCCCAAATAGAATTTTTTCTGCATTTCCTCTTATTTTCTTGGATACTTTAAATGACCTAGTTTGATGCGGGTCTAAAATAGGATTGTAGGTAGCCCGTTCCCATTCCTTATTCACTTGGTCTTGAATAAATAGTTGGACAGAACCACTGCTAGAAACATTTCCTTTAAGAGAAACAATGAAGGTCACTTCATCCTGAACATTCCCCTTGTTTAGGTTTGCATAGTCAAAGCCAAGCTGAATCACTTCAGTACCCATTAGTTTGGTAGGGGGTTCAACTAAAAGCTGACGATCGTTAACGGTCATATTGAAAGATCCCTTTGCACCTAGAAGAGTTAAAGGAGAAAGGCTTTCGTCCCACTGTTCTGTAGAAAAAGTAGTTTTCTTAATCTGTGAAAAGTCATCTGTGAAGAATGGTTCTTTTTCAAGTGGCTTTAAGAAATCATACGTATAGTCAGATGCTTCGTTAATATCTGTTTTAATGTTTATTATCTCTGATTCAACATTACTAGCCGTTAAGACTCTCCCGAATGATAAATCTTCTTTAGATTCATCATTCCAGATCTCATCAACAATTTGATTGCCAATTTCAGGAGTGAAATGATGTGAATCTGTAAAATTTTCTACATTCAGTGACACCTGATTAATATCCATAAAATGATAGACTTTATCAAACAGACCTGTTAAATCCTTCAACCATTGCTCGTAGCCCTGCATATACTCTTCATTTTCTAGTTGAATATTGAGTCGTGCTAATGTGACCGGTGTTGTAAAAGGTACAATAATTGTATTGGAGTTTGTTTTAACGATTTCCTCTAACATTTGAATGACAGCAGGGTCGTACTCATACTTAGGCTCGTCCCGGAAAAACTGATAAATATTTGTTTCAATCCTAGCTTGTCGTTCTTGATCTGTAACAGGGAAAGGAAACGCCACATTTTCACGATTGTAATATCGATGATCAATAAATGTAGGCTTGTCTTCTTGAGAAGACTTATAAATAGGTACGGAAAGTTTCAATGTGTCAAAGGAAGCTAGTGATTTTAATCGGTACAAGTAGCTTTCAGCCTGTTCGGTATAATAGCTAGGCTCCTTTTCATTTAGGGTTCGGTATTTATTCGTTGCAAAGAAATCGAGACCTAAAAATATAAATTTAAAATCTTTCCCATTTTGTTTTTTCGCATATTCGATATAATCTTTGTACTCATCTACATACATCGAACTGACCGCAAAATTAAATACGTTCAAATTTTTAAAATGATGCTGATTAATATAGGTTGATCGGCTGCTACCTATTAGAAGAGCATCATAAGGTTCATCTGTAAAAGTAAATCGATTTACTTTTTGCTGCCTTTCGTTAAATCCTTGTTGGATGTTATTCCATTTATTCTTATGTTCAAAGAGCCATAAAGGATCCACTATATAGTTAAATAACATGATGGGTAACCCCAGCAACAATGTGAGCGAGAAGAAAGCTATGAAACATTTTAATAGCCAATTACGATAAGCCTGCATGAATGTTACCACCTAAAAGTTAAAATATAAAAACTCACTAACCTTTGTCATATTCAATATAGACAACCATAGAAGGACACATACGAAAAACGCCCAAAACCAATTTTGCTTAAAGTGGTCCATTAATTTAACGGAATTTTTAAATAGTAGAACAACCATGAAAGCTCCTAAGGTATACATCAACATGTAACCAAAAGTTGCATCTACTAACGTATTAATTGTTAATTCTTCAACAAAGGTTAGTTTAGTAGAATTTACAAAATGGGCATAGTTTTCGGGTAAGGAAAACCCATTGAATCCTAACATCCCCTCGATGACTTTAATCGCATCCTCCCATGTTCTTGCTCTAAAAAATATCCAAGCAAAGTTTACAAACTGGAATGTAATAAACCATCCAAGGAGCCAGTGCATTTTAAAATCAAGCTGTTGCCATAATCGGTTGATGACTGAGGCAATTCCATGCAAGGTACCCCACAATATAAATGTCCAACCTGCACCATGCCACAGTCCACTTAGGAAGAAAACGATGAACACATTTATATAGGTACGAATAACTCCTTTTCGACTTCCACCGAGAGGAATATACAAATATTGCGTTAGAAATCTAGTTAACGTAATATGCCATCTTTTCCAGAAGTCAATAATGCTGACGGCTTTATATGGTGAGTTGAAATTAATGGGCAATCTTATGTTGAATAATAGTGCTGCTCCAATGGCCATATCTGTATAACCACTAAAGTCAAAATACAATTGGAACGTATAAGATAATGAAACAATCCATGCTTCAAAAAAGGTTAGGCTTTCTGCTAAGTCGAAACCGGCTGTTGCCCAACCAGCAAATGTATCTGCGATAACAACCTTTTTAAAAAGGCCAATTGAAAAAATAAAGATCCCTTTTGCGATATTTTCAGCCTTTATTCTACTATTATTAGCTGCAAATTGAGGCATCATTTCCTTATGATGAACAATGGGACCTGCAATTAACTGAGGAAAGAAGCTTACAAATAAAGCGTAATCCCAAAAATCATATTCTTTCGTTTCATTCCGATAAGCATCCACTAAGTAAGCAATTTGCTGAAAGGTAAAAAAGCTTATGGCAAGAGGTAGAGTAAGGTAAAGCAGCGGAATATCTGTATGAAATAGAGCGTTAAAATTTTCAACAAAGAAATCAAAGTATTTATAGTATCCAAGTGCTGAAAGATTAAGGATGACACCCAAAACTAGTATCGTCTTAGCTAGCTTTGCCTCTTTCATTTTTCCAATGACGGAGCCAAGGAAGTAGTTGATTAGCATAGAAGCTAATATTAAAGGTAAATAAATAGGATTCCACCAGCTATAGAAAAACAGGGAACTAACAACAAGCCAGACAGTTCTTGTTCGATAAAGCTTATATTTGCTTAATACTAAAAAGATTAGCCAAACAACTGGTAAAAATCCAAATAAGAATTCATATGAATTGAATATCAAATTACTTCTCCACCTGTATGAAATGTAAATGCTAGAAAACATTATAGCATGCGTAAGACAATAGAACCAAAATAAGGATAATATCCCTTTTATCTATACTACTGGAAAGGAATACAATAAAATAGAAGTAGGAGATTAGGAGGGAAAGCATGATGAAAAGAATAGCAATTACAACTATTACAGCGACAATGATTCTTTTAATCTTTTTTTCTTACGCAAACAATGAAGCAAAAGCAGCAGAAAATTGTACAGGTATTACTACTAATACAAAGATCTGGTGGGATGGAGTAGAATTAAGGGTCGGACAAATTGGTAGACTTGAAGTATTAAAGGATACGGATTTATACAAATTAGAAGATAACCAGGAAACTTATTCTCGAACTTTAAAAGCTGGTGAGAAGTATAGAATTTATGCTTTTAAGCCAGGGAGGCTAAGCGTCGGTGGAGGATATTACGTAGACCGTGATTCACGAGTTCACTATGAAACGCCTTCAAAGAGCAAATTAGCACTAGTTGCGTGTAAAAAACAAGAAGCTGAAATGTCAGCATTGAGTATAAAGATTGGTGAGAGTAAGTCCTCGATTGAACAGAAATTAGGACAAGCCAAAAGAACTTCCTTAAACGAATATGGTATTAATTGGAATACCCATCATAACCAGTATGACCACTTTTATATGGTCGGATATGAAAGAGATAAAGTGATTCAAATCTATTCTAATGACGAAAGCCTTTATGTTAATGGAGTACATAAAGGACTGAGTGGCAAGGAAGTTGTTTCGCTCTTAGGGTCACCAATTAAGGGGATTATAAAGGGAAATGTGAATTATCTTATTACAAACAATGAAGAAGAGCAAACCTTTTATAAGAGTGGAAACTATATAACCGTTTTCTATGATATCCACAAAGGAAGTAAAGTTACAGGCATTCAGGTAGTTACAAGCTCTTTAGAACAGAAGAAGGATGGGAGATTTGGTAACCAATCATTTCCCCTTCAGCAAGCATTTGAACTGCAAATGTTTGATCTAATCAATGCAGCGAGAGTAGATAATGGACTATCCCCATTAAATTGGGGGGAGGAAGCGCGGTCATCCTCTCGTAAGCATAGTAAAGATATGGCAATTAATAATTATTTCAACCATACAAACTTACAAAATGAAAGCCCTTTTGACCGAATGGATAAGGAGGGGATTCGCTATTGGGCAGCAGGAGAAAATCTTGCAATGGGGCACCCAAGTAGCATTTTCGCTCATGAGGCTCTAATGAATTCTATTGGACATAGAAAGAATATTCTTCAAGAAGAGTTTACCCATGTAGGCGTAGGGGTACAGTTCCAACAAGACACGCAAAGACCTTATTATACACAAAATTATTTCAAACCGTTTTAATTTTCTGGAAAGAGGCGACTCAATATGGGCAGTTGGAAGCAAATACTTTGTCTATTAATCCTATCATTTTGTCTGTTAATCCCTGGAAAAGTGTCTGCAAAAGTTTTGTGGGATGGAGCAGAGCTAGTTAAAGGTCAAACTGGTAAATTAACCATAATAGAGCCAATTAATCTGTGGAAAAGAGAAGAATCTAAACTAACTTTTGTGAGGGTCTTAAATCCTAATGAAACTTACAGGGTGTATGGATACGATCATACTCACGGACAATATCGTGTGGGTGGCGCTTATGTTGTCACAGATATGAAGGGGAAAATTAAATACAAGACGCCTTCTAAACAAAAATTACAAGAACTTCTGCTAGAAGATGTTTCACTCAATGAACACCATAGTTTAGTGAAGCAAATAGTCTCAGTGCCGAAAGGATTTGAAAAGCATCCAGAGGTCATAAAAATAAAAAATCGCATTGCCCAACTGCCTATAACCTTGCTAGATAAAATGAAGAGTCATGACATCCTCATTAAACTAGTGGATGAGCCGATTACAAATGTTGCAGAATTCACCCATCTTAAGGGTCAGGTGCCAAGAGGATGGGAAAACTCAAATAGAACATGGGACGATGTACCAGGCATTGGTGGGACCCATGTAGTTGTTGTTAGGATAGGATATAGTGATTATGGTAAATCACATGGTTCAGTAAATCTAGAATTGCATGAAGCTGCACATTCTATCGATTCTATTATTTATGACCACCTATCTTCGACAAAAAGTTTTATAGATATTTGGAAAAAGGAATCACAGTTTTTGTTTAAGAATAGTGTATATTACGATAACTATCCTGAAGAGTATTTTGCAGAAACTTTCGCCATGTATTATTTGGAGGAATCTTCCCGAGAAAAGCTAAAAACAACAGCTCCGCTTACGTATACCTTTTTTAAGAATTTACAGTAATCTCGCAAAATCGACAGGTATACATAAATTTCCTCAAAAAATTTAGAAAAAAATGAAACTTTTTTAAAACTTAATCGTCTTATAAGGTGGAGATACTCTATTCAGTGGTTGGTACGAGGATCTTCCTATCAAACTTAGGGGAAACCCGGAAAAACCTTACTATTAATTTAGTAAGGTTTTTTTCTATTTTCAGTATGGGACTTTTATTCCATTTTGTAGAAATAGAGTAAATGGTGAGTTATTTTGTCGTATAATAGAATAATAGTTTTTAGAATAAGAGTGGTAAAGGGAGAGGAACGATGAAAAAGATTATAGTCAGCTTGGTAATGGTTCTATCAATTCTAGTAAGTCCTTTTTCCGGAGTGACTGAGCCTACTAAGGCTAACGCTGCAACAACTCCTTATGTTAGTTGGGAAGGGATGCAGTTAGTAAAAGGACAGATTGGTAAGGTTGATATCTTAAAGCCTATTAATCTCTGGAAAAGAGAAAATAATAAATTGGTATTTGTACGGGTGCTGAAACCAGGAGAGGCTTACAGAGTGTACCAGTATAGCTCAAGTTTTGGTGGACAATACGGAGTAGGTGGACCTTATTTTGTTACTAACATTAAAGGGTTTGTCCAGTATAAGACACCTTCAAAACATAAATTGAAGCTTGTTAACCCTGAGTTATATGGAACTAAGCTTTCTATTGGGACTGTAAAAAGTGAGACTGCTAGTGTAATAGCACCAGGTGTAACACAGTCAGAGTTCGCTGTAGAAGGAAGTAGTGGAAATCAGGCTATCTATAAGTTGGATGTTGACCAAAAAGTCTCTCAAATTACATTTGAAACTTCATTGGCTAAGGATCAAATGATTGGATTTGAAACGGTAAGCAGTCAAGCTAGTCGTCAGCAGTACGATGGTCACTATATTATTGGAGGAGTTAATGGTGACTACTTTGATCAAAATGGTGCTCCTACTGATCTAACGGTACATAATGGAGAACTGGTGACAACCAATACGACTCCTGCATCAGACAGAACCATTTTTGGTGTAAGTCCAAGCGGGAAGGCGTTGATTGGTAATCCAGATATTATTTTAAGTATGAGTGTAAACGGAAGTGACCGATATTTAATCAATTCCGTAAATAAACGTCGCCATGCTGGTCATCTTGTCCTTTATACGCCTTATTTTTCAAGTAATACAATGACCAATGAATTAGGAACAGAAGTAATCTTAACCAATGCTTCTGGTAAACTTAATGGCAATAACAAAATAACAGCTGTAGTAAAGGAAGTTATTATTGGACAAGGAAGTCATCCTTTGCAACAGGGTGAATATGTTCTGTCTGGACATGGAGCAGGAAGCGAGTACTTAAAAACGTTGAAGGCCGGTGACCAGGTAGAAATTGATATTAACTATAGTGATGCAGCTTGGAATAATATTGAACAAGCTATTGGTGGTAGATATCACTTAGTGAAAAACGGTCATACACAAGCCTTTAATATTGCAGGTGCACATCCAAGAACTGCAATTGGAATTAAAGCAGACGGATCGGTTTTTGTTATCGTAGTGGATGGCAGACAAAGTCATAGTAAAGGGGTTACATTGGCCGATCTTGCAAAAATAATGAAAGACTTTGGTGCAGTAGAAGCAATCACCTTTGATGGGGGTGGCTCCTCTACCATGATTGCAAGACAACCAGGTGATTGGGAAGCAAGTGTGATTAACAAACCATCTGACGGAAAAGAGCGCTCTGTAGCAAACTCTTTATTCATTGTTGGTTTATGGAAAGCAGGTCCGTTGCACACTTTATTACTAAATCCTAAGGAAATCACTTTATTTGCAGGAGCAACTTACGAAAGTCTAGGGCTAAAACCTACTGGACTGGATCAAGCAAACAATGTCATTAAACTTAAAGATCCGATTACATGGTCTTCGAATGTTGGAACATTTAATAATGATGATTCTTACACAGCTGCTACTAAGGTAGGAAAAGGAACCATTACCGGTGCTGTCGGTTCTATTAAGTCAAATGTCTCAGTTAATATTGTCAATAGTATAGATAGCATTCACGTTAAGCAAGAAACCATTCTTGTTGAGAAAAATGAATCATTTTCTCTAGAAATTGATGGTCTCTATAAAGGCCAGAAAGTTGTAAGTGATCCAGCGATTTACCAATATAGTGTCTCAAACCAACTTGGTACTGTTAACAAAGGTGTATTTAAAGCAGGGAATACAGATGGATCAGGCGTAATTACGGTTTCATATGGTTCTGTAAAGAAAGAGATAAAAGTAATCGTTGGGAACCCAGGAACGATTATAATCGAAGATTTTGAAGGATCACTTAGTGAATGGAATGCATCAGGAGCTAAGTATGTAACCGTACAGGTAATGCCAGAAAAGAACTACATTAAAGAAGGAAAACAATCTTTAAAGGTTTCTTATGACTTTATTGGGACAACTGGAACTTCAGGTGTGTACGCACAGAAAAACAGTGCCCTAGAAATTTTAGGTACTCCTAAGAAAATCGGAATGTGGGTTTATGGTGATGGAAAAGGGCATTGGCTACGTGCTCAATTGGTTGACTCTAAAAATAAAGAAGTTCAATTGGATTTCACTAAAAACCTTGACTGGACTGGTTGGAAATACGTTGAAGCAACAATTCCAAATGGTTTAACAGCACCATATAAACTAACTGCTCCAATTCGCTACATGCAAGTGGACGATACAAAGAAAAATAAAGGACAAATTTTTATTGATCAAATTCAAGCAGTTTATTAATAAAGGCTCTTTTCGTAAACTTTGTTGACTTTTAAATACTTTAAACTGCATTTAAATAGATGGCGCTGTATTCTTCATATGGGGAAGAAAAGATGCCACGAAGCAGCATAGGGTCCGTGTTGGAAATAACATACGTAAAGCACTAATTTATGCGAAAACAGCCTTAATAATGAGCTTCTCCACAGTTGGAGAAGCTTTGTTCTATTTTAGTTACGTTACCATATATTATGTATTGTGTGGCAAGTCCATTTGTTTTACTCTTATATTAAATATTTTAAAAATTCATTACAAAATTGCACAATATTATTTTATATGCTACATTATGAGATGGATTCTTTTTTTTACTTTTTTATTGACATATGGTGATATACATATCTCGAAAGAAAATATGTTAATAAAGTGTTTTGGAGCCTTGATTGATCGTTGTTCTGTAATGTAGGTATTAACTTTTCAGAACATTGGAGGGAGTTTGGTAACAAATGGGACAATCTAATGATGTGAAGGATATACTTAATCAGTTAAAGGAGAACCCTCCTAAAGTAATTGGGGGTTACAAGAAACAAGGTTGGGCTGTAAAAGTACTTGAAAAGCTAGAGAATGAACTGGTAGAGCAGGAAGAGGATGGAACGGTTACAGCGATGGCTGTTTTGGAAGCTAAAGATGAAACCTATTTTCCAGCCTTCTTAAACTTAGATATAAAAAATAAGGGACAAATCCTAGGTGTATATTTTTTAGCAGAAAGAGACGATCGTTTTGATATGATTCCTTTTGAAATTGCAAAAGAATTTTTATCGAAAAATGATCAGGACCTGTTGCCGTTCAAATATCGTACGCTAGAGAAAATTGAAGGCGACGAACTTCAAATAAACTGGCCACAATTTACGTAAATAGCAAGTTAGGAGCGAGCCGATTAGTGCTCGCTCTTTATTTTTTCAATATAACGTAATGTTTGTAACAATTCTGTAATATAACAAAGAGATTGTAAGGGAACTGAAATAGATATCAGACGAAAATTAGTATATGATTTTAGTAGGTTTCAAAAAACTTAATTATTTGACAATTTATTGAACAAAATAGAGTTTAGCATGCTAGGAGGTTACTTACTTGAATAAAGTAAAAAAACTGATTACATCAGTGCTTATAACGGTTCCACTATTATTCGTATCACAAGTAGACGCAAATGCTGCCGAAAAAGAAAGCATTGTTGAATATGCTAAGCAATATGTTGGTGTACCTTATAAATGGGGTGGAACAACTCCATCAGGGTTTGACTGCTCAGGTTTTCTTACATACGTATTTAATGAATATGACGTACAACTTCCAAGAACAAGTGCAGATCAGTTTAACCAAGGAGAATCTGTTAAACAAGATGAGCTTGTACCAGGAGATTTAGTGTTCTTTACAACTTATAAACCAGGAGCTTCCCATGCTGGAATATATGTTGGGGATAACCAATTTATTCATGCTTCTTCTAGCAAAGGGATAGAAGTTACAAGTTTAGATGCTTCATATTATAAATCTAGATATCTTGGTGCTAAGAGATACTTAGAGCCTGAAATGGTTTTAGATGCATTTTTCTCTAACTCAGTTAAAGAAGGTCAAGTTGGAGCAATATACATAAAGAAAAAAATTAATCTTTGGGAAAGAGATGCGAGCGATAATTTAAAAGTTTCAAGAGTATTAAATCCTGGAGAGATTTATCGAGTATATGGTTACGATGACAAACATGGTGGTCAATATAACCTAGGATCTCAATTATACGTTACAAATATGGAAGATTTTATAGAGTATAAATCAGTAGAATAGTAGTTATTTGGGATAAAACTGTAAAAAAGTTAATGCCTCTTGTTATAATAGAACAAGAGGCATTTTTATTTTGCAAAAGGGGTGTAACAATGAAAAATAAAGCTATCAAACTTGCAATTGCTAGTACATTTATGATTCCAACAGTTGCTGTGTCTACCACCAATCAGGCTGATGCGGCTACATATAATCAAGTCAGTGATGCGGTACAGAAGGCAATCTCTACTTCTCAAGTTTTAAGAAGAGCTTGCTCCATAGAGTGGACTGGAGATGGGAAAACAAGACCTTATAAAGAGTACAATGCTGCCAAAACAGCATACAACGAGGCTATTAAGCTAGTAAATCAATTAAGAAGCGATCAGAAGCAGGTGTTTCTTGCAAAACTTGATGACCCACAGCTTCAGATTAAAAGAGCTGCTTATTATATTGATGCTATTACGGCTGGTAAGAAAATTGAAGAGAAGAAACTGTTTTTGGAGTCTCAATTGAAAGAGGGAGTTTTATCAGATAAGACGGTAACAGCATACCATGAGCTCTCTTATGAAATTAAAAAGCAAACAAAATTGTTAGATCGTGTTTATGGAGTTACCACTAGAGAAGCTATCCGATATTCTTTTAAAGAAACTGCAGAAAAACTTAGAGATGATTTAAGCTATCCTATGACTGTAAGAATGGCACTGTCTGAAATAAATCGTCTACCTTCTGGTGAAACATCAAAGCTATTATCTCAAGGTAAAAAAGCGTTAATGTTTTTAGAGGTTATTCCACAAAAAGAATATTACGACCAACTTCGTTTAAAGTGGGACAAACTGCAAAGTAAAATTCCTGAAGATGTTAGGGATAACGAGTTTGACCGTCTACTAGAAGTTAATAATAGTCTTAGAGAGTTAAGACAACTAGTAAAACCAGGTGTATCTGATAGTAAAGTTCCTAGTTTGGTTGACACCATTTCATCTAGCATTACCCAAGTTAGCAATTCTTTGTATCAGGAAAAAGTTGAAACAAGGCTAGACTCTATCCTGAGTCAACTTCAAGTGCCTATTTCAGAGATAAAAGGAATGTTAACTCAGAAAGCTGTGGAAGCAGGGATTCCGCCTGAATTGGTGAAGTCTATTGTCATTACAGAGAATGGTAGCTTCCAACAGTTTGATTCAAAAGGTGAAGTATTTAAGAGCCCCGATAATGGATATGGAATTATGCAAGTGACTCCATTGGATGAACATGATACTCGCTATAATTGGGATCAAGTAAAGTATGATTTAGAGTATAATATTGAGATCGGAATTAAGATTCTTCAAGAAAAGTGGAGTTACAGTGGCACGCGTATTCCAGTGATCAATAATGGTGAAAAAGAGATACTAGAAAACTGGTATTTTGCGGTTATGGCTTATAATGGGCTTTCTAAAGTGAATGATCCAAACCATTCAGATAGGACGTACCAATCAAAAGTGTACAACAATATGGCGCAGTATGCTCAAGTAAGTCCGGAAATACTGAATAAGGATAACTTGAAAATATCATATAGCCCTACGACTGGACAGGCGATCTTTAGCGAGAAAATGAACTATGCGACTAAAGAAATGACAAAATCAACTCAGCTGTACTCTAAAGGGGACACTGTCATACTCCCAAGTAAGGCTAGGTTACGAGACAAACCTTCTACTACTGGAGGCCCTGTAGATATTGCAGCAGGAACTAAAGTAGATATACTAAGCGGTCCGATAGAAGATGAAAATAAATATAACTTATTTGTTTGGTATAAAGTGAAAAACTTATCTACTGGACAAGAAGGGTATATTGCTTCAGTTAGTTTGTAATTACAAAAAGAGGAGTGTCCATTGCGGACACTCCTCTTATCTATATTATTGCTTTGCCGGCGGATAAACTTTCCACTTAGTAAGATTAGGCTTCTCTTTCGTTACTAATTCTTTAGGGAAAATAAACGTCCACGGCTTACTTGTATTCGCTTTTACTTCAAATTGATCTAATTTAAACCCACCTTGACAGACAATGTCACCATCAGCATCTTCCACAATTAAAGGAATTTGTTCTAACATTATGTTTTTCTCGCTACCATTTCGAATTAGAACCGTCACAGCAAGATTTTGTTCAGGTGTATACTTTGTTTCAATTCCCATAAAGTTGACTTCACCAGGTGATAGTTTCGGTAGGGATGCTACTAGCTTTTCAAGGTGTTCTTTTTGTAAAGGAGAGATTTGATTCTCCCAGCTTTCAGCAAGTTCTAGTTGGTGTTTTGACTGACTTTGTTTTAGTTCAAAAGCAATTTTCCAGCCATGTTCAGGAATTTTTTCAACTAGCTTATCCTCATTACTAAATAAGAATCTCCAAGGTCTACATGCCATGGACGGAAGCTCATCTAATCCATCTAGTTCAAACTGTTTTTTAGCAATAGCTTGACCGTTCTCATCTAGTAGTAAAAGGTCAACAGCTTCAAAACGAACGGCCTTAGGAAGTGTGTTCCTTAAGAACGCAACTACAACAAAACCGTCGTTATATTGAATTAACTTTGTCCCTGTAATAGAGATTTGATTAGGTTTTAGGAGTGGTAATTGTTCATGTTTAAATTGATAGACATATTTTTCTTGGTTTGTTAATTCCCAATCAGGATGAAACGATAGAGTCGTTTTGACTAATCCTTCAGTAGATATCTCTGTTTCTTGAACAGGTGTCTGTTCTTGTTTTTCGATCTCATCATTGTTTTTCTTTTTTCTAGTGAATAAGGCCATTGTAAAATAAGCCCCCCTTATGATTGCTCTTCATTAATCTCGAATTGACTTCTCAAATATTCAATAAAACGTAAGCTTATACCAGATTCAATTTCAAAGATAAGTTGGTTGAATTGTTCCAAAGCTTCTTTCTCAAATAAACGATATGGGTCTTCTTGTCCATATCCTCTTAAATTAATTCCATCTTTGACTTGAGTCATGATGTCTAGATGTTGGATCCAGTTGGTATCAATGATTTGGAGCATAAACCTTTTAAGTTGGAGCCCAAGCTCTTCCTCATCTTGTAGTGACAGAATCTGCTCTTCTAGTAGATGAAATTCTTTAAGAATGACGTCTGTAATCTCTTTGCGTCCTAAGTCTAAAAGTTGATCAACTGTTAAAGTGCTTTGTAAAAATACAAAGTTCAACTCTTCTACTAAACCAGCTAGGTTCCAATCTTCCGTTTCAACCTCTTCTAAGCAATACTTATCAATGACCTGTAAAATATAATTCTTAATATATCCAGTTACTTCAGGGAAGGTCTCTTGAGACGAGGCATTTAGGAGACGATTCCTCATTGAATAAATAATTTTCCCTTGACGGTCAACTGAGTTATCCAGCTTAAGTAGATGAGTACGTGAAGAATGGTGGGCATGTTCAACCATTTCTTGGACACGCTTGACAAATTTTGATGGATCAGGTGATACAATTAGCCCGTCCGCGTCTACTTTGACCTTCTTTTTAAATCTTTCCATCTCTTCAGGGTCGTAGTTGATAAATAAATCATCTTCTAATGAAATAATAAATTGGGATGAACCAGGATCCCCTTGACGACCAGAACGTCCACGTAGCTGCATATCAATACGGAAACTTTCATGTCTTTCTGTTCCGATGATGTGAAGTCCACCAAGCTCTCGAACACCCTCTCCAAGGAGGATATCTGTTCCTCTACCAGCCATATTGGTTGCAATCATTACTTGTCCTTGTTGACCTGCTAAAGAGATAATCCGAGCTTCGTCTTCTTCCGTTTTTGCATTTAGGATTTGATGCTTTATACCAATCTTTTTAAGGTAGGTAGAGAGCTTTTCTGATTGTTCAATGGAAGTAGTCCCAATTAGAACTGGTCGACCTTGTTTATTCATGTCTTGAACTTGAGCTGCTATCATCTTAAGCTTAGAGTCATAATCAATAAAGATAACATCGTCTTTGTCTAAACGTTGGACAGGTTTATTAGTTGGAATCGAAACAACATGGAGATTGTATGTTTCCGTAAACTCATCTTTTGACGGTGTAGCACTACCCGTCATCCCACAAAGCGTTTTGTACATTCTAAAATAATTTTGGATGGTAATCGTAGCTTGAGTATCGTTTTCCTCTGAGATCTCCAATCCTTCTTTTGCTTCAATGGCCTGATGTAAACCTTCACTAAAAGTTCTGCCTTCCATAATTCTGCCAGTGAATTTATCAATTAATTCAATCTTTCCAGACTTTACGATATAATCTACATCTTTCTTCATGATAACGGCAGCTTTAAGTGACTGCATCACGTTGTGTAATAAGTCTTGATGCTCAGCGTCATATAGATTTTCGATAGCAAAAGCATTTTCTACTTTAAAAGCACCTTCATCTTTAAGATAGATTTGTTTTGTCTCAGGGTATAGTTCGTAATCCACATCAGCAACAAAACTTTTCATGATTTCAGCTGTAATATAGAAAAGTTCTGCCCCAAGGCTTGATTTATTTGCAATAATTAAAGGTGTTCTAGCTTCGTCTATTAAAATACTATCAATCTCATCCACAATCGCAAAGTGATGTTCTCTTTGTACCTTTTGAGCATTATCATAGACCATATTGTCTCTCAAATAATCAAAGCCAAACTCATTCCCTGTTCCGTATGTAATATGAGAGTTATAGGCTGCTTTTTTCTCATCAGGTGAGATTTGTGAGATATTTAACCCGACTTTTAACCCAAGGAACTCATGAACTTTCCCCATTTGTTCAAAGTCACGTTTAGCAAGATATTCGTTGGCTGTAATGATATGGACACCTTTTTCTTCTAGTGCATGAAGGTAACTTGGAAGTGTTGAAACAAGTGTTTTCCCTTCCCCTGTTTGCATTTCAGCAATACTTCCTTCATGTAAAACAAAACCACCTAAGAGCTGTACGTCATAGTGTCTTAGACCTAATACGCGTTTTGCAGCCTCTCTGACTACTGCAAAAGCATCAATTTTAATCGAATCCAATGATTTTCCGTTTTTAATTTCTTCTATAAATAATTGTGTCTGATTCTTTAGTTCTTCATTCGTGTACTTTTCATACTTATCCTCCAGCTTGTTCACCTGATCGACAAGCTTTGTTAGACGTTTTATATCGCGTGTACTGTCACTAAAAAGCATTTTGACTTTAGTTAACATGAGATTTCGCTCCTATTTATTAAATTGAACCTAGTCGAATTATATCATATTGGAGGTTTATTTGTTGAGGTGGCAATAATTTCAAGAAGATTTATAGAATAATTGTAACTTTATGTCTGTTACTGTCGTCTTTTTAATAGAAGATGAAATAAAGGGGGAATAAATAAAGGACACTTGGTAATAGGATAGAGAGGATATTAAAGAATTATTTAGCTTTGCCAAAAATTCACAGAAGTATACCTTCCATTTAAAAAAATATTGCGTAAAAAAAGATATGTGATACGATATGTATGATTGGGCAAGATAAAATAAACCTCTCTATAAGGTGATAATAATGTATATGCAAGCTACTATAGCTTTTTTTGTTTCATTAATTACAGCGTTACTCATAACACCATTAGTAATAAAGTTCGCAATTAAAATTGGTGCAGTTGATAAGCCTAACGAAAGAAAAGTTCATTTAAAATTAATGCCTAGACTGGGTGGGTTAGCCATATTTATAGGAGTTGTAGCTGGATATTTCACAGCAGGATTACACACTCAAAAGGTAACAGCAATAAGCCTAGGTGCTATACTAATCATCATTATTGGGATTCTTGATGACAAGTATGAGCTTTCTGCTAAAGTAAAATTTGCTGGTCAACTCGTTGTTGCAGGTTTAATTGTAGCTAGTGGGTTAACTGTCGACGTTTTAACGATTCCGTATATAGGCGATTTTGAACTTGGAATGTGGAGCTACCCTATTACAATCTTCTGGATTGTAGCAATCACTAATGCGATTAACTTAATTGATGGACTTGACGGTCTTTCAGCTGGTATTTCAGCAATTGGTATTGCTACAATAGCAATTCTTGCTGGATTAAACGGTAAAATGCTTATTTTCACTATTTCATTAATTTTATTAGGAAGTATTATCGGCTTCCTATTTCACAACTTTCATCCTGCGAAGATCTTTATGGGTGATACAGGAGCTCTATTCTTAGGGTATTCCATTTCAATTCTTTCGCTACTAGGGCTATATAAAAGTGTTACACTGTTCAGCTTCTTAGTCCCAGTGATTATTTTAGGGGTACCTGTATTTGATACAACCTTTGCGATTATTAGAAGGATTGTAAACAAAAGACCGATATCCGCTCCGGATAAATTCCATTTGCACCACAGATTATTAGCCCTTGGATTTTCACATAGAAATACAGTACTAGTTATTTACGCTTTTGGTTTATTATTTAGCGTGGCTGCTGTTCTTCTATCAGAATCTACCCTATGGGGATCCGTATTCATTATCTTTGGGCTTCTAATTATTATGGAAGTATTAGCCGAGCTTATAGGAATTGTTCACGTTCAGTACAGACCAGTTCTTACTCTGTTTAGGAAATTAACGGGTAGCCGTTCATATGGAAAGTAAAATAATTATTTGAATATCTCACCGTTTGTAGCATTTATTGGTACAAACGGTTTTTTTAAGAAATTATGGGGTTATTATTTCCCTTTTTGACGAAAATATGCAAAAATCGACAGTGTGAGTTAACTTTCATAATTAGTCACATAAACGTAAAAACTTATAATGATTTTGTCATAATATAAACACAGACCTTTAATTATATTGTGATAAACTATAACTGATTTTCACTTTAACTTTTTGGAGGAATTCTAAATGAAAGTACCTATGCTAGACCTTAGTGAACAATACCAAGAATTAAGATCTGAGGTGTTAGAAGTTCTTGATGGTGTCATGAGTTCATCAAGATTTATTTTAGGTGATAATGTAAAAAAATTAGAGCAGGATGTTGCTAAATATAGTAATGTTGCCCACGGTATTGGTTGCGGGAACGGAAGTGATGCTATACATATTGCATTACAAGCACTAGAAGTTGGCCCTGGGGATGAAGTAATTACAACTCCATTCACCTTCTTTGCAACTGGAGGAGCAATCGTAAGAGCTGGTGCAAAACCGGTTTATGTTGATATTGATCCAGTTACGTTTAACATTGACCCAGACAAAATTGAAGCTGCAATCACTGAGAACACAAAAGCAATTATCCCTGTTCATTTATATGGTCAAATGGCTGATATGGAAAGAATAGCTGAAATTGCTAAGAAACATAATCTTGCAATTGTTGAGGATGCTGCACAAGCTATTGGAGCGAAACATAATGGTAAAAGTGTGGGGGAATTAGGATCAGCTGCTACATATAGCTTTTTCCCAACTAAGAACTTAGGTGCTTACGGGGATGCTGGTATGATTGTAACGAATAACGATGATGTTGCAGAAAAATCAAAAGTTATTCGTGTTCATGGTAGCAAGCCGAAGTATTATCACTCCGTTCTTGGTTACAATAGCCGACTCGATGAAATGCAAGCAGCAATCTTAAATGTGAAATTCCCGCATTTAGATCGTTGGAGTGAATTACGTAGACAAAAAGCAGAAACTTATACTCATTTATTAAAAGAGATGGTTGGAGATGCTGTAGTTACACCGATTGAAAAGGAAGGGAACTATCATGTTTTCCATCAATATACAATTCGAGTGGAAAAACGTGATGAGTTACAAAAGTACCTTCAAGAGCAAGGTGTATCAACAATGATTTACTACCCACTTCCATTGCACATTCAACCTGTATTTAAGGATTTAGGTTACAAAGAAGGAGACCTGCCAATTTCAGAGAAGGCAGCAAATGAAGCACTATCTCTTCCAATGTTCCCTGAATTAAAAACAGAACAACAAGAATATGTAGTGGCGAAAATTGCTGAATTCTACGGTAAATAATAAATAGGAAACGTCGCCAGTTTAAGGGGGCGTTTTCTTACTTGCTTTAAAAAGGACAGGTGGAAACATGGCAGAAGAAAAAAACAAATACGTACTATATGAATACTTACTATTCTTTTGGAAGAAAAAGTGGTTTTTCTTGATTATTCCTGCTATTACTACTGTATTAGTTGTAGGAGCGATTTATGCTTTCAATAATGATAAACCGTATACAGGTAAATTATTATTCTATACGGGATCGTTAGATTCACAAGACCTAACACACCCCAATAATATCATGGCCAAGTTTAATGGAGAACTTAAGGGAACTTTAGATGTTTTTGTGTCTGAAAAAGGTCAAGTAAAGTTCACGGTAAAAGGTGACTCTCAAGATGAAGTTGAAAGTGATATGGAATTAGTTAAACAGGTTTACACTACGGATTTAATGGCAAATTACCAAAAACGCTTAGATGCTTCGATGGTTCATTTAGAACTCTTAGAAGAGCGTGTACCTGCTTTAGAAGCTATTATTGAAGATTATAAAGAGAAGCTCTTAAGTGAAGAAGAAACTCTTGCACCTGATGAATTAACTTCATTATCAAGCTTAATTAATGAAACAGAGGAAGAGTTAACTAAGGCTGCCGAAAGAGCACATAAGATGCGCGGCGATATCGCCTTTTTTGAACAACCGAAAGTGTTATCTGAATCCGTTACTAAGACGAAAACATACCTAAAAGAAAGTATTGCTGTAGGGGTCCTTCTTGGACTTGTGTTAACAGTTGCATTATTGGTTTTACTTAAGTATTTAGGCTTTGCAAGGAGGTATTATAAGCATGATTAATTTTGCTATAGTTGGAATGGGACATATTGCGAATAAACATATAGAAGCTATAAATAATGCCGAAGGGGCAAACTTTTTTGCTGTATGTGATACGAACCCAAATCGTTTGGAATTAATTACGGACCCAAATGTGAAAAAATATACAGACCTTAAAAACATGCTAGAAGAAAATCCTGAAATTCATGTCGTTAATATTTGCGTTCCTTCAGGCTTGCATGCTCCATTAACAAAGATTGTGGCTGAGCAAAAGAGACATATTATAGTGGAAAAGCCTATGTCATTAAAGCTAGAGGACTCTGAGGATATGATTCGTTATGCCGAAGAGAATGGAGTTAAGCTTGCTGTTGTTCATCCAAATCGTTTCCGTCCGGCTATTCAAAAGCTTAAAGAGGAAATGGATAAAGGTTCATTTGGTACATTAAGTCATGCAAATGCAACAGTGCGCTGGAATCGAAATCAAGCATACTATGATCAAGCAGAGTGGAGAGGTACAAAGGAATTTGATGGTGGGGTTCTTATGAACCAAGCTATTCACGACCTAGATTTGATGCTTTGGTTAATGGGACCAGTTGAATCTGTTCAAGCTATGGCAGCGACACGCCTTCGTAAAATTGAAACAGAAGATGTAGCTGCAGCTGTTGTTCAGTTTAAAAATGGTGCTTTAGGTGTTGTTGAAGCCGCGACAACTATTTATCCGAAGAACCTTGAAGAGTCTTTAGCAATTTTTGGTGAGACTGCTACCATCAAAATTAGTGGAAGAACTGCGAACTTTATAGAAACTTGGGATGTTGAAGGTGTAACAGAAGAAGATGCGGAAAAGCTAAAAAATGAAATTAAAGCAGATCCATTTGGTAAGCCAGGCCATCAATGGATTATTGAAGATATGGTTGCGGCAGTTAGCGAGGACCGAGAGCCAATTGTTACAGGCGAAGATGGATTGGCACCAGTTAAATTAATTCTAGCTATATTAGAATCTGCAGAGACAGGTAAAAAAGTCGTTATTGCATAAAGGAGAAGTGTACATTATGAGCGCTTATGAAACGTTAGTCAAAAAAATAGAAAATAAAGAAGCTGTAATTGGTGTTGTAGGTTTAGGTTATGTTGGATTACCACTAGCTGTTGAAAAAGCGAAAGCTGGCTATAAAGTAATCGGTTTTGATGTGCAAGCATCACGTGTAGAACAAGTAAACATGGGTATTAACTATATTGGTGACGTTGTAGACCAAGATTTATCAGACATGATTAAAGAAGGTAAATTAGTTGCAACAACTGATTATGCAAAAATCCAAGAGGTGGACGCAGTAGCAATCTGTGTACCTACACCTTTAGATATTTATCAACAACCAGATACTTCATATGTTGAAAGCTCTTCAAAAGAGATTGCTAAGTATGCACATGAAGGCATGCTTGTTGTATTAGAATCAACTACTTATCCTGGTACGACTGAAGAAATCGTTAAACCAGCATTAGAAGCACGTGGCTTCAAAACAGGTGAAACAATCTTCGTTGCATATTCACCGGAGCGTGTTGATCCAGGTAATAAACAATTCAAGACAAAGAACACTCCAAAGGTAGTTGGTGGAATCACTGCTAACTGTACGAAAGTGGCTGCATCCCTTTACCGTAATGTCCTTGAAGGAGACGTGTTCGAAGTTTCTAGTCCTGCTATTGCAGAAATGGAGAAAATTTTCGAAAACACATTCCGTCATATTAACATTGCATTAGCGAACGAAATGGCTATTCTTTGTGAAAAAATGGGCATTGACGTTTGGGAAGTAATTGATGCTGCGAAAACAAAACCATATGGCTTTATGGCATTCTATCCAGGACCAGGTCTTGGTGGACACTGTATACCAATCGATCCATTCTACTTAACATGGAAAGCGCGTGAGTATAACTACCACACAAGATTAATTGAGCTTGCTGGTGAAATTAACAATAGCATGCCTGATTACGTTATCAACCGTGCTATGCAAATCTTAAATGAAGATGGAAAAGCACTACGTGGCGCCAAAGTAGCTGTTCTAGGTGTTGCTTATAAGAAAGATATTGATGATGTTCGTGAATCTCCAGTATTAAAAATTATTGAGCTACTTGAACATCATGGTGCGGACTATAAAGTAGTTGACCCATATGTTACATCATTCAGATCATGTAATATGACGATGGAAACAGTCGAATTAACAAAAGAATTATTAAATGATTCGGACCTTGTGTTAGTTACAACTGATCATAGCGATTTTGATTACCAATTAATTGCGAACGAAAGCAAAGTGGTATTCGATACTCGTAATGCACTTAAGGATATTGAGAAGCCAAACAAATACATCAAATTATAATCTTTACTAAGGGAGATTTTTATTATATGAATTTTGTTGATCCTTCCGTAACATTAGACTCATCTGTTCAAGTAGGGCATTTTACAGTTATTGAAAAAGATGCTCAAATAGGAAAGAATGTCATTATTGGTAATCGTGTAACGGTTCATGAAGGAACTGTTATAGGTGATAACTCTACAATCGCTGACGGTGCGGTATTAGGAAAGCCACCAAAGCCTGCTAAAACAAGTACTGTCAAACTTTCCGATTCTATTCCTGCATTAGAAATTGGAGAAGACGTAACGGTTGGAGCTAATTGCGTTGTCTATAGAGGTGCAAAAATTGGTTCTAACACATTAATTGCTGACTTAGCAAGTGTTCGTGAAAATGTTGAGATTGGTGACTATGTAATCGTTGGAAGAGGAGTAACGGTAGAGAATTACGTGAAAATTGGTACACGCACTAAAATACAATCCAATTCTTACATTACGGCTTATACGACTCTTGAAGAACAAGTATTCATTGCGCCTTGCGTAACGACTACAAATGATAATTTTATGGGTAGAACGGAAGAACGTTTCGATAAGATTAAAGGTGCTCATGTGAAGAGAGGAGCTCGAGTTGGTGGAGCTTCCATTATCCTTCCTGGTATCACAATCGAAGAAGAGACATTTGTGGCAGCTGGTGCTCTAGTAACGAAAGACACCGAAGCGAAGACTTTAATTAAAGGTGTCCCTGCTAAGGTCGTTAGAATGGTCGACGAGCGGGAGCTGTTATAGGGTGCTCGCCCAATTTAAGCGTTTAGGAGCGGATTCGCTCCTTTACGCATTTATGAATGTAGGAACTAAACTTATTGCGTTTATTATGCTTCCTGTCTATACGAACTTTCTTCCCCCTGCGGAGTATGGAGTCCTAGATATCATTGATAAATGGACTGCCATGTTAACCTTCCTAATTATTTTTGGTACGGACTCTGCTTTGTCGTACTATTATTTTGATACGAAAGAGAAGGATAAAAGGTTAGAACATGTTCGTAACGTCATGTATTTTAGGTTATTTATAGTAGCAATATTAGCGTTAATTGTACTATCTGCTGGTCCTTGGATTTCTGAATTATTATTTGGAAGTTCTAACTATGTAAGACTTCTTTATATCAGCATCGGTGTACTTTTCTTAGATACCATATTAGTAGTCGTTTTAATGGTTTTACGTTTTGATTTTAGAACAAAAAAAGTGGTTGTGTTTACAGTAGGGAAGATGCTTCTTGTAGCACTACTATCTTATTTATTTCTAGAGTATGTGGTTGAAACTCCAGAGGGAATCTTACTGGGTCGGATCGTAAGTAGTGGTGTTATCTTTATTCTGTTGTTATCTACAAGCATTAAGTACTTAAAGCCGAAGATTACATTAGAATCAATGAAGGAGTTACTTAAGTATGCAGCTCCTTTAGTCCCTGCATCATTGGCATTTTGGGTGATTGCCAATGCTAGTGTATTTTTCCTTCAGGCTTTTTATTCAACAGAGGAAGTTGGTATCTATGGTGCAGCAACCAAGCTAGCGACTGTCATCACACTAATTACAAGTGGTGTGCAAATGGCATGGAGGCCATATTCAATGTCCCTTAAGGATAAAGAATCTAGTCCACTTCTATTCTCAAAGATTTACATGGGTCTTTTATTAATGGGGATCTTTGGTGTCATGGGAATCGCAACCATTATGCCATATATCATCGGTATATTAGGAAAAGAGTATTACGATGCCTATCAGTATGTCGCATTAGTGTCAGCTGCAACGTTCCTGAATTTTTACTATTTAATCATCTCTGTTGGACTGTTTTTCACCAAGAGAACAACCGTCATTTCAGTCACTTTCGGAATCGTTGCTGTTATCAATACGATCCTTAACATTACATTAATTCCGATGTTTTCGATTTGGGGAGCTGTTGCTGCCTACTTAATTGCTTATATGGTGGCAATTATTTTTATATTTAGAAAGAGCCAACAAGCCTACTACGTGCCGGTGTCATTTGGAAAAATGGCATTTTTGTTTGTGAACATGATAGGGAGCGTAATTGCCATTATTTATATCCAAGAGCAGCATTTAAACCCACTATATATTGTGGGAGCATGGATTTATATTCTATTCATCATTGGTGTTAGTCGGGTGGACAAAGATTTAAGAAGGAAGTCATATGAATTAAATCCTCATTGATTTTGAAAATTAAGGAAAAGATATAGATATTGAATACAAACTTAGTTATCAATTTTTTAAAATGACCCGGAGGAGGGTATTACTGTGAAAATTATTACGATATTAGGCGCAAGACCCCAATTTATTAAGGCTGCACCTGTTTCACGTGTATTAAGAGAAAAACATACGGAATTAATTGTCCACACAGGACAACATTATGATAGTAATATGTCAGATATCTTCTTTGAAGAATTAAATATTCCAAAACCAGATTACTATCTGAGGGTTGGTTCAGGAAATCATGGAAAACAAACAGGTGAAATGCTAGAAAAGATTGAAGAAATTGTAGTGGCAGAGAATCCTGACTATGTCATGGTTTATGGTGATACCAATTCAACATTAGCTGGAGCTCTTGTTGCTGCGAAACTTCATGTGCCAGTCATTCATATCGAAGCAGGATTAAGAAGCTTTAACAAAAAGATGCCAGAAGAAGTTAACCGTATTATGACAGATCACGTATCAGAATTTTTATTCTGCCCAACTGATACGGCCGTTCATAATTTAAAAAATGAAAACATTACACACAACGTGTTTAATATTGGTGATGTTATGTATGATGCGGTTCTTTATAATAAAGAATTGGCAGAAGAAAAATCAACGATTCTTAGCGAACATGGTTTAGATAAAAAAGGTTATCACTTAATCACAATCCATCGTGCAGAGAACACAGATGATGTACAAAACATGAATAATATCTTAGAGGCTTTTTCGAAAATCGAGGAAGTGAAAGTCTGGCCGATTCACCCAAGAACAAAACACAAACTTGCTGGTTATGGATTAGACCTAGATTCAATTCCAAACCTAAAAGTCATTGATCCAGTTGGCTACTTGGATATGCTTACGTTAGAGGCGAATGCTCTTAAGATTGTTACGGATTCTGGTGGAGTACAAAAAGAAGCTTACTTTATGAAGGTACCATGTGTAACGGTTCGTGAACAAACTGAATGGGTAGAAACCCTTGAAGAGGATGCAAATATTCTAGTCGGTACAGATGTAGGAAAGCTACTAGATGCGGTGAGAAAAGAAGTTTCACCATCTTATAGAGATGCATTCGGTGATGGTCATGCTTCAGAGAAAATCGTAGAATTAATTGAAAAAAGATAAGAGGCGGCTAAGAAATGCTTTATATCATCATCTGGGCACTTGTTCTAGCGATATCCATTTACTTTTTTCAAAAAGCATCGGGAAGTCTTTCACCATTAAAGCCTAATCTAAATTCCATTATATTTTACTATTCGTTATTCATTTCAAGTTATATCGGCTCTCTCATCATTGCGTTAGGTATCGATGACTACTATATGATTAACCGCTTAACTCATGAAGAATACCGCTGGATTGGCTTTTACACCATCTGTTCGGTCATGGTATTCTTTCCGATGATTATGTATGGAGTATCAAGGTTAATTGGCTTTGATAGTAGTAAAGAGTTAAATGATTATATGAAAAAAGACATTGTATTACCCTTTAAAGAAAGAAATGAGTTTTTCTTAATATTTTTAGGATTATCCATGTTATCTCTATTGGCGATTGCCTATACAATGCTAAAAACTCCGAAAATACCGATTCTCGAGATTGTCATTGGGAACGGAGAGTTATCACCGGGAGAATTAAGAAACCTAGCACAAAGGAACTTTGGTGGAAATGTATTAGTACGTAATATATTTGCTATTGCCTTAACCCCTTTACTTTCGTTAATTGCGTACGTGTATGCTGTTAAAACAGATCAAGTGAAGTGGAAGCTATTATTCCTGAGTTTGTTTGCTGGAGCTGTGTTAATTAACACTTACGACTTAGCGAAATCACCCATCTTCTTTTACTTAATCATGTTTTTACTATTGCAATTGTACGTAGGAAAATTAAGATTCACTGCTAAGAAACTAGCAGTATGGGGTGTTTTAGGGGCAACTGTCTTAATTGGAATGTATGTTGTGATTCAAGGAGTAACAGATTTAGGGAGCTATCTATCATACAATTCTGGTCCAGTGGGTCGGTTAATTTTAGCTCAAATTGCTCCAACATTTCTTCATTTGAATTTGTTTGGTGAGTCACTTCCATTCTTAATGGGAAGAGGGCTTCCGTCTACTCTTATTGATTTATTTGATGTAGAACAAGTTCGTTCAGCACGACTTGTCATGACAACTGTTTTTCCAGAAAAGGTTGAGGCAGGGACTGCAGGTGTTCTAAATACCTTATTTATTGCGGAAGCTTATGCCAACTTTGGATATGTAGGGATAGCGGGTGCAACTATCTATGTAGCTATTTTAATACAGGTAGTCTATATTACCTTTTTAAAGCTACCAAAAAATCCAATTTTCCTTAGCTTCTTTATCTACTTTACGATAAATATTCCTAGAACTCTGGTTGGAGGATTTACTGATTTTATATTTAATCCTATCTGGACTCTGCTAATCGGATTGTTTGTTGGAATATTGATTTTTATACGTGTCCGAATTGATTTGACAGCTCATTGGCTACGATTAAAATCAAGGTCGGGATTATAAGGAGATATACGATGAAATCTGTATTGTTATATTATCCGTTTGAACTAGCGAAGGATGCTAATAGTGGCTCGAAGCTTCGACCAAAAGAAATTTATAATGCTTTTTTGACTTGGGGTGACCAAGAGAATGTTGAAATTTTACTACTCTCTGGTTCATCTGCTGAAAGAGAGCAAAAGTTCTCAGAGTGGTTGAAGGAAGGGAAGTTAGATCAACTTTGGTTTTGTTATATGGAAAACCAGACGATCCCTTTCTGGTTAACGGACAAAGGGCATATACCTAAAAAGCCTTTTATAGATTTAAAGGTCATGAAGTTTCTAAAAAGTCGCAATGTGCCTGTTGGAGTGTTTTACCGTGATGTCTATTGGAAGTTTGATGAACTCTATCCATTAAAGGGCGTAAAAAAGACCGTTATGAAAACAGTCTATCGCTTAGAAGAAAAGTTCTACGAGAAATACTGTAAAGCTATCTTTCTTCCAAGCCAAGCTATGGGGAATTTTGTGGATATTCAACAAAAAATGGTCCCTCTTCCCCCAGGTGGAAAAAAGAGAGTTATTAATAGGAATGAAGCAGATCACAACGTTTCTAAAGGCATCTATGTAGGTGGAATTAACAACGAGGACTATGGTTTGTTCTTACTTCTTGATGCTTTGAATATTGCTAATAAAGATGACGCTATTTGTCATTTAACCGTTGTGTGCCGTCAGGATGAATACGATAACCTTAATCTTGACAAAAAAGAGCTCCTAAAGAATATGAATGTTGAAGTAAAACACCTTAGTGGTGACTCATTGAATACTTTATATGAGGATATGGATTTTGCTTTTATACCAAGATACAAAAGCACTTACAATGACTTTTCCGTACCTGTGAAGCTAGTAGAGTACCTTTCAAATGAGCTACCTGTAGTTGCAACCCACTGTGAGGCTCAAAAAGAAATTATTGAAACAGATGGGTACGGTGTGATTTGTAAGGATGAGCCGGACGATATGGCGAAAGCCATTGAAAAAATGGTACGTGAAGCTGACAAGTATCGTTCGAATATTAAGGATACATTCATAGAAAAACACTCATGGGTAGCAAGAGTGAGAAAAGTTAAAAGTGTGTTGTTAAAGGAGGAAATATGAGAATATTAGTATTGGCTCCAAGCAAATCGATCCATACACATAAATGGGCACTTTTTTATAAAAATAAAGGCATTACTGTAAAAGTAGTTACATTTGCTGACCACTACTCAGAAGAAAATGCAAAGGAAGTAGATACTTTCACACTTCCAAAACTTCTGCCTGGAAAGTTGTCTTATATTTCAAGTGTATTTGCCCTAAAGAAAGTGATTAAAGAATTTAAACCTGATATTTTACATGCCCATTATGTGTCTAGCTATGGATTTATCGGAGCATTAGCTAACTATAAGCCGTTCTATGTTTCTGTTTGGGGTCGAGATATATTCCAATTTCCTCAACAAAGCAAGGTAAACAAGAATATTGTAGAGTATACTTTGAGGAAAGCTGATGTAATCTGTTCTACCAGTCATATCATGGCTAAAGAGACAAACAAGTATACAAGTAAAAACATATATGTAACTCCGTTCGGGGTAGACTTAAATAAATTTAAGCCTCTTTCAGAATCAAGATCAGATGAACAGCTAACGGTAGGTACTGTAAAAGCCTTATCAGATAAGTATGGGATTGGTGATTTAATCAAAGCATTTGCTGAGGTATTCCAAAGTAAACAAAATGTTAATCTCCTTATAGTGGGTGAAGGTCCTCAAAAAAGTGAGTATGAGCAGCTTACTGAAAAACTGGGTATCGCTCATGTGACAACCTTTACAGGACGTGTGCCTAATGATGAGGTGCCTACCTATATTAATAAAATGAATGTTTTTGCTGTTCCTAGTACGGAGGATAGTGAGAGCTTCGGTGTCGCAGCAGTAGAATCAATGGCATGTGGAGTACCTGTCGTTGTTTCCAATGTTGGAGGATTACCTGAAGTAGTATTAGAAGGAAAAACAGGATATGTGGTTCCTAAAGAAAATCCAAAAGAGTTAGCAAAAGCCATACATGCTCTTCTTGATGATAAGCATAAAAGTGAAGAAATGGGCTTAAATGGAATTGAACATGTAAAAGCTAATTACAACTGGATTGATAATGCGAATGGAATGTTAGAGTTATATGAACAAACCTTGAAAAAGGGGATGAAGTCATGATCAAAAAAGCAGTAATCCCTGCAGCAGGATTAGGCACTAGGTTTCTACCAGCTACAAAAGCACAACCAAAGGAAATGTTGCCGATTGTCGATAAGCCTACGATTCAATATATTATTGAAGAAGCTGTTCAATCTGGTATAGAGGATATAATTATTGTTACTGGTAGAAGCAAAAGAGCAATCGAAGATCATTTTGATAAATCTGTAGAATTAGAAATGCTTCTTGAGAGAACAGGGAAGCATGACATGCTAGAGGTTGTTGAGAACATCTCAAACCTAGTAGATATCCACTATGTTAGGCAAAAAGAGCCACTAGGTTTAGGGCATGCTGTTTTATGCGCTAAGAAGTTTATTGGCGATGAACCTTTTGCTGTTTTACTTGGTGATGATATTGTAGATAGTGAAGTTCCAGCATTAAGACAAATGATCGATCAATTTAATGAGGTTCAATCAAGCATTCTAGGTTGCAATGAAGTTCCGCGCTCTGAAGTGAATAAATATGGAATTGTGAATTTCTCAGAAAACCTTGGAGAACTATTTAAAGTGAAGAGCCTGGTTGAAAAACCATCTGTTGAAGAAGCACCATCAACACAGGCCATTGTTGGACGCTATATTCTGACTCCAGCCATTTTTAAAATGTTAGAAAAGGTACAGCCTGATAAAAAAGGTGAAATTCAATTAACCGATGCGATTGATAGCTTGCTTGTCAGAGAAGCGATCTACTCTTATAACATTAAAGGGAAGCGCTATGACGTGGGAGATAAATTTGGTTTCTTACAAGCGTCTATCGATTTTGCATTAAAAAGACCGGACTTAAAAGATAAGCTACAAGCCTATCTAGAACAAATCGTAAAGTAATGGAGTTGGGAAAATGAGAGTGATATACCTGTGTCAGCATTTTCCCCCTGAAACAGGTGCTCCTCAAATTCGTGTATACGAAGTAAGTAAAGAACTTATTAGTAGAGGACATCAGGTGGAAGTATTAACAGCATTTCCTCATCATCCAAAGGGAGTGATTCCTGAGGAATATCGAGGAATGTTTTATATGTTTGAAGAATGGGACGGGATTCCTGTACATCGTTCATGGATTTACCCATCTCCTAAAGGTAGTTTTTGGAAAAGGTTAGCTTCTTACTTTTCTTTTACCTTTAGTGCGTTCTATTCCATTATCAAATCTAAGCCTACAGATGTGATTATTTGTAACTCTCCGCCATTATTTCTGGGGATTACAGGTTACTTAGGTGCTAAAATGAAGCGGGCTAAATTCGTCTTCAATGTCGCGGATATATGGCCGGAATCTGCTGTTGAGCTTGGAATTCTTAAAAATAAGACCTTTATCCGTTTGGCAGAGCGATTAGAAAAATTTCTTTATAGAAAGTCATGGAAAATTGCGACTGCAACGGAAGGTATCAAAGATTACATGGTTAAAAAGGGGAAGAAAGAGGAGGACGTCTTTCTTTTACCTAATGGAGTAAATACGGACACGTTTGTTCCACTACCTAAAGATACAAACCTTCTTGAAGAGATAGGGATAAACGGAAAGAAAGTATTTATGTATGCCGGAGCTCTAGGCTATGCGCAAGGATTAGACTCTATTCTTGAAGCAGCAGCGCTTATTAAGGATAAGGAGCCTAATATTCACTTTTTATTCGTAGGTGATGGACAAGAGCGGGACAAGCTGTTAAAAATGAAGGAAGATATGGATCTGCACAATGTAACGTTTTACGGCTCAGTACCAGTATCGGAAATGCCTAGAATGTTCTCTTTAGCAGATTTTAGTGTAGTCTCCCTAAGAAATATTGAACTTTTTAAAGGGGCTAGACCTTCGAAGATTTTCCCAGCCATTTCTACTGGAACACCTGTATTGTATTGCGGGGATGGAGAGAGTGCAGCGATATTAGAGGAATACAAGTGTGGAAAAATTGCTGCACCTGAGAATCCAGATGAAATTGCTAAGGCTGTTGTGAAGCTGGCGCAAACATCTGACCAGGAGTATGATGAAATGAGCAAGAATGGAAGAACTCTTGCTATTGAGCAGTATTCATGGAAAAGTATTGTAGATGATTTACTAGCAAATATAGAAGCAGCAAAGCAAAAAGCCAATTCTTAAGAATTGGCTTTTTATATTATTTCGCAACTGTAGTTCCTTTAAAGTAATGGGTAAGAATCTGTTCGGCCGTCCAGCCTTTTTCAGCGAAACCTCTAGCACCGTACTGACTCATCCCAACACGATGTCCCCAACCTTTACCTTTTACAGTTACCGTAGTGATTCCAGTTCCTTCATTTGTAATAATGCCGTTAGTAGTCTGAATGGAAACCTTGGAATCTGATAGGGTTACTTGTCCACTTGTTGTTTGGACTTTTTGTCCCTTCATATCGGTTACTGTACTTGTTCCACTTGTAGTTTGTACGGATAATTCCCTTTGTGCACCGGAAAAATCAATATCAAACCATGTAGAGTATAGTGCATTGTAAACAGCCGCATTCTGTACTGGAAATGCCTTTCTAATAACTAATTCATTTCCACTAAGCGTCTTGTCACCGGCAGAAGTTTTTAAGGTGACTGACTTTACTTCTCCATTCGCTCCTGGTTTACTGTATGTAATATCAAGGAGGGTTGCATTTAAATCCGTAACGCCAAAGGATTTAAGTAGAGTACTAGGTGAATACGTTTCTGTCCAGTTGCTATATGGAGATACCTCATATGGATCTTCTACAGAAACTAGATATGGATAGTACTTTTGATCAGAATTCCAAACATCACTTACGTTTGCTGTTCTGCCCCCACTAGTAGAGTGGAAAAAGGCCTGTATTGGTTTACCGTTGTACTTGACTAGTAGGCCAGCGGTTTCTTGAATGGCTGCATTTGTTCTCGGATCTTCGCCAGTATAACCGCGATATACTTGGCTTGCAGCTGTACTTGTAAGCATCATCGTATTAGCAGCATAGCTTCTTGCTGCGATAGCCTGAGCTTTTAATGCTTCTTTATGCCAAGAGGCAGGCATTTCACTAGGAACTACACCTTTTAAGTAGTCTTCCATATCAAGAATGTTGATAACTTGCACTTGGTTTCCGTTTGGTCTTAGGAAAAAGCTTCCTCGATATGTAAGGCCGTTACTCAGTTTCGCTAGGGATAGTGAGCTTTCTCCAGTTAACTCTTGTAAATCAAAACCTTTAGCAGATTTCTCATTAATACTAGTAAAACTTACTACTACACCCGTGCTATCTTTACTAACAGAAAGAGAGGTTCCACTAGGAATTAATGTAGAGTTGTTAGTATCTTTGTTTAAGAGCTGATAAGATCCGTTAGCTGTTAGAGTAAGGTTGCTGGCTAAATGAACGGATACATTTACTTCATTTTCGTATGTAATAGGTTCAACTGCTTTAGACATTGAAGGATAAATGGAAACTAGCATAATAGTAATTATTAATATACTAATCTTTTTCATTTATCGCACCTCGGTAAGTCCGCCATAAACCCAGCCTTTTAAACCTGACGAGGTTTCAACATTATACCAAGTTTCACCACTTGTATTAACAAAGGTAGAGATATATTTTAGTGTAGTTCCTTTCGGAATAGTCGTTAAGATTGTGTAACCAGTCGTAGCACCTTTTCTTAAGTGAACATCCCCAAATGCAACAACTTGTGTAGGAGTGGTGTTGCTAGGCGCTGTAATAGATATGTCACTTGATTGAACCCATCCTTTTAAGGTGGAAGATAACTCTACATTGTACCAAAGGCCAGTTGCTGAATTGTGAGATCCTACTACTTTTAGAGCCGAGCCCATCGTTTTAGTAGCAACGATTTTATACTTGGTTGTTGCTCCACTATGAATGGTAACTGAACTTTTATTTACATAAACAGTTGAAGGTAACTGCCCATCTGTTGGCGGGGTTGTTGGTGGAGTTGTTGGACTCCCAAGTTTTGCAAGCTGAGCTTTTAAGTTATTAATCTCCTGCTGTTGTGTCGCAACTTTGGACTCTAAATCAGATACTTTCGTTTTTACAGGATTTAATTGAGATGTTACCCAATCAACACTAGCTAGAACTACATTGCTAGATGCACTCATGCCTTGTGGAGTGAATAAATATGCTCCCGCACCAATTCCTATTGTTAAGGCTCCGGCTGCAATGATTTTTTTCGATCGGTTCATTACTTTTTCCTCCTAGAACATGTTTAGAAAAGGCTGTTTTCGCATAGATTGTTGCTATTCGTATATGGTCTCCAACACGGAATTAATCCTCTTTTCTTACCAAAATAGAGAAAATAGCACCATAATCCGTTTAAAATCAGTTTAAAGTATTTAAATAGCAACAAGTTTATGAAAAGAGCCTTAGAAAAAAATGATTTGGGCTTTTCTATAACCCAAATCATTTTCAATAGTAGATTACCATATTTATAATTTGCAGGAAATAGATAGTAGAATTTTAGAAGTTGGTAAAATATTCTTCAAGCCCTGCTCTAATTCCCGATGCTGCATTTTTACGAAACTCAGTTGAACGTAATAAAGCTTCTTCTTTTGGGTTAGATAAGAATGCTAGTTCTAATAGAACACTAGGTAATTCATTCATTCTATTCACATAAAACTCTTGTTCTTTAATTCCACGATCGTAGGTACCTAAGGATGCAATCATCCCCTTTTGAATAGCGCTTCCCAAGTCTCTACTTCTAGGTCCATTAAAGTTAACTGTAGTATTATAGTAGGTTGTTGTTCCTTTTGAGCTAGAACTGTAGGAATCTGCGTGCAAGCTGATAAAGGCATCAAAGTCAGATGCATTAGCTATAGCAGTTCTTTCCGACAATTCAAGGAAAACATCTGTACTCCTTGTCATTGTTACAATTGCTCCATACTTTTCTAACTCGGCTTTTAACATGAGTGCAGTATCAAGAACTACATCTTTCTCCCTCAATCCTGTAGGTCCGATGGCACCTGGATCTTTTCCTCCATGACCAGCATCAATTACAATTCTCTTACCAGCTAAGCCAGCTTCTACAATTTTAATAGATACTCTGTCTTCATAGTTTCGAATCGTAAATGTGTAACCTGGTAATAAGGTTAATAATAATGACCTATCTGTCTCTGTGCCTAATACGTCTATTGATTGAACCCCTTCAATTTGTTCTGTTGGAAGTTCAATGTCCGTTAATCCACCAGTAAGTTTTAGGCGATTCGAACCCAAAGTAGTATAGTTAAATTTGAAATCACTTGGCTTTTGCCATGTTACGTATTGTTCGCCATTGACGGATTCAACCATTGGAGAAACTAGTTTTTTCATAGATACAGGTGATGTTAGGCTTGTATCAATCCAACCTCTAACACCACTTTGAGTTTCTACATTAATCCATGTGTTATGGGTTGTAAGCACAATTAATGAATCATTTTCTTTCGGATAAGCACTTGCCGCATATTGTGTATTAGCACCTTTACGAATTACAGCATTCTTTAGAGCATACACATATTGATAGTCATTTTTAGATGCAACCAATTCGTACTTAGGGATCCATCCAGTTCTTCCGGTGGCACTTTTAATTTGCACCCAAGATTGATTAGCTGAGTTTGTAAACTCTGAAAGTACGGATACTTTACTGTAGTAACTTAATTTCTCGGTTACCTTATACTGAAAGGATGCACCAGAATAAAGTACAGCATTTTTGGTGCCTATATACATGGTAGATCCAAGATTTACTTTTTCCTGAGAAACTACTGTTTCGTGGACCCAAACAATCTTATTATCCTTTGTTGTTACCATGTACCAAAGGTCACCTTTGGAATCCGTTTCAGAATTTGTAGCAACAAAGCTTGTACCTAATGTTGCTTTGTCTACTATTGAGTCATTGATAGATGGACCGCTTCTAAGATTTGCAACATCTACACTTACGTAAAGAGTTAAATTTTGAGATTGGGAAGTTGCAACTGAATTAGCCGGTACCCAGCCTGCAATTGAAGAGTTCACGGATACTCTTACCCAAGCTTCACCTGTCTTATGTGTAAAATGGTCGATTACTTTAACCTTCTGATTTAAAGCTAAAGAAGTAACAGCTTGATAGGAATCAGTAGCACCTTTACGTACCATTACTCCAGACTGTTGACTATACACGTACGAATCAATGGATGGTAGATTTGGATTTTCAGGTTTTTCAGGTGCAGGTGGTTTTGGTGCCACCTCAAATGCATTTGCAAGTACCCAACCTTTAATGGACCCTAGATCAACACGATACCATTCTTCACCTTTAGCATTTGTAAATGTATCAATAATATTTACTTTTTGGTTCAGACTAAGCGATGCAACCACAGAATAAGTGTTTGTAGCACCTTTTCTAACTTCCGCTCTATTTACCTGTACAGTCTGAATATTCGATTGATTGGTAGTTGGTGGAGGGGGCTTAACTTCCTCTTGTAAGGAAACAAAGTCACTAATCACCCATCCTTTAAACGTAGCTATTTCAACTCTATACCATAGCTCTTTACGGCTATTTGTAAAGCTGTCTAAGATTTTAACCTTTTGATTTTTGGAAAGTTTGGTTACAACCTCATACGAAATCGTAGCACCTTTTCTAATGTTTACATTATCTGCATTAATAACTGCTATATTGCCGGTGTTAATGGTTTCGGCCGTTTCTTTTGAGAAACTTGTCGACAGTGCCCAGCCTTTATTCGTTCCTAGGTCGACACGATACCACAGCTCTCCTGATGAATTCGTAAATAGGTCTATAATGGTTACACTTTGCCCCTTAGACAATGATGTAACAAGAGGGTATGAAGCTGTAGCTCCTTTACGTACATCTACTTTTTGTTCCACTGACATTTTTGAAGGTAAAATCTCCTCCGCTTGAACGAGAGCAGGAAATAATGTAGCCGTGGCGAGAACCGAAGAAGCAATTAATTTTTTCACGCTATGTTCCTCCGTCGTCTTTTTTTAATCCATATCCTATTCTATCGAAAAATGTCGCATCTTCCAACAAACTTATGTAAATTCTCTATTAATTAGTAAAAATTCCCTAAAAAATAAAAACTCCTCTGTTAAAAGAGGAGTTTTTGAGATTAATATTTTTCTGATTGTGAACCAGCTGCTTGGTTTGTATTGGAGTTCATAGAATGGTTATCCACCGAATAACTACTTGTATCTAGCGCATTATTTAAAATTGAACTAAGCTCACTTATAGATTCATCATACGGGGTGTAATAGTAGACACTATCTATCCACTCATCATAACCCTCTATTGCTAAGTTCTGAATCTGTGTATTTTTTATTTTAGTATACAAGTTTATAAAACTTAGAAATTTTGAAGGAGGTATATTTGTTTTTACATTTTCTCCTAAATCGTGCATAACATCATCAATCTTTGAGAGTGAGCTGAAGGAAGTACCTTTATCAACAATTGCTTTAATCACTTGTTGTTGTCTTTCGTTTCTTCCCATGTCACCTTTAGGGTCTTTCTTTCTCATACGAACATATGCCAAGGCTTCATTCCCATTTAAGTCCATTGGTCCTTCATAATAGGTTTTCCATCTTAAACTATCCGTCAATTGCGCTTTGAAAGTAAATGGAACTTCAACTGATACTCCGCCTAAGGTATCTACAATATCTTCAAAGCCCTGAAAGTTAGTTGTAACATAGTAATCAATTGGAACATCTAACAGCTCACTTACGGTTTCAATGGTTGATTCAATCCCGCCGTTGCTATATGAATGTGTTATTTTAGTTGTATATCCTGCGTCTGGAAGGTAAGTTTTCGTGTCTCTAGGAATACTTAACATGTAGACTTCTTTGCTCTCTGGATTAACTGTTACGAGCATTAGTACATCGGAGCGTTCTCCTCCACCTTGATCTTCAATTCCCACAAGAAGAATATTAAAAGCATCTTTGGTTATTTGAACTTCTTCCTTGCGCTGCTTTGTAATTTTGCTACTATCTAGTTCTTGGTATATATTATCAGATGCTTTTTTTGCATTGTATACAATATCGTAAGCGAAATACGAACCTCCGCCAATTAAAACAAGAAGAATCGTTAGAAAAAATAAACGAAGTGAACGTCTTTTTTTCTTTTTTCTCCTTATATTTCTGGAATTACTCATATTATCCCCACTTTAAATTTAAGTTCAGAATCTACGACACAATACTTTATTTTATCTGATTATTCGACGAGCGTAAACTATTATTTAATTCTAAAGACTCATTTCTTCTTCCAGGTAAAGAACATCACCGAGACTAATGTTTCCTTGACCATTCGTTAGTTCTGTCATCCAATTTGTAAAGGTATCTGTTTGATTTTCCTCCACAAAGGTTTCTATTTCTACTAGATCCAGATAGTGTATTTCCTTAATTGTATAGATGGATGATCTCAGCTCATTTTCCAATTTACCTAGCCATGTATAATCCACTTTTGTATGCATGACTCTCATTAGCTTCCGTTCAACAATTCCTGTGGCATTAAGCCCTTCAGAAGTTGATTTACCGTATGCACGAATTAGGCCACCTGCTCCTAATTTTATTCCACCAAAGTACCTGGTTATGACTACAACTGTATCTTTTAGCTTTCTTTTTTTTAAAACCTCTAAGATTGGAACTCCGGCAGTGCCGCTTGGTTCACCATCATCATTTGCTTTTTGAATAAGGTCATTTTCACCGATTAAATAAGCAGAGCAATTATGTGTAGCATCCCAATGCTTCTTTTTAATATCCTGGATAAAGCTTTGTGCTTCCTCCTCGGTCTCGGCACGTGAAACGTGAGCAATAAATCGTGATTTCTCAATTACAATTTCATGTTCACCTTCGCCTTTTACAGTATAGTATCGGGGCAACATATCATTTGCTCCTTTCTAAAAAGTTATCCATTCGCAATATGTCGAATGCTGTAACTTCTATTATAAAACGACATTTACTTAGCATCAAATAATAAACGGTTTGTGGTGATATTATCATTTGTAAAAAAATGTAAAAATAAATATAATGAAAAAGTATTGTATATTACAAGCTTTTCCATCGAAAACTAGGATATATGTCACGGTTGTCGTGGATATTACTCCTTCTATTTACCGATTTTTATCCTTTTTGGGATAGTTTTCATGTTAGAAATATAGTATCTTTCCCCAATTCACGCTAAAATATTTACAAACACCGAAAGGGTTTTAACTACCCTTGGAGGAATATTAATTATGAAGAAAAAATTTGATACGAAAACGCTCGATTTAATACTAGGGAAAATGATTGAAACAGTCGGTAATAGTAAGGATGAAATATTCCGGATTGGGGAACAGTGTCGTAAGGATTATGAGTCTTTATCAGATGAGCTTAGAGATGTAAAGCAAATGGTAGGCGAAATCATTGATAAAGGGGACAAGCTTGAGACTCAATCTCGATTTGCGAGAAAAAGGCTTTCGGAAGTGAGTATGCACTTTAAAGACTACACGGAAGCTGAGGTCAGGGATGCCTACGAAAAGGCCCATCAGTTGCAGATGGAACTGACGATGAATCGGCAGATGGAGAAGCAGCTGCGGGACCGCAGAGATGATATTGAGCGAAGATTGTTCAGCTTGACTGAAACCATCGAACGCGCAGAGGGTCTTGTTTCCCAAATAAGTGTAGTGATGAATTACTTAATGAGTGACTTAAAGCAGGTTGGCGAAGCATTAGAAGATGCGAAGTTAAAGCAAGACTTTGGTCTAAAAATCATTGAGGCCCAAGAAGAAGAGCGAAAAAGGTTATCTAGAGAAATTCATGATGGTCCTGCTCAAATGATGGCAAATGTTATGATGCGTTCAGATCTTATAGAACGTGTGTATAAGGAACGAGGGGCAGATGAAGCTCTAGGAGAGGTCAAAAGTCTAAAGAAGATGGTCCGAAATGCTTTATATGAGGTCCGAAGAATCATCTATGATCTACGCCCAATGGCACTTGATGATTTAGGATTAGTTCCGACCCTCAGAAAATACTTACAAACAATCGAAGAATATCATAGTAAAACAAAAATTTCCTATACAAGCATTGGGGAAGAGAGAAGGCTTCCTTCAAAATACGAAGTGGCATTATTTCGTCTAGTTCAGGAGTCTGTTCAAAATGCTTTAAAGCATGCAGATGCAAAGGAAATTCTAGTAAAAATAGAAATAACCCGTTCTAATGTAACAGTCATTATAAAGGATAATGGCAAAGGCTTTGATGTAAACGAGAAAAAGTCTGAATCCTTTGGAATTATTGGAATGAGAGAGAGAGTTGAACTTTTACAAGGGCAGCTATCAATTGATTCCAAAATTGGAACTGGGACGGTTGTATTAATACAAGTACCTTTAGTGAATTAAAATAATATAGCGGAGTACATAGGAGGCGGAGGAATGACTACGAAGATTGTCATTATAGACGACCATCAGTTATTTAGAGAAGGGGTTAAACGAATACTAGATTTTGAAAGATCGTTTGAGGTTGTAGCGGAAGGCGACGACGGAAGTGTAGCCCTTGACCTAGTAGAAGAACATCAACCAGATGTCATCATTATGGATATCAATATGCCTAAGATTAATGGAGTTGAGGCAACACGACAATTGGTGGACAAATACCCAGATACTCGTGTAATCATTTTATCGATTCATGATGATGAGAACTATGTTACACATGCATTAAAATCTGGTGCAATGGGGTACCTGTTAAAAGAAATGGATGCAGACGCACTAATTGATGCCGTTAAGGTTGTGGCTGATGGTGGTTCATACTTACACCCGAAGGTTACTCATAACTTAGTTAAAGAGTACCGCCGACTAGCTTCTGAAGAAAGTGGATCTGGATATGTTCAACAAGTTGAGATTCGCCGCCCACTTCACTTGCTAACACGTCGTGAGTGTGAAGTACTTCAAATGTTAGCTGATGGAAAAAGTAACCGCGGAATTGGGGAAGCTTTATATATCAGTGAGAAAACCGTTAAGAACCATGTGAGCAATATTTTGCAAAAAATGAATGTGAATGACCGTACACAAGCGGTTGTCGTGGCGATTAAGAACGGCTGGGTAGAAGTGAAATAATAATGGTCGAAGGTAGGTACTGATAGGGTGCCTACCTTTTTTGTTGACTATTTTTGTAATATTATGTAAATTATGTGTCAACCAATAGTGAACAAATGGTGACAAATTTTGACGAGGCGTTTACAAAATATGTAACATTTTGTATTAATAGGATAAAAGTAATGATTCATTTGGAGGATGGTTGATATGTCATCTCTTTTATTCCTATCTGATCAAGATTTAGTGAATACTTACAACAAAGCGATTGAGTGTAATTTGGATGGTGAATTTATTAATTTGTTGTTCAGGGAGGTAGAGAGAAGGGGGTTAGACATTGGTCTGATTGTTGGATAATCAATGAGGCTTAGTGAGAATTGAACTTTGAAAGCATGCATAGAAACAGAGATTAATAATTCAATAGTGTAAGAGGGTGGATAGGTGCTATATTTATTTCTACTAATTATCGTTATAGCTTTGATTTTAAACCTTCCTCAGGTGAAAGGGATCATTGGTGAGGGTTGGGTAAGATACTATTTAAGTAAACTAGATTCTGATGTATACATGGTTATGCACGATATCCTGCTTCCGACAGAGGATGGAAAGACAAGTCAAATTGATCATTTAATTATTTCCCCTTATGGAATCTTTGTTATCGAGACGAAGAATTATCGAGGTTGGATTTTTGGTGATGAAAAGAATAAGTACTGGACGCAAGTAATCTATAACCGCAAAGAGAAATTTCAAAACCCCATTTATCAAAATTATGGACATATAAAAGTGTTAGAAGCTTTATTAGGTGAGAAGATCTCTCCATATATCTTTTCAGTAATTTGCTTTAATTCAAGGGCAACACTAAAGAAGATTAATGTTAATTCCAATCATATTAGAGTGATTTATGACAACAAAATAGCTCGAGTTATTCAAGAATATAAACAAAGGGTATTTTCCTACGGTCATCAGCTTGAGATTGAAAAAATTATTATTAGCCATATGATTACAGAAAAAGGTGCCAAAAAAGAGCATGTAAAACAAATTCGATCAACCCTGAAGCAAAAGAAAGCTCTCATACACTCCAATATATGTCCAAAGTGTAAAGGGGAGCTCATTCAACGAAAAGGGAGAAATGGCTTTTTTACAGGCTGCTCTAATTTTCCTAAATGTAGATTTGTTACTCAGGCTGGGAAGTAAAGGTGGACATTCGTTTTTTGTTAGGTGGGGTTATCGGAAATTGGGTGATTTGTTCGTATTGTTTTTAAATTGGAACTTGTGTTGTATATAGAAATCCGTATCATATAAAGCTAGGTTTTGTGCAGTATTAAGAATTTCGTGCATATAATTCAGAATTCGTGCATATATTTTAAATTTCGTGCATATATTCTGAAATTCGAGCCATATATTTTAGAATTCGTGCATATATTATGGATTCTTTATATTTCAACCCCATGATTTTCTTTAATATTGATAATCCCAGAGCACTTTCCATTGTTTTTCTTCTTTAACGACAAATACTTCTTGAAAAATGCTGAATTTACCGTATCTGCTGTTGAAATTTTGAATCACTTTCACTTTGAAAACCGTCTCAAAAGGCTGTGAGTCCTTTTCCATCTGCCAGTCCTTCACTTTCTCAGGCTTACTTATCTTATAAGTAAAGGTCTCTACACCAAAGTCATTCATCAACATACGGGCGCGATCCTGAATGTAATATTCCATCTCAAACCTCTCTTGCATAGAACTATGAAACAAGCTCCAAGATTCCGAGAAATCCCCATCTTGCTCATACTTATAAAATTGATCTACAACTTCAGTCGCTTTTTCACTTGGATTTGCTAGTAAACTTATAATTAACCAGATTAGTCCGGTAACCATGACAAGGCCAACAAAAATTAGTACTATTCCTCTCAACGGTGATTTTCTATACATGGAATAAGCTCCTTTAAAAGGGTGTATATTGTACCTTATTCCGGAGTATGGACAATTATGAGGAACGGTTCCCATGTCCTTGTCCAACGCAAAAAACGGAACAAGAGTCCTGTCCCCTTGTCCCGCCAAAATAACTTATTGATTTTTCAATCCTAACAGTTTCTGTCTTAATTCATTTTCCATTGAAGCTAATTCATGTTCTGCCTGGCGGCGTTTATTTCTTCCTTCCTCTTGGATACGTAACGTTTCTTCAAGAGTAGTAATTAAACTTTCCTGTGTTTTCTTCAATGTCTCGATATCAACAAGTCCACGCTCATTTTCACGTGCAGTTTCAATCGTATTGGTCTTCAACATCTCAGCATTCTTTAACAACAATTCATTCGTGGTTTTAGAAACTTGTTTCTGAGCCTCAACCGCACTACGTTGACGAATCAACGTTAACGCAATCGCGACTTGGTTTTTCCATAACGGAATTGCAGTTACAATAGACGACTGGATTTTTTCGACTAGTGCTTGGTTTGTGTTTTGGATTAACCGAATTTGTGGAGCACTCTGAATCGTGATCTCGCGGCTCAGCTTCAAGTCATGTATACGCTTATCCAGACGATCCGCAAACTGAACCATATCGTTTACTTCCTGGAACTTCATTTGATCCTGGGTTTCTTCTGCTACTTTCTTCATGGCTGGGATTGTTTTTTCGTGCAATTCTTCAAGCTTGATTTCTCCAGCAGCAATATAAATGTTTAGAGCATGGAAATACTCTTTATTGTTCTCATACAATTTTTCAAGAAGTCCAATATCAGACAGCAAAGCATTCTTACTACGGTCCAGCTTCACACTAATGCGATCAATTTGAGCTCCCGTTTTCTGGTACTTTGAAAGGACCTCTTGAACTGAATCTGATATTTTTCCGAACATGCGTGAGATCAGGGATTGCTTCGGTTTCAGCTCGTCAGGATTCATATCATTTAATCTTTTCATTAAGTCATTGATGATTTCTCCGACTTCACCGATATCTTTCTTTTGCACATGTTCAAGCATCGAGTGGGAAAACGTTAAAAGTTTCCCTTGAGCTTGTGTCCCATAAGAGATCATCGCTTGGTGGTTTTTCGGGTCAATTTGTTCAGCAAGCTGATAGGCTTTCGCTCGGTTTTCTTCAGGAATGACATCAATTAGCTTTAAAGGTTTGTCATCTTGTTGCTTCTGCATTAAAGGTTGAGGGGTTACTTCCTCATCACCAAATGGGTTTGCAAGTAAATCATCTATACTACTAATTTTTTCGCTCATTTTAACCTCCTGCTTTCATCCGAGAATGGTGGTTTAATTGATTTCTTCGCTACATCTATTTCAAAATTTAGCTGTTCCATATCATTTGCAAGAAATTCATTTAAGTCATTCTCCAAGTGATAGGCTAGATCATCTAATGTTCGGCGAGTTTCATGTAAAGACTGCTCAAGATCTAAGCTTTTTTTCGGCTGATTGGATAAAAATACATATTTCTCAGTCAGTTCAACAAGAGAGTCTAAATGAGAAAAGTAAAATTTCTCAGCTTGATAAAATCGCTTCGGTTCCTTTTTGGTGACATTATAAATTTTTCTAGTGATACGGAGAATGTCGACTCTTTGCTTTAGAGACGGGACATGTTTTATCGAGAATAAAGCTTTGTTTAGCCTTGCAATTTTTCGTTTTGCTTCGTCTAAGTTCTGCTTAATATATACGTATTCTTTCCGAGTTAACTGATGCTTTTTTAAGAAGCTCCGGTTTGTCATTCCTTTAACCGCTAAATACGAAATTGTGCCTCCTCCTAAAGAGATTAGCGAAGACATTAAAAATGTTTGATCAAATGCAAAAAAACTAATTAACCAAACAGTAGCAGTGGTTGGAATAGCAACAGATGTCCGTAAAAGAAATGCAAGAAAAGGGTTCATTTTTATCGACTCCTGACCTTAAAATCCATAATATGAATACGATTGAAACAGAATAAAGGTTTCACCCTTTTGGATATGAAAGCACAATTCAATCTATATCCAATCTATCCTAATTTAAACTATATCGAAAGTCGTTTGTTCTAGCTATAGACCTTCAACGTAAAGAGTTCTAAGACCTGAGACGTATTTAATAAAAAAATTCGTCTAAACAGGCTTATATTCCTTCTGTTTCCTTATTATAGAAAAACAAATCAAACGATTGATTGAAAAATTAGTAGTGTGGGAGTGTGCGTGAAGAGGTTGAGAATATTAAGGATATGTGATTTCTCCTGAGGTAGTTCTATCATTTATGTAACCGGTCTTTTACTATAACTTAGAATTATTGGGAATAAAAAAGAACCTAAAAATAGGTTCGTATAACGAGTTATCTGTAAAAGTTTCTAGCCCTACTAAGAAATGCTTTTGAAGGTGTTTCATACATTACGTATCCGTCCATGTTTGTAATCCAATGATCTGCTCCAACATTGTACTGACCGCCATACTTTTCATCGTAACCATACACTCTATAAAGTTCTCCGGGGTAAAGAATCCTAACAAATTCTAACTTATCGTCTTCATCCCGCTTCCAAAGGTTTATTGGTTTTAGAATTGAAATTCTACCAATCTGTCCTCTTTTAAAGGTCATTCCATCCCAGTAAAGTTCTGCCGATGATTTTTTCTTTAATTTAAACTGCTGTGCGATAGCTTCGACAATAGCACTAGCTACTTTTCTTCGGTAATCATTGGACTTAAGACGTTCTAGTTCTTCTCTGTTTGTCATAAAGCCACCTTCAACTAGTACTGCTGGCATGTCACTTTCTCTTAGCATATGAAAGTTGGCCTCTTTAACGCCACGATTGATCCTATTTGTTTTATCCATAATGTTTGTTTGAATTTTTAATGCTAGTGGGTATGCGATGGGTAATGACTTATCAAGAACATAGGTTTCAACCCCTTTTGCACCATTCCACCCAGAACCATAAGCGTTAGCATGAATAGATAAATGAACGTCGGAATTCCATGTGTTGATTTTTTCCGTTCTTTCATTTAAAGGAACGTCTCTTCTGCCTGTTGGGTCGTCGACTCTTAGTTGTATTACATTCTCATATTGAGATAACTCTTCCATTGCATATCGGACAACAGCATTATTAAACTCCCATTCAAACATGGATCCATCTGGTGCTCTTTTGCCAGATGTAACACCATAGCCAGCATGTCCAGCGTCCCATGAAATCCTCACGTAGCTCACCCTTTTTTAAAAGATTTACCTTATCACCATATGCAGGGCTATTTTCAAATGTTATGAAAGTAACTTAATATGGGTATTTGTCTAGTTTTCGAAGGGTTTTGTTAAGCGTGCTTAATAAGATACATCGCTGTATCTGCTTGATCAATCATTCGCTGCAGATTCATTTCGGATCTCTTAGTTGTATATGACATACCTATACTTGCTGACACTTGGATTGAATGTTCGTTTATTTGTATTGCAGCTTCTAATGCATTCTCAATCTCTTTTATGAGTGTTCTTATTTGCTGGTCTGAGAAATTATCAATAAGGATGACGAACTCATCACCGCCTAAACGACATAAGAGTTGGGAATAGGTAAGTTTATTCCTTATACGCAACACTGCTTTTTGGAGTACTTCATCACCTGTTTTATGCCCGTATTTGTCATTAATTTGCTTGAAAGCGTTCAAGTCGATAAATAAAACTGCTAAGGATTTGATGTTGGTATCTAGTAAGTCTTCAAATTTCCTTTCTAGAGAATACCTATTGGCGACACCTGTTAAATGGTCATGAAAGGCTAGGTGATTTATTTTAGCCTGCAGACGGGATATCATTTTTACATTGGTTATGAAAAAGGCAGTTAGGAAAATCCCGAACAACAGTAAATAAATAAAGTCTTCATATATTACGTTAGGGAATATTTCTTCTTGGAAGTGAACATATGTATAAGCGGTCAATAATAAAGAAAGACTGCCAGCCAAAATAATCACGCGTATGTTCTGATAAATGGTACTTAACGGAAGACCTAGCCACATGAAAAAGTAATTTACTAAGTAAGGTGAATCATTAAGTAAGAAAAAGAAGTAGAGGTATATTGAAGTGACCATGAAATACATAGTAACCTTAGGAAAGAATTCTCTACGTATCAGTAGAAAAACAATACCTCCAAAAGTGGTGAAAAGAAGAAACATTGGGAATACACTAGAAGGCCCTTCACCTATGATGTTTATAGCGACTTGAATGATATAGAAAATAATAATAACCCTAAATAAAAGTACATTTTTTTTATGAATAGAATCTCTAAAAAACATAGAGGTTACTCCTTGTTCATTTTTAATAAGGTAAGCGATATTTTAGTAGACTGACTTTTAAATCGTACATTCCACCACAATGAATAATCCTTTATAATAACTTTCCATTTTCTTCACTTCCAACCCTGAATCTGTAATGATTCTATGAGTATTTCTGTTCAGATGACACCCATCACAAATTTTTTTCCAAGCTGGTGTTAATGTATCTTGTAGATGACCCAATAAAGGATGATTCATCCTAACGTGCTCAAAAAATAGAATTTTAGCTCCTGGTTTACTAACTCTTTTTAATTCCTCCAGAGCTCTTATAGGGTCTGGGATGGTGCAAAATACAAGGATCGAGACAACAATATCAAAAAGGTATGATTTATAAAAGGTAAATTTTCTGCTAAACACTGATGAGTATATATGGGAATTGACGATTCATTTTGTTTATTCAGTGACTTTTTTATCATTAGGGGATTCGGTTCAATGGCATCGACTCTTTCAACATTTTTATAAAAAGAAAAGTTACTGAACCTAATTCTAATACTCTGCCTTCTGCCCGATTTATTAATTCCTCACGAATACCTTGAAACGATCCTTTTTCTAACGGTTTCATTGCAAAATCATAGATTATTGGAAACCACTTCCCCATGTAACACCTCGCTGATTACTCTGTTTAGACTAGTATATCAAATCCAATCGTGATATTTGAGATGGAATGGCTAAAATTTGTTAATCAAACGATTGATTAATAAGTCTTAAGAAATTATTAAGATTTAGTAAGCTAGTTATTAACTCTGGTTTAATGCTTTTTTAAAAGTTTTCATATAAAATGTGTATAAGACATATATTAAGAAGAATTTTACAAACTTGTCTTGTGTAATCTCTAGTAGAGAATGAGAAAACGAATAAGGATGGTAACGTTTATATGAAAACGGCAGTTGTAACGGATAGTACAGCGTATATTCCGAAAGACTTGCGAGATCAATTGAACATTCACATGATTCCTTTAAGTGTTATTTTTGGAAACGAAGCTTATGAGGAAGAAGTGGAAATCACTACTGAGCAGTTCTTTGAAGAGGTTAAGCATAAACCGCTTCCTACTACTTCGCAGCCATCTGTTGGGCAGTTTTTAGAGCTATTTGAAAAACTGGCAAAGGACTATGATGCTGTCATTAGTATCCATCTTTCAAGTGGGATTAGTGGGACTTACCAAGGGGCTGTTTCTGCAGGGGAAATGGTAGAGGGTGTGAAGGTTTACCCTTTTGACTCTGAAATTAGCTGTAGAATCCAAGGCTTTTACGTGATGGAAGCTGCAAAAATGGCTGCAGAAGGCAAAGGCCCAGATGAAATTATGGCTCGTTTAGCAGAAATGAAAAACACTGTTAAGGCCTATTTCATGGTAGATGATTTGTCTCACCTACAACGTGGGGGGCGTCTATCTGGTGCAGCAGCACTTATTGGTGGACTACTGCAGGTAAAACCTGTCCTTCACTTTGTAGACAAAATGATTGTTCCATTTGAAAAGATTCGTACTCGTAAAAAAGCAATGAAAAGAATTTCCGATTTATTAGGTGAGGCAGTTAGTGACGGCTCAGCCTATGAGGCAGTCATTATTCAGGCCCAACGTGAAGAAGAAGCAAAAGAGTGGAAAGCAGAACTTGAAGCTCAATATCCAAATGTAGAATTTACGATCAGCTACTTTGGACCTGTTATTGGAACCCACCTAGGCGAAGGTGCCATGGGGTTAGGTTGGGTTAAAAAGTAAGTGGTTTTGAACTTATAATTTTATTATTTTTTCTGGACACCATTCTGACGTTTGTTGGGGTGGTGTTTATATTTTGTGGTACAACTATTTATTAAGAAAATGATATAATAGTTGTATTAAAAGGAGGTGGAAAACGTGGAAGAGTTGTTATTGAAGTTGCTAGAAGGACAAGACAGAACAAATCAGACACTTGAGGTTGTTTTAGAGGATATTCAAGTGATAAAAAGTGATGTTGCTGGATTAAAAGAAACGGTACAGCGGATTGAATTACATCAGGAAGAAACTGTAGTAGCTTTATTAAGTCAGATTAAAAAGAAGGTCGAAGTAAGAGATAGCCAAATTGAGGTGTTAAATAAACGACTATTTGAGGTTGAGACAAAAGTAGAGCACACCCGACAATAGATGAGGTGATTTTTTTTGAATCTTTTAGAAACACCTATTCCACCATTATCCTCCAACCTTGACCTCCAAAAGATAACTATTGGCAAACAACTCCTACTAGAAGACTTCCCTTTTTCTATCGTTGAATTACAGAATTATTGTGAGACAGGGCTATTAACTTATTGCCCTGGTATCCTCACTGAAAAAAATAATCCAAAATGTGCTCGTTGCGGCAATAGGGACAAGCAATGGTTTGCCTCCTACCCTTGCTCGAGATGTGGAGAGATTTGTTTGTACTGTCGTAAATGTATTATGATGGGCAGAATTAGCTCATGTACGAAACTGTATACTTGGTCAGGACCCCCTTTTACGTTAGAAACCACTCCTAAACTTTCTTGGTCAGGAACCCTCTCACCAGGACAAAAAGTCGCTTCTGAAAGAGTAGTGACAGCCGTAAAGGAAAACAAAGATCTACTGGTCTGGGCAGTTTGTGGAGCGGGTAAAACAGAGGTTTTATTTGAAGGGATTCATACAGCCTTGTCTGCTAAAAAAAGAGTTTGTATCGCCACTCCAAGAACCGATGTTGTCCTTGAACTAACTCCTCGTCTGCAAGCGGTATTCCCTGATATTCATGTAGCCTCTCTTTATGGTGGCTCAGAGGATCGTCACACATATTCTCCGCTAACCATATCTACCACACATCAATTACTCCGTTTCTATAAAGCCTTCGATACCATCATTCTCGATGAAGTGGATGCTTTTCCATACTCAGTCGACGAAATGCTTCAATATGCTGTTTCACAAGCAAGGAAAGAAGTTTCAAGTATGATTTACCTAACTGCCACTCCTAATGAAAAATGGCAGAGAGAATGTCGGACTGGAAAAAGAGAGTTTGTTACAATTCCTGCTCGATATCACCGCCATCCGTTGCCGGTGCCTAAATTTGAATGGTGTGGGAATTGGCAAAAACTTTTAAAGAAAAATAAACTTCCTCCAAACGTAATGAAATGGCTAATAAGCCGTCTACAATCAAACAAACAGTCACTCTTATTTGTCCCCCAAATTTCTCTAATGGAAAAAATACTCCCTATTTTGCAAGTAGTTAATCCAAACATTGTTGGTGTCCATGCAGAGGACCCTGACCGGAAGGAAAAGGTTCAAGCGATGAGGCGTAAGGAGGTTCCCATGCTAGTTACTACAACCATCCTTGAACGAGGAGTAACATTCCCAAATATTGATGTGGCCGTTCTCGGGGCAGAGGACAGAATTTTTACTGAAAGTGCGCTGGTGCAAATCGCCGGGCGAGTCGGGCGCAGTGCTGACCACCCCACCGGCCACATCACCTTTTTTCACTACGGGAGAACAGAAGCTATGGTAAAAGCAAGAAACCAGATTGTAAATATGAACAAAGAAGCGATGAAGAAGGGGTTGGTGGATGCGTGAAATGTTTGTATTGTCATGAAGAGATTTTGAAGCAGGTCAGCTGGTCGACGTTGTTTACTCGAGAAGAGGAAAGTCTCTTATGTAGTACCTGTCAGAGTCAGCTATCAGAAATAGAGGGAGAGACGTGTAGGGTATGTTGTAGACCGTTTGATATGTTGGATGAGAAGTATAGAATGGGGGACATTTGTTGTGACTGTTATCGGTGGGAGGAAGACCAACAGTGGAAAGGTTGTCTTGAAAAAAATGTCTCTATATACGTTTATGACGATTTTCTAAAGGAGTTTATGAGCAAGTATAAGTTTCGAGGGGATTACATATTGGTTCATGCTTTTGTAGCTCCGTTTCGCTCTAAATTAGAAACCCTTCCCTATGATTTCCTAACCTCTATTCCGTTAAGTGAAGAGCGACTATATGAGAGAGGCTTTAACCAAGCGGAAGCGCTCATTAAGGAAGCTGGTGTCACTCCTTCTACTCTTCTTCAAAGAACCCACTCTGAAAAGCAATCGAAAAAGTCACGTCAGGACCGTATCCATCATGAGCAGGTTTTTCAGCTGAAGGCGGGCATTGATATTATAGGTAAGCGGATTCTTATTGTTGATGATATATATACGACTGGATCTACGCTAAGGCACGCCGGGAAAGTTTTACGCAAAGCTGGAGCAAAAACTGTTTGTTCCATCACTCTAGCGCGCGGATGATTATTATGTTCGTTAATTTTCATATTCTTCTGCCAAAGTTCACGTTATAATGACAATTAAGAACATTACGGAAGAGGGGATCTTCATGGCTGAACTGACGAATTGCCCGAAGTGTGACAGTCTTTTTGTGAAAAATCAATTTAGAGATGTTTGTGAAAAGTGCTTTAAAGAGGAAGAAAAAGCATTCGAAACCGTTTATCAATTTATTCGCAAACGTGAAAATAGGACAGCAACGATGAGTCAGGTTGAGGAAGCGACTGGGGTAGAGGAGGAACTGATCCTAAAGTTTGTTAAAAATGGTAGACTTAAGCTAACACAGTTCCCGAATTTAGGTTATCCTTGTGATAAATGTGGGAAGGTTATTCAGAAGGGTAAGCTTTGCAATCCCTGTACGGAGGAATTACGAAAACAGCTTGATCTACTTAATCAGCAAGAGGAACGTGAGAACGCAATAAAAAAGAGAGAAAAACAAGCTACCTATTTTACTGTGGATGAAAAATTTAGACGTCATCAATAATCCGTATGCATCTGCATGCGGTTTTTTCTATATTTTGCAAATTAATAATTTTGAACTTTTTTCCGATAAGAGAAGTATAAGATATGTCTAGGAAAGAGGAATGTAGACATGCAAATTAATAATCATCTAATGAGTAAATCATCATCAAATGAGGTTCCTTTAGATTTAAGGCAAGGAGATATTCATCATGCACAAATTAAGGAGCGTAGAGCTAATGGTGAAGTCGTTCTTAATATTAGGGGCAAGGAAGTCGTAGCAAAGTTTGAGGGTCAAGTTCTAACAGAAGACCGAATTACTATAAAAATTACTGGCCAAAAAGATGATGTATTAATGGTGAGGGCAGCTAGCTCGGCTGTAACACAAAATGAAATCATTTCTGGAAGTGAACCGAAGCAGTCTAATATTATTGAGCTAATAGGAAAAGCAAGCCCTGAATTAAATCAAATGTTAAACCAAATAGAAAAAAGGGGTATTCCCGTCACAAAAGTCGTAGCAAAGGAATTACAAGCCTTTTTGGAGGGTGCTAAAGGGGCAATTGAAACGAAAATAGATACTTTAAATGCCCTTTTAAATAAAAACTTAGAGATTACAACTACTCATTTGCGATCCATCCATGAGGCTCTTCATGGAAAACCGTTAAATAATATACTTTCAGACATAGCTAAAGAATTGGAACCAAGCTTTGAGTATAAGAAGGCAGAAGGAAGCGCATCAGTTTCAGCAAATCCTTCTCATAAAATAAATCTTAGTTCGGAAATAGATTCTTTAATCGAACAACTTGAGAGAAACCCCGATCTTAAGAGTGTTCTTCAGAAAGTTAAGGAAGTAATTAATCAGAATCCAAAGCTTGATCAAGAATTATTAAAGCAAGTTGACAAAGGGGTTGAGGATGCACTAAAGCTAGAAACTATTGCAAAAGAGAGGTTAATGGATCCGGCAAAAGGTGTCCAAGAAATTGTAAACATTTTAAGAAACACACCGAATATTAAAAAAGCTGTTGAGGAAATTTTAAAATTTTTAACAGAAAGTAAAATACTCAGTCAAGAAATGAAAAAGAATCTCGAGACAACTGTAAAACAAGCCATACAATTAGAGCTTGCTGGCCGTGAGCGGTTAGTGAATATTTTAAAACAACTTGAAAATCTCATATCTAATAAACCAAATATGAATACTCAATCACAAATTCAGCAGGAAGTTATTAGCACTATTACAAACGACGATGGGGCTAAGTTACTTAGTCAAATCTCAAATGCTTTAAAGCTAGTTCAGAAGGATCCTTTATTATCTCATGCTACCGAGTATATAAAAAATGAAATTATTACGAGAGAGCACATGCATACATCTAAAATACATCATGCCCTCGAGGAAGCTAATGTATTGAAGGATAAGGGAAGGGAAATGATGGCGAGACAAGTGTTGGCCAATACCTTAACAGAAATACAAAAGGAACTTCAACCTTCTACCTCAACTCTAGATAACGAATTAACACTAGAAATAAGTGACCTTATAGATTCTTTACAAATTGGTTCAAAACCAATATTAGTAACTAAAGTTACAGAAAAGCTTGCTCAAGTTACAAATGACTTTCGGGAGCTCAAGCGTGATATATCTAGAACACTTGAACAAACAAATAAGTTGATAGAAACAAATAGAAATATGGGTGTACAAGCAAAGCAAATGCTAGAATCAACTATTAGTAAAATTGATAATGCCATCCTAAAAAGTAATATCATGCTTTATACGGATATGAAGACAGAAAAGCAGCTAATGGAAGCGAGTTCACAATTGGCTGAAGCAAAAAGATTCTTAGCTAAAGGGGAACACCCTCAAGCTGCACGGTTGGTACAGGAAGTTAAAACTTTAGTAGATAAACTGATATTTAAGCCATCTGAACAAAAAATAATGAATTTTGTCTCTAAAGAGAGCATTATGAACGATAATCAAGTAATAGATTTGAAAGATGAACTCCTGAATCGAATAGGAAGGTCCCCCCTAAATAGCACAAGTTTAGAAGGGTCAGCCCGTCAAATGTATGATCATATCCGTTCTCTAGGATTGAATCATGAAAGTGATGTTTCTCAAACACTAGTATTCAAGAAGGGTGAATTTAGTCAGCAAGATTCTCAACAACAGCAGAATAACTTAAAAGCTAGTCTTATGAAACTATTACATGGGGAAGCTGACCATAATAAAATTACCCATCAAGCCGAGCAAGCATTAAACAATCTAACAGGACAGCAATTGCTTAGCAAAGCAGACTCTAGTCCTATGCAAAATATGTTCTTAAATTTAACGATGCTTCTTGGTTCAAATCCAGAAAATATACAGGTTTTTGTGAACTCTAATAGTAAAGGACAACAAATAGACTGGGAGAATTGTAATATCTATTTTCTACTTGAAACAAAGAAACTAGGAGATGTAGGGATTCTACTTAACTCACGGGATAGGAACCTTACTATTACAATTAAAAATGACAAACCGGGCTTTAAAGACAAAATGGCACCAATTGCACAGATTGCCACAGATCGATTAAAGGAAATTGGATATAACATCAATGCTATTCATTTTTCAAAAATGAGTGCAGATCAAAAAGTAGATATAAACGGTAAAACAGTAGAAAACGAAGGAAACGACTCTAATGTAATGTTTACGGAGAAGGGATTGGATTTTAAGGTATGATGTTATCAAAATCTTATAACCAAAAGAGACGTAAAGATATTAATGGGCCTTCTGCAGCAGTGTTAAAATATGACAATAGTTCCAACAAGGTTCCAATTGTTGTTGCACACGGAAAAGGACATGTGGCAAAGCAAATAATCGAGTTAGCACAGAAAAATAATATTCATCTACAAGAAGATACTAATCTTGTTTCAAACCTATTAGATATGGATCTAGGAGACAATGTACCACCGCAGCTTTATTCTGTTATGGCAGAAATCTTCTTATTAATAGAGGAAATGGATAAAAAGTATTAATAATCTAATGAGTTAGTCCGATAAAAAAGATAGAAATGGAGGCATGATTGTGAGTAACTTCATAACTGAAGAATTAATATATCAAAAAAACCCTCAAGAAATTACATCCATATTGTATGAGGCCTGCCTAACTAATCTAGAAGATTCTTTAGAAGCCCTTAAAAGAAAAGATTACGAGCACGTAAATAAAAAACTCCAAAATGTAAATGACATCTTACACAGATTAGGTGCGGGTATTAATTATGAGAAGGGTGGCATTATTTCTGACCAACTGGATGCAATCTACAATTATTTAGCAGACCGTCTCATCCAAGCGAATTTTTATAAAGATGAAAAAGTGATTCATGAAGTATTAAATATTATAACGATGATAGCTACGGCATGGAACGAGGCTATGTCGAAAAATAAAGACAACACCCCTATACAAGTGAAGAAAAGACATATGGCTTACGAAAAAAGTGTGCTAACAGAACTAGATTAATACGTTAGAGGAGAGTCGAAATGAGAATCAATCACAATATTCAGGCGTTAAATGCTTATCGTAATTTAGCTACTAATCAATCAAGTACATCTAAAAACTTAGAAAAGCTATCTTCAGGCTTAAGAATAAATCGTGCTTCTGATGACGCTGCTGGTCTCGCTATCTCTGAGAAAATGCGCTCTCAAATTCGTGGTTTACAACAGGCAGAAAGAAATTCATTAGATGCTGTTTCACTAATACAAACAGCAGAAGGTGCCCTTGGTTCCATGCACGATATTCTTCAAAGAATGAGGGAGCTTGCAGTACAATCTTCAAACGGAACAAATACGGATGAAGATCGTTCAGCAATCCAAAGTGAAATTGACCAATTAACATTAGAGTTAGACCGTATATCAGATCATACCCAATTTAACAAGAAAGCCCTACTATCTGGAGATGCCGGAGGAAGGCCATTCGTTGAAGCAAGTGATAGCGCCATTACCTATGATATGTCTGTTCCTAACAGTAATACATGGAAGGGAATTGTTACAGCTGCTCCAACGGAAAAAGCTTCTATTGAACTACAATTTGATTATGCGTTTGGAAGCCAGACTGCAACAGCAATTGACGGAAAGAGATTTACCATTAATGGGAAGGTCTATGAAATTGATGCGGCTGGGGGAACGGCAGGAATTAGTAATACTAGTCATATTGCAGTAAATATTGCTACTTGGGGAAGTGGTTCAGAAGCAGCTGTAAAGGGAAATATTGATAGGCTAATGCAGACTTTAGCAACTGCAATTAATGCCAATGACTCTACTTTTAATATAAGTGGAGCAGATATTACTACGCCTGATACTGGTATTAATACAGGCGATAGTACCTTTGATGCTCCAGGCAAACTATTAATCCAATCTCGAAACCCAATGTCTGTAGCAGAAGCTAATCAAATTCAAGTTTCATCTACCGCTGCCAATGTAAAGTATTTTAACCCATTAGACTCTACAGAAATCACTTCTGCAACAAAAACATTGGTAGGTAACCCTGATGCAGCTACTGCAAACCAATTTAACCTAACCTTTAGTGAAATCCCTAAAGATGGAGATACACTGAGAGTTGATAATTTAAATATTACGTTTGTTGATACTTTGTCAACACCATCCGTTAATGAAGTTTTAGTTAGTGGAAATAGATCTCTTGAGGATGTTCTAACAGATGTTACAACACTTATTGCTAATGCACCTCTAAATAGTAAAACTGCAGTGAATTCCTATTCGGTTGTTGGGGGTAATACATTAGTATTATCTACTAGAAAAACAGATGATAATGGTTCGTTTGGAATTGCAAACGGTCTTGAAGTTCAGTTTAAGGATAATGATTACACAGCAAACCTAGGGAAATCTCTGAAGCTAAGTATACAATCTGGAGCAAACAACGAAGAGAGTATGGATGTCGAAATCAATGTAATGGATACAGCTACTCTCGGATTAGCAAGAGATATTAATCATCAAAATGGTGGAACGTTCCTTCCTGGTAATAATGCTATAGCGGGTGTGGATGTTAGTACTGAAAGTGCTGCTAAGCTGGCTATAGACATTATCGATCAAGCTATAACAAAGGTTTCGAATGAACGTTCAAAGCTTGGTGCTTATCAAAACCGTCTTGAGCATACTATTTCCAACCTAACGATGACTAATGAAAACTTGACAGCAGCAGAATCTCGTATTAGGGATGTAGATATGGCTCTTGAGATGTCTGCATTTACTAAAAATAATATTCTTAATCAGTCTGCTCAAGCAATGCTTGCCCAAGCGAATCAATTCCCACAAGGAATCCTTCAATTATTACAATAAAGTGCCAAAGAATGAGTTCGAACCTTCGAACTCATTCTCTTGTTTTAAGAGTTTTTGTGTTAAACTAGATTAGAAATAAATAGTTAGGTGGGATTACGATGGACGTTCAAAAAATAGGCAGCCTTGGATTAGATTCTCTTAAGAGTAAGAAACACTCTGTCACGGAAAGCATTTCCTTTCAAGAGGTAATGTCAAAAGGACGAAACCATGTAATCTATGAAAAATTAACAAAGATGGTTACTGAGATCGAAGAGCAAGGAAAAATCCTAGCAGAAAATCGTACGGTCGATCAACTTAGAAAATATAAGAAAAAGGTTAAAGAATTTATGGAAGAAGCCGTTCAAAATGGACTGCAATTAGAAGAACAAAGAGGCTTTAATCGCAGAGGTAGAACAAAAGTGTACAAAATCGTAAAAGAAGTCGATAAAAAGCTCATAGACCTTGCAAACACTGTTCTTGATAAAGAGAAAAAAGGACTGGATATTCTCGATTTAGTTGGTGAAATTAAAGGCATGTTAATTAATATATATACCTAATGGCTTCTAGTTTATTAAAACTAGAGGTCTTTTTATAAGTTTTTCCACTTCAACATTTTTCTGATTAACCGATAATAATAAAGAAATCAATTTCTAAAGACTACAATAATATTCAATAGATTTATCTTACTAAAAAGAGGTGACAAGTCATGAAAATAAACAATATTGGTAGAATGAGCGTAAATCCATATAAAAAACAGGCCGAGAAGGTTGATAAATTAGAAATACAGTTAAAAAAGGATCAAATACAAATCTCCGATGAGGCACTTCAACTTCAAAAGATAGGGAATGTTGATAAAGCTAGACAGCAGAAAGTTGAAGAATTACAAGATAAAGTAAGCAGTGGTCAATATGAGGTTGATAGTAAAAAGGTTGCGCAAAAACTATATGATTTCTGGAATAACTAAAACTATTGAGGTGGGGAAAGTATGTCAATCTCCCTAATTATCCAGCTTCTAGAAAAGCTCTTATTATTACAAAAAAGCCTAAGTAAACTTGCTGTTCATAAAACGGATATTATTAAAGCGGGAGACGTCCAAGCTCTTTCGTCATTAATGAAGGAAGAGCAGAATCACCTCCAAGCTATTAAGCAGATAGAGAGTTCTTTAATTAGTCAAGTAAAAAAAGTTATCCAACCTTCCGTTTCAAGTCAGTTAACATTAACCAATTTAGTAGACATGGTAAATGGACCAGAAAAACAAGTAATGAAGGGGCTTCAATCTGAGTTGGAAGAACAAATGTTAATTTTAAAAAACCAGAATGAATTAAATCAGGAACTACTTCACCAATCCTTACAATTTATTAACCTTTCATTAGATTTACTTTTACCTGAAATAGATTCCTATAATTATGAAAGCTCTGATGGAGTCGATACAAAGCCGCAAAGTAACCGATCTCTTTTTGATTCAAAAGCATAGTAAGGGAGCTAAGAACAAATGGTTTCGACATTTTATGGACTAGAGGTAGCCAGACGAGGGATGATGACTCAACAGGCTGCTTTACATACTACCGGACAAAACATTGCAAATGCAAATACACCAGGATATACGAGGCAGAGAGTAAACTTTGTCCAAACAACACCCTACCCAACCCCTTCTTTAAATCGAGCACAAATTCCCGGTCAAATGGGAACAGGAGTTCAAGCGGGTTCTATTCAAAGGGTAAGGGATCACTTTATAGATGATCAATATCGTGGTGAGAATAACAAATTAGGATACTGGGGAACAAGAAGTCAAGCACTTAACTCCTTAGAAACGATTATGAATGAACCAACCGATGAAGGGTTAGCAAACAGCCTTGATCAATTTTGGACGGCCTTACAAGACTTATCTGTTACGCCTAGAGATTCAGGGGCGCGCTCTGTAGTAAGACAAAGAGGAGTAGCTGTAGCTGATACCTTTAATTACATTTATGGAAACTTAAAAGCTGTCAAAGAAGACTATAAAAATGAAATAGCTGTTTCGCAAAAAGCTATCAATTCACTATTAAATCAAATTAATAAAGTGAACCAACAAATTGGAGAAGTTGAAGTTCACGGGTACGTGCCTAATGATTTATATGACCAAAGAGATCGTCTAGTGGATGATTTGTCCGAATATGTAAATGTTAAGATAGAAGCAAAGCCTTCAGGCGGAATGGCCAACTCTGTTGCAGAGGGCAAATATGATGTATATCTTGCAAATAATAACGGTCAAATCATGACAGATGATGCAGGAAATAAAATCAAGCTAGTAGATGCTACTACTAGGGAAGCATTCGGAGTATCTCTAGCTTATAGCACGTCTCATTCCGACAATCCTATTGAAGGTTTAAAACTATTTAAACTACATCCAGATGGAGATGGATATGGTGGGTTCATAGATGATCCAACGAATCCTTCTAGTGTACCTGCTTATTCAGTAGCAAGCTTTCAATCTTTCAGAGACCAAACATCTGGTAGTTTTACAGCTATGATAGAGGCTTATGGTTATACATCAGGTACTAGTGTAAAAGGTCTATATTCAGATATGATGAGAAATCTAGATGAGATGGCCTTTACTTTTGCCCAGCAATTTAACAATATACATCGATCTGGTTGGAGCATTTCTGAGATAAACGCTGGCATTAAGAACGGAAAAGAGTTTTTCTCATTCGATAGTAGTGTTGCGACTCCGACTAGCTCGAACCCTACTGGTGCTGCAGCAAGCTTAAGATTATCTTCCTCAATAGAAGAAAGCTTGAATAATATTGCAGCAGCTGCAGCAGGTACCTTTATATCCCATGATATGAATGGGGACATTACGAATACAACAGTGGGAAGTCCTGAAATAAAAGGAAACGTTGAATTCCCAACAGGAGCTACCCAGTTAGAAGTCGAGGTAACCTGGACAGGGTCTAAGTGGACCTATAAAGTTGCTCCTGGACAAAATGGTGCTACTGAACAGACAGGTGATTTATTATTACAAGATTCTGTAGCAGAGATTCCTAACTTTCCAGGTTTAAAAATAGACTTTTCTACTATATCGACTCCAGTTTCTAATGATAAATGGTCGTATACAGTTCAAAACAATGGTGGTATTTCTCCTAAAGATGAGGCCTTCTTAGGCAGTGGGTCTAACGCTGCTGCTCTTGCAAATGTGAAAGACGAGATTCTTAAATATGGTAGCTCAAACACTTCGGTTACTGGATTCTATCAATCTGTCATTGGAGATATGGGTGTTAAGGCTTCACAGGCAAATCAAATGTCTAAAAACACAGGTGTATTAAGAGAAGCTGTCCTAACAAGACGAGAATCGGTTTCAAGCGTATCTTTAGACGAAGAAATGACAAATTTAATCACTTTCCAGCATGCTTACAATGCTGCAGCAAGAAATATTACCATGGTTGACGAGATGTTAGATCGTGTCATTAATAACATGGGACTAGTTGGTAGATAAAGGTAGGTGAGTAAAATGCGTGTAACGCAAAATATGCTAACGCGTAATAATCTTAATTATATAAGTAATAACTACGTAAGATATGGTGAATTACAGGATCAGTTAATGTCAGGAAAAAAAATTACACGCCCTTCACAGGATCCTGTTATAGCAATGAAGGGAATGCGCTATCGTTCTCAAGTAGTTGAGGTTGAGCAATTCAAACGAAACTTAAATGAGGTTTATAACTGGATGGACAATACAGACGGAGCTCTTGGAGAAACAACGAGTATCTTTCTCCGTTTAAAAGAGCTAACTGTCCAAGCTGCGAACGATACTTATAACTCAGACCAACGCCAATCGATTGCGAAGGAAATAAAAGAACTTGAAGAACATTTGCAAGCTTTAGCTAATACGAAAGTGAATGATAAGTATATTTTTAATGGTACGGATATAAATTCTAAGCCTGTAGATATCAGCAATATAGAAAAAACAGTGACGGATTTAGGAGCGGGGAATCCAGAAGAATTTATTGTTACGTATCAAGGGAAGCAGTTTAAGTATGACACTGAGTCAACTCCTGGCACTTTCCTCTTTAAAAATGGAAATGAGCAAATCGAGATTAATGCTACAAATGGAAATGTAGGCTATGATAGCAATATATCGGACACAACACCAAGTACCTCATTGTTACAACAGGATATTATTATTTCTGCTAAGAATGCAATCTCATCTAATAACCAAGATTTCAAAGTTGAGGTTATGAAAGGCGTTCAAATGGAGGTTAATATTCGCCCACAGAACGTATTTTCTGCTGAAATGTTCAAAGATATCTCTGATTTATATAAAGCGCTAGAGAATCCAGACACGAAAGCAACCGATATGACAAAGTTTTTAGATAAAATAGAAGACCAGTTAGATAAAATTACATCTGAAAGATCTGAGTTAGGTGCTCGGTTAAATAGAGTAGAATTGATTGAAAATAGAATTGGTCAACAAGAAGTCACGGCTAAAAAAACGATGTCTGAAAATGAAGACATTGATATGGAAAAAGTAATTATAGAGCTTACAACCCAAGAGAGTATTCACCGAGCTGCATTAGCTGCGGGAGCAAAAATTATTCAGCCAACACTTATGGATTTTCTAAGATAGGAGCTATTCTTCAGTGAATAGCTTTTTTTACTACTATTAATCTCAGCAATTCTTAAAGGAGCGAGTTCCATGCAGGTGCCTCAAATACGTATTCAGACAACCCCTGCTAAGATAGGGATTCATACTCAAGATGCAGTACTGAACATCGAGCAACGTCCTGCAGACATGCGGATTCAACAACCTACGCCTGAGCTTAACATAAAAAATACACCTGCTAAGCTAACCATTGACCAGTCAAAAGCTTTCGATGAAATGGGTTTAAAGCATGTGTTTCAACTTATAAAAGAGTTTTCTCAAAAAGGAAAACAGGATTGGATGAACGGGGTTGCAAGAATTGTCCAACAAGGAAATGAACTTATGAAAATTGAAAATAATGGTAATCCTTTAGGAGAACAAGCAAAAAGAAATAGTGAACGGAAAACTCATGAATTTAACGTTGGATGGATTCCTTCTCCATTTAGTGTAAAGAACCATTATAGCCCTGGACGTTTACAAATGGATTGGCAGACCCACAACGCTGTTATTGATATTAAACCTAATAAACCGACTATACAATATGCACCCGGTAAAGTAGATTTTCAATTAATACAAAGAAATTCAATTCAAATTGATTTCACACTATAAAAGGAATGATCATGATGAAAATAGAAACGAAATATCAAGGTGAGGTAGAACTAAAAGAGGAAGAGACCCTTCATTTCCCTCAAGGAGTTTTTGGTTTTCCTGAAGAAAAGAAATTTGTCGTATTGCCCTTGACAGAAGATCAAAGTTTATTCACTCTCCAATCTCTAAAAACTACAGGACTTGCATTTGTCATTACCAGTCCATTTCAATTTTTTCCTACATATGAGTTTGATTTAGAGGACCATATTCTTGAAGAACTAAAGATAAAATCACAGGAAGAAATCCAAGTGTTTTCCATCTTAACTATCTATGATCCCTTTGAAAAAACAACAGCGAATCTAATGGCCCCAGTTATTATTAACGCTAAGGAAAGAGTGGCAAAGCAAGTCGTCTTAAATAACGCAAATTACCTAACAAAGCAGCCACTCTTCCAAACAGCAAAGGTAAAGGGGTGACACCATGCTAGTACTTACAAGAAAAAACGGTGAATCTATTAATATAGGCGAGGACATTGAGATCACCATCGTATCCTCAAAAAACGACCAAGTAAAAATAGGCATAAAAGCCCCGAAAAATATTGAAATCCTAAGAACAGAAATATATGAACAGATCCTCGAGGAAAACAAAAAAGCATCACAAGATATAGGGATGGTACTAAATTTATTAAAAAATAAATAAAAAACCTATTAAAGATTTAAAAACATTGTCGATAAAACAAATGTAAGAGAAAATAGGGCGGCCGACCTATCATTCTCTCAATAAAAGATGGTTCACAAGGACGTGAACCCGACATTCAAGGAGGAAATTTAAAATGAGAATTAATCACAATATTGCTGCACTTAACACACACCGTCAGTTAAACACTGCAGCAGCAGGTCAATCTAAATCAATGGAAAAATTAGCTTCAGGTCTTCGAATTAACCGTGCTGGAGATGATGCAGCAGGTCTAGCAATCTCAGAAAAAATGCGTGGACAAATTCGTGGATTAGACCAAGCCTCTCGTAACGCCCAAGATGGAATCTCTTTAATCCAAACAGCTGAGGGTGCACTAAACGAAACGCATTCTATCCTACAAAGAGGAAGAGAGCTTGCTGTTCAAGCAGCCAACGATACAGCAACTCAAGATGATAGAAAAGAAATTCAAAAGGAAATTAATCAGTTATTAGAAGAAGTAGACAGAATTGCTAATCAAACTGAATTTAATACTCAAAAATTACTAAATGGTAACTCGTCTAACTTAACTCTTCATATTGGTTCTAATAAAGATCAAACCATGAATATTCAAATTTCCACTATGACTAGTGCTGACCTTGGTGAAGCTGGTGTTGCAACAGCAACTGTAACATTAAATAATGATTTAGACTTTAGTGCAGCAGCAAATAATGGAACATTCTCTATAGGTGATACTACCATTGCGCTGAATGAGAATTACTCAGGTAATGTTAATAAATTAGTTAGTGATTTAAATAAAGCTTTTCAAAGTTCTGAAGGTGTAACATTTTCAAACAATGGAAATAATTTGACTATGAATAGTAATACAGCATTTTCATGGACAGCTACTAACGGAAGTACTGGGACAACAACTGCTGTTGCGTTTGGTGTAACTTCTGGTGCAGCTAACGCAGTTACAGCTACGGGTAATACAGGTATTGCTTTAGACCAGTTAAATACTGCTGTAAATACTGGGAATGCTGGAGTAACAACACAACTTGGTGCAGAAACGGCTATTCAGGCATTCGATAATGCAATCAAGGAAGTTTCAGGAGAACGTTCTAAATTAGGTGCATACCAAAACCGTTTAGAGCATACTATTAACAACCTAGGTACGTCTTCTGAGAACTTAACAGCTGCTGAATCTCGAATCCGTGACGTAGACATGGCGAAAGAAATGATGAGCCAAACTAAGAACTCAATTCTTTCTCAAGCTGCTCAAGCAATGCTAGCTCAAGCCAACCAACAACCACAAGGTGTACTTCAATTATTACGTTAATTACGTTTATATTAGTTTTCAAGATGGGGACTCTAGTTTTGCTAGGGTCCTTTTTTAATGAGAAGAAAGTCTAAATTTCAACATAGTAACCAGAACGTATAAACTATTAAGTTTTTTTACCGATAAAGTTAAAGAGAGAGATAACGTAAATAACGGTGATTAAATGATTATTAGACAAAATCCAATTGGAATTAAAATGGTGAATCAACTAAATAAGAAATCTTCAGCTTCAGCAAACTCCATGAGCAAGCTTTCTAATGGGGTTCGGATTAATAGTGCTTCTGATGATGCAGCGGGGCTGGCAATCTCCGAAAAAATGCGAGCTCAGATTAGGGGGTTAAATCAGGCTAACCGAAATGTGCAGGATGGTATATCGTTAATTCAAACAGCTGAGGGGGGATTAGGGGAGATTCAGAATCCTAATTTGCAGAGGTTAAGAGAATTAGCGGTAATGGCTTCCAATGATACGTTTACCTCGTCTGATCGGTTAGCCATTCAAGAAGAAGTGGAACAAATAAAAAAGAGTATTAACGATATTGCAAACACTACTATGTTTAATGGTATTAATCTGTTAAACCAACAAGTAACTCCAAGTTCAACTTCTACTACTGTAGTCACCCTTGGTAGGTCAGCAAATTTGGTAGGAAGTAGTTGGTTACCAGGTTCTAATTTCCCGATACAAACTGGGATAACTGATGAATTTGAATTTACTATTAACGGGACCACTAGTAGTATAGTAATTCCCCCTGGCACCTATAATAAAAATAGTTTTGTAGATGAAATCAATAGACAATTAACTCAAAACAATATCGACTTAACAGCCTCTCTATACATGTCAACAAATAAATTACAATTTTCAACTCCTGTAGGAGCTTATTCTATAGAAAGCATAACAGGTGTTGCAGCTGATGCTTTTCTTCACTCAAGAACGTATGCGAATCGAAATGGTGGAATAGCGTTAGCGGGCTTACCAAATCTAAGTCCGAGTGTTACAATCTCAGCTGGGGTTAATGATAATTTAACCTTTACTATTAATTCAACCAATTATTCAATTACCCTGGCACCAGGAACATATAGTATTTACAGCGGTTCGCAGTCAAATTTAAATAATAATTCACCTTTCTTAACAGAAATTAATAATCAGTTAGAACTCGCTGGTGCACCGGTAAAAGCTCAGTTTATCTACTACGCTAATCCAGATCCACCATATAACAATGGTACCGGATTGTATTTAACCGCACGTGAGAGTTTAGACGGACAACATTATTTATCAAATGGCTCACATACATTTGGAAACTTTGGTGGAAATGCAAAAAGTACTCTATTTGACCAATATGATAAAGGCTGGAATTTATATGATTCTACTGGGACAGAAACAGGTCAAGTGGAGACTATTCCTTTTTCTATTCATGGGGGAAAGGATTTATCAGCAGGTTTAACCATCATATCAGGTGAAAATGATACCTTGAATTTTGATATAAATGGAATCCCTCAGAGTATAGTTCTTTCTCCAGGTACATATGATTCATCAAGCTTATTGGACGAATTAAATCAAAGTTTTACAGAAAATGCTATTAATGTTAGAGCGGAATATGATGTACTAAACAGGCTACAATTAAAACAACAAGGTACTGCCTTTGATGATGATATCCTACATAATATAACTGGAAATGCTGTAAAGGATTTGTTTTTTGAAGGTATAGATGGAGAAGAGATGGTCACTCAGTCAACTTTTATCCCCTCCCAAGGGACTTTAAATATTCAAGACGGACCAAATAGTGGAAATAATATTGAGATAGAACTTGTTAATGTAACCATTGAAGCATTAGATATTGATGATTTATCAATAGATCCAAGAAATAAAGCTGAAGAAGCGATTGGAAAAGTTGATCAGGCTCTAGTTTTACTATCTTCGTACCGTAGTAATTTTGGTAGTTTCCAAAATAGATTTGAGCATCGTTTGAATATGTTACAAGCATCATCAGAAAACCTTGCAGCTGCTGAATCTCGGATACGTGATGTAGATATGGCTAAAGAAATAATGAGTCAAACTAAAAACTCAATTCTTTCACAAGCTACCCAAGCCATGTTAGCTCAAGCTAATCAACTGCCACAAGGTGTACTTCAATTATTGCGTTAACTATATTCTTGAAAGAGGCTCTGTTTATAAAGGGTCTTCTTTTTTTGCAAAGCTATTAGTGTGATACCATATTCTTCTCAAAAGTATTAATTTCTTTTCTTCTGTGCCGATATAACTAACAAGACAATTTGACCAGGAGGAATCCTTATGATAGATCGTGTTCAATCTGCACCTATCTATTCCTCGCAACCAAGAACCGTCAACCATGAGGGGAAAATACCATTAGAGCCACTTAGTTTAGTACAAGACTCTAGAGATACAACTGAAAATAAAAATCCTCAGCCAAAAGAAAAAGTCGAGGAGATTGTTAGTAGCTTAAATAAATTTTTGCAACCCACTCATACTTCGTTAAAATTTGAGTTTCATGAAAAACTTAAGGAATATTATGTAGCGGTCGTAGATGACCAGACAAAGGAAATTGTGAAAGAGATTCCTGCAAGAAAATTATTGGATTTTTATGCGGCTATGACTGAACACATAGGCCTTTTGGTAGACAAAAAGATTTAAAGAAGGTGAAAATATGCGAATTGGTGGATTGGCCAGTGGAATGGACATCGATCAGATTGTAGGAGACTTAATGAAGGCTGAAAGAATGCCACTTGATAAACTAAAACAAAAGAAACAAACTCTAGAATGGAAACGTGATGATTTCCGTTCCATGAACACCTTATTACTTGATTTCCGTTCTGAGCTAACGCAAATGAAATTAACTTCCAAATACCGTGCAAGGCAAACGGCTTCTACAGATGAATCAAGGTTGACTGCAACTGCAACTAGTGCTGCAAATCCGGTTTCATATTCTATAACAAGTGTGTCACAGCTTGCTAGTACAGAGACAAGGGTAAATGCAGGCAAAATCTACAAAAATGGTGCTACTTTTGATCCTGCTAAGGGTTTATATTCACAACAGAGTAGTTTTGAAGTCCCGGGAACGAATGTTTGGAGAACAGGGGCTATCACATCAAAAACTATTAATGTGACTACCGCTGGAAGAACATTTAATTTAGACACTGCAAATCTAAAGGCTGATGAGTTAACTAACATGAGTTTAACCGTAAATGGTATAGGGTTCAACGCTGTAGTGGACACGGAACTCGGTTCACCAGCAAGAGCCCTTAAGGCAAACGAAGTCTTAGTTAAGGCTGATGGTTCATTAGAGTTTGGAAAAGACATTGCACAAAATAGTGTGATAAAGGTTAATTACATCGCCAATGATAGGACAGATAAACTGACTTTAACAAAAGATACAACATCCTGGCAGCTCAGCCAAGGATCAATCAATTCTATCAGTTCTATTAAGTTAATCAAGGATGGTACAGAGACGCCTTATACGGTTACAACTGATCCATCAGGTGTTATGAGAATTTTGGACGGAACAACAGAAATCGGTGTAATCAACCAAGAAACAGGTAAGGTTGATTTTTCAGCTGCACTCCCAAAGCCTGCAGAAGGTGAAGAAACTGAAATGAGTCTAGAGGTTACTTATGACCACCACTTTACCTCCCTTGCAGTTGATACCCATACTTCAAAAGGCGAAATGCATAGTTCTTTCCTAGTATCAGGATCAGAGTCATTAAACTCAGTTATTAGCAGGGTAAATAGCTCTAGTGCTGGTGTAAACATGTTTTATGATTCTTTTACTGGTCAAATGACGATGTCTCGTACAGAAACAGGGGATTTTAATAAAACTGGTCAGGAGATGTTTACTAGGGGCAACTTCCTTAACCATGTCCTTCGTATGGGGATTGCTCAAGGTGCCGAAACTAAAGTTGAAGGGAAAAATGCTATATTTGAGATAAACGGATTGCAAACAGAGCGAACTTCCAATAACTTCGAAATGACTGGAGTTACGTTCAATTTGAAGAAAACTTTCACAGAAGCTGAAGGAGCTGTTGGAATATCTGTCACGAATAATGGGGAAGAAGTATTCAAGAATATTAAAGATTTCGTCGCAAAATACAACGAATTAATTGATAAAATGAATAAAAAGATATCGGAAGACCGTTATCGTACCTACTTACCGTTGACTGATGAGCAGAGGGAAGCCATGTCAGAAGACCAGCAGGAAAAGTGGGAAGAGAAGGCAAAAAGTGGCCTTTTACGTCGGGATCCATTGCTATCTAGTGCTTTAACTAGCATGAGGATGAACTTTTCTAGCCCTGTTGCGAACGACCAGGTTTCAGGACTTTTTAACCAAATGGCCAAGCTTGGAATAACTACTTCTGCCAATTATTTGGAAGGTGGGAAGCTTCAAATTGATGAAGCGAAACTTAAGAAAGCCATTGAAGATGACCCAACCTCTGTAGAAAATTTCTTTAAAGGAGACGGGACAACAGAGAGCCAAAAAGGTGTTGTGCATCGTCTATATGATAGTGTGACAAAGACCATGGATCAGCTTAAGTTAAAGGCTGGTAATAGCTTCTCAACCTTACAACAATATACAATTGGTCGAGAACTGGATAATACAAACGACCGTATTGATCGGTTTGAGGACCGTCTTAAACAAGTAGAGGACCGTTATTGGAGGCAGTTTACCGCAATGGAAAAAGCTATACAACGTTCTAATGAGCAGTCTATGCAATTAATGAATCAGTTTAGTGGTGGAATGTAAGTTAGATTCTAAGAAGAGTAGATAGGAGTGTTTTACAAAATGGCAGTACAAAACCCTTATCAATCGTATCAACAAAATTCGGTAAATACGGCATCCCCAGGTGAATTAACCTTAATGCTGTATAACGGGTGTTTGAAGTTTATTAATCTAGCTAAAACGGCTATTGACCAAAATAACTTAGAGGAGAGACATACGAATATTCTTAAGGCTGAGAAGATCATTCAAGAATTGATGGTCACTTTGAACATGGACTACGAAGTCTCAAAGAATATGATGGCCCTTTATGATTATATGAACAGACAGTTGATACAGGCTAATATTAAAAACGATAAGGAACTTCTGGAAGAAGTAGAAGGAATGGTTACTGAATTTCGTGATACTTGGAAGCAAGCGATTCAACTAAATCGTCAAAAACAATATGCAGAAAGTGGGCAGGCGTAATGTCTGCCCTTCAACTATATTTTAAAAAAACAGAAGACTTGGTTCATCTACTGCAAATATCACCTGATCGAGATGAAGTGTTACTAACAATTGAGAGTGGCTTCTTAGAAAGGGAGGAATATCTCAAGGGAATTAATCCTCCTTTTACGCAAGAGGACAAGGAGCTGTATATAAAGATTCAAAAGCTTGAAGTTGAGCTTCAAGCACTTTTAAATAAGGAAAAACTAGCAATTCAAAAAGATATTAAGGACCTTTCAATAAAGAAGCAAACTTCTAATAAGTATACGAATCCATATGAAAGTATCAATCAGGATGGAATGTTTTATGATAAGCGAAAATAGGACTAAAAGAGAACCGCTTTCGGAAAGTCAGTATGAGGTCATCTTGAAATACTCACAACTTTTGGAGACCATTAAAGAAGCATTCCAATATATTAGCGAGAGCTTTCGTAATCTCCAACGAACTGAATCTGATCGATTAATGACGGATATGATTCATGCCTTTGATAAGATTAGTGATATAAACGAAGTATTCTCTGGCTGGTTTGAGAGTGATACAACCGTAATGGAAATTTTAGATCGCTTTGAAATGCTTGTTACTGAAATAGAATTTATTGTAGATTTGAATGGATTGGAAACCAACAGGAAGATAATAGAACAACTAATGCCTACATTTATCATTTGGAAAAAGGATTTTATGAGTGAATTTGAAGTTTATATAGAATCATAAAGTGTAATTGCCGGTACCAATGGGTCCGGCAATTACACTTTAATATCTAGGAATTGTGAAAAAGGAGATGGCTGTTGTATTTCTCGAATAGTTTTTGTTGGATCATTTTTTGCTTCTTGAATCATTTGGTTTAATGCTTGTTCATTTACTTGTCGGTTTGACTCAACTATATGCGCGATAGGACTGCTTATTTGAATCCCTCCAATATTAAAGCCCATGGAAACACCACCTTAAAAATAGATAAATTTACCTATTATTTAATTTTAATACGAGTTGTTATTCCAAGCAATACAAACCTTCTAATAGTATATTTCTTCACCAATTCGTCAAAACTTTTCAACTTTTCCACGGTTTCAGCAGGAGTTTGATAGGGTAAAATAGAAATGTAATAACATAGCTTTAATTTGTTTAAAGCAGAGGTTATTTTCGGTAGATTTTGCTGGTAAGGGTTAGTACAAGCTCTTTTCGCATAATCCTGAATATAACCATATTTGTAAACGAAGAGGAGGAGTTCACGTATGAATTACAACATTCGTGGTGAAAACATTGAGGTAACTCCAGCAATTAGAGAGTACGTAGAGAAGAAAATTGCTAAATTGGAAAGATATTTTACTGAAACTCCTGAAGCAAACGTAAATGTTAACTTGAAAACTTACAGTGATAAAAAATCAAAAGTAGAAGTAACTATTCCAATGCCACAACTCGTGCTTCGTGCAGAAGAAGCACATGAAGATATGTATGCTGCAATTGACTTAATTACTGACAAATTAGAGCGTCAAATTCGCAAGCATAAAACAAAAGTAAACCGTAAATTCCGTGAAAAAGGAAATATAAATGCATTTTTCGCAACAGTTGCTGATGAGGCAGAAGTCTCTGTGGCTGTTGAAGAAGAAAATGATTTAGAAGTAGTTCGTCAAAAGAGCTTTGACTTAAAGCCGATGGATAGCGAAGAAGCAATTCTTCAAATGAATCTACTAGGCCACAGCTTCTACGTTTTCACAAATGCTGAAACTAACCGTACAAACGTTGTTTATAAGCGAAAAGACGGTCGTTATGGATTAATTGAAGCACAATAAATACTTAAACTTAGACCGCAGTTCTCCTGGTTGGAGGGCTGCGGTTTTGTTGTTTAGAGTGAGTAGCCGATATATTTCATAAGTTGCCGATAAAACTAAGAATGTCGCCGAAATACATTCAAATTCGCCGATAAATCTTGAAAGTGGCCGATATATTTATATCCGACCAATAACCTCAAAATTTTCCTTCGACTTCCGAAAAATCATGCCCCCACAATTCCTTTGGAGATGCTATAATATAAAGAATCACATTTTTCTGAATATCATAATGTAGGTTTTTGAACATATAGCTAAACTAAACTATATGTTGTTTGGTACGCTCTGGGAATGTGAAAATACATATCCGCAGTATTAATAGAAAGGGTGAAAAGGGTGAACAACCGATGAAGCATGTACATATATTTTTAGCCTTTTTCCGAGTGGGCATTTTAGGATACGGTGGAGGACCTTCATCGATCCCACTAGTACATAAAGAAGTGGTAGAAAAATATAAATGGATGGACACAGATGAGTTTGGAGATATTTTAGCATTAGGAAACGCATTGCCTGGACCGATCGCCACAAAAATGGCTGGTTATATTGGATACCGAGTTGCGGGGATGTTAGGGATGCTTAACGCAATTATCGCTACGATTGTCCCAACGATTATACTAATGATTCTTTTTCTAACTGTCTTAAACGCATACAAAGATCAGCCGTGGGTGAACGGAATGGCAACGGCTGTTGTTCCGGTTGTGGCGGTCATGCTTGCAACACTGACATGGGATTTTGTGAAAAAGTCTACTCAATCTAGCTTGGGATGGGGCTGGACACTATTATTTATAGTTGCCAGCTTACTATTAATAGAGTTCATTAACATCCATCCTGCCTTCATTATCTTAGCGCTTTTAATAGGAGCGTTACTGAAAAAAGATGCCTCTAGTAAAAAGGAGGAAGCTGCATGATCTACTTTGACATTTTTCTAGCGTTCTTTATCCCCGGAATCTTAGGATATGGGGGAGGACCAGCATCGATTCCTCTGATTGAAAACGAAGTGGTGGATCGCTATGGTTGGTTAACCGTCAATGAGTTTAGTGAAGTTTTAGCATTAGGTAATACATTACCAGGGCCGATAGCTACGAAAATGGCTGGTTATATCGGATATCTTGAGGGTGGCGTGTTAGGGGCGGCTGTCGGAGTGTTTGCAACGGTGGCACCATCCCTAATCTTAATGATTACCTTACTTGGTTTACTGATGAAATATAAGGAATCACCACGTGTAAAAAGAATGACGACTTACATCCGCCCAGTTATCGCGGTGTTACTTGGTGTCATGACCTATGACTTTTTGTTCTCATCATATGAGGGTGTTGGAATTTGGCAAACCCTATTTATCGGGGGAGTTAGCTTCGTTCTCCTTGAAAAATTAAAGGTTCATCCTGCATATGTTATTGCGGGCTCTCTCGTTTACGGAGCTTTTATACTAGCTTAATTCTGTCTTAATCAAACGTTTGATTAAATGACTGAAAACCCTTGATACGAAAGGGAAACAACGCGTCTCAATCAATCGATTGATTAAATAAGTTTACATCCGTGTTTTTACTAAAATGCATGTTGATTCATCAGAAGGAAAATGTATTTAATTTCTCGAAATTAGTCTATACAAATTAAATAGGAGGATACATAAATGACTTTCTCAATCGTCGGATTTGATCCAAAGGAAAAAGAATGGGGTATTGCCGTTCAATCAAAATTTTTGGGAGTAGGAGCTGTGGTTCCATTCGCAAAAGCTGGAGTTGGAGCAGTTGCAACTCAATCATATGCAAATACTGCTTACGGTCCTCAAGCTCTTGAACTTTTTGCACAAGGGAAATCCGCAGATGAAGTAATCGAGCTAATTACGAAAGATGATAAAGATAAAGAGCTTAGACAAGTGGGAATCATTGATAGCGAAGGAAATCCAGCTACTTTTACAGGAAGTGCCTGTTATGACTGGGCAGGTGGAGTTACAGGGCCTCATTTTGCGGCTCAAGGGAATATCCTCGTTGATGAAAGAACCGTTCAGGCAATGGCGAGCACGTTTACTAGTGCAGAAGGAACACTTGCTGAGCGACTTCTAGCTGCTTTAGATGCAGGTCAAGAAGCAGGTGGAGATTCACGTGGACAACAGTCTGCGGCACTCCTAGTTGTAAAAGAAAAAGGTGGCTATGCTGGTTTTAACGACCGTTACATCGATCTTCGCGTTGATGACCATCCGAAACCGATTAAAGAACTAATTCGTATTTATGAGCTACAACAACTGTACTTTGCACCTCCGAAAGAAGAGCGTAAGGCTGTCATTGAAGGAGAAGTGAAAGTTACCTTAACGAAAGAGCTACAACGTCTGAACTACTTACAGGAAGACACTGCCGACGAATCTCTTTACAAGGCTCTAACCACTTACATCCATACCGAGAACTTCGAAGCACGTGAACTAGAACAAGGGAAAATCGATTTAGACGTACTAGATTATATGAAAAAACAAGGTTAACTTTCGAAACAGCTGCCAAATGGTAGCTGTTTTATTTTTATGAAAAGTTGGTTAAACTATGAATATCTTAAATAGAGAAATAATGAGGGAGAGACCGATGAATACGACGATAGGACGGAATGACCCATGCGTATGTGGGAGCGGGAAGAAGTTTAAGAAGTGTTGTGGAGCAAATGAGACAGTTTCGATTAATTCCTTAATAGAAAATGAAGTTATGAATCTACAAGCCCAAATTATCGATTATGCCATCACAAACTATGATATCGAATTGGAACAAGATTTTGAGGAGATTCTACTAGATATTGTAACGGAAGATGAATCAGAGCTTGAATTTTACAGCTTTGCTCACTCAGTATGGTTTACTCTTTTTGGACAGGTACGTAATGGAAAAACGATCCTTGAACAGTATATTAAAGAAAGAAGTCATCTTATTCAACGTCCAAAGGTTCGGGAAATTCTACAAAGCTGGACGAAGGTAAGGCCTATTACAGGGAGAGTTGTAGCTACTACTGAGACACACATATCTCTTAAGGAAGCTTTTTCAGACCAAATAATAGAGATTAAATATCCAAATTCATCAGATGTTGATATAAATTCATTTGTGTTTGCCATGATTGTTCCATTGGATGAAGAATGGATTCCTTTCCCAACAGTATTTGACTTAGTTAGTAATGAATATAACGAAGATGAAGAAAATGCTCTAAAGAGAGAGTTTGAGATTTCTGGATATGAAGACATTGATGAGTTTTTAAAAGAAAATTTTGTCTCGTTGATGAATGAACTACAGTTCGTTTCTATGGATTATAGTGCGAACGGCTTTGAATGGCAGAAACAAAGTCATAAAGAGATTGCTAATCTTTTTGAAAATGAAATGAAAAAAGAAGGTGCACCTGCAACTTTTATTGCTACCGGTGTCATACTCTGGTTGAAATTTTGTGAGGAACAGCCAAAACATCGGAAATCACCTGAATCTTACGCAGCAGCTATGCATTATATTACCCATAGCTTGAATCCTGTGTTTTCGGTTACCAAAAAAGAGCTTGCTGAAATATATGGGATTACACCTTCTACTTTAACGAATGCTCAGCGTGAAATTGAAGGGGAGATTTCTGAAGAAATTAGTAAATTTCGCGCGGAGATCTTAAAGGACTTTCTAGAGGATATTAAAATGAAAACTCTAAGGTCTAATGATGCTTTTAGTTTTGATGATATTTATGAAAAAGTTTTTGAGGAGGAAGATTTTGAGGATGACCTTGATGATGATGATTTATTCATTGTTGAGCCTCCAGCCAAAACCAAAGCCAAAGTGCTCCCATTCAAAAAGAAGTAGGCCGATCCATTGGGTCGGCCTTTTGCCGTTCCACTATTTATCTGGAAATAGACATAAGTTGTCACTCTAATTTGGAAGTGGTAATATTAATAAGGTATAAATGAAACAAGTATGGTCATATATTTATGATTTAGACAGGGATTCAGCGGTTTAACAGCGAATCTTTTTTAATTGAACAAATTCTGCTATCTACTGTTATTTAATATAAAGGAGCGTTTTGGATGCTTGGAATTTTAAATAAAGTCTTTGACCCGAATAAACGCGAGTTAAAAAAATTAACGAAATACGCTGAGCAAATTGATGCTTTGGCATCAAAAATGGAGTCACTTAGTGATGACCAGCTACGTGCAAAAACGGACGAGTTTAAGGAGCGTCATCAAAAAGGTGAATCTCTTGATGACCTTTTAGTAGAAGCTTTTGCAGTTGTGCGTGAAGGTGCTAAGCGTGTTCTTGGCCTATATCCATACCCGGTTCAGCTAATGGGTGGTGTTTCTTTACATGAAGGGAACATTTCTGAGATGAAAACAGGGGAAGGTAAAACGTTAACATCCACCATGCCTGTTTATCTAAATGCGTTATCTGGAAAAGGTGTTCACGTTGTAACGGTCAACGAATACCTTGCAAGCCGTGATGCGCATGAAATGGGGCAACTGTATCAATTTTTAGGGTTAACGGTGGGATTAAACACGAATGGCCTTTCTAAGGAAGAAAAGCAAGAAGCTTATGCGTGTGACATTACGTATAGCACAAACAACGAGCTAGGGTTTGATTACCTTCGTGACAACATGGTTCTATACAAGGAGCAAAAGGTTCAACGCCCACTTAATTACGCGGTCATTGACGAGGTTGACTCGATTTTAATCGATGAAGCTCGTACACCATTGATCATTTCTGGATCTGCTCAAAAGTCGACTCAACTATATATTCAAGCAAATGCCTTCGTTCGCACGATGAAAAAGGATGAAGACTTTACGTATGATGAAAAAACAAAAGGTGTTCAGCTAACTGAAGAGGGGATCACTAAAGCTGAAAAAGCATTTGGAATTGAGAACCTTTTTGATATTAGACATGTTTCTCTGAACCACCATATTGGTCAAGCACTAAAAGCGCATGTGAGCATGCATGTAGACGTTGATTATGTTGTTCAAGAAGGCGAAATCGTCATTGTAGATCAATTTACGGGTCGTTTAATGAAGGGTCGTCGCTATAGCGACGGTCTACACCAAGCGATTGAGGCGAAAGAGGGCCTTGAAATCCAAAACGAGAGTATGACACTTGCAACAATTACGTTCCAAAACTACTTCCGTATGTACAAAAAGCTTGCTGGTATGACCGGTACTGCGAAAACGGAAGAAGAGGAGTTCCGCAACATTTATAACATGAACGTTGTCGTGATTCCTACAAACAGACCGATTGCTCGTGATGACCGTGCAGATTTAATCTATGCGTCTATTGATGGCAAGTTCCGTGCGGTTTGTGAGGATATCGCTGAGCGCAACAAAGCTGGTCAACCAGTGCTTGTTGGTACGGTTGCAATTGAAACATCTGAGCTAATCTCCAAATATTTAACGAAAAAAGGCATTAAACACAATGTCTTAAATGCGAAGAATCATGGTCGTGAAGCAGAAATTATCTTAGACGCAGGTCAAAAAGGCGCGGTTACCATCGCGACAAACATGGCCGGTCGTGGTACAGATATCAAGCTTGGTGAAGGTGTGAAAGAGCTTGGCGGACTAGCAGTTATTGGTACAGAGCGACATGAATCTCGTCGTATTGATAATCAGCTTCGTGGACGTTCTGGACGTCAAGGAGATCCTGGTATCACACAATTCTATCTTTCTATGGAAGATGAATTAATGCGTCGTTTTGGATCTGATAATATGAAGAGCATGATGACTCGTCTTGGCATGGACGATTCACAGCCGATTCAAAGTAAAATGGTTTCACGTGCCGTTGAATCCGCTCAAAAACGTGTTGAGGGGAATAACTTTGATGCTCGTAAACAGCTTCTTTCTTATGATGATGTTTTACGTCAGCAACGTGAAATCCTCTACAACCAACGTAATGAAGTTCTTGAGTCAGAGAACCTGCGTGAAATTATTGAAAACATGATTACGGCTTCTCTTCAACGTAATGTGGCGGCCCATACGCCTAGCCATGAAGAGGAAGAGAACTGGAACCTTCAAGGTTTAATCGATTACGTGAACGGTAACCTTCTTCATGAAGGTGACGTAACTGTTAATACGCTTCGTGGAAAAGATCCAGAAGAAATGATCGAGATCATTTTTGCTAAGGTAAAAGAGCGCTACAACGAAAAAGAAGAGCAGCTAACACCTGAGCAAATGCGGGAGTTTGAAAAAGTTGTTGTTCTTCGTGCAGTCGATTCTAAGTGGATTGATCATATTGATGCGATGGATCAATTGCGCCAAGGTATCCACCTACGTGCTTACGGTCAAATCGATCCTCTTCGTGAATACAACCAAGAAGGCTTCGCAATGTTTGAAGAAATGGTTGTTTCCATTGAAGAAGATGTGGCTAAGTACGTAATGAAAGCGGAAATCCGCAACAACCTAGAGCGTGAAGAAGTAGCAAAAGGTCAGGCGGTAAACCCGAAAGAAGACGGAGAAAAAGTTAAGAAAAAGCCTGTCGTGAAGCAAATGGATATTGGACGTAATGATCCTTGTATTTGTGGTAGCGGTAAAAAATATAAGAACTGCTGTGGAGTAGGGAAGTAAGAAGTAGGATAACCGCGTTACATTGCGGTTCTACAACCTTTTTCAAAGAGGGCCGGTCGACGCCGACTCTCTTTTTCCTGTATTAGAGATGGGTATAAATGATTGATTCTGTACAAAAATGATATAGAGGTGACGAATAATGGAATTAGCGGATATTCGGAATGAACTTGAGAAAACAGCTAAGAAATTAGCGGACTTTAGGGGGTCTCTTTGACTTAGAGAACAAAGAAGCACGAATTGCTGAGCTTGATGACGTGATGCTTCAGCCAAACTTCTGGGATGACCAGCAAGCGGCTCAAGTCGTGATTTCAGAATCAAACGCACTGAAGGATGCGGTTCACGAGTTTCATGATTTATACGAAACGTTTGAAAATCTTGAACTAACATACGAGCTTGTGAAAGAAGAAAAAGATGAAGAGCTTCAAGCTGAGCTTGAAAGTGAGTTAAAGGATCTGATGAAGCGTTTAGGTGACTTCGAACTTCAATTACTTTTAAGCGAGCCTTATGATAAAAATAATGCGATTTTAGAGCTTCACCCAGGTGCAGGTGGAACGGAATCTCAAGACTGGGGCTCGATGCTTCTTCGTATGTACACGCGTTGGGCAGAGAAGAAAGGCTTTAAAGTTGAGACGTTGGACTATCTTCCTGGTGATGAGGCTGGAATTAAGAGTGTTACTCTTGCCATTAAAGGTCACAATGCGTACGGCTATTTAAAGGCTGAAAAAGGGGTACACCGTCTGGTACGTATTTCACCGTTTGATGCTTCAGGACGCCGCCATACATCATTCGTATCTTGCGAGGTTATGCCAGAATTCAACGATGAGATCGAAATCGACATTCGTACAGAGGATTTAAAAATTGACACATATCGCGCTAGTGGAGCGGGTGGTCAGCACATCAATACGACCGACTCAGCCGTTCGTATTACCCACCTACCAACAAATGTAGTTGTAACGTGTCAAACCGAGCGTTCTCAAATCAAAAACCGTGAACGTGCGATGAAAATGCTTCAAGCTAAGCTTTATCAAAAGAAAATCGAAGAGCAAGAGCAGGAGCTACTAGAAATCCGTGGTGAGCAAAAAGAAATCGGCTGGGGAAGCCAGATTCGCTCTTACGTTTTCCACCCGTATTCGTTGGTTAAGGACCACCGTACAAATACTGAGGTTGGAAATGTACAAGGTGTTATGGATGGGGATTTGGATAATTTTATAAATGCATATTTGCGCTCGAGATTGAGCTAGTTTTGGAACCCTTTGCTGTTTTTGGCAGGGGGTTTAGTTTTTATATGGTTTTCAAATTTTAAGAGGAAACGGTTCGTACGCTGTACGCTATGCGGAACTTTTAGTGACTTATGCGGTGTTTTTCAAAAGTTCTGCGTTAATCTTGTAAGGTTATGCACAAATCTCAACATTTATGCGGTTTTTTAGAAGACTTATGCGGATTTTTTCTTCTTATTGTTTACCAAGGTCATCAGATTTGTGTTAAAACCCTTATTTTACATAGATTTGCTTCTACCTAAGTTCTTGTCAATATCCTCTATCTACAATTTCCAACCCCTTTTCTACAAAAAATTAAACTATATCAACAAATTTTAAGTCTTAACAACGAAAACTTACCCCTTTATCAACAAATTATCCTATCTTATCAACAAATTATCCTATCTTAATAACATCTCACCTGTACTTCTCAAATCTCATGCAACAATCCCACCTAATAACCTCCCACCTTTTTACACAAACTAAATTTACCCCTTTAATACGGTAGTTTGCTGGCATTTACACATTTTTTAGTCCGTGCTATACTCACTGTCGGTTATGAAATTTACTACCTTCGATAGGTTAGTCAAACTGAATAGCGGTTACATAAAAGGAGAAGTTGTTATGCCAAAACGAAAACGGACTCATACATATAATCCAAAGTTACAAACTGCTTTAGAGTATCTTTATGTACTTGTTGGTTCAGCGATTGTTGCGATTGCCTTCAACGTATTTTTATTACCAAACCGAATCGCATCTGGAGGAGTAAGCGGGATCAGTACGATATTAGATGCGACACTAGGTTTAGAACCAGCGTACGTACAATGGGCTTTCAATATCCCACTGTTTATCGCTGGTGTCATCCTTCTTGGAAGACAATTTGGTGTTAAGTCCCTAATCGGAACCATGTTTTTACCTTTCGTTGTTTTCTTAACAAAAGAGGTAGAACCATGGACACAGGATCCTTTACTAAGCGCATTGTTTGGTGGGATTGGAGTGGGGCTGGGTCTTGGAATTGTTTTTCTAGGTAAAGCTTCAACAGGTGGGACTGATTTAGCAGCACAAATTATTAACAAGTATACAGGCCTTTCCCTAGGAACCTGTGTCGCGATTATTGATGGATTAATAGTCCTATCTGCAGCGATCGTGTTTGATATTGAACGTGGTTTATATGCGTTAATTGCTCTGTATGTTACGAGTAAAACGATTGACCTAGTGCAAGTTGGATTTGGTCGATCTAAGATGGCGATGATTATTACATGTAAACAAAATGAAGTTCGTGAAGGAATTCTGAATAAAATTGACCGTGGTGTGACAAAACTATCAGCATATGGCGGTTATACTGATCATGAACGCCCAATCCTGATGTGCGTCGTGGATCAAACGGAGTTCACAAAATTGAAACAACTGGTCAAAACCATTGATCCTACTGCGTTTGTCGTGGTTATGGACGCTTCTGAGGTATTAGGAGAGGGTTTCAAAAGGGCATAGGACTGGTATAATATTGTCGTACATGTATTATTTTCCTAGGGGGAATTTATTTTGAAAAAGAAGCTTCTTGCATTGTTGATGGGTACTTCTTTAGTGTTAGCTGCTTGTGGCGGTGGAGGAGATGATGCTGCTGGCGGCGATGACGCAGCTAGTGGAGATCAAACAACTGCTACTGCAGGAGATGCAGAAAAGCTATACGGCCAAAAATGTTCTAGCTGTCACGGTGGGGATTTAGAAGGTGGCGTTGGACCTGGTCTTCAAACGGTTGGTGCAAACCTTTCTAAAGCAGATATCGAGAACATCATTATTAATGGTCAAGGTGCTATGCCAGCAGGATTACTACAAGGTGAAGATGCATCTGTAGTCGCTGAATGGTTAGCGGGCAAGAAATAAGTTTTTTACAGGAAAACGTTCTGTATTACAGGACGTTTTTTGTTTTTATTAAGATAAACTCTTTCTCCCTCTCTGAGTTATAAAGTTTTCACCGCTTTCTATTTTTTTATCCCTGTCTATATTTAGATCCCTCATTTCATCAAATTTAGCCTCAACAGAATTAAGAAATTTGTCACATCAACCATTTAATAAATGTAAAATTATCTCAGTCTCTGCCGTGACTTTTGCCGAAAAATAGTAGTAGTTTTACTGAAAAATAAGAGAGTAGGCAGGATTATCTAGTAGATTTGTTGTATATATAGAGTGGAAATTAAATCAAGTAGAGGAATTGAGAGGGAAAGATTGTCGGAAATGAAAAGAAACTGTAATATTTTTAGCAGTTTTTTTGACAAAGTATGATGTTATAATGGGTTGTGTGCAAGTAACAGTAAGTAATTTTTAGAAAATGTGAAGAATGATGTCATTTATAGAAGGAAATAGATGACTATGTCGAATTTTTGTCGTTTTTTGCAGAAAATCTCTTGTTGCACTTTTCCTACACAAAACTACCTCAGGTGATAATAAATGATAGAAATGCAAGAAGTTTATAAAAAATACCCGAATGGTGTCGTCGCCGCAAACGGGATTGATGTACAAATTAAGCAAGGTGAATTTGTATATGTTGTCGGTCCAAGTGGAGCGGGGAAGTCTACCTTTATTAAAATGATGTACCGTGAAGAAACACCTACAAAAGGGACCATTATGATTAATGGTGTTAACATTGCTAAATTACGCCCAAGTAAGGTACCTCTTCTACGTCGTAATATCGGGGTTGTATTCCAGGACTTTAAACTCCTACCAACCTTAACCGTCTATGAAAACGTCGCATTTGCTCTTGAAGTAATTGAGGAGCAGCCAAAGTATATTAAAAAGCGTGTGATGGAGACTTTAGATCTTGTTAACCTAAAGCATAAGGCGCGTATGCTCCCAACTGAATTATCGGGTGGGGAACAGCAACGGGTATCAATTGCAAGATCAATTGTCAATTCACCAAAGGTTATGATTGCGGACGAGCCTACTGGGAACCTTGATCCCGAAACTTCATGGGAGATCATGAACATCTTTGAAGAAATCAACACGAGAGGAACCACAATTGTTATGGCTACTCACAATAAAGATATTGTAAATACTATTAAGCATCGAGTAATTGCCATTGAAAGCGGAAAAATTGTACGTGACCAGATGAGAGGTGATTACGGCTATGAAAGCTAGAACTCTTCGTCGTCATGTAAAGGAAAGTATGAGGAACCTTGGGCGAAATGGTTGGATGACATTTGCTTCCGTTAGTGCCGTAACGGTCACCCTTATTTTAGTCGGTGTATTTTTCGTCATTATGATGAATCTCAATAAAGTAGCTACTACGATCGAAGAGGACGTTGAAATTCGCGTTCACATCGATTTAACGGCAGAGGAAAGCGATCAGCAGGCACTACAGACAAAGATCGAACAAATTCCTCAGGTGAAAAGTGTCTTGTATTCATCGAAAGAAACTGAGCTAACTAACCTAATTGCTAGTCTTGGTGAAGAAGGTGAAGCCTTTAAGCTTTTTGAACAGGATAATCCGTTAAATGATGTATTTATCGTAAAGACGAAAAAACCAACAGATACGATGTTAGTTGCAAAGCAAATTGAAAAACTTGATTTTGCTTCAAAAGTAAAGTATGGCCAAGGCCAGATTGAAAAGCTTTTCGAATTCATTAAGTTAAGTAGAAACGTTGGTATTGGATTGATCGTAGGTCTTCTTTTTACCGCGATGTTTCTAATTTCCAATACGATTAAAATAACCATTGTGGCTAGAAGAAAAGAAATTGAGATTATGAGATTAGTAGGGGCGACAAACTCCTTCATTCGTTGGCCATTTTTCTTAGAAGGCTTAATGCTAGGTGTACTTGGAGCAGTCCTTCCGATTGCATTGATTGGTACTGGCTACCACTATGCTTATAGCTATATACAGCCTAGAATCGAAGGCCATTTTATTCAAATTCTTGAGTTTAACCCGTTTATCTACCAAATTGCAGGACTTCTCATTTTAATGGGAGGATTAATTGGAATTTGGGGAAGTTTGATGTCTGTGAGGAAATTTTTGAAGGCGTAACTCTAGGATATGCCATCCTTTAAAATAAAAAAATGCTTTTGAAGGGCCTCGGGGGGAATATGAGGTCCTTCAATAAGCTTAATTATTTAGACGAATTACTCTTGGAAAATGTTTCAAATAAATATAAAAATCGATTTACCTGTACATATGAATCATTGGAAGTCGAAGAAAACGGCTTAATGGAAAGGAGAAATCGGCATTGAAAAAGTCAGTGTTAACATTATCGATAGTTGCGGCTTTAGGGTTCGGAAGCATTGTAGCAGGTGTACCAACTGATATCGCATCAGCATCAAAACTACAAGATTTGAAGAACCAAAAAAGTGAACTTCAAAACAAACGTTCAGATGTTAATTCACAAATTGATGAAGCGGAACAAGAAATTGATTCCATTCAACAGGAGCAAGCTGAATTAAAAAGTGAGATTAAGAGACTCGATTTAGCTATTGGTGATGCAGAAACAAAAATTATTGAAAAGCAAAAAGAAATCGAAGCCAAAAAAATAGAGATTGAAGAGTTACAAAAAGAGATTGTCGTTTTAACAGCGCGTATTAATAAACGTAATGAATTATTGAAAGATCGTGCTCGTTCGTTCCAGGAAAACGGAAGCGTCGTAAGTTACTTGGATGTTCTAATGGGAGCAAAGAGCTTCGGGGATTTCATTGATCGACTTGGAGCAGTTGCCACCATCGTTGAAGCCGACCAAGACATTCTTAACCAGCACAGAGAAGATAAGAAACTTCTAGAAGAAATGCAAGCTCAGCTGGAGAATGAGTTAGCTAGTCTTGAAAACATGCTTTCAGAATTAGAAGAAATGAAGAAAAGCTTAAACGCTCAAAAAGCGGAAAAAGATAAAGTCATGTCAGCTTTGAAGAAGCAAGAACAGCAGATGCATGCTGAAAAATTAGAGCTTGAAGAAGAAGCTCAGCTTTTAGCTAAGCAGCAAGCTGCCATGCAAAAAGCAATTCAGTTAGAGCAAAAACGTATTGCTGAGCAACAAAGACAGAAACAGTCTGGCGGTTCCACACCTCCAGTTTCAAATGGAACCTTTACTAGACCATCTGCCGGTTATTTATCTTCTGGCTTCGGTCATCGTTGGGGTGAATTCCATGCTGGTGTCGATATAGCAGCAAAAGGATCAGTTCCAATCGTTTCAGCTGCAGATGGAGTAGTCATCCGTTCCTACTATTCTAGTAGTTATGGAAACGCCATTTTCATCTCACACTCGATTAACGGTCAGATCTATACAACGGTTTATGCACATATGAGCAGCCGCTCTGTTGAAGAGGGAGCTGTTGTTGCAAAAGGTCAGCAAATCGGTTACATGGGTAACACAGGTTATTCATTCGGTCAGCATTTACACTTTGAACTTCACAAAGGACCGTGGAACGCAGGTAAAACAAATGCGATAAACCCAGTTGGCGTAGTGCCACTATAATAATAAAAAACGACTTAGGCTTATGAACTGTGCCCCCTTTTACGGACAGTTAAAAAAAGTGCTTAAGCTGCTAATAGATGACTCCGGTATTGTACCGGGGTCATTTTGTTTAAGCCCCACTGATAGCGATGATTGTTATATTCTTCAATAACTCGATTAATTTCTGCGGTTACTTCTGCTAGATTTTCACATGACCTATACTCAGCTAGATCTTTAAAGTGTCCAAAGAACCCTTCCATTGGGGCATTGTCCCAACAGTTTCCCTTACGGGACATTGATTGGGTTAACCCAAGTTTTTTCACCTTCATTTGAAAAGCGGGATGAGTATAATGGAAACCCTGGTCTGAATGTAGGATTGCATCAGGGTGGAAATGATTATTTACTGCTTTTTTTAGCTTTTCTAATGTCTTATATACAATATCCATTTCCAAGGTTGTAGATATATGATGCGCCAGGATTTCATTGGTTGATCCATCTTTTACACATGATAAATAAGCCTTCTGACCCTTACCATAGTAAATATAAGTAATATCTGTAAGCAATACTTTCCCTGGTTCCCCTTGGTTAAAGTTACGGTCGAGAAGGTTAGGGCAAGTGCGGTGCTCCTGGGTCGCCTTTGCCATCTTACGATATGGATTTGCCTTTCTAATCTTTGCTACCAAACCATACTTTTTCATGAGTCTTCTAATCTTCTTATGGTTCATGACAGCTGAATAATCATTTTCCATAATCATTTTTATTTGAAGGGCACCAACCTTCTCATTCTTAGAAGAGAAAATTGTTCTTATTAATTCAATATCCAGTTCATCTTGCTCATTTCGAATCTCCCTTGAAGGAGCAGCCTTAACCCAATCATAATAGCCACTTCGGCTTACACCAGCCAATTTACATAGATAAGTAATAGTGTCCTTCAATTGATGTTCCCTTACAGTCTTCTCAATCAGATAGAACTTTTCAGCTGGTGTTAGAATTGTTTCTTCTTCAACGCCTGCCTTTCTAGTTCTTCGAGCTTTTTTAGGAAGTCCACTTCAGCTTCAAGGAATTTTATTCTCGCTTCTGCTTTCTTTAATTTATCCTCCACAGAAAGGGTTCTTGAAGAAGGTCTCCCCGTACTTCCTTTCCCTCGGCGTTCCGTGAGGAAGCCTTCTTCTCCAAACCTTTCAAAAGTTTCCCTCCATCTTGAAAGACAACGTTTAGGTTGATCTTTGCCTATTATCTCAAGGTTGAACCCATTTTCAATAAAGATTTGGGAAGGACCTTTCCCTAATTTATATTCTTGTACTGCTTTTATCTTAAATTCAGCTTTGTAAGAAATAGATTTATCAGATGCATTGATTATATTTGGATTCTTCTCTAGTTCTTTAATTTGAAATTCTGTATATATATTCTTGGCCATGATAATCCCCCGTTTTACGTATGAATTCATTATAAACGGGATTTTCTAATTAGATATAAAAAACCCCGAATAAGGGGCACCTTTTTTAATGGTGTCCGTTATTCGGGGTATAGTTCATTAATTCAGCTTAAGTCGTTTTTTGTGGCGGAGTGGTCCCTATTTTGTCGAATAATCGATAAATCCTAAAATTAGAAGAAAAATCATGATATTCGAAGAAAAAATTAAATTTCGATTGATAAAGAACAATTTTCAACGAATAATTAAAAGTTTGATGTTTATTACGAACTTATTTCATAAATCTAGCAACTTAATTTCAAACAAAATAAAAACCCACACTAAAAAAGTACGGGTTTGGGCATACTTCAAGCCTCATCTTACAATTTTTTAAGATATAAGTCTATGAATTATTTTTTTCTCCCCTATAATGAGACTTCAGAGGAGATGATAGCATGTTTACGATTAAAACAAATCGACTTGGATTTTTGCCGATGACAGCTGAGTCCATTGAAGCAGCTTTGAGCGGTCCTGCGGAATTTGAACATACTAGTCAGGTTAAAATACCAGAAGACTTTGTAAACAGCATTTATAGAGACCGCGTTTTTCCCATCAGGCTACAAAAGATAACAGCTAACCCCAAACTTATCCCGTGGTATGGATTCATCGTTGAACTCGAATCAAATACAGTAGTAGGTACAATAGGCTTTAAATCCTTACCAAATGAAAATGGACTAGTTGAGATAGGTTATGGAATCCACCATACATTCAGCGGAAAAGGGTATGCAACGGAGATGGCTAAAGGGTTAATTAGCTGGGCTTTCAAACAGCCAGGTGTTAAAGGTATAACTGCAACAGACGTACAAAAAGATAACTTTGCATCTATAAAAATATTAGAAAAACTCGGAATGACCGTAACGAATCAAAAAGTGACATCCATTGATTTTATACTCTATAAAGAATAGGAATCAATTCCTACAAATTTTGACAAAGTTTTTATTACTTTAAAGCATAATTTCGTGTAAAATTAAACTATTCGAGTTACTAAATGTTTTAAATTTATATATAGGACAAAGGCAAACCTATCGAAAGGTAGGGACGCAAAGCCACGGGTCTAAGGTTTTTCTATGATCGCCGGGTTACCGAAACAGATGGATTCTTAAACTTTCCTCCTCCTTTTTCGGGAGGATTTTATATTTTCACTGTAAAAGAAAGAAGGTATAACAATGAGAATGATTCATATCGACTCATATGATTATGATACGATGCAGCTGGCAAAGCCTGTATATGATTCGAGACGAAGAATCTTATTAGCAGCAGGTCGGTCCATTCATCCTACATACTTACAAAAGATAAAAGAATTGAATATTCGGAGCTTAATTGTTGAAGATGCTGAATCAGCAGGGATTACGCTTGATGAGATGTTAGACATGCCAACTTGGATGGACGCTATTAAACTTGTAGAAGAAGTGTACACCGAGGTAAAAAGAAACAAAAGCATCTCTCAGATTACGGTCAAGCGTATTCAAGAGTTTGTGGGCAAACTTCTGATGGAGGTACGAAATCGTCCGATTATTGTCCTTATTCCATCGACGGCACTAACCCCTGAATTGATTCCATATGCACATGCTGTAAATGTTGCTCTTTTATCGGTTCAAGTCGGAACAAAATTGAACTATAATATGATTCAACTAAGAGATTTAGCGATTGGGGCCCTTTTACATGATATCGGTAAGGTGATTGGAAATGAGGAAAATCATCCAACAGAAGGGTTTGAGCTTTTACGAAAAACGAGAGAATTAAAGGTTCTCACGACACATGTTGCCTTTCAACATCATGAGTCATTAGACGGAAGTGGATATCCGAGAAGAATTAGAGGCGAAGAATTCCTTGAAGTTGGCCAGATCGGTGGAATTGCTAATCTTTATGAAAATCTAATTTCAAAGGAAAAATACCCTCCTCATTTGGCAATGGAAATGATTATGACGAAGTCTGAAAATACGTATAGTCATGCTGTTGTACAGGCGTTTTGTAATGGGGTTCCCACTTATCCACCGGGTACAAAAGTTAAGCTCAATAACGGACAAGTAGGCATTGTTTATAAAATTGACCAAAACCTACATAGACCAACTGTCCGCATACTATCAACCATGGAAGAAATCTCACTTGCTGATCAACCGACACTAATGATTCAGGAAGTAGACCAATCAATTGAAACTGTGTAGAAACTTAATTTTCCTCATAACTCGTCCCATGCAATCATATAGTAGACTAACAAAGACATCCCACCTTTGGAGATGTCTTTTTAAATAAATCGGTTGCTACATACGCAAAAATTAGAGAATGGTAGGATAGAAACAAAAGCATTGGCCGAACGAACGAGGGGGAAAATCATGAATCGGAAATGGATCGCTCTTTTAATGACAGGCTCTCTGTTAACAGGAGCAGGTGGGACATATACGTATATGAAGTGGAATATGGACGAGGAAACTCGTTCTCAGCTAGAAGAACATACAGAGGATCAGAATGTGGGTTCTTCAGAGAATATTAATCTAGAAGATTTAGATAAGGTTGGCAAAGCATATGAACTTATTTTAAGCAGCTATGTGGAACAGGTGGAGCAAGAGAAGCTTGTTGAAGGTGCCATTCAAGGGATGCTCTCTACTCTTGAAGATCCGTATTCTGTTTATATGGATAAGGAAACGGCCAAGCAATTTAATGAAACATTGGAATCTTCTTTTGAGGGCATCGGAGCAGAGGTAAGTACGGTGGATGGAAAAATTATTATTGTTGCGCCGTTCAAGGATTCTCCTGCAGAAAAGGCAGGGCTTAAGCCGAATGATGAAATTTTATCCGTAGATGGCGAAAGCGTTGAAGGGCTTGATTTATATGAAGCGACACTTAAAATTCGTGGAGAAAAGGGAACGAAGGTAAAGCTAGAAATTGCTCGTAAAGGCTTGTCCGATCCTCTGACCATTGAAGTAAAAAGAGATGAAATTCCTCAAATTACCGTGTACAGTGATCTTAAAAAGCAAAGCGGCAAAAATATCGGATATTTAGAGATTACTTCCTTCTCTGAAGAAACAGCTAAAGAGTTTAAAACCGAACTCAAACGCTTAGAGAAAAAGGGAATGGATGGGTTAATAATTGATGTTCGTGGAAATCCGGGCGGGCTTTTATCCAGTGTTGAAGAAATTTTAAAGGAGTTTGTATCCAAAGAAAAACCGTATGTACAAATTCAAAAACGAAATGGCGAGAAGATGCGTTATTTCTCCAATCTTGAAAAAGACAAAGAGTATCCTGTTGCGGTTCTCATTGACCAAGGAAGTGCATCGGCATCTGAGATCTTGGCTGGTGCGTTAAAAGAAGCGGAAGGATTCAAACTGATTGGGGAAAGAACGTTTGGAAAAGGTACGGTTCAACAAGCAGTTCCTATGGGGGATGGAAGTAACATTAAGCTCACGCTTTTTAAATGGCTAACACCTGATGGCAACTGGATTCATAGAGAGGGAATCGAGCCAAATATGGAAGTAACTCAGCCTGCTATTTATCATACTCATCCTTTACAGATTGAAGAGCCATTGAAGAAGGATATGAATAATGAGCAGGTAATGAATGCCCAACAAATGCTTGATGGTCTAGGTTTAGCCCCTGGCCGCGAGGATGGATATTTTAGTGAGTCAACAGAAGTGGCAGTAAGAGCATTTCAACAGCAAAATGGTTTGAAAGTTACTGGGATGATTGATTCTAAAACTGCTGCTGCGTTAGAACAAGCTGTTATTCAAGAAATGAGAAAAGAACAAAATGATCTTCAACTACAGACGGCTATACGATATTTGTCGAGATAGTTCTCTACAACTCTCACATGTCTTTATTTAAGCGTTTATTTCATGTATAATGAACATATGATATGAAGAGAAGTGCGCGAACACTTCTCCAGCAACCTCACCGTAAGGGTGGTGGTTGTATAATAAGCTTTATTTTTTACTTAAACCACCCCTTTGCTTCCTACGGCGCGGGGTGGTTTTCTCGTTTTCTAGTATATTCTTCCGAAAAAAATAAGCACCTAATTCCCGTACTATTCCTCTCAAAATTTCTCGTAGAAATTCAAGAAATGTTTCCATCATTATCACCTCCTTCCCTCATTGGAAAGAAGACAACAACCAACCACCCTCACAATATTCAGTTGCAATTTCAGTTTATCACACTCTCTACCATGTCTTCTATAAAAATAAGAACATTTGTTCCTATTTACCTATAAAAAATAGTCTCCAAAATATTACAAAAATATTTATAATGCTTGTCACCTACTATATTTGGTAAAATAAAGGGTAATAGATATTTCGTTGAAATCTAGTAATAGATTCTGAGATAGAGGGTGACTTCAGATGGTGCAAGATTGGCTCATGCAGTTTTTAATCGGAACATTAAAAATATTGATTCATCCAGTATTCTACTGCCTGTTTTTTGCGGCGGCATTGATGGGTGTTGCGCGTGTAAAACGAGAGCGGAAGGACTTCCATGTAAGAGCAGAGAATGCTTACTTTGAATTAAGGCAGCTTCTCCCACTTGGTATCCTATTAGGATTAATCATCTCAGTAATTACAATCGGAGCAGGCATGGTCGTTCCGCTTGCAGCTATATTCCTTACCGGCTTCCTTACCATAGTAGGGGCCTTAACGACAAAAGTCAGAGTGTTATCGCCAGTGTACACGGTCGGATTCACGTTTTTTGCACTAATTTTCGTTAGTGGTCAAAATTGGCAAATCCCTCTTTTCCCAGAAATGATAGCTAGTTTAGATCAAAACCTATACCCTTCAGTTGCTGCTTTAATGGCCATTCTTTTAATCGGAGAAGGAGTCCTAATTTTAAGGAACGGTAAAAAAGGGACATCTCCTAAGTTAGTTAAAAGTAAACGGGGATTACGAGTAGGGGTTCATGAAGTAAAACGCCTCTGGATGCTACCAGCGTTTATTTTAATTCCTGGTGAAGCGTTACAATCTCAGTTGGAGTGGTGGCCGGTTTTCACAGCAGGTGGAAATACATATTCACTGTTATTAGTCCCTTTTGCGATTGGATTTCATCAACAAGTACAAGGCGCTTTGCCAAAGGAAGCGATTCAACTTCTTGGAAAAAGAGTCATTGTACTCGGTTCGGCATTAGTTTTACTTACAATCGGAAGTTATTGGATACCAATGATTTCAATAGTTGTAGTCGCGTTGGGGATTATCGGACGTGAGCTATTAACGTATCGTCAACGTGTAAGTGAGGAAAACCTTCCTTTCTATTTTTCCAAACGAAATCATGGATTAATGGTTTTAGGGATTATTCCACAGTCTCCTGCAAGTAGGATGTTATTACAAGTAGGGGAACTTATTACTAAAGTAAACGGAACACCTGTCCATGATGAAAAAGCTTTCTATGAAGCGCTTCAACGAAATCGTGCTCACTGCAAACTAGAAGTTGTCGATGTAAACGGACAAGTTCGTTTTGCTCAAAGAGCCCTATATGAAGGGGATCATCATGAGCTGGGTATTTTGTTTGTTCAAGAGGAGAAGAAGTGGGATACGGAAGCGAGCTAGTGTATTTATGATTTTCAGCGGGAGAAACAAATTCTCTCGCTTTTTCTATGTAAAAATAGAGGTAAAAGTAGTTAATAGTATAAACGAAACGATTGATAAATTATTTTTAAAAAAATTTAAGGATAAAATCTCCCCAAATATGAATACTACATTCGGGAGCATAAATTGAGATGTACTTCTCAATGCGCTCTATTGATTGTACAAATACATAATCAAGGAGGTTTAATGATGAAGAAAAGATTGATGTTGGTTCTGATGATGTTGATGACGATCATGTCATTCACTTCAGGAGCTTTTGCTGAAGAGCAACCAGAAACGAAAAAAGATATTGTGGATACGGCGGTAGAGGCAGGAAACTTTAAAACGTTGGCTGCGGCATTAGAGAAAGCTGGTTTGATTGAGACGTTAAAAGGAGAAGGTCCTTTCACTGTTTTCGCTCCGACAGATGAGGCTTTTGCCAATCTGCTAAAAGAATTAGATATTACTGCGGAAGAATTATTGGCAAGGGAAGATCTAAAGAATATTCTGCTGTATCACGTGGTATCTGGAAAAGTAATGTCTGGTGACTTAAAAGACGGCATGAAAGTAAAGACGCTTGCAAACAAAGAAGTTACCATAACAACGGACCCTGTTCAAGTGAATAAAGCAAATATAGTTAAAGCTGATATCGAAGCTTCCAATGGGGTTATTCATGTTATTGACAAAGTATTAGTACCATAATCATTAGCAAAACACAGATAAAAGACTGAATTCTAAACCAAGTGATTCAGTCTTTTTAATTTGTCTAAAAAAAGCTGTACAAATCCAGCATTTTGTTTGTTATTGAATAAACTGATCCGGATCCAAAATCAAATCCTCCAACGTATAAGAATCTAACACCTTTAGGTAAGAATGAAGTGCCTCGTTTAAAATCCCTTTTAGTCGACAAGCAGGACTAATTTTACAAGTGTTTTTTTCCTCGTCAAAGCACTCGACAAGGCGAATGGGATCTTCTGTCAAGCGGACCGTGCTCCCCAGGTTAATCTGGGAAGGCTCTTTAGAAAGCCGAATCCCACCATTTCTCCCTCGAACAGTTTCAATAATACCGTGCTTTCCAAGCTCATAGACGACTTTGCTTAAATGATTGTTAGAAATGTTGTAGAAATCTGAGATTTCTTTTATATTTGAAAGTTTATTTTTAGGCTGTGAACCTAAGAAAATCAGTAGTCGTAATGCATAATCCGTATAAGTAGTAAGTTGCATTTTAACATCACCCAATTCAAAATCCATAGTTAATGATTCAAATATACCATATCCAGAAAAAAATATAGTAAATGTGAACATTCTGTTAAAGATGTATTTTAAATATTGCTTTTAAGTGTATTTAACTTTTACAATAAACATGTATTTAAAATATACCTTTATTACCGTGAATATATTACAAAGGGGACATGATGTATGACAACTTCTACAACTCAACTTGATACAAAGACCATTGAGATCATTAAATCTACCGTGCCAGTATTGGAGCAGCATGGGGAGGCTATTACAAAACGTTTTTATGAAATGATGTTAGGAAATCATCCTGAATTATTAAATGTTTTCAACCATGCTAATCAAAAGCAAGGAAGACAGCCTAAGGCGCTTGCTAATACGGTTTATGCGGCAGCTAAGTATATCGATAATCTTGGAGCGATTATTCCAGTTGTAAAACAAATTGCACATAAGCATAGAAGCTTACAAATTAAAGCAGAGCAATACCCGATTGTTGGGAAGCACTTACTTTTAGCCATAAAAGATGTACTTGGGGATGCTGCTACAGACGAAATCATTGATGCATGGGGCAAGGCATACGGTGTCATTGCAGATGTGTTTATTCAAGTGGAAAAAGAAATGTATGAAGAAGCGGCCGCTAAAAAGGGAGGCTGGGATGGATTTAGAAAGTTCTCAGTTGATCGCAAAGTAAAAGAAAGTGACGTTATTACTTCCTTTTATCTAGTACCAGTCGATGGGGAGGAGATTTCAAACTTCCTTCCGGGACAATATATAAGCGTTCGAATCAACATGGAAGGTGAAGAGTATACCCATATCAGACAATACAGTTTATCGGATCAGCCGGGGAAAGATTATTATCGTATCAGTGTGAAAAAAGAGACTGCTTTGGCTGACAAACCTGAAGGAAAAGTTTCTAATTTCCTGCATGACGATGTTAACGAAGGGGATATTTTAGAAGTTACAGCACCAGCAGGAGACTTCGTATTAAATATGAACGAAACAAGTCCAGTTGTACTTATTAGTGGTGGGGTAGGGCTAACGCCAATGATTAGTATGCTGAACACGATTAACGAAACACAACCTGAACGTAAAGTAACCTTCATTCATGCAGCGATTAATGGTAATACTCATGCCATGCATGAACACGTTCAAGAGATTGCTAGCCAGAATGACCATGTTGATTATTATGTTTGTTATGAAAAGCCAACTGAAGAGGATCGGAATGCGAAACGTTTTGACAAGGAAGGGTATGTTGACTTGGCATGGATCCAATCTATTGTAAAAGAAAACAATGCGAGCTTCTACTTCTGTGGTCCAGTTCCGTTTATGAAGACTCTAAACTCTGCTCTAAAGGAGTGGGGAGTTCCTTCTGAAAACATTCATTTTGAATTCTTTGGACCGGCAGATCAGTTAAACTAAGTCATTATTAAAGCCATTCAAGCTGTTCTTGAATGGCTTTTACCATTAGTACGTTTTTACTCGATTCCCAAACATCTGCGTATGTGCATTGCCCACTTTTTCCTCTAAGTATTCGATTGAATAGTTTCCGGATGGGTCTGTTAAATCCCCAACAGCACGTGACAGGTTATCTATGACAGAGTTTAATAAGTCTGAAGGTCTTTCTTCGTTTCGTAAATTTACCTCATCCATAATTTCGTGGGCCATTCTTTGAATCTTTCGCAAACGAAGTTCGTTTGATTTCATTAAAAATTCCCCCTTCATTATGTTCTTTATGAGATTATATGTTAGATAAATCAAAATATTAGCTCTGATTGCGAGTAGAGCATGAAATAACGAAAGTGAAAATCATTATTTTTATAAAAATTCCTATAATTATATTTTTTATTAAATTCAAATGGTTTAAGTTAATTTTTCTGGTGAATATTCGAGTAAAGCACTGTATATGGAAAGTTAACTATTTTTAATCGTTCATTATAATAGTAGAAAAAGCCTGTTTTAAGAGGAGGAGTTCTTTTGGAAGAGGTAATGTATAATGGTGAGCTTTATTTGGTTATTTTTAAATACGACTCTGGATATTGGGAGATTCGGAAGAAAAATGCCACTTTTGTAAATGTACTAATTCATCACACTGAGGTAGAAGACCTTTTCCCATTATAAAAGTGTAAGCTCACCTATTATAGATGAGCTTTGCTTTTTACAAAGGTTTAGATCGTTCAGGTAGCCATTCTTTCATGTAAGCTGGTAATTCACCATTTTTAGAGAGACCTGTATGTCCACCTTTATTGACGTGGAACTTCTTATCCGTACTTGAAACGAGTTCCATGATTTTCTCGGTTTGTTCGATAGGAACCAATCTATCAAATGTGGAACCTACTACTAATAGATTGGAATGAATATTCGCCAGATCAATTGGCTGATTTCTAATCGTAAGTGTCCCATTTACTAGACTATTCTTTTTTCCGAACTCGTGGATTAGCTGCTTTAGTACCCCTCCAGGGAGTGGGATATGTCCCTTCGTCCACTTGTTAAAAAGCCTCCATCTCTCTACATATCCTGAATCGTATGCCCTGTTTAATAGGGATAAGTAAGGACTAAAGTAGATAGGGGACGTAATGAGCCTAACACCACCCTCAATGAATCTAGCAGGAATAAGTCCCACAGAGTCTATTATTTCATCAAAACTAACTTCCTCGTCATTTCTTAATGCATGCCCCCATTGATCAAAGCTGCCCGAGTGTCCGAAATCGATTGGTGCTACATTAAGAATAAGATTTTTAATAGGTTCAGTTGCCATACTTGTGTAAATAGCAGCTAATGTTCCACCTAGACAAAACCCCATAACAGTCAGTTCATCTGCTTGGGAATGAGCTAACGTTTTTTGCGCTCCTTTTTGAATGTAGTCCACTAAATAGTTATCCAAAGTTAAATCTTTATCCTCGTAGCCTGGTATGCCAAAATCAATTAAATAAACATCAAAGCCTTCATTTACCAAAGCCTCTATTAAACTATTTCCTGGATATAAGTCGAGTATGAAAGGTTGGTTAATTAGTGAGTAAATTAAGTAAAGGGGCGTTTCGTATTTTTTATTCACTGCAGGGTAATGCCACAATGTCGTTTTGTTCTTTTTCCAAATAGCAGACCGAGGGGTTAAAGCATAGTCAGGTTCATCCTTACTCCAGATACTAGAGAATCCCTTCCATCTGAGCTTCTCTCTCTCCCAATCCATTGCCATCACTCCTTTTTTTGCTTAGTTGTAAGATTTGCGGTGAGAGGAGATTGCGATATGATCTGCTGCAGGAGTAATTGTTTGCGGTGCTGCTTGGTCATCTTTTTTTCCTGATTATCATGGTTTGAATTTGTCGTCGTTGTACTTTGATTTGTATTCGAATCCACGTTCACGTTCATGTTCCTTACATACTCGTTAAGAGTCTGTATTTGATCCTCTAAAGCATCAATTTTTTCTTCATTTTGAAGAGTTAGCTTTGCGACATTTGCTACATCATCTTTCGTAGGGAAGTTTAGGGGGATAGAAATATTTTCAACTAGCTCCTTTAGACCTTCAATTACTTTGGCTGTAAGCTTTGCATTTTTGCTTAGTACCTTCAAAATGTCTTCTTTATTCAATCCATTCTGAATACATGTATTTGCATCAAATTCTACTTTTAGACCAAACTTCTTTAAAAAATCAAAAAGGTCCTGTAGTTGTTTTTCACTCATATGATTTTCTCCTTTCGTAATAATTCACTAAAAAACCGGCAATAAGCCTGTCCGTGTTATTGGTCTAATCATCTTTCTATCATTTCTGGCCATCAAAATAAATCTCTCGTGAAAAGAGACTTCTCTATATCATAGACAAGCACAACGGGAAAAGTGCAAGAAATGGTTGCTAGCCTCTGCCCTTTTCAAAAAAAACTGTAGTACTAAAAGATTGACGAATGACTAATTTGTACAAACTTAAGATAAGCGCCTTATCAAAGCGAGCGGCAGTGAATACAATGGAGTCTTATATACAAATTGCTTAAAAGGAGTTTTAAGATGACGAAGGAGCAAATTTTATCAGCCTTTGATGCCTGTGGTTTAGGCAAATTAGGAGAGGAACTTGGGTATAAATTATGGGTAAATGGAGCATTAAAAGAGTGTGATGAAGAGACGTTAGAATTATTTCTCGAATCCTATGATTTTAAAGAAGGCCAAGCAATGTTGCTTCACCATTTTCTTTTTCACTTTCGTATGTTTAAAAGGGTTCATGACCATAACAACCTTCCTTTATCTTACCTTTCATTTAGAAGATAGTTACGTAAGACAGTTAAAAATGTTATATTTGTTAATAAATATGCATCTTTTATGCCCCCACATTAGCATAAAAGATGTTTTATTTTTAACTAGGAGGGATAGTTCGTGAAGGAAATGAATATAAGTCTCTTCAGAGCAATCAACGATTTAGGAAAAGAGTATACATATTTGAACCCGATCTTTATAGCCATTGGCGAATATATGATTTACGTCTTGGCATTGGGGGTAATTATTTATCTATTCTCACATAATCAGAATAAGATGATGGTTCTATGTGGAGTAATTTCACTGATCATAGCAGAAATAGTAGCTAAAACGATGGGATTATTCTATTCCAACCTTCCACCATTTGCTGAATTAGCAGATGTGAACAAACTTATAGAGAAAAGTGTAGGAAATTCATTCCCAAGTGATCATACAATCATCCTTTTTTCTATAACAGTATCATTCTATCTATTTGGTAAAAGGCTGGGATGGTTATGGGTACTGTCGGCGTGTCTCGTAGCTTTTTCACGTGTTTGGATTGGAGTGCATTATCCAGCAGATGTGATTGTAGGTGCGCTCTTGGGGATTTTATCAGCCATCACTGTATATGGAATTGCTAAAAAGATTGGCGTTATTAAAAGTGAAAGTTCAGTGCTGCAACATCATAAATCTATATAAAATCTTTAGCATAACCCTCTTATGTAAAATAAGGGGGTTTTCTTGCTTTAAACTCGACTTGAACAAAATAGAACAGAAATTGAGAAGATTCTTTTAGGATAAGGGTTAAAATCGCAATGGAACGTATAGGAACGTGATATTCACCCAATTTATTCGCCAAACAAGAGAGGATATTGGACATTTGTTGCAATATATTCGCCGTCAACTCAGATATATTGGACATATCTTCACATATATTCGCCAAAGATCCAAAAACCCAACATTTAAAACCGTAATGGCTGTTGTAGAAGTTTCTCAATGTAAAAATATGTTTACTTTTCGAAGCTGATTATTTATTATAAAAGGAAATATTTTCATATTACTTAAAACGCAATGAAGAGAAGAGTAGATAAGGACAGTTGTAGGCAGAGAGCTCCGGTAGCTGAAAAGGAGTTATAACTACTTATTGAAGCAAGTCTCTGAGCATCATATTGGAACCTGAAAAGGGGATAGTATGACAGGAGCTCCTGTTATAGAGCTAGGGTATAGAGGTTATGTACCCGAAGAGGTTAATATGGTGACATATTAACAAACTGGGGTGGTACCGCGATATATACAATCTCGTCCCCAAGACGATAAGTCTTGGAGGCGAGATTTTTTTATTTTTGAGAAATAGTTAATTGAAAGGAGATCAACCAATGAATATAAATCTTAATCGGTGGAAGTATCCCACTATTTTATTATTTGGGATTGGCGTTTCAACTATAGGAGCGTGGATTTACCTAATCTCACTAAATCTACTTGTTTTAAATATGACAGGGTCCCCACTAGCGGTTGCAGCTCTTTATATCCTCGGTCCACTAGCGACGCTTACTACAAATGTATGGGCTGGTAGTGTAATTGATCGAGTTAATAAGCGAAATTTAATGGTGTATTTGGATATATTCCGGGCGCTACTCATCTTTGTTTTACCATACTTAAATTCACTCCCATTTATGTTCGTGCTAGTTTTTATCATTAACATGGGAAACTCCATTTTTAAACCAACATCGATGACGTACATTGCAAAATTAATTCCAACTGAGCAAAGGAAAAGTTACAACGCCTTGTATAGCTTAATTAACTCTGGGGCATTTTTAATCGGTCCTGCTATAGCGGGAATTCTTTTTATCGTGAGCACTCCGGTTGTTGCGATTCAATTGAATGCAATTGCTCTATTTATATCGGGATTAATTACATTGTTGATGCCAAACATTGAAAAACACACCATTGTAAAAAGTAGTGACAGCAAATTGTCGGTGGAGCTACTAAAGAAAGACTGGAAGACGGTGTACCATTTTAGTAAGAATAATGTCCGTACTGTGGTGATCTATTTCCTATTCAGCTTTGTCATGGTTGTGATGGCCACAGCCCTTGATTCTTTGGAAGCTTCTTTTAGCAAAGAGGTGCTTCATTTGTCTGATAGTGAGTATGGATTTTTGGTGAGTATAGCGGGAGCAGGAATCCTGGTAGGTGCGTCAATTAATACGTTCATAGTCAACAAACTCTCGACACCTACTTTAATAGGATTGGGCTCTGTAGTTGTGTCGGTTGGGTACTTGGTATATGCCTTTTCAGAATCCTTTTTTATAGCCGCCTTAGGATTCTTTATTTTAGCTTCCTTTATCGCTTTTGCTAATACAGGATTTATGACCTTTTATCAAACGAATGTCCCTACGGATGTGATGGGGAGAATCGGAAGTATATATGGAGTATTTGAAGCTCTACTAATCATGATGGCAACGTTAAGCTTTGGACTTGTCGCTCAACTCATTTCTATTCGCTTTATTGTCATTACAGGATCGATAGTTATGTTAACTGTAGCAGTTATTCTAAATATGTATATGTTTAAGTCGGTAAAGGTTAAGTTGTCTGTGGGCATCAAACAATGAAGGGAAAGGCGAGGGGCAATAAGAATGTTCTCTACTTTTCTATATTATAACACCGCAAAAAAGTAAAAAATAGACTATAAATTGGAATATTTTAGTTTTATAGTTTAATAGTCAAATGTAAGAATATGGAGAGGAATTAGGAATCTACAGAAAAATGGAATTTCTGCCGTTTTTCTATAGAGCTGCTGTTGCTCAAGATGTATTTTTAAAAGGGGAAAGCATAAATGAGTGAAAAAGCATTAAAACCCATGTACCTAGGAGAATCATTGCTTTATTTTGCCATACCTAGTGTCATTCTATATTTCAATATTTATTACGGGGTACCCTATCTTGATTCTATCGGTGTCCCACTGATTATTAGTTTTCCATTAGCTCTATACGGGTTATTAGGGTTATTATTCTTTGCATCTCTGATAGCTTATAAGGTTGAAGGAAATCCATTAACCCTCAAAGATTTGGTTAAGAGATTTCGTCTTCAAGCTCTTAATCGAAAGATGTGGCTCATCTCTATAGGAACTTTTATTTTGATAACCGTCTTTGAGGAAGTCTTAAAGTCAAATGGTAAAACGCTAGCTTCAATTCCTTTATTTGCACCACCAGAAATACTACCAGAGTTCATAGATCCGAATAAAGCACTTGTCCTACCGTTTACCGAGTTTATGGGTACTCCTTTGGAAGGAAACTGGTGGATTCTTTTGCTATGGCTAGTTTGTCTGTCCTGCAATATTTTCGGTGAAGAATTTTGGTGGAGAGGACTAATACTACCACGCCAAGAACTGGCCTTTGGAAAATGGGCTTGGGTGATCCACGGAGCCTTATGGCTTCTATTCTTTCATGCCTTTTTAAAATGGAACTATATCGTTCTTATCCCGACCTGCTTCCTCATTCCATTTATGGCACAACGGTATAAAAGTACATGGATGGCAGCGGTTATACATGGTATTGGAAACGGTCTGCTTTTTGCTTTTATCATACCAGGTATTTTTTAAAGGAGAGGTTTGAACATTGAATGTTTTTGAAACAGACAGGTTAAAACTGCGTCAAATGAATGTAGACGATAAAGAGAATCTTATGAGAATTTTCGCTGACCCGATCGCGATGGAGTACTACCCATCCACATACAGTGAAGAAAAGGCTGATCAATGGATTCAGTGGAATTTAAACAATTACAAAGAGCATGGTTGTGGTTTATGGATATGTGAGCTCAAGGACAGTGGAATCTTTGTAGGCCAATGTGGAATTGTACCCCAATTAGTAGAAGGTATTAAGGAAATGGAAATTGGCTATTTGTTTGTTCGTGAGCATTGGGGAAAAGGATATGCCACTGAAGTAGCGATTGGTTCAAAATCACATGGGTTTGAAAAACTGCATTTTACTAGGTTGATTTCAATGATTTACAAGCCTAACACTCCATCGATTAGAGTAGCTGAGCGTATGGGAATGCAGTACGAAAAAACTACAGACCGTAATGGTAGAGAAACTCTTATTTATTCAATAACAACAGAGTGCTAAGGGAGAGATTTATATGAAATCATCAATTAAAATGGGGATTATTGGATTAGGGGCTTTTGGCGCAAAGATATTAAATCCTATCTCCTTTTTTCATCCAAAAGAAGAGCTAGAGGTTGTTGCTGTATGCGATATAAACGAAAATGTGGCTAAAGACATAGCGGGACAATTTGAAGTACCTCATTGGTTTCAATCGTATCAAGAGATGCTAGAAACCATTGACTTAGATGTTGTATATATCGCTACCCCACCTGCTACACATGAACAAATCACAAGAGATGTTATCCAAAAAGGCATTCATGTTTTCTGTGAAAAGCCTCTTGCCAATTCAATCTCTGAAGCGAGGAATATGCTCGAGTTGGCGAATGAAGCAAAAGTCATCCATGCTCTTCACTTTGGACAGAACTACCTCCCTGGATTAAACACCTTTCATCAAATGATAGAAGAGGGCTACGCTGGTGAAATAGATAAGATTTTTTTAAAGATGCACTATCCTAGCTGGCCTCCTGAGTGGCAGCAAAATGAATGGATTGCCAGCCGTGATGGAGGCTTTTTACTGGAACAAGGAATTCACTTCATTCAAGCCATTCAACGAGTGTTCGGAAAAATTACTCATATTCAAAGTGAAGTTCATTATCCAAGCCCTGGCCAATCTGAAGATGGTGTCATTGCTACCATGATACTTAAGAGTGGAATCACGATTGTCGTAGAAGGATCAACGGATGTTTCTTTTGAGGAAGACGTTTCATTAACTGCGTATGGTTCAGAAGGAACAGTGATGTTTGACTTTAAAGGCGTAAAGGCTGCTAAAGTTGGTTCAGAATTAAAAGAAGTAGAGCTTGGAGAGCCATCTCCTTGGATCCTGACTCATATTATCAACGCAATCAAAGGCGAACCTGCTGAAATCTATGATTTTAAGGTTGGATATGAAGCCCAAGTTGTCCTAGATATTTTACGTCAAGGTGAAAACAAGCTTGTTAGTTTAGAGCCATATCACAATATCTAAAAGGAGAATAGGCCATGATCATCGTTAGTTCTTGTTTAGCAGGAGAACCGTGCCGATATAACGGAACAGCTAGTCTTGAGGAAAAAATTCAAGACCTAGTAAATCAAAAGAAAGCGATCATGTTATGTCCCGAATTGTTAGGGGGATTCACGACTCCTCGTGAACCTGCGGAAATCGTTGGTGGAACGGGAGAGGACGTTCTAAATGGTCATGCAAGAGTGGTTGAAAGATCAGGAGCGGATGTAACGGAGATGTTCATGAAAGGTGCTAAAAAAACGCTAGAAATGGCACGGAAACTACAAGCATCGTGTGTTGTTTTAAAAGAAAACAGTCCATCTTGTGGAAGCCAAATGATTTACAATGGTGAATTTTCCAATAGAAAAGTAGCCGGTGAAGGTGTAACAGCAGCCTTACTAAGAAGAGAAGGCTTTAAAGTAATTTCAGAAAATCAGTTATCCGAGTTAGGTAGCTTAATAGAAGATACACTAAGAAGTTGAGGAGGATGTTATGAAAGCCATTGTTGTTACAGCATTTGGAAAACCAGAAGTGTTGAAATATGTAGACATGGATATACCTTCCATCAAGCCTAATCAACTACTTATCAAGGTGGTTAAGGCAAGTGTTAACTTTGCTGATGTAAAAGCACGTTATGGGAAAAAAGGTGGTGGGAACTTTCCTTTTATTCCGGGGTTAGACGCGGCTGGCATCATTGTTGATGTGGGGTCTGTAGTAAAACGGTTTAAAGCTGGACAAAGAGTGATTGCATTTCCTCCAAAAGGCTCTTACGCGGAGTATGTGGTATCAGATGAAAACCTTACGTTTGAAATACCTGATAGCATAGACTTTGATGTGGCTGCTGCTTGTCCAACCGTTTCTTTTCTTTCTTATAAATTACTTGCTGATATAGCTAGAATTAGGGAGGGCGAATCGGTACTTGTCCACTCAGCAGCTGGTGGAGTGGGGACGACCGCCATTCAAATGGCCAAACTCTTAGGAGCTGGAATGGTTGTAGGTACAGTTGGAAGTGAAGCGAAAGTGGCCGCTGCAAAACAAGCGGGAGCCGATCAAGTTATTTGTTATGAAAATGAAGGATTTCCGAATCAAGTAAACGAGCTTACGAATGGGAAAGGCGTCGACATTGTTCTCGATTCCATTGCTGGTAAGGTGACGGAAGAAAGCCTGAATTGTCTCGCTCTATATGGACGTCTTGTCCAATTTGGAAATTCCAGTGGACAAGTAGGAAGCTTTCGTACAGCAGATATTCACACAAGCTGTCGCTCCGTACTAGGCTTTAGCTTAGGAACAACGAGAAAGCATCGACCAGAACTATTAGGAGACACAGCAAGTAAAGTCTTTCAATACCTAGAAAACGGGGATTTGAACATGAATATTGGCCATCATTTTTCATTAGAGGATGCCCCAATAGCCCACGAACTAATTGAAAGCAGGATGAGCACGGGGAAAATACTATTACATGTTTCAGATTAAAGAGGTTTAGAATATGCGGCTGTTAGACATTATGTTTAACAGCTTTTTTGTTTTTGTTGAAGTTAGAAATGGCTTTCTTATGGAAGGTGACTACCTGTATGGTCCTTATTTTTCTACAAGACTGGTTGAATGGGGACACACTAGAAAATGCAAAACATTAGAAACCGCTGTCACTCGATGCTATATTTTACAAAAGGCTATCATATAGGAGGTACAAACATGACAAACGTTTTCCAACGCGAATTAAAGAATCATTGGTATGTTCAATATAATGAAATGTCTTTTCCAGCTGTTCAAAAAGGCTGGGTATTAGAGCCTGGGAATTGGAAGGAGCACGATCCGTTTATTTTATTGGCAGAGGATTGGTTTAAACGAGGGACTTTTTCAGATCATCCGCACCGTGGCTTTCAGACGGTAACGTATGTGATTGATGGCCGATTAGAGCATATCGATAACCATGGTGGCCAAGATATTTTAGAACCGGGAGATGTTCAATATATGAATGCCGGTTCTGGTGCAAGACATGCGGAGGAGGCTGTTGATAACGATATTGCCCATACACTACAACTTTGGCTTAATCTCCCTAAGGAATTAAAGAATACAAAAGCTTCTTATCAAAATGTCTATAAAGAACATGCACCAGTCGTTCCATTTGAAGGGGGACAGGTACGTGTCTATTCTGGTGAAATAGGTGGTGTTAAAGGACCACTGCAATCGCTAGTTCCCTTCCACTTAGTAGAAATTTCGTTGACTGCCGGTTCTTCTTATCACCTTCATCTTCCTGAGAATCACAATGCCTTTGTCTATGTTCTTTCCGGAGATGTTCTTTTTGGAATGAACGAAATTAACTTGAAGAAAACAGGAGCAGCAACCCTTACATCGAAAGTAGATGGAAAAGGAGAGAAAGAAAGCGAGCTTTATATAAAAGCAAATAAAAGATCGAAAGTTCTTGTTTATTCAGGTGTCCCTATCAATGAAGAAGTGGTAGCTTATGGTCCATTCGTTATGAACACCATGGATGAAATTAAAGAGGCATATGCTGACTATCAAGCAGGGAAATTTGGTCCTCCAGTTAAAAGCTGAAGCTAACAGGTTATAAAATATGTATCTTTAAAATAGGATGTATGTAAGATACAAAATGTATCAGCTGAAGAATCCAGTATCAAACAAAGAGGCTACCTAAGCGGGCTAGCTATAAAACAACTGGAGGGATTCTAGTGGATGCTTTAGAAGCAATTAGGACGAGAAGAAGCATCGGGCTTGTTTCATCCAAGCCCGTTCCGGAAGATTTAATTGAAACGGTTTTAGAGGTAGGAACACTTGCACCTAACCACTTTCGTACAGAGCCTTGGAGGTTTTTTGTATTAACAGGTGATGGACGAAAGCCTTTAGGAGAAGCTCTAGCAAAAATTGCTGAGCGAGGAATGGATGATCCGACAACAGAGGAGAACCAGAAGAAGCTGGAGGTTGCATAGAAGAAACCCTTTCGTGCTCCGGTTATCATTGTTGTAGCAGTAGAACCGAGCGACAATCCTAGGGTTATTTTAAAGGAAGAGTATGCAGCGGTGAATGCAGCGACGCAAAATATGCTACTCGCTATACATGCTTTAGGCGTAGGAGCGATTTGGAGAACAGGCAAACCATGCTATGACCGAGAGGTAAGTAAGCTATTTGGTTTATCAGATAAAGGAGAGGTTCTAGGATTTCTTTATGTTGGGTATCCAGATATGATAGGCCCGGCGGTGAAGCGAAAACATTATAGCGAAGTATCCAAGTGGGTAAGGACTGAGTCAGATCTTTAGATTCATAGTGATTCCTCAAGTAAGAAATGGAGTTGATTAGCTTTGAAATTACTTGGGATTTCAGGAACCATTGTAGGGAGAAAAACGAGTGCGTCCCTTACGCAATTTTTAAATATGGTTAAGCAAAATCACACTGATATTGACATAGAGCTCCTTGACCTTAACGATTATAAACTTGAATTTTGTGATGGAAGGAAGCTTAACGATTATAATGAAGATACTCAACAAGTTGTTAAGACCATCAAGAATGCGGATGCATATGTGATCGGAAGTCCTGTCTTTCAAGCATCCATTCCAGGCACTCTAAAAAATGTGTTTGATCTACTTCCTCCCGATGTATTTAAAGGAAAAGTGGTGGGCTTGCTCATGAATGGAGGAACAGAAAAGCATTATTTAACGATGGAGTATCAGTTAAAGCCCATCGTGAGCTATCTTAAGGCTCATGTTCCACCAAATAATGTGTTCCTTCATACGAGTGACTTTGATGAGAATAACCAAGTTACTGATCTAGAGATGGTTGAGAGACTTAAGGATTTAGCTGATGAACTGATAATAATGTCGACAAAGTTGAAAAAGTAGATTGATAGGCTGACTACTGTTAAATGGTAGTCAGCCTGTTTTGTTTAAAAAAGTAGAGAATTTGTTGAAAAGGTCATTAAAATTGTTTATACATTCAGAGAGATTGTAGATAAATCATAAAAATCGCACGTAAATATCCAAAATTTGTATATAAGATTAATATGAAGGTTGAAATAATAGAAAAATATGGATAATTTTATTCTTTTGGTGTAAAATTACACTAATAAGTATATTGGAGGGATTATCCAATGAGTGATGAACAAATATTTTATATCTTAATAGGAATACAGTTTGCTTTTCCATTCCTCATAACACTTATTCTTATTAGAAAATCTAAAAATCCAAAGTTGAACAAATGGATACCTAGTTTAATGGCATCCATCTTTTTTGTAATAAATGGATTTGCATGGTGGATGGTAGCAATTGATGGGTTTAGTCAAGTGTTCGGGGTAGTCTATTTATTCGGTGGATTTATTCTAACCATGATTATGATTCATATCGTTTTGTTCTTTACTCATAGAAAAAACGGTAGTACACCCAAATGAATTCCAACTAAAAAAGGTTCAGTTCATTCCCGTCTTCTGTAATCACAGAGAGCTAAAATCAACATTTTTCTTTTAACAAAGGAGACCTCAATTTGCTATTAACAATACTTAAATTCTTAATTTCATATTTCATACTTGCTTTCTACTTCAACTTTATCCCTATTCTTTTCCCAATGAACGATATTATATATCTTCTTCACTTTCTATTATTTTTTCCACTTGCCTACATGGTCTCTAGAATCCTAACAAAGAGTGGCTTAGAAACTTACGGCATTGTATTTTTCCAAGGGTGGAAAAAGAATCTTTCTATGGGGTTCTTGTTCGGATTCTCGGCATGGACGATCCTATTTTTGCTTTATTTTATTCTAGAAAAATATGAATTCACTGGGATCAACCTATCATCTAATACACCCATGATTATACTAGCGATCTTAGTTGGCTTTGGATTAGGGTCCTTTATCAGTGACATGATTGTTAGAGGGCTAGTATTTTACTATTTTAATGAGTTGCCAGTTGTTTATGTCATGATAATAGCGATTGCTGTATATGCTTTGGACGATATTTGGTATGCAGGTCTATCCTTTCAGAATACAGTGTTCTCTTGTGCGTTAGGGTTAAGTTTAACGTATGTTTTTTATAAAACTAATTCAATCTGGGCAAGTGCAGGCATCCATTTTGGATTAAATGTTGTATATGGCTTATTCTTTGGTGTGTCAGGAAAAGCAGGAGAAGGTATTTTACTATTCGAGAGCAGCCAGGCTCCACCCACGATTACTTATTGGCTATCAACAATGGTTTCTATTCTATTATTTATTTCTGTGTATAAGTACAGATTCCTTTTTCTGAGCAAAAGAAATGATAGGGGATAGGACCTAGATAGGAATAGAATGCTATATAATGAAAATTCCCCCTGTAGTAAAATAGTATTAAGTCATTCGATTCATACTACACAAGGGGAGATGCGGGATGAAGTTAACGGTAACTAAGAAGTTACTAGGAGGCTTTTTAATTGTCCTTCTATTATTAGGTGGAGTCGCCGGTTTATCTGTTTATCAGCTGGGATCTTTGGATAAAACCTATAGCGAGATATTAGAAGATGATGTTCAAAAGATGGTACTAGTAAAGGATATGGAAGCACAGCTAGCAACTCAAATGTCCGCACTAAGAGGCTACCTTTTATCAGGAAATAATAATGAACTCTTAAAAATTGAACGATCCATTGAAAAAATAGAAAAAAATGTAACTGACATAACACCATTAGTGACGGAGCAAAAAGGAAAGGAATACTTAAAAGCGGTAGTCGAGCTCCAAGAATTATACAAAGAAGTAATTGACGAACAAATTGATAACAAGAAGAAAAATGATGAAGCTGCTTATATTGCGGTGATGCAAGGAAAAGGCTCCGTCATTGGGGAACAGTTTGAACTCACCGTGCAGGAGTGGGTAGAGTTTCAAAATCAAACGATGAAAGAAGCGAGTAGGAAAGCTACAGCAATGGCTAATACAGTTACGTGGACTTTGATATCTATAAGTATACTAGCTCTTGTTTTAGGAGTAGGGACTGCGTTACTTATTAGTAGAATGATATCCAAACCTGTAACGATGGCTTCATTAGCTATCCAACAAGTGGCAAGTGGAGATTTAACGATTGAGGAGCTAAAGGTTAAGAACAAAGATGAGATTGGCGATATGATTCGTTCCCTAAATGTAATGGTACGTGATTTACGAGCTGTTGTAGGTCAGGTAAACGATTCGGCCAATCAAGTTGCTTCTTCGAGTGAAGAACTTGCCGCAAGTGCTGAGCAAAGTACGTCAGCAGCAGAGCAGGTTGCTACAATTACTCAGCAGGGGGCAGCCGGAACCGAGGCTCAACTTAAGAATTTCAAAGAAGTTTCAGAATCGATTGAAGAAATGACGTCTGGCATTAGACAAATTGCTTCAAGTAGTGAGAATATGCTCCATACTACTGAGCAGACCAATCATTTAACGAACGAAGGCTCGAAATCGGTCCAGGGTGTAGTGACGAAAATGAATGAAATTAACGAAACGGTTGGAAATGCTACACAATCGATCCGCTCGTTAGAAGCACGTTCAGAAGAGATTAGCAATATTGTAGCTATCATCACAGGAATAGCAGATCAAACAAACCTACTAGCTCTTAATGCTGCAATCGAAGCAGCGAGAGCCGGTGAACATGGAAAAGGATTTGCAGTAGTAGCAGATGAAGTACGAAAATTAGCGGAAGAATCGAAGAAGTCCGGAGATCAAATTACGGAGATGATTCGCTTAATTCAAACTGAAACAAAGCTAGCAGTAACAAGAATGGAAGAAGGAAACGAACAAGTAACAGAAGGGTTAGTAAATACGGAAGAAGCAAATGCGGCATTTAATAGAATTGCTACTTCCATTGAAGAAGTTACGGACAGAGTTCAAGAGGTATCTTCTTCTGTTCAAGAATTAACAGCATTAAGTGATCAGATTTCCATCGCCATTATGAATGTGAGAGAAATCTCAGAAAGAAGCGTATCAGCTAACCAAGAGAGCTCTGCTGCAACAGAAGAACAATTGGCTACAATGGAAGAAGTGTCTTCTTCAGCTGAGTCATTATCACAACTAGCAGAAGAGTTACAGGCTGTTATTTCTAGGTTTAAAGTATAACTCTAATAAAAGTAAATACCGACCCCACTTGGGTCGGTATTTTTATATAGTAATTATCTTGTAGTTAATGTAACAAAAATACTCACTGTTTTTTTCTGGATGCGAAGGTCTTCATAATGATAAGAGTCGGTTCCAGCATTAAAACTGCCATGCTTTAGCAATTGCGAAATTACCATAGAAGGCTCAGCAACCTTTAAAGGAATAGTTCCATTTGCTTGCTTAACAAAAAAATTAACTTCTACACCCATTTCTTCTTCCCCTCATTTATAAGGTTGCTCTTGAAAAATAAATACAATGAATATTCATCACAACCCTTAATAAAAAGTTTTCTACCATAATTATATAGGAATTGATAAAAAATGGAACAAAAAACCATTAAAGAATTGTAAATTTTTCCTGACTGAAAAAGAACCTCTAATTAATGATATAAGAATAGATTCCTATTGATTTTAGTACCAGTACTAGAAGTCTTTTGTAGAAAACAGTATCGAGCATAAAAATAGGAATAAGCGGTAATACCCATAAAGGCAAATTTTTTTAACAATATAAGTAGGAAAAATGACTCAGGTTATACTAGAACTTTATAAATTTTATAGTATATACCCCGCACAGAGGTTATAACACCATGGAAAAAGAGATCTATACAAAAGAAGATATTTATCAAGCAATGAAGTTTACTGAGGAACTAGCTAAAGAGTATGACTTCAGCCCAAATGAAATACTCAAGCTTCAGTTGGTAACGGAGGAAGCTTGTACAAATTCACATGAATATTGTGAAAAAATGAACTATAAGTCTTTTTCAATTAAATGGGCGGTTACTTCAAAAGAGATAGAGATTCTCCTAAGACAAAAGGGATCTTCATTTCCACTAGTTCAGCAGCATGAAATCAATAAAGGTAAAAGAGGTAGAGGAATCCCCTTAATACTAAACATAATGGACGAGGTATGGATTAAAGAAGATCAGGACCACATTGAATTCTATATGAGGAAAGAGAGGGGTGTTTAAACATGTTTGTGATACAAGAAGGGTCGATTGATATTTTTCAAGTTAATGAGGATATAACGATTAGAAATGTAGAAGTCTTTCAAAACAAGATGAAATCCTTTTTGATAGATGCAGAGCAATTCCTATTATTGGATTTAGAACATGTGGAGTATCTGAATAGCTCGGCATTAGGAATTATTGCCCATACTGCGATGCAATCAAAACAAATGGATAAAAAGTTTGTTGTGGCAGGGATTCACCCATTATTAGAAGAGATCTTTACCATTGTAAAATTTTCGAGCTTTATGAGACTCTTTCCAACAGTAGAAGAAGGTATTAATTACTTATCCAATGATAAATCTAATTGATTTAGTCCTTTAGAAGGGAAACTCAATATGAGAAAAGTAAAGGAAAGATCCTTTAAGGCAATCTTACAGAGCGGTGCAATCATTACCACCTTGATTGCGGTCTATATCTTAAATGATTCTTCATATTCCGTACTAGATGCCTTAGGATTTCATTCACCATTTGCAAAGGCTACCATCATTCTTTTGCTTTTAGCAGCTTTAAATATCCCATTTATAGCAATCTTTTATTTCAAAAGAAATAAAGTAGTCGCCACAATCAAATTAAGCCATAATCAGTATTTAGCTTTATTCAATAATCCTATTAATGGAGTCTATGTAGTTGATAAAGAAGGCTATGTACAGGATATTAATCTCGCGTTATGCAAAATGCTGGGCTATGTTTACAAAGATATAGTTGGAAAGCATTATTCCACCTTTCTTGCAAAAAAAAGTATGGAGCGCCTTAACCTTGATCGCGACTTACAACCGGATAAATCTTTAGTCACAACGGAACAGATTATTCATAAAAATGGAGAAATCCTATACATTGAAGTGTTATCTGTTCCTTTTTTCGACCCTCATGGTAAAAAAACAGGCTTAGTCGGTGTAGCGAAGGATGTAACAAAGGAAAAGATGTACTCTGAACAGCTTGATGTTTTAAAGCAGCGCTACAAATCTCTCTTTGATAAAAATCCTCATTTGGCTTGCATCATTGATAAGGATGGGAAGATTACAGAAACCAATCAAACCTTTCAAGATCATATGGGGTCATATAAAGTAGGAGTTCATTTTAAAGAAATTATTGCAAAGGACTCAGTGGACGAAACCATCAACCTCTTTCATAAGGCCCTTGAAGGAGAAACGGTTACGGGTACGAATGAACTCACTGGGGTTTCCGGCAATAAAATTTATATTGATTATAAAAGTATTCCAATCATGGTTAACGGTTCCTTAGAAGGAATATTTGTCGTTGCAAGGGATATTACCGAAGAGAGTCGATTAGAGTCATTAGTTAAAAAAGACCTTCAGTTAGCGAATCTTCTTCAGCACAGCGTAATTAGCAAACCCTTACATACCAATGAGATCAATATTTCTGGCTATTTCGTGTTGGCCAATACCGTTGGTGGAGATTTGTACGTATGGTACCAGATAGATGATGGTCGATATGGGGTTCTTATTTTAGATGTAATGGGACATGGAGTTTCTTCCGCACTGATCTCAATGAGCATTCGTTCTTTATTAGAAGGGTTAATTACAAGGGTTCAGGACCCCATCCTCGTCATGGAAGAGTTAAATAGGCATATGTATCAGCTATTTAATTTTAATTCCACAGATTCTGTTAGGTATTTTACATCCATCTATATGCTCATAGATACAAAATTAAAGGAGATTAAATATGTTAATGCGGGCCACCCATCAGGAATCCTTTCCTATAGCGATAAAACCTATGAATTAATGGAATCGAATTGCCCACCACTAGGCTTAATGAAAAAGATAAATATCGAATCGTCTAGCATTCAATATGAGGGCAGAACGAAAATTATCCTATATACCGATGGAGTTCTAGAAAGCACAGGCATGAAACGAGCAGGTGAGGCTATTTCAGTAATCGCAAATGCTTTTACGCAGAATCCAAACCTAGAATGTGAAGCATTTGTCTTGGAAGCCTTAAATAAAAGAAAAGCTCCTACTGAAGATCAAGATGATATCTCTATTTTGAAAGTAGATTTATTTTAAATGTAGAGGAAGAGGGGAAATCAGAGTGAATAACTTACTAAATGATACATCTTTCAGTGGACCAAATTCATCATTTCCTTCTTTTATCCTTAAAATGGACCCTGAAGGTACTATACTTGAATCCAAAGTGGAAGATGGCCATCTTCGAGTAAAAGAAAATTTTTTATCACATATTAATGGTTTAGATCAAGCGTATTTTAAAGAAATGGTTGCGCATTGCCAGTATAAAGAGGAGGTTCAGTTTGAATTTTGCCTTAAAACTGGTAAGTGGATAAGAGGTTTGCTAAGAAAAGCAGATCATCAAGAACAATTCGTGCTAACTGGTTACGATATTAGCATGGAGAAGAGAAAAGAACGTACGATTGTGGGAGTTCAGGAAGTGCTAAAAGCTTTGGCATCTAATACAAAAATTACGGATGTTCTCTCTCAGTTAGCGGTGGTTATAGAAGGACATCTGTCAAACGTGTCCTGTTCGATTCTAATCTACGAGGGTGAAAAAAAGTTTGAGCTAGTCGCAAGTTCTAATCTGCAAACTAAAATAATTTCAGCTATTGAAGAGCTTACAAACCATACAAATAGCCTTTTTCAAGAAATAGTCGAAAGAAAAATCTCTATTAAAAGGAGTGCTAACTTTTACCTTCAGACATCTATGAATGGGTGTCATGGCATTCCAGTTCTTTCGAGTAGTGGAGAGGTTCTAGGGGTAGTTGCAATTTTCTCGGAAGATGATAATGAACTTTGTGACGATGAATTAAACGTGGTAAGCAATTTAGGAAAAATTGCAGCAATCGCTATTGAGAAACACAAAAAGGACAAAGAACTTCACACTCTAGCTTTCTTTGACCCATTAACGAACCTACCTAATAGAAGTTTAATGATATCAAACATAGATCATGCCATTTCTGAATTTCAGCATACTCAAAATCGTTTTGTACTAATTTATATTGATTTTGATCGTTTTAAAATATTGAATGATTCCTTCGGTCACCTCGGAGGAGATCAGATTTTAAAAGCCTTAACGACTAAACTTTCAACCTGTCTTTCAGAAGGTGATTTTGTGGCACGCATGAATGGGGATGAATTTATTGTTCTCATTAAAAATGTAGGGGAGCAAAAGCCTTTACAGCAAGAAATTCAAAAAATATCCGATGTGTTTAAACAAGCCTATTATTTAGGGGAACAAGAATTATATGTAACAGCGAGCTTTGGAATCGTGGAGTTTCCAAAGGATGGAGCTGATGCTCGTTCTCTTTTAATCAAGGCCGACCTTGCTTGTCAACAAGCAAAAAAAGAAGGAAGAAATCACGTTCAATTTTATCAAAAGGGATTAGGGAAGAATCTTTCTAACCGTTTAAACTTGGAAAAGGATCTTCGCTACGCGCTCGAAAGAGATGAGCTAATTTTATACTATCAGCCATTAGTGAATGTGGTTAAGGGGAGGATAATGGGAGCAGAGGCTTTGTTGCGCTGGAATCATCCGAAGCTTGGAATCATTCCACCAGGGGAATTTATCTCTATCCTAGAAGACACAGGTCTTATTATTCCAATAGGAGAATGGCTTATACAGGAAGCTTGTAGACAGCAAAACATTTGGGTCCAGAAAGGGTTGCCCGCTTTAAGTGTTTCCGTAAATATATCTCCTGTACAGTTTAAATCCAATATTCTTGTAAAGGCTGTTAATAATGCTTTAGCTCATTCTAAGCTTAACCCTTCCTTTCTAAAACTGGAGCTAACGGAAAATATGATTGTTAACAATATTGGTGAAACTTTAAAGATTCTTAATGAATTGAAACATATTGGCATTGGTGTTTCAATTGATGACTTTGGGACGGGCTATTCATCATTATCCTATCTAAAGAAGTTTCCCATTGAAACAATTAAAATAGATCGAGCATTCATAAAGGAAATTGATTATGATCGGCAAGATCAAGCAATTGTAAAAGCCATTATTGATATGGGCCGTTCGTTAAAACTTGATATTGTGGCGGAAGGAACAGAGAGAGACCGCCAAATACACTATTTAAGGGAAGTTGGCTGTGAAACGGTGCAAGGCTATTTCTTTAGTCGTCCAGTTCCAGCGGATGAGTTTGAAAAGCAATTATTCCCTTGGAACAAGCTAGCTCGGGAGCTTAGTCATCAAACGTATTCTATTTAATTATGATCAAGTCTCATACATCTTCATGAAAATACAGTACTATAAACAAAGTGGAAGTTTAAGTGGTTGCATTTTCCAGAAAAGGTTTTAATTTAAGTGTCGATATTATTTATATAGAACAATTAGAGGTGCACCTATGATTAACAACGTACATATTATTGAAGAATTGCTTGGAACTTATTCTTCTTATCTTCAAGTACCACTTTGGATTGTGGACCTTTCAGGAGAAATAGTAATAAAAGCAAATAAAGATGGTTTGGACTGTTCTAATCTTCACCTTGAAAACTCTGTATTTTTAGATGATATTAAAAGAATGGTAGAAAATATAAAAAGGCCTGTACTGATCATGTCTTCAGAGGAACAGGCTCCACTTAAGTATGTACTCTCACCACTCTTTTATGGTGAAAATCGACCATGCTTTCTACTAGCAGGTCCATTTGTTGAAAGTAATCTTACTGAAAAAGAAGAAATTCTTTTGGAAGGTGTCCATTCTATTACTCAAGAAGACAAACATAAACTCATCCAGAGTATTGAAAAGGTAGTAGAAACTCTTAAGGTTTTATATAGAGACACACATAGTAAACAACTACAAAAAGAGAAATTAAATCTTATTAAAGAGTTTACTTATAATAAGGAATGCAAAGAAATCCTCCCTTCTTTTTTTAAAAATGTTTTAACGATTTATAATTTAGATTTTATAGGTTTTGCGAGTAAAAACACCGTTGATACGTTTTGTGTAGACCTTGTTGTTGGAGAAAAGGGGCACTCACTTAATGGTGTCACATTTTATATTGGGGAAGGTCTACTAGGCCAGTCGGCTGCAGCAGAGAAAGAGATGATTTGGAATGGTATAGGTCAATCAAATCGGGCAGAAATTTTTAAAAAAGCAGGTCTCCAGCCTAATCATTTATTCTCGTACCCTATTAAAAATCACGACATAGTGGAAGGGCTTGTTTTTGGAGGAAAGTTAAAGGGCACTCCGTTTCATGAAGAATTACATATTATCATGAAATGCTTCGTTCAATTTTTATCGGATAGAAAGAGCATAAGAGAGGCGATAGGTACATCCGAGGTTATAAAGGAGTATTACCAAAGCTTGGTTGATGTAATGGACGTATTTATTCACTCCAATAATCCGAAGAACCTGCTTTATAAGGTTTTGGAAGTGTGTAGAAGTCTGAACAAAAATCGTTTTGTTTGTGCCACCTTAATTGGAGGAGAGCTTTTCCTAAGAGGAACGACCAATGATAAGTTAAAGCATTATCATAAACAACTGACCGCTTACATAGGACAATCGGTAGAACAGTTCATGCCCCATACTAAAAATAGCCAGAATCTAATTCATGTTCCCATTGTGAAAAACCAGAGTGTGAACGGAATTCTTACGATGGAAGTTGAAGCACCTTCTTGTAACGTTGAGGGATTCTTGGACTTACTTGGAAAAATTCTAAGTATGAAATATTGTACGGTCGTGGATGGAGAAGGTCAAAGTGATAGGGTAGATGCATTGGAACTCCTTCATGCGAGCATAAAAGAATGGAATACGAAAGAATACCAGCTTGTTCAAAAAGCATTAACAATGGCTGAAACCTTTTCACAGCTAGAGGAATTTAATTTGAACGATTTAAAGAGGGCAATTAAAGTTGTACCTTATCGGCTTTCGTTTATTAAGGAAAAAATTTCAGCGGGCCCTGAAATTTCCATCCTAGAGGACTATCATCGGTTGCTTGAGAACCAAGGTTCCAACCATTTCTATCGAATTGAAAGTCAAATTCTGGGGTTAATTTATCGCAAGGTTTGTAACAAGGAAGACTTGGATATAGAGGGTATAAATGAGTCACTCAAAGAGAAGTTTGAGGCATTTATTCAAAGTATGGAACTTAATGAAAAGGTAGAAATGGATAAAGTCGAGATTAGCTTAGAAGATATCGAAAAGGTTCGAGATGTAAGCAGTGTAATCATTGAACTCCCTTTAACATCAAGAGAGCAGGAGGTCCTACATTTAGTCCTTGAAGGATTGAATAACCAGGAAGTAGCGAGTGCATTAACGATTAGCATACATACGGTAAAAAACCATATCACCAATATTTTTAGAAAACTGAATGTTTCCGACCGTGTTCAAGCAATGGCGAAAATATATCGGATTAAATATGGAATGGAATAAAAAAGGAACAGCCCCTTATTTAAAAATAAAGGGTTTGTTCCTTTTTGAATGCGTGTAACAAGCAACTAGAATTTAGTTTTGAAGAAGGAATGGCTGTATTTCATATCCTTGGGTAGTTTTTTGAAGTTCTTCAAGATTGAAAGAATCCCAATTTATTTTCTCGTATTGTTCTCTTGAAAGTTGATAGGATAGAGCTACTTCGTATTGTCTTTCTCCAGCACGTTCTGCACCCGTTGGATTTGGATAATGTTGGACCTTCCACTGAAAGGAAGCGGTTTGGACTTGTTCATTTTCGAAAACTAGCTGGATAGCAGCTTGGCTATCTACGACCAATTTATTTCTTATTTCCTCCATGTATCCTATCCCGCTCGCTCCAAGTACTAATTCAACATTTTTCTCATCCACACTGACTACAAGTTCTTCGATTCGCTTCTCATCAATATCAGTCATAATATCAAGTTTTTCATAAATAGCATCACGAATTTTTCGGTCAAGTGCTACAGTCTCTGTTTCCACATCTGTTTTTTCTAATGATTGGGCTGCACTTGGTGTTTGAACGTTTGTAACGGAAGTGTCCGACTGAAAGAATAGAAGACAGGCAGCAGCCAACGATAATGTAGGGAGTGTAACTAAATAAGTCCTAAAATATTTATTTTGGCGTTGGGATATTAAGAAGATGGTTCCAGCTATTATAAATAAAAATAGTAAAATCCATAAGAAGAGTTGATCTAAGCTCACCATGATAAAGCCCCCTTCATTAAACACTTGATTGTAGAAGAATATGCTAACTAAAAACAGAAAGGTTAAGATGAAAACAAAGGACAAAATAGGTGCTAAAAAAGGGTCTTTACGTTCGGTATCCTGCTGAGCATTTAGTAAGATTTTTTCTTTTTCACTCTTAGACATCCTTCCGTTTTTTAGAACTGTTTTGTCCATGCTATCTCTTAGTCTATTAAGCTTTTCTTCCACATCTATTCACCTCCATACATATGTCGTAGTTTTTCTTTTCCTCTATACAGCCTGGATTTTATGGTGGAAGGATTAAGTCCGGTTAGTTCTTGGATTTCTACTATTTTTAATTCTTCATAATAGAATAAAATGATTATCTCACGGTACTTAATGGGTAACTGTAAGACATACTCAGACAATTCTCGTGCTTCACTTCTTAACAACACTTCATGTTCCGTGGAAGCGGTGGACTTTAACTTAAAGCTTATATTTTCTAATAACCCCTGGACGTTAAACCATTTACTTTTGTATGTATCCTTGCATTTATTGACCGTGATTTTAAAAAGCCAAGTTTTATAGGAGCACTCTCCTCTGAATTGGTCCCAATGTTTATAACTTGTAATGTAAACCTCCTGCGCAATATCCTCTGCAATACTCCAATCCTTTACATACGTATAAGCAAGTTTTTTTACGCTGTCTCCGTATTCTTGCAATAAATATTCTAGTGCTATGTCTTTGTTGTATATTTTGCTAGGCTCAATCAAGAGGCAGTACCTCCTTTCAGAAAGTTTATATATAGACGACTCTATTTCTAAAAGGTTGCATTTTTTCAAAAAAATTAGAGCTAGTCGATGGAGACTAGCTCTTCTACTTCTATTTCTTATTTAAACTTTCTTGTGCCATTCTTACAAGCTCTTTTACCATATTTCCCCCAATTGGACCACCAACTTTTCCTGCTTGGTGTGAGGTGAGTGTTCCATTATATCCTTTCTTAAGAGGAACATTTCTTTCCTCTGCTACCTCATATTTAACATTCTCTGGATGTTCTTTGTCCACCTGATAACCTTGTTTTTCCATTACTTGTGCTTTAAGTTGATCTAATGCACCTCGAGCTCCAGGTACAAGGGGGCGTTTTCTTCTTGCCATGATGGGTTCACCAACCTTTATACTGTTTTGAAGGTCTTGTTGTTGTAAGTATTCTACTGTTACCTGTTTTTATTCATGGCAAATAGGGAGTCTGTTCATCATAACGTTTTCGTAATATAATGAGATTGCTGTAAAAAAATTCTAATTTATGAGAGGTTAAACACGGTATGAGTTCACAAAAACCTGTGTGGGCATATGTCTATATCATTTTATCTGTATTATTTTTACTTCAATATGGAATAACGCTTTTCTTCATGGTTCTTAATCCTTTTGTTTCGATGTTTTCGGGGGGATTCTCATCCTACTGGACCATGTTGTCTATTGTTGCATTGGTAATCATAGCTGTATGGTTTTATTTCTTCAGAAAAGCAATAAGAGAGATCAAGGCATATAATCTTGTGGTGAAGGATGCACTTGCGAAGGAATCCGATGATGGGGTTAGAGATAAAAATCCACTGTTAGTTGGTAAAAAATCAAGTTGGATTGTAATAGGGATATTTGCTGTATGTATATTTCTAGGACCAGGTATCTTTACTCTTCCCATTATGCCTCTTTTTTTAGCGGGAATGTCAACGGATTCAGGTACTACACCTGCGTATGTTCCGATCCTTATTATTATAGTAGGTTATTCGGTAATGGCACTTTTAGGGTATGCAGGCTGGAAGTTTTTCAAAAAGCTACTGAATACCAACTAATAAAATCTCTTGTATATAACGATTGGAGAAGCTATCCTTATACATATGTTTATTTTATTAAAGAAGGTGTCACAAGTGTTGGTAAAAGTTATATTGGCTCTATTACTTCCAGGACTTCTTGTTGTTTTGTTTACAAGAGTTACGTACAACCATATCATTGGACTAGTTCTAACGTTAGCTTTAATAGCTGCTTCCGTTTATAAAGGATACACCAATTCTTTCTATTTAATAGTGGTAGACACTATTTCTTTAACAGTGGGATTTTGGTATGCGAGGAATATGAAGAAAAGGACTAAGCAGAGTGCATAACAGCTCCTTAGGTTAGAACAATTCTAAATAAATGTGAAAGCTTGTAGAGTTGATCTGCGGGCTTTTTTGTATTTTGATTGGGGAGTAGGGGAGGGGAGCTGGTTCTGCATCAATTGAACTGTGAAAGTAGAAACTTCCAGTGCCACCTAAAAGAAATCCGCATAAAGTGTCCAAAGTGCCGCATAACCCGTGGGAAATACGGCATAAATAATTAAAGGTCCCGCATAAAAGAGATAAACTGCCGCATAAACCCATGGAGAAGCCGCATACAGCTTGTAAGTTCTCCATAAATCATCAAGACTACCTCGTTTAGTAGGCAAAACCCGCAGTTCAGAGCATTTCAGCATAAAACTTGCATAATTCCCTCGACAATATTCTCACTTCGAAATATAAAACTTTCCCCTACATAATCACTTTTTTAATGATTTCAATCAAACGATTGATTAACTACACTTCTACAAACCTCAACAAATGTCCCTACACGTAAAAAGAATCGCAAAAATGTATCGACAATTTTATTAACGGAAAAGTTAAAAGAATGGCTTTATATCTAGTACAGATCTGTTTTCAATCAAACGATTGATTAACAAAGCTTCTACATCATTTACCAATTTCTTTAGTAAATAGTAGAAAAATCGAATATCCGTTCGCATATTATTGGTTTGTTTTGATAAGTTTGTGGTAGAATGATGATGTAGTTTTGAACTAGAAAAAATAGTAAATCAGCTCAACTCAGGTCCTACTTAATTATCATGCTGATTTGTAATCATATAGAAGATTTAGGAACAGGAGGCTTGCGTGTGAAGGACCAATTTGAACTCGTTTCCAAGTACTCCCCTCAAGGTGATCAGCCTGAAGCGATTAAAAAGATTGTACAAGGAATCGGTGAGGGGAAAAAACATCAAACATTGTTAGGTGCTACAGGAACAGGTAAAACATTTACGATTTCAAATGTAATTAAAGAGGTTAATAAACCCACATTAGTTATCGCCCACAACAAAACGTTGGCGGGTCAATTATATAGTGAATTTAAAGAGTTTTTCCCCAATAATGCGGTTGAGTACTTTGTTAGTTATTACGATTATTATCAACCGGAAGCTTATGTACCATCCACTGATACCTTTATTGAAAAAGACGCTAGTATTAATGATGAAATCGATAAGCTTCGCCACTCAGCGACATCTTCATTATTTGAACGGAAAGATGTCATTATTATTGCCAGCGTTTCCTGTATATATGGCTTAGGGTCCCCAGAAGAATACCGGGATCTCGTTTTATCATTAAGAACTGGAATGGAGATTGAGAGAAATAAACTATTACATCGGTTAGTCGATATCCAATACGAACGAAATGATCTTAACTTCCAACGTGGTACGTTCCGTGTTCGTGGAGATGTGGTGGAAATCTTCCCAGCTTCTCGTGACGAGCACTGTCTTCGTGTTGAGTTTTTTGGAGATGAAATTGATCGGATACGTGAGGTGGATGCCTTAACGGGTGAGATTCTCGGTGATCGGGATCATGTCGCGATTTTCCCAAGATCCCACTTCGTTACACGTGAAGAAAAAATGAGAATAGCCGTTGAGAATATTGAGCAGGAACTAGAGGAACAGCTTGCGATTATGCGAGAGAATGGAAAGCTTCTAGAAGCTCAACGTCTTGAACAAAGAACTAGATACGACTTAGAAATGATGCGGGAAATGGGCTTTTGCTCAGGGATTGAGAACTACTCGCGTCACTTGACATTAAGGCCTGCTGGTTCAACTCCTTACACTTTACTAGATTACTTCCCAGAAGATTTCTTATTAGTGATAGATGAGTCACATGTTACTTTGCCACAGATTCGTGGAATGTATAACGGTGACCAAGCAAGGAAACAGGTATTGGTTGATCATGGATTCCGTTTACCGTCGGCGATGGATAACCGCCCTTTAACATTCAGCGAATTTGAAAAGCATGTGAAACAAATCGTTTATGTTTCAGCAACTCCTGGACCTTATGAAATAGAGCATACACCGGAAATGATCCAGCAGATTATTCGTCCAACAGGATTGCTTGATCCAACGATTGATGTTCGTCCAATCGAAGGTCAAATTGATGATCTAATCGGAGAAATCCAAGATAGAATCAAACGAAACGAACGTGTACTTGTTACCACTTTAACGAAGAAAATGTCCGAGGACCTAACGGATTACTTAAAGGAAATCGGAATTAAAGTTCAATATCTTCACTCAGAAGTTAAGACACTAGAGCGGATTGAAATTATTCGAGAACTCCGTCTTGGTAAATACGATGTTCTCGTTGGAATAAACCTTTTAAGAGAGGGATTAGATATTCCTGAAGTTTCGCTTGTTACGATCCTAGATGCAGATAAGGAAGGTTTCCTCCGTTCAGAAAGGTCACTTATTCAAACGATCGGCCGTGCAGCTCGTAATGCCAATGGACACGTGATTATGTATGCAGATAAGATGACGAAATCAATGGAAATTGCCATACACGAGACGAAGCGTCGTCGTTCGATTCAAGAAGAATATAATGAAAAACACGGAATTACACCAATGACGATTCAGAAAGAAATCCGTGATGTGATAAAAGCAACGTATGCAGCAGAGGAACAGGAAGACTACTCACCAGTTGCTAAGCTAGGTAAGCTGAATAAAAAAGAAAGAGAGAAGCTTATCTTAGATATGGAAAAAGAAATGAAGGAAGCGGCAAAAGCATTGAACTTCGAAAGAGCAGCAGAGCTACGCGACCTTTTATTAGAGTTGAAAGCGGAAGGATGACGATACAATGGCGATGGATAAATTAATTGTAAAAGGCGCCAGAGCCCATAACTTAAAAAACATTGATGTCACCATTCCAAGGGATAAGCTTGTTGTTCTGACAGGACTTTCTGGTTCGGGGAAATCATCATTAGCATTTGATACGATTTACGCAGAGGGACAGCGCAGATACGTTGAATCCCTGTCTGCTTATGCTCGACAGTTTTTAGGGCAAATGGATAAGCCTGATGTGGATGCCATTGAGGGGCTTTCACCAGCGATATCTATTGATCAAAAGACCACAAGTCGAAACCCTCGTTCTACAGTAGGAACGGTAACGGAAATATATGACTACTTACGTTTGCTTTATGCTAGAGTAGGGAGACCAACCTGCCCGATTCACAATATTGAAATTAGTTCGCAAACCATTGAACAGATGGTAGACCGAATTTTAGAATACCCAGAAAGAACGAAACTACAGGTGCTTGCGCCAATCGTTTCAGGTCGTAAGGGGACTCATGTAAAAGTATTAGAAGATATAAAGAAGCAAGGATATGTCCGTGTCCGTGTAGATGGAGAAATGTACGACCTTGGAGACGACATAGAGTTAGAGAAAAATAAGAAACACTCCATTGAAGTAGTTGTAGACCGTATTGTGGTGAAAGATGAAATCAGCGCTCGATTAGCTGATTCCCTTGAAACAGCTTTAAGCTTAGGAGAAGGAAAAGTCATCATTGATGTCATTGGAGAAGAGGAACTGTTATTTAGTGAGCATCATGCATGTCCACACTGTGGTTTCTCCATTAGTGAATTAGAGCCAAGAATGTTTTCATTTAACAGCCCTTTTGGTGCTTGTCCTGATTGTGACGGGCTTGGTTCAAAGCTAGAGGTAGATCCAGACCTTGTCATTCCAAACCAAGATTTATCACTTAAACAGCATGCCATTGCACCTTGGGAGCCAACAAGTTCTCAATACTATCCGCAGCTATTGGAATCAATCTGTAACCATTATGGAATTGATATGGATATTCCAGTCAAGGATATTCCAAAGCATCTTTTAGACAAGGTGCTGTATGGATCAAAAGAAGATGTGATTTATTTCCGATATGAAAATGACTTCGGACAAGTACGTGAAAATTATATTCACTTTGAAGGTGTCATGACGAATGTTGAACGCCGTTATAAGGAAACAAGCTCAGATTATATTCGAGAGCAAATGGAAAAATATATGGGCCAACAGGCGTGTCCAACCTGTAAGGGGAACAGATTGAAAAAAGAAAGTTTAGCAGTCCTGATTTCAGGTGAACATATTAGTCATGTAACATCATTCTCAATTCAGGAGGCTCATGACTTTTTCCAAAACCTAAAGCTTTCTGAAAAAGAAATGAAGATTGCTAATCTTATTTTTAGAGAAATCTTAGAGCGTCTAGGGTTCTTAATCAATGTAGGTCTAGACTATCTAACACTAAGTCGAGCGGCCGGTACCCTTTCTGGTGGAGAAGCACAGCGAATTCGTCTTGCAACTCAAATCGGCTCGCGATTAACAGGTGTTCTCTATATTCTGGACGAGCCATCCATCGGACTTCACCAAAGAGACAACGATCGATTGATTGATACGTTAAGAAACATGCGCGATATCGGAAATACACTCATTGTCGTTGAACATGATGAGGATACGATGATGGCGGCAGACTATTTAATAGATATTGGACCTGGGGCTGGAGTCCATGGAGGGCAAATTATTTCAGCAGGTACGCCTGAAGAAGTAATGGCAGACAATAACTCCTTAACTGGTCAATACTTATCTGGCAAAAAGTTTATCCCTCTTCCACTTGAGCGTAGAAAAAGTGATGGTCGCTATTTAGAAATTAAAGGAGCTCGTGAAAATAACCTCAAGAATGTGAATGTTAAAATTCCACTTGGAACCTTTATATCTGTTACAGGGGTTTCAGGTTCCGGAAAAAGTACACTCATTAATGAGGTCTTGCACAAGACTCTTGCTCAAAAGCTTCACCATGCTAAAAGTAAACCTGGTGAGCATAAGGATATCAAAGGAATTGAGCACTTAGAAAAAGTTATTGATATTGACCAGTCACCAATTGGTCGAACACCTAGGTCCAACCCTGCAACTTATACGGGTGTCTTTGATGATGTTCGGGACGTATATGCTTCGACGAATGAAGCTAAGGTTCGTGGATATAAAAAGGGTCGTTTTAGCTTTAATGTTAAGGGTGGTCGTTGTGAAGCTTGCCGTGGAGATGGAATTATAAAAATTGAAATGCACTTCCTTCCAGATGTGTATGTCCCGTGTGAAGTCTGTCATGGGAAACGATATAACCGTGAGACGTTAGAGGTAAAATATAAAGGGAAGAATATTTCAGACATCCTTGATATGACAGTTGAGAATGCACTGGAGTTTTTCGAAAATATTCCTAAAATCAAACGAAAGCTGCAGACCATTTTTGATGTGGGCTTAGGATATATTACACTTGGACAGCCAGCTACTACTCTATCTGGTGGAGAAGCGCAGCGTGTAAAACTTGCTTCTGAACTTCACCGCCGTTCTACAGGCCGTTCATTGTATATTCTAGATGAACCAACAACAGGGCTACATGTGGATGATATCTCAAGATTACTAGTGGTTCTTCAACGACTTGTTGAAAATGGCGATACAGTATTAGTGATTGAACATAATTTAGATGTTATCAAAGCAGCTGACTTTATTGTCGACTTAGGGCCAGAAGGTGGAGACAAAGGTGGAACGATTGTCGCTACCGGGACACCTGAAGTTGTTGCAGAAGTTCCTGAATCGTACACAGGGAAGTATTTAAAACCGATTTTAGAACGAGATCGTTCAAGAATGAAAACGATTATTGAAGAAAAAGAAAAAGTAACAAAATAGGTTTATGGAGCTCGCTGGATATATATCAGCGAGTTTTTTTGTAGTTTAAGTCTGTGGATGGAGCAAATTTTATAAAGTGTATGTTTAAATAAGTTTAAGGATAAATTTTACTTTTTTTTCAGTGCGTTTTAGCCAAGAAATTGAAACTTTTATCTTTATCAGGCGTAAATAAGGTATGGTTGAGAGCGTTTTTCTCTCATTAGAAAAGCTCAGGTGCGAAAGGGGCTCCTTATGGAAACGAGAAAGGTTTTAGCGGCGATAAGTTATTTTAGTGTCTTATTTGCGGGTATTATAGTTCCACTCATTATTATGTTAGTAGCAGAGGATCAGGAAGTGAGAGATCATTCTAAGAAGGCTTTACTTTCACATTTAATTCCTTTGATTCCTGTTCCAATTATTCTTATTTCAGCTTTTGTACATTTTGATTCTAATCAAAACACCTTCCCAATCTTTTTCTTTTTTGGAGTAGGTGCAACAGTCATTCTTAGTTTAATTGTTTTGATTTGGAATATTGTCAAAGGGATTAAAGTATTAAGCGAGAGATAAATGAACGGGGGTATTACCATGAATGAGGAGAAAAAACGAATTTTAAAAATGGTTGAAGAGGGGAAACTTACTGTTGATGAAGCCTTAGTTTTGTTAGAAGAACTTGAGAAATCAAGTAAAACGATGAAGCAAAAAGAAGAAGAAATAATCGGAGAACTTTCAACCGTCGTTAATTTTGATGATACGAAAAAAGAAGATTATTCAAATAGCCAAAAGTTTCAATCCGTAAAGGATAAATTATTTGATTTTGTTGACTCAGCACTAAAAAAAATCAAGGACCTTGACTTAGACCTTAACTTTGCTCAATCTGTTGAGATCTCCCATGTGTTCCAGCAGGCTGATGTATATTTAAAGGATATGGATGTTGATATCGCGAATGGATCGGTCAAAATAATCCCATGGGATCAAAATGACGTTAGAGTAGAATGCGAAGCAAAGGTTCATCGAGTTGAAACACAAGATGAAGCTCGGAGCTCTTTCCTAAAGGATGTTACATTTGCAGTAGAAGGGCAAAAGCTTCGTTTTATTGTTCAACAGAAATGGATGAAGGTTAACGCAGTGATCTATGTTCCTCAGAGTACGTATGAAACGGTAAGAATTCGTTTGTTTAATGGTGCCATTTCTAGTGAAAACTTAAATATAAACAAGTATAGAGTAAAAACAGCAAACGGCAAAATCAGTTTGAAGAAAATTACTAGTAAGAGTGTAGAAGCTGAAACAGCCAATGGACATATTGAGGTTAGGTCAGGAAAAATTGATGACTTTGAGGCAGAAACCATCAATGGAGCTATAAAGGTAGATGGGAGCTTCAAGAAGCTTGATGTTCAAACCTTCCATGGAAGTATTGTCTGTTCGGTTGAGGATCCTTATTGTGAAAGAATCGAAGCCAAAGCGACGACAGGGAATGTAAAGCTTTATGTTCCAGAATCAGCAGCCATTAGTGGGCAGTTAAAGTCCAATTTAGGTGGATTTGATCTGGATCTTTCAGGAGTTCAAGTGACTGATGAGAAGAATGATGTTGTACAGAAATTTGTGCGATTCCATTCTGTAAAGCCTAGTGAATTAGTAACAAAATTAGATGCTGAAACAAAAACAGGATCCATTGCGATTAAACAAGTCAAATAGCGTTTTATGAAGTAAAGGGTGTTTATTATGAGATGGTTGATCGGAATCATTATTAATGCAGTCCTTTTTGTTGCACTAGCGGGGTTCTTCGAAAATTCCTTTTATATTGAGGGCTTTGGTGCAGCATTAGGAGCAAGTTTTGTATTGGCTATATTGAATATACTTGTGAAACCAATTCTAGTTATATTAACACTACCAGTAACATTGCTTACACTTGGGTTGTTTCTATTTGTCATTAACGCCATCACGCTTCTCCTAACAGATGCAATCATTGGGGCGGCGTTTGAAATCCAAGGATTTGGAATGGCGGTTTTGATATCCATCATTATGTCGATAGCAAATTTAATTATTCAGAAGGTTGTTTTTGAGGAAAAAGAGAAATAGTTTATGAAAAAAGGATCCAGCTGGATCCTTTTTATTTATATATGTTCTTAGTGGGGTATTAATGGCCATTCTCGCTAGGAGCATTTTCATGCATGTCTCCTATATACTATTCAATTATTCTTAGATCCTTTAATGCCTCTAATGTGGTATAGAAAACAGACTGATTATATAAGAGATTATTTAGCTCGCCTAAATCACTAAAAACCAATTCATCTGTATTTATATCATATATTTCAATGTGAAAATCACCATTTATGAGAGTATTGCCTTTTTCGTCTATTAACTCTCCAAAAGCTGTCATGTATACAGTGTATACCTCATTTTCAATCATTCTAACTGAATAATGTTCTGAGGAGATGAACTGTTTACCTTGATCCAAATAACTTGTGTAGAGCGAAACATTAACTATTTCCTGGTCTAAATTAAGGTTTTCTATACGATTTAAAAATTCTTCCTCTGATATTTCGTAGGAAAAACTACCGTTATTGTAAGAATTAAAGTACTGATCAATATTGATAGCAAATGTATTGATTTCAACTAACTTTTCATTGTTATCCCAATTGACTTTAGCACCAAACGATTCCGAAATAAAACGGAGAGGAACCATAGTTCGATTATTAATAATTTGAGCAGGAGTATCCAATTTTACATAAGCACCATTAGCTGATGCATGGACGCTCCCAAGTTGCAATTTAATTACTTTGTTATCCCTAACCACAGTAACTGTCTTAGTTTTGGACTCCCAAGAGACCTCAGCACCTAACTCCTCATATATTTTTCGAAATGGAACGAGAGTCCTTCCGTTTTGTATTACAGGCTGCTGATCAAATTCAACTGGTTCTCCGTCTAAGAGCACCGTTATATTGGTTGAAGCTGCCGAAGAGTTTTGGACACTACTGAACCATAGTGAAAAAAATAATAGAAAGTATAAAAGCGTTCTAATATATTTCATCCCTATCACCCTGGAAAGTTTTGAGATAATTATATTAAATTGGAGTGAAAATAAATAGGGAAACTTTCAATGTTATGCATGGTAATTATTTCAATTAATGATTTGTGGCCAAAGAGTAAAAGTATTTATAACTTACTAATTTTCTATATAGTTAAATCACTAAAGTGTACCTTTGCATCCCTTTGTAACCCATACTGTTTTTCTAATGCTTGTACAATTGCATTCGCGCAAGTTTTCTGAAACTCATCAGAACGAAGGAGCTTTACTTCTTCTTTGTTAGTCATAAATCCACATTCTACTAAGACAGCTGTCATATTTGTTTTTCGTAATACATGAAAATCCGCAGCCTTTACACCTCTGTTTTTCAACTTAGTATTTTCGATTAACCTTCTCTGTACATTCTCCGCTAACTCGAGAGCCTCGGTTGGTCTTGAACAATGTACAAATGTTTCAATTCCATTAGCAGTACTCCATCCGCCTGAACCATGGGCATTCGCATGTATGGAAACATAGCAATCAACTTGTAATTGATTGGCGTAATCTGTTCTTTCCACAAGCGGGACGTCTCGTTTATCAGAATGTGCGAAATACACTGTTACATTCTCAAAATCTCCTAACATATCTCTTATAAAACAAGCAACCTCTCGATTAAACTCATACTCACGAAACCCATCAGGACTCCTCTTACCAGGCGTGTTGTACCCATGACCAGCATCTAGCATGATTTTCATCATATTCCTCCTTAAAAATAGTAACTTTGTCTTTATAATACGTTTTACTATTTAGAAAGGGACAGGGTTTAATATAGGAAAAAATAATGATCAAGCTAATCGGTCAATGAAATTAAGAATTGCTCCAAGTTCGGACAGGAGGAGAAGAAAAAAGCTATGAAGAGTCAGAAGTTGCTTCAAGTTCGGACAGGAGAAGAAGGAAAAAGCCGTGAAGAGTTAGAAGTTGCATCAAGTTCGGACAGGAGGAGAAGAAAAAGGCTTCGAACAGTCAGAAGTTACTCCAAGTTCGGACAGGACAAGAAGGAAAAGGCTGTGAAGAGTCAGAAGTTATTCCGAGTTCTGACAAGAGAAGGAGAAAAAAGGCTGTGAAGAGTCAGAAGTTACTCTAAGTTCTGACAGGAGAAGGAGAATAAAGGCTGTGAAGAGTCAGAAGTTGTTTCAGGTTCAGACAGGAGGAGAAGAAAAAAGCTGTGAAGAGTCAGAAGTTACTCTAAGTTCTGACAGGAGAAGGAGAATAAAGGCTGTGAAGAGTCAGAAGTTACTCCAAGTTTGGACAGGAGAAGGAGAAAATAAAGGCTGTGAAGAGTTAGAAGTTGCTTCAAGTTCGGACAGGAGAAGTAGAAAAAGGCTGTGAACAGTTAGAAGTTGCTTCAGGTTCGGACAGGAGGAGGGGTGGAGGATTAAGAGAATATAATAATTGTATAAAAAGAAAAAGGGTTCATTTTATTCACTCTTGGCTACTATGTTTTCAGCTACGATAAACATTAGAAAAGAGGAATAATAAGGACCCAAATACATTTTAACCTAAATATTGCCATTTAAACGTGTCTATCATGAAATTAGAACCTTGGCTCTTTGATTAACGATCTAACAGAAGATAAAAAAAGTACAAACAGCTAGAAGGGCCCAACCTACCACCTACAAAAACAGCGTACCACTCACATAAGGACTGGTACGCTTCTCACATATTTATATAGATTAAACCAACTATCTCTTCATCTTATGAACAAACTTATATCGATCAGCCCGATAAATCGATTTTACATACTCAAAAGGGGTCCCATCATCAAGAATAGATGTTTGCGATATCACCAAAACAGGAGCACCTTTTTCAATTTGCAGATGGGCTGTATCCTGCTGCTTGGCGCTCGCAGCCTCAATTTCTTGAGTGGCCTCACTAATTTTTAGGGATAAGTCATTTTCAATGTAATTATAAAGGGAGCGATTTAAAATCTCCTCTGATAACCCTTTAATTAAGTTAGCTGGTAAATAGGTTGTTTCTATCGCAATCGGTGAATCGTCAGCAATTCGAATTCTTTTAATCTCATAGACTGGGGTATGTTCTTGAAGATTTAGAATGCTCGCTACTTTTCCATTCGCCGGTATGATATGAAAGGTTAACAGCTTGTTCTTAGGCGTCAATCCTCTTTCTATCATATCCTCGGTAAAACTAGTTACAGCTTGAAGCTTTTGTTCGACTTTTCGTCTATTAACAAAAGTTCCACGGCCTTTTTCCCGATACAAATACCCGTCGTTTACAAGATTATTGATGGCTTGTCTAACCGTCATTCTACTGATCTCAAATCTCTCTGCCAGCTCTCGCTCAGATGGAATGGTTGTATCAAAAGGGTAGGTCCCGTTTTCGATTTGTCCTCGAATATATTCCTCTAGTTGATGGTAGATAGGGATTGGAGAGTACTTATCGATCATAGGAAAGTCTCTCTTTCTCTACCAGTTGTAGTGCTTCTTCATCCGCAATAATCGTGACTTGGTCATGATGTTTTAAAGCAGATGCTGGGAACTGCTCATTTGCTTCATCCTCTAGCAATTTTTTAATCGCTTCTGCCTTAGAACTTCCAGATGCTAAAAGAAGAATCTCTTTACTGTCTAAAATCGTAGAAATTCCAACTGTAATCGCTTTTGTTGGAACGTCCTCATAACTAGTAAAAAAACGTGCGTTTGCCATACGAGTACTTTCCGCAAGGTCGACGATTTGCGTCCTACTTTTAAAAGAAGTACCGGGTTCATTAAAGCCGATATGCCCGTTTCGTCCAATTCCAAGGATCTGTAAATCAACGCCTCCCAAATTCTTAATAAGTTTTTCATACCTCTTACATTCTACGTCTAAGTTCTCCGCAACCCCTGATGGTAGAAAGGTTTGATTTTTAGGGATATTAAGATGGTTAAATAGGTGCTGTTTCATAAAAAAGTGGTAACTGTTTTCGTCCGTCTCTGGAAGCCCAACATACTCATCTAGATTTACTGTTCTTACTTCTTCATAATTCGTAGCTTTCTGCTGGTGGTCATCCACCATATATTTATATACGCCTCTAGGGGTACTCCCTGTTGCTAATCCTAAAACAGTACCTGGATTGGAGCGGACTTTTTCAATAATGATTTTAGCAGCCTCAAGTCCCATTTCCTCATAATTCGCTGTCTTAATAATTTTCATCTTTGATCAGCTCCTTCTCATATGCCTTTATTCCTCGACAGAGCGTTAACGTTACGTCTAATTCCTTGTTCAATACGACAAGATCAGCGTCTTTCCCAATCTCGATACTCCCTTTACGGTCATAAATATTCAGCTGTTTGGCTGGATTGACAGTCACAAGTTGGATTGCTTCAACAAGAGAGATATTGGTGTAATCTACGATATTTTGTACAGCTTGTTTCATTTTTAAAATACTCCCAGCAAGTGTTCCATCTGAAAGCAGGGCCTTGCCGTCCTTAACGGTTACTGGTTGCCCACCAAGTTCGTATTCTCCACTCTTTAAACACTTTGCCCGCATGGAATCTGTAACCAGAATCGTTCCGTCTACCCCTTTAGATTGAAGGGCAAGTCTAACTATTTGGGGATCAATGTGGATTCCATCAACGATCATTTCAATTATTAATTCTTTAAAAAGAAGGGCAGAACCTGCAACACCTGGCTCGCGGTGATGAATGCCCCGCATGCCATTAAATAGATGGGTAACATGAGATGCACCAGCTTCTACAGCCCTCTCCACTTGTTCATAAGTTGCGTCCGAATGTCCAATAGAAGAGATGACTTGAGTGCTTGAAAGATATTCAATCAATTCAATGCCATTTTCAACCTCTGGTGCCAGGGTAACAAGTTTGATTAAACCATCTGCTTCCTCTTGCCACTTTTTAAAAAGGTTAATGTTGGGCGCGGTGATCTCATTTTTCGGTTGTGCACCGGCTTTTTTTACATTGATAAAGGGTCCCTCTAGATGAACACCTAAAATTTCAGCTTTACCTGGGGAATTAGCAGCATTACAATAGTTAGCTACATTTTTAAGAGCGGTCGAAATGCTTTCTTCTCCCTGGGTGATGGTTGTAGCTAGAAAGCTAGTCGTTCCTTCCGCGGGTAGAGTGGTAGCCATTGTCGATAAAGCGTCCATCGTTCCGTCCATCGTATCAGCGCCACCAACCCCGTGAATATGAACATCAATAAACCCGGGTGCAATGGTATCTTCATCGCTCAAATGAATGACTTGGACTTCCTCTTGTAGGCTTGGAAGATTGGCTAGAGTCCCAAAACTCTTAATCTTATCGTTTTCAATATATACATAGCCATGTTCAATGACTTCTTTTTCAATGATTACTTTGGCGTTTCTCAAGAGAAGACGTATCATATGGTTCATCTCCTTTTCCTTATGTCACTTTAATTATATTCATTTAATATATAGTTGTCTAGACCAGTTAAGTAATCAAAATCTTATTAAAAATATAAGCTCCTGAAATTTGGATATTTAATAAAAAATGCTAAAATAAAGTGTATGTTTGAAGTGTGAACATTTTATACTTTTTAAGAGTCGCCATCATTCAGTGACTTTAACCGTTTTTTATGATAAATATTAAAGACAAGTCAATATTTATTAGGAGTATTTCGGTAGATTACTTTTCAATTTCATATTTACATGTAAAAGCCTTATACATAAGGAGGAGCTTGATTTGCCAAAAGTACGAACTAAAGACGTAATAGAAAAATTTGATCTTGAGCTGATGAGTGGGGAGGAAGGGGTTAACCGACCAATCACAACAAGTGATATATCAAGGCCCGGGATTGAAATGGCAGGATTCTTCGATTATTATCCAGCAGAGCGGATTCAGCTCCTAGGGAAAACTGAGCTTACTTTTATTGAAAAGTTAAGTGATGTTGATCGTAAAACAAGGCTAGAGCTTCTTTGCACAGATATCACACCAGGGATTATTGTAACGAGAGATATGGAAATTCCTGTGGAACTACTCGAAGCCGCAGAAAGAGAAGCAGTACCTGTTATGCGATCGAAGCAAAAAACAACTCGTTTTTCTAGTAGATTGACGAACTTTCTTGAAAGTAAGCTCGCCCCAACTACAGCCGTTCATGGTGTGTTAATTGATATATATGGAGTAGGGGTTTTGATTACAGGAAAAAGTGGTGTTGGTAAAAGTGAGACTGCACTGGAGTTAGTTAAACGCGGTCACCGCCTAGTTGCCGATGATTGTGTGGAAATTCGCCAGGAAGATGAGGACACATTAATTGGGAACTCGCCCGAGCTTATCGAGCATCTCCTTGAAATTCGCGGACTAGGAATCATTAACGTCATGACCCTGTTTGGTGCTGGTGCTGTTCGTAGTTACAAAAAGATTTCTTTAGTCATCAGCCTTGAACTTTGGGACCAGAACAAGCAGTACGATCGCTTAGGACTGGATGAAGAAAAGGTCAAAATCATCGACACCGATCTTACAAAAATTACTGTACCAGTTCGTCCTGGGCGAAACTTGGCGGTCATTATAGAAGTAGCTGCAATGAACTTCCGTTTAAAAAGAATGGGTGTTAACGCTGCTGAACAATTCAGTAACCGTCTCTCAGATGTTATTGAAGATGGAGATCATGAGGATAAATAATTTTCAATTCGATCTGGGTTGTTTAAAAAATAAAACGGCCCAGTGAATGCTTCAGAATGATGCATTGTCTGTTTTTAATTCGCGGTTCGCAGAGAGTTTTCCGCGTTTTAATTGGATAATTCCGCGGTTATCACAAATAATTTCGCGTTTATATCTTATTATTCCGCGAATGCATTAAAATCTCATCGCACAAAGTTAGTCAATTTTTATTTGAAGGAGAGATACCATGTTAGGATCGATACAACCCATAGATCGAGTTGCCTTTAATCTTGGCCCCATTCCGGTTCATTGGTATGGAGTCATTATAGGAACAGGGCTTGCTCTTGCTCTTATTCTAGCAATGAGAGAAGGTGAGAAACGAGGCTTGGATAAGGAAGTATTTGCTGATTTGATGCTATGGGCAATCCCAATAGCCATTATCTCAGCTCGTATTTATTACGTCATTTTTCAGTGGGATTACTTTTCACAAAACCCTGGTGACATCATTAAGATTTGGAACGGGGGAATCGCCATACACGGGGCTCTCATAGGCTCAGTCGTAACAGCCTATGTATTTACGAAAAAAAGAGGCCTTTCTTTTTGGAAGGTTGCTGACATAGCTGCTCCAAGTATTATTCTCGGTCAAGCAATCGGAAGATGGGGAAATTTTATTAATCAAGAAGCACACGGTGGGGAAGTGACTCGTGAGTTTTTAGAGGGGCTATTTTTACCTGAGTTTATTATCAATCAAATGTATATCAACGGAACATACTATCACCCAACCTTCTTATATGAATCTGTTTGGAATTTCATGGGCTTCTTTATTTTACTAGCATTAAGAAGAGTGAATTTACGTAGAGGTGAACTGTTCTTAACGTATGTCATATGGTATTCCATCGGTCGTTTCTTTGTCGAAGGCTTACGCACAGATAGCCTCATGCTAACAGAAACGCTAAGAATCGCACAGACGATTTCCATCGCATTAATTATTGGTGCTGTTGCTCTATTAATTTTTAGAAGAATGAAGGGTCTTGCTGAAACACGCTATTTAGACAAAAGTGCTTAATTTAGCAGTATTTATAAAAAATTGGCCACGAATGATGGACCGATTAACGATTAAAGGGAGATAGAGAAATGTTACTTCGTTCAGCAAAAGAGGGTTCATTGGTTGGCTTACGAACTACGTGGGCATTAGGGAAAATCATTTTTCCAGTCGCCCTGATTGTTGCATTGCTTCAACACACTCCGATTTTACCGTGGTTAATTAAGTTGATTGAGCCTTTTATGGGGATTTTCGGACTATCAGGAGACGCTGCGATTCCACTTGTAATAGGAAACTTTCTTAATCTCTATGCTGCCATTGGAGCTATTTTAACAATTGACTTAACAGTAAAAGAAGTGTTTATCATCGCGGTTATGCTTTCCTTCTCTCACAACATGCTTGTAGAATCAAGCGTAGCAGTGAAGGTTGGCGTGAAGCTTTGGATCGCGCTTGTTGTAAGAATCGGGCTTGCCATCGTTTCTGGGATTGTTATTAATCTTGTTTGGCAAGGTGGAGGAGAGAAGGCAAAGTACGGTTTTATTCCACCAAAAGAAGAAGAAGTAACGGGCGTATGGAACATTATTTTCGATTCCGTTCAGACGGCAAGCATTGGGATATTCCAATTAGCTATTATCGTGATTCCACTTATGATCGCAATCCAAATTTTAAAGGATTTAAAATGGCTTGCTGTTTTTTCAAGATGGATGGCACCCATTACAAGAGCACTTGGAATGAAAGAAAATACATCTACGACTCTAGCTGCTGGACTTTTATTTGGTCTTGCGTACGGGGCAGGTGTAATGATTCAAGCGGTAAAAGAAGATGGAGTGAGCAAAAAAGATGTGACGATTGCGTTTATCTTTTTAGCAGCCTGTCACGCCGTTGTTGAAGATACCCTTATTTTTGTACCTTTAGGAATTCCAGTTTTACCACTGTTGCTGATCCGTCTAGCAATGGCCATTATTTTAACAGTTGTCGTCGCTGTTGTGTGGAACAGAGTTGAACTAGGAAAAAGAAAGGAAGCAACGTATGAACACTAATCTTACAACCATTCTATTTGACTTAGATGGAACATTAATTGATACAAATGAACTTATTATAAATTCATTCCTTCATACTCTAGACCATTACTATCCAAACCAATACAAAAGAGAAGACGTTCTTCCGTTTATCGGCCCGACTCTTAAAGAGACGTTTGGAAGTATGGACCAGGATAAAATGGATGAGATGATCCGCACATACAGAGAATTTAACTTAACGAACCACGATTTACTTGTGAAAGAGTACGAGGGAGTTTTAGAAACAATCCAAGCCTTAAAAGAAGCAGGTTTTAAGATTGGAATTGTCACTTCAAAAATCTCAGATGTGGTCATGAAGGGATTAAAGCTCACAAAGCTTGATCCGTACTTTGAAGTGGTCGTAGCTCTTGATCACGTAGAAAAAGCAAAGCCAGATCCAGGTCCCATTTTTATGGCACTAGAAAAATTGAATTCAACTCCTGAAGAAGCAATGATGGTTGGGGACAATTATCATGATATTCTAGCAGGGAAAAATGCTGGGGTAAAAACAGCTGGAGTTGCTTGGTCCGTAAAAGGTAGAGAGCATCTCGAAAGCTATCATCCTGATTACATGCTAGAAAATATGAGAGACCTACTTGGAATTCTCGGAGTGGAAAAAGGATGAGGAACACCACTCGTTATCCCGTTGAGGGAGGTAACTCTTTATGGCACGTCTACAAAACCGTGCCTTTTTCAAAAGTTGTTAAAAATTTCATTGTAATACAGTTAGCTCGCTACACTCCTTTCTTGAGTATGAAAAACTGGCTGTACCGAACTTTTTTAAAAATGAAAGTAGGCGACCAGACATCTTTTGCACTTATGGTCATGCTTGATGTCATGTTCCCCGAAAAAATAAGTGTCGGACGCAATACAGTAATCGGTTATAATACAACAATTTTAGCTCACGAGTACTTGATTAAAGAGTACCGCCTAGGCGATGTGAAAATCGGCAGCGAAGTAATGATCGGTGCGAACACAACCATTTTGCCAGGAGTGACCATCGGAGACGGAGCGTTTGTTTCAGCCGGGACCCTTGTACATAAAGATGTACCAGCAGGAGCGTTCGTTGGTGGAAATCCGATGAAAGTGATCTATACAAAGGAAGAGCTTGCAAAACGATGGGAAAATGACCCTATCTACGGTAAAAGTGGTACTCCATTAACTTAGGTTAGTGGAGTTTTTTTCTTTTAATGAAGGTTTTGTTGGGCAAAGTAGCAAAATAATAATAGTTGGGTTTAGTTTTTTGCAGAGTTAACACATATATTTGCGAAAAATTCCTATTTATTTGCAGATTCTATTATTATATTTGCATACTAGACCAATTTATTTGCAAATGTCACATCCTCGTCACAACTTCATGGAAAAGGATGCAGCATGTCCCGAAAAATTAGGTGCAACATGCATAGATATGCTTATGGTTTTTGGTTGACGAATGGAAAAAGTCACGTTAAACTACAAATATACTTCAATTTGCTAACATATTAGCGAACTAAAGGATTCGGAATTTTTTAGTCAGTAGAGGTGAAAGAAATGAGTCGCTTATTTATGTTTGAAAAGCCATTAGGCATGCGAGATACATTACCTGACTTATATGAAACAAAAAGTCGAGTTCGTACAGAGATTGGTGAAGAAATGAAGAAGTGGGGCTATCAGTTTATTGAGACTCCGACTCTTGAATATTATGAAACCATTGGAGCTGCATCAGCTATCCTTGATCAACAGCTTTTTAAATTATTAGATCAACAGGGGCATACGCTTGTACTACGTCCGGATATGACGGCACCAATTGCTCGTGTGGCAGCATCTAAGCTGTTACAAGAAGATTTACCTTTAAGATTGGCATATTCAGCAAATGTGTACCGTGCTCAACAACGTGAGGGTGGAAGACCGGCAGAGTTTGAACAAATTGGTGTGGAATGCATTGCAGATGAAACGATCAGCGCAGATGCTGAAGTTATTGCACTTATGATTTCTACTTTAACAGCTGCAGGTTTGAATAACTTCCAAATTTCAGTTGGACATATCGGATTTGTCCAACAGTTATTTTTACAAATATTAGGGACGGAAGAACGGGCAAACGCTCTAACAAAGTTCTTATATGAGAAAAATTATGTAGGATACCGTGAGCATGTTAAAAACCTAGCATTATCGTCAATTGACAAACAGCGCCTTCTTGAGTTTTTAAAATTAAGAGGTGGCGAAGAAGTCATTGAGTGGGCGTTAAAAATTATCGAGAATGAACAAGGGAAAGAAGCTATTCTTCAACTAAAACAATTATGGGATATCGTTGTTGATTATGGAGAGGAATCTAGATTAAAGTTTGACCTTACTCTAGTTAGCCATATGAGCTATTACACAGGAATTTTATTTGAAGTTTACGCAGACCAAGTAGGTTTTCCGATTGGGAACGGGGGAAGATACAATTTTCTACTTCAAAAATTCGGTAAAGATACAGCAGCAACTGGATTTGCTTTAAGATTAGATCGTCTGTTAGAAGCGTTAGGACAAATCGAAAAAACGGCTCCAACCCATTGCATTATTTTTAGCGAGGAAAGACGCCAAGAAGCGTTTAAGGTAGCAAAGGAAAAGCGTGCAAAAGGGATTAGGACGGTTCTTCAAGATATTAATGGGGTAAAAAATGTAGATGCTTGCACTAGTCAATATGAAGATATCGTGTACTTAATCGGAAAAGCAGGAAGGGGGCAAGCCTAATGCAAGATTTCATTACGATTGCGATGCCAAAAGGTCGTATTTTTGAAGAAGCTGCAGATCTGCTTCGAGAAGCAGGCTATCGCTTGCCACCTGAATTCGAAGATTCACGTAAACTGATTATTGATGTAGAGGAAGAGCGGTTTCGATTCATTTTAGCAAAGCCGATGGATGTTCCTACATATGTAGAACACGGGGTTGCCGACTTAGGGATAGCAGGGAAAGACGTCATGCTTGAAGAAGAAAGAGATGTATACGAACTATTGGATTTGAAAATTAGTGAATGCTATCTAGCAGTAGCAGGACTTCCAAATACAAAAATGAATGATGTAGCACCAAAAGTGGCGACTAAATATCCGAACGTAGCTGCTGCCTACTTCCGTGAGCAAGGTGAGCAGGTAGAAATCATCAAGCTAAACGGCTCCATCGAGCTTGCTCCGATCATTGGGTTATCCGATCGAATTGTTGATATTGTTTCTACGGGGAGAACGCTAGTTGAGAATGGACTAGTTGAATATGAGCGTATCGTCGATATCACATCAAGGCTGATCGTAAATCCAGTAAGCTACCGAATGAAAGATGAAAGAATCAGCGATCTTGTCGATCGATTGACTGAGGTCATAAAAGGTAGTGTTTCGAGGTAGTTTGTAGATAAAGGACTCATTTTTGTAGATAAAGCCTAGAAAATTGTTTAAAAACGATAGGGATTTGTTGATAAATCAAAAAAATTTGTAGTTAAACAGCTAAAATTTGTAGATATAGCATAGAAAGCTATTCTTAACAGTAGAGTTAAAGGCTCCGTCCATATATATAGTGAATGTTTTGATCATGAAAGGATGATTATGGTGATAATCCAGAAAGTGAGTGACGCTGTTTCGATTAAAAGATCAGTTGAAAGTGGAACCGAGGAGCAGCGTTCAGTCGTAAAGGCGATAATTGATGATGTCCGAACTAGAGGAGACGAAGCGGTTAAAGAGTATACTGAAAAATTTGACCGTACCTCTTTATCTTCTTATCTCGTTTCAGCTGAGGAGGTAGAGGAAGCTTACGAACGTGTCGATGCTGAATTAGTTGACATAATCCGTGAAGCGGCGGCGAATATTCAATCCTTTCATGAAAAACAATTACACAACTCTTGGATGACGACAGAAAAGAACGGAACGATCCTAGGTCAAAAAATTACGCCACTGGATTCTGTAGGGGTGTATGTACCAGGAGGACTTGCAGCATATCCTTCTTCCGTTCTGATGAATGTTTTACCAGCAAAGGTGGCAGGGGTAGAACGAATCGTGATGGTCTCTCCACCAGGTCAAAACGGAAAGCTTCCTGCTGCAGTTTTAGTAGCTGCTAAAGAGGCCGGTGTAAAAGAAATTTACAAGGTTGGTGGAGCGCAAGCGATTGCAGCTCTTGCTTACGGAACAGACACCATCAAGCCTGTTGATAAGATTGTTGGACCAGGAAATATATATGTAGCACTTGCGAAGAGAGAAGTATTCGGTGATGTTGATATTGATATGATTGCTGGACCGAGTGAGATTGCCATTTTAGCAGACAGCACAGCTAGAGCCAATGAGGTTGCAGCCGACTTACTATCACAAGCGGAGCACGATGAAAGAGCGTGCAGTGTACTAGTAACGACGTCTGAAACGCTAGCTGAAGAAGTTGCAAGTGAAGTGTTGAGGCAGCTTGAGGAATTACCGCGGAAGGAGATTGCGTCTAAATCTATACAAGACTTTGGGGCAATCTATGTAGCAAACTCCATGGACGAGGCAATCAACACGATTAACCAACTGGCTCCTGAACATTTAGAGATCATCGTTGAAAATGCAATGGGCTATATCGGACAAATTAAACATGCTGGTGCTATTTTTATCGGCCGATTTAGTCCAGAGCCAGTAGGGGATTACTTTGCCGGACCAAATCACGTGTTGCCAACAAACGGAACTGCACGTTTTTCAAGTCCACTAAATGTAGAAGACTTTCAGAAAAAATCTAGCCTTATTGTCTATAGCGAGCAGGCATTAAGAGAAAATAAAGATAAGATAGCAGCATTTGCTAGACTAGAAGGGCTTGAGGCTCACGCTAGAGCGGTAGAAGAAAGGTTTAAGTCTTAAGGGACAAGGGGACAGGTACCGCGTCCCAGCACAATAAGTTGGGACAGTGGACCTGTCCCCCCGTCCCAAAATAATAACCACACGGAGGAACCCACAATGACCAGAACTTCCAGCATTAGTCGCAAAACAAATGAAACGAATATCGAACTAGCATTAAATATAGATGGGGAAGGGAAATCAAATCTTGAAACAGGTGTCCCATTTTTAACTCACATGCTCGATTTATTTACTAAGCATGGACAATTTGACTTAACGGTTAATGCCCAAGGTGATACGGAAGTGGATGATCACCATACAACGGAGGATATCGGGATTTGTCTTGGACATGTATTAAAAGAAGCACTTGGTGATAAAAAAGGGATTAAAAGATACGGTAATGCTTTCGTGCCTATGGATGAAGCGTTAGCGCAGGTAGTCGTTGATTTAAGCAATCGTCCTCACTTAGAAATGCGTGCGGAATTCCCAAGTCAAAAGGTAGGTACATTTGATACTGAGCTTGTTCATGAGTTTCTATGGAAACTGGCATTAGAGGCTCGTATGAACCTTCATGTCATCGTTCACTATGGTCAAAATACGCATCACATCATTGAAGCGATTTTTAAAGCACTAGCAAGAGCTTTAGACGAAGCAACAACAATTGATCCAAGAATCAAAGGGGTTCCATCTACGAAAGGGATGTTATAAATGATCGGGATTATAGATTATGGAATGGGGAACCTGTTCAGTGTAAGTAAAGCACTTGAACGATTAGGAGTCCCATACTTCATTTCGAATGATAAAGAAAAGTTAATGAGCGCAGATGGACTGCTACTGCCTGGAGTGGGATCTTTTAAGGATGCAATGGAGCGACTGAATGAGGATGGCCTAACGAACATGATTAAGGAGTATGTTGGTCAAGGTAAGCCACTTCTAGGAATCTGTTTAGGGATGCAGCTCTTGTTTGAACAAAGTGAAGAAAATGGCCTAACAAAAGGTTTATCCCTTTTACCAGGGGAGGTAAAACGATTCTCAGGTATAACAAAGGATGGCCAGTCTTACAAAGTCCCACACATGGGTTGGAACAAACTTAGTTTCTCACAATCTTCGCCAATCACAGCAAATATTGATGAGGATTTTGTCTACTTTGTTCACTCTTATTATGTAGACACACAAGACAGTGAAGTTGTCATCGCAAGTGCTGAATACGACGTACAGGTACCAGCCGTTGTAGGAAGGGGAAATGTATTCGGAATGCAATTCCACCCGGAAAAAAGCAGCAAGCTTGGTATGGAGCTACTTCGTAATTTTACCAAGCTAATAGAAGAAAGGGTGACCATATCATGAGTTTTACAATCTATCCAGCCATCGACATGAGAGGTGGCAAATGCGTTCGCCTTCTGCAAGGGGACTATGATAAAGAAACCGTCTATGGTGACTCTCCATTTGATATGGCAAAAAGCTTTGCAGAGGCGGGTGCAACGTGGATTCATATGGTTGACTTAGATGGGGCAAAGGATGGAAAACGCGTCAATGATACATATGTCATCCAAGCTGCTAAAGAGTTGAATGCAAAGGTTCAAATTGGTGGTGGAATTCGTACGGAAGACGATATTCTTCATTACTTAGAAAATGGCATCGATCGTGTCATTATTGGTAGTATTGCGGTTTCAAACCCTGAATTTGCGATTGAAATGATTCAGAAGTACGGTTCAAAAATTGCGGTCGGAATAGATGCAAAGGATGGTTATGTAGCGACTCATGGCTGGCTAAATACTTCAGAAATGAAAGCTGTTGATTTAGGAAAAAGATTTGCAGACGCTGGCGCTGAAACATTTATTTTTACTGATATTGCAACGGACGGAATGCTATCTGGACCCAATCTACAAGCGGTAGAGCTAATGGCGACTGAGACTGGTAAAGAAGTCATTGCTTCTGGTGGAGTTAGCTCGTTAGCTGATTTAGATGCATTAAAAGAGTTAGTAGATAAAGGTGTTCTAGGGGCAATCGTTGGGAAAGCGATTTACGAAGGTCGATTCTCTGTGGAAGAAGCACTAAAAAAGGTGGGTCAATAATATGCTAACAAAAAGAATTATTCCCTGCCTTGATGTGAAAGACGGTCGGGTTGTAAAAGGAATCCAATTTGTACAACTTCGCGACGCGGGAGACCCTGTTGAACTCGCGCGTTTTTACGATGAGCAGGGTGCAGATGAGTTAGTGTTTCTTGATATTTCAGCTTCGCATGAGGGACGTAAAACAATGGTTGAGGTAGTAAAAGCTGTTGCTTCAGAGCTAGCCATTCCTTTTACAGTTGGCGGTGGAATTAACGCGCTAGACGATATGAAACGTATTCTCAGAGCAGGAGCAGATAAAGTTTCTCTAAATACGGCAGCTGTTAACAATCCAGAGTTAATTACTGAAGGAGCTAACTTCTTCGGTACTCAGTGTATTGTTGTAGCTATTGATGCTAAGTACGATGAGGAGTTAGGAACCTGGAGAGTGTACACACACGGAGGCCGTACACCAACAGAACTTAAAGTGATTGAGTGGGCGAAGGAAGCAGTTAAACGTGGAGCAGGGGAAATTCTGTTAACAAGTATGGATAGTGACGGCGAGAAAAAAGGCTTTGATATTGAGTTAACTAGAGCCGTTAGTGAGGTTGTTTCAGTTCCAGTTATTGCTTCAGGTGGAGCCGGAAACGCAGAACATTTTGCAGATGCTTTTATTAACGGAAAAGCAGATGCAGCATTAGCCGCTTCAATCTTTCATTACAAAGAAACATCTGTTGAAGAAGTGAAATCATTTTTAAAAGAAAAAGAGGTGAACGTCCGATGACCATTGAAAAAATTAGATTTGATGAAAAAGGATTAATTCCTGCCATCGTTCAGGATTCGGTAACGAAGGAAGTTTTAACCCTTGCTTATATGAATAAAGAGTCATTGGAGAAATCTCTTGAAACTCGTGAAACGTGGTTTTACAGTCGCTCAAGACAGGAGTTATGGCATAAAGGTGCTACGAGTGGCAATACTCAGAAAATCGTTGATATGAAATATGACTGCGATCAAGATTCACTAGTTGTTTTAGTAGAGCCTGCTGGTCCAGCTTGTCATACTGGTACAACAAGTTGCTTTACGGAAAGCTTTTTTGAGGCTACAGGGTCTACAACCAGCAGCTTATCAGACTATCAAATTTTAAAATCATTAGAAGAAGTGATAAAAAAGCGTGAGCTAGAAAGACCTGAGGGAGCTTATACAACTTACTTATTTGAAAAAGGCGTCGATAAGATATTGAAAAAAGTAGGGGAAGAAGCATCTGAAGTCATCATTGCAGCAAAAAACCGTGATGGCGAAGAACTAAAGTGGGAAGCGGCTGATCTTCTTTATCACTTACTTGTATTACTAGAAGAACAAAAGCTACCATTTAAAGAGGTTTTGAAAGTTTTGAAGAAGCGTCATGAGGGTGGAGAGAAGAAATAGTTAGAAGGCTTGGATCAAAGAATCCAAGCCTTCTGCATTTTATTGGGCACTAGTAGTTTTTGTATTAGAGATTGGCACATTATCCTCAACGTCTTTAACGAACTGCTTGATAAAGTTGAAGTATACGTCTGCATCATCCCACATAGATAAGTGACTTCCGTTTTCACAGATACCTACTCTAGAGTTAGGGATGCGTCTTCCCATTTCCTCTTTATCTTCCACAGCCATTGTATCGTACTTTCCACCGAGAAGTAGGGTAGGGACAGTGATGTTGTGCAGATCAGCCCATCGGTCCCAGTCCTTAAACGTACCTGTTACTAGAAACTCATTAGGTCCTTGCATCGTGTTGTAAACATCTTCGTTAATATGACCAAGCCCGCGAACAACCGCATCTGGCCATGGATCTAAGCGACAAATATGCTTACTATATAAATGCTCCATAAGGAGATTTTCATACTCTGGATTTTTATAATCGCCTCTGTCTTCATATTCTGTAAGCTTATCGATAATCTCTACTGGTAATTGGTTACGGAGTTTATTAATGTGTTCAACATAAGAAGGAATACTTGCGGTCATATTTGAAATGATGAGCCCTTTTAGGTTGGATTGATATTTAAGAGCATACTCAATACCAAGGAAACCTCCCCAAGAAGATCCAAATAAATAGAACTGTTCTAATCCTAGATGCTTACGGACTTCTTCAACCTCTTCGCGAAAACGGTCTACGTCCCAAAGGTTAGGATCACTTGGTTGGTCTGAATTATAGGAGCCTAGCTGGTCGTAAAAATAGATTTCAATCCCTTCCTGTGGTAAGTAATCCTGAAAAGATTCCAAATACTCATGTGTACTTCCTGGACCACCATGTAGAAGGAGCATCTTTATCGGGCTGTCTCCAACCTTTCTCGTCCAAACGTGAAACCCACCACTAATCGGCACAACTTGAGATTTACCTTTCATTTTAAGCACCTCTCCTTAGAATATATTTATTTATAGTTTTCTATGAAACTTTAAATCAACCTAGGCATATTCTTAATTTTTGGCATTCTAAATCTAGCAATTACGTCAATAGGGGAAGGCTTACAGCATTGACACATTTGAACATCACCGGCTACTGACATAAGAAGATAAGCATCTGTTGGAGAGAGATTCCATTTTTTTACTAGAAGATCCTGCATATCCTCACAAGCGATTTGAATAGCTCGGTCTGTATTATCAGAGGATGCAACGGTATACCAGCTGTCATCTGTTTCTACTAATGGGCGAGGAATACTTTCACCTTTTATCGTTGATATAGTAGTTTCTACCTCTCCAGAGATTTCTACGCCAGTTCCGCCAATTTCACCATCTCCCATGGAAGCGTGTATATCACCAAGACCAAAGAGTGCGCCTTCTACATTCACTGGTAGATATACGGTGGACCCTTTCGTAATAACATGGTTATCAATATTTCCGCCATGGTTACCAGGAAGACCACAAGGAACGTCTTCATCTGCTGGGGCACAACCGATAACCCCAATCATAGGAGCAGCGTCAAAAGAGATTTCATCATTAAAGTGAACGGTTAAACTATTTTCAACTTCCACTATTTTTGTCTTCGTTTCAGCTCTGTGAATTAACACACCAATCTCTGGTAGAGTACTAATGACTCCCCAATCACGAACTTTTACATCATGTATTTCAACCTTTAAAATATCACCAGGTTGTGCTTCTTCAATATAAACAGGACCAGTTGCAGGGTTTACCTTTGAAAAATCAATACTTGTAACCAAGTCTTCCTCAGATTGAATTTGATTTGTAAAACAATCGTATGTCTGAAAAACTACTTTTTCTCCACTCTTAATATGAAGCTCTGGCTTGTGGTTCTTTGAAAAACTATATACCGAATGCTCTCTTTTTAAGTAATGCATAACCATCCTCCTCTTTATGATTAAACTCCAAAAACTGTAAAACTTTCCTTTGAAGCCATGTTAATTCAGAAGAAATATGTAGTCAATATATTAAGAAGGTTTTTAATATTATGAATATTATGTTGATTGTATTTTTAAAATATGATGATTCAAATTTAAAACTTTTATTTGTGTGGTATTGCAATAATTAGATAAATCAGAAAATTTGGAAAAGAGAAGGAGAGGAAGAATAGTATGAGAAAGAAGAGTCTGGTTTTGTTAGTCTTAATGTTAGTCTTATCCATTTTTGCTGCTGGTTGTAGTAATGAAACTACTTCAAACGAAAAGCCAAAGGATGATAGTGGAAAAGATTCATCAGCTTCGGCTGGAGGAACTGTCACATTTGCGTTACCTGGAGATATTATCTCTTTAGATCCAGCATTCTCTTATGACTTTACAACGAATCCGGTCGTAACTCAAATTACGGAGGGTCTTTTGTATTTTGATGCAGAGGGGCAATTACAACCCCTTCTAGCTGAAAGTTGGGAGAATCCTGATGAAACAACTTATATTTATAAAATTAGAGATGATATCACTTTCTCTGATGGGTCGCAAATGACTGTAGACGATGTTATTTTTTCAATGGAAAGAATCAAAAATCCAGAAACTGCTTCATATGTAGGGTGGATGTATGCAAATGTAGATACAATTGAAAAAACAGATGAGTGGACTATCACGGTTAAATTAAAGCAACCTGACACTCTATGGCGATATGTTCCAGCAACAACAGCTGGACACGTAGTTAGCAAAAAGTATTACGAAGAAAATAGCGAAAATTTCGGAAAGCCTGATGGCGGAGTCCTTGGTACTGGTCCATTTAAATATGTTGAATGGAAAACAGGTTCTGAAATCGTATTAGAAAAGAATGAGAATTACTGGGACAAAACAGGTGGACCATATTTAGATAGCGTTGTTTATAAGGTTTTACCTGAAGGAACAACTCGAGTGACAGGTTTGAAAACAGGTCAAGTAACAGCAACAATTGGCTTACCTCTTGATTTAATTCCTGTTGTACAAGGAATGGATACGGTAAAAATAGACATGGTTGATAGTTTCTTAACTGATTTTATCGCTATGAACGTAGAAAAAGAGCCTTTTAATGATGTGAATGTAAGAAAGGCATTAAACTTAGCATTAGATAAACAAAAGATTTTAGATGAAATTGTTAAGGATGCTGGCTCACCTGCAAATGCAGTACCAGTTGGTCCAGTTCAGTGGGTATTCTCTTCTGATAAGTGGGAGGCTGCGTACGATCAATTACCAGACTACTCATATGACTTAGAAAAAGCAAAAGAATATTTAGCAAAATCCTCTGTTCCAGATGGCTTTGATGCTACTATTTTAACAGACAGTGATACTTTAAGACTTAATACAGCACTTGCTCTTCAAGCAGCAGCTCAAGAATTAGGTATTAATCTTGAGATTGAAAAGGTTACGGCTGAAGAACTAAATACTAGAGCATTCAGTGGTGCCAGAGACTATGATATCATTATTACTGTTTGGGGATCTGACTTCCCAGACCCAGTTGGAAATCTTCAACCAGTTTTCCATTCAAACAACCGTGGCGATGGAGGTTCAAACTTTGCAAACTATAGTAATAGTGATGTCGACAAATATTTAGATGAACAAGCGGTAATAACAGACGATGCTAAACGTACTGAATTAATGATACAAGTACAAAAAATTATTTCAGAAGATTCTCCTTGGATTGTCATTGACCATCCAAAACAAATTATGGCTGCAAATAAAGACCTGGAAGGATACAATATCACATCATTCTGGTATTGGGATGCCTTTACGAAGAATATGAAATTGAAGTAGTTTTATAGAGAAGGTGAGATTAGAAATAATCTCGCCTTTTCACTTTTAATTCGTTTGTCGAAATAAAAAACTGGATATTTTAATAGATTAAGATATAATAATAATTAAAATTTTCTGATAATTAGAAGAGGAGATATGATATGGTTTTGTCTCTTTCTATGTTTACCGTTATCATCGTGTTAGGAATAGTCGGTGGAGTAGTTAGTTTTACAGCTTTAGTAGCACTACTTATATTTGAAAAAGAACATGAGTATTTAAAGGTAGATAAAAAGAAGACTGAACTAGAAAATTTACTGAAACAAGCACAGTTAAGTAACTTAGCCTCTCAAATTCATCCTCATTTTTTATTCAACTCACTCAATGCGATCACGTCATTAATAAGGCTTAATAAAAATAACGATGCGGAGGAAGCGGTATATGCCATCTCGTCACTATTAAGATATACCATTCGCGATAATCAACAACTAGTGAAATTAAGTGATGAAATGCTTAGTGTTCATATGTATCTAAAAATCCAACAACTCAGATTTGGGAACCGTCTTTCTTGGGAAATTGATAGCAGCTCTGAGATAGAGGATTTTAAGATACCGATGCTTATTATTCAACCTCTAGTAGAGAATGCTTGTAAACATGGGATTGAACCTAAAATGAATGGTGGTTATATCAAGATAGTTACTTATAAAAGCGAAGATAAGCTCCGAATACGAATTATCGATAACGGAGTAGGGATGTCTCCTGTATTAATTGAGCAGTTTGAATTATGGAAGAAGACGGGAAATGAAGCAACAGATTTTGGAATCGGGATTAAGAATACGTATCAAAGGTTAAGACATTATTTTGGGCAAAATGGAGATTTAAGTATTGTGAGTACACCAGAAGGAACAAGCTGTTTAATATCATTAAAGGAGGTTAAGTAAATGAAAATTTTAGTTGCAGATGACGAGCCATTAGAATTATTGAATGTAAAAAAGCTCCTAAATGATATCCGAGAATACGATATATCTTTAGTTGAAAATGGTCTTGACGCCATTGAACATTTGAAAAAAGAATCAGTAGATTTAATCTTTATGGATGTTAAAATGCCAGGCTTATCAGGTCTAGAGACCCTGGAGCTTATTAGACGTGAATGGCCAGAGACACTCGTCAGCATCATATCTGCCTATAGCGATTTTAATTATGCTAAAAAGGCAATTGAACTGGGAGCCAGTCATTACTTACTTAAACCGTTTAGTAAAAATGAGTTTACTGATACATTTATGAAACTTCAAAGTCAATGGAATGAAAAAAAATCTATTAACATCCTCCTTAAACAATCTATGTTAGAGAATATGATTTTTAGTGAAGGTAGCATTTCTAATAGTGAAATTCTAAAGTATTTTGGATTTATACCTGAGGTGGTCGTTTCAATAAAATGTAACCTACCGGATTGGAAGAAAAGTTTTATAAGAAGATTTCATACCATTCAAGGATTTCTTGCACCTGAGCCTATTGGGAACAACACGATTTATGTTACTAGTGGTAATCACTTAGATTCAATTAAGAATGCTTTATTGCAGCTAAATATTGAAATGAAGGAGCAGCTTTCATATGGAATTGGTACTTCGAACAACTTTAAGAACTCCTTTGCTAATGCAATAAAGGATTTACAAAGTAAAGATGAGTCTGTTGTGAACAAATGCATGCAGTATATACAGGATAACTATTTTAAGCCTCTTTCATTAGCTGATGTTGCGCATGCAGTTCATGTTAGTTCATCTCATTTAAATAGACTGCTAAAGAAAGAGACTGCAAAAACTTTTACCGAAATTCTGTTAAATGTTCGTATTAATAAAGCAAAGGACCTTCTTAAACAAGACTATAATATTGAAGTAGTTTCAGATATGGTCGGTTTTAATAGTTCAGCTTATTTTGCTGTTAGTTTTAAAAAGTTTACTGGAATATCTCCTAGTCAATATAAAAGAGAAGTTGGGTGATATGGATTGGCTACAAAGATTATTTTTCTTCTAATTCCTTGGATTACGCCCGTCATCTTTTTATTATCGGCACAAATAGCAGTGGACTACGGTGTCCATGGCTTATTAGGTTTTTCTATTATGGGTGCAATTTCATTTATTGCCATCTTTTTTCTACAGAGAAAAGCAATCTTTTCAAAATTTGATGATTCATTTAAAAACTTTCTATACTCCTTATATGTAATAGAGCTTTGTATATGTATATCCATTGTCATAGAGATTATTATTAAGGAATCTTTCTATTACTTTTTCTCCATTATCAATGTATTGTTTATTATTGTTGCCACAGTGGTTTTTATCTTCCTTCAGAGAATCAATGAAAAACTATCGATAAGCATCGTAATTTCAGGTTTAATTTTCTCTTTCTTAATTCCAACCTTGGTTTATCTAAAAGTTAGTATTCCAACTGTGTATTCGGGATTGCATTTTTTAGCAACTGATATGCTGAAATTTAATGATCGATATACATGGTTGTTGGTTGTTACACTAGGTATTATCCTAATAGCCCATCAGTATCTTTATCATATGTTTTATTACAAAGGATTGGATAACCAACGAGCATTTACTTATTTAATTTCCTCCATGGTTTGGCTAGTTGTACCCATTTCGCTAGGTTCTCTTGCCTTTTTAGCAAAGGCTCAAGCAGTATGGCCAGATCTAAGTGATCAGGTTAGTATCATGGTAATCAATCGTTTTGGAGGACAATTCGGTCAAATGCTATTTCTTGTAACTAGTATCTTTATTATTATCACTCTAGTTACTAGAATGTTGAAAGACTTCCGGAAAAGAAGTCAGTTTAAAGGTTCACTATGGTTATTTGTGCATTTTATCTTACCTGTAATTGTAGCATTCTCTTTTAAAATAACACTTTTACAAGTCATTATTGTTTTTGGACTAGTATGGGGACCTATTCTTGGAGTCGTTTTAGGTGGTAGTAACATGAGGAAGATCAACATACTTGGCGTTATCATTGGATTTAGTGTTTCGAGTACACTGTCTATCATTTACTCACTTCCAATTGGAATTTTGCTAGGAACAGCTGTATCCTGTTTCATATTAAGGCTGGTTAATTATTTATCCTTTCATCAATCAAAAGCCACAGCATAGGGATTATCCCTATGCTTATTTCTATACCCATTTTTAGCTTTAAGCCATGTAAAATACAGTATTGATTATTTCTAGTGGAAATTAGTACCCAACACTAGAAAAATATTTTTTAAATTTTCTTAATTAATCAAATATTTAAGATATTATGATTAGATTTTTAAAAGATGAAAGAGCAGTGGTTGATAAAATATTTATAAATATTCAGAAAATTAAACTAGGGAGTTTTGGTCTATCTTGGACCAATTTCTCTTACTTCATGTAGGGTGGTGAACGAGTTGTTCTCGTATATTGTTAGAAGGCTTTTGTTATTAGTACCGGTACTTTTCTTTGTGTCCATCCTCATCTTCGGTATGGTTCATTTAACACCAACTGACCCAGCTCTAGTTATGGTGGGTGGGAAACAAACGTCACCTGAGGTTCTAGAAAATATTCGAGAAAAGTATCACCTAAACGAACCCGTTCATATTCAATACTTGTATTGGATTAAGGACGCTTTAAGAGGAGATTTAGGGGAGAGCTTTAAGATGAAGCAATCTGTATCAGATATGATTGGGGAACGTTTACCTTTAACTGTTCAGCTCGTTCTTATGAGTACAGTTATTACGATTTTATTTGCTGTTCCTCTAGGAATTATATCTGCCATTAAGAAGAATACGTGGATTGATTATTTATCATCCTTATTTGCCTTAAGTGGCGTTTCATCTCCTGTATTCTTTACAGGGGTTTTAATGGTACTGCTGTTCTCTTATAAGCTAGACATTTTACCAGCATTCGGTACGGGGGATAATGTCATTGAAAATTTTAAATATTTATTGCTGCCTTCACTTGCTCTTGGGGTCAATATGATCGCCTTAAGTTCTCGAATCACTAGAAGCGGAATGATTGAAGTTTTAAATACGAATTACATTCAAACGGCTGTTGCAAAAGGGATTCCGAAGAGCGTGGTTGTCTTAAAGCACGGGTTAAAAAATGCGCTTATTCCATTACTGACTGTAACGGGTCTACAACTAGGTTTCTTAATTGTAGGAACAGTTCTAGTGGAATATACATTTGGACTTGGTGGAATAGGAAGCTTAATTATTAATGGTGTTCAAACGAGTGATTATCCAGTCGTTCAAGGAACAACGCTTTTCCTAGTAACAGTTTTTCTACTAATTAACTTATTAGTCGATGTTCTTTATGCCGTAATAGATCCAAGAATTCGATATTAGGAGGTGATTCCCTTTGGCACAAATAGAAACTACAAAACCGATGCTCCCTTTCAGACGGAAAAATAAAACGATGTTTCAATCTTCTTTTTTTAAAAACTATTTGGCTGTTGCTGCGGGTGTAGTCATTTTAATTATTGTCCTTTTAGCCATATTCGCACCTCTAGTAGCACCATATGAACCAAATGAGCAGAACTTATCTAACTCACTTCAGCCAGCATCAAGTGAACATATCTTTGGAACAGATAAGCAGGGAAGAGATATCTTTAGTCGTGTTATATATGGAGCAAGGACTACATTGCTTGGTGCCGTATTTGTTGTTGGGATCGCTACAGTAGTTGGGGTTCCATTAGGACTAATCGCTGGTTATTACGGTGGAAAAATTGATAATATCATCACTCGTGTGTTTGACGTAATACTAGCATTCCCCGCACTTTTATTAGCCTTTATTATTGTTGCTGTATTCGGTAGAGGGTTAGAAAACGCCGTAATTGCCCTAGGAATTGTATACATTCCTATGATAGCCAGGTTAGTAAGGTCCGTTACCCTAGTAGAAAAAGAACAGACATATGTGGAAGCTGCTCGAAACTTAGGGTTTTCTAATTTTAGGATTATCTTTATGCACATTCTTCCTAACTGTGTGTCACCGATTGTTGTACAGATAACAATTGATTTAGCGTATGCAATTCTAGATTTAGCTGCGATGAGCTTCCTTGGATTAGGAGTTCAGCCACCGACAGCGGATTGGGGATCGATGTTAGAGGAAGGAAGACAATACTTGTTAATTTCTCCTAATACAGCCCTTGCTTCAGGGTTTGCAATAATGATTACTGTTATAGCATTTAACCTGTTCGGTGATGGTCTACAGCAGCATTTTGACCCGAAACAAAGAAAAGTGTAGGAGTTTGTTCAATAACTACTACTAGGTTGGGGGAATGAACGTGAGTGTACTTTTAGAAATAAAGGATTTATCAACAAAGTTTAAGACTGAAAGAGGGACGGCTCATGCCGTAAGATATGTTAATCTCTCCATTAATCGTGGAGAAACAATGGGACTTGTAGGTGAGAGTGGAAGTGGAAAAAGTGTAACCGCTAAGTCCATTATGAGATTAGTAGATAAAAGTAGAAGTTCTCTTTCTGGAGAAATCACAATTGATGGTATCGATATTTTGTCTAAAAAAGAAAAGGAAATGCAGCAAATAAGAGGGAATATCGTTTCCATGATTTTTCAGGATCCGATGACCTCTTTAAATCCTTTATTTACGGTTGGTGATCAGATTTCGGAAGTGTTCCGTTACCATAAAAAAATGAACAAGAAGCTAGCAAAGGAAGAGACGATTAAGTTTCTTTCTCTTGTAGGTATTCCATCCCCAGAAAAGAGATATAGTCAATATCCTCATGAATTCAGTGGAGGGATGCTTCAACGGTTAATGATTGCCATTGCCTTAGCATGTAAACCAAAGCTATTAATTGCCGACGAACCAACAACCGCGTTAGATGTAACGATTCAAGCACAAATCTTAAGACTAATAAAAGAGCTACAAAATGAATTTGATATGGGTGTCCTAATGATTACACATGACTTGGGTGTTGTAGCAGAGGTTTGTGATAAGGTATCTGTTATGTATGCGGGAGAAATTGTTGAGAGTGGCGATGTAAAAGTGATTTTTGCATCACCTATGCACCCTTATACGCTAGGGTTAATCTCTTCTATTCCTAAGCTAGGGGCAAGATCAAAAACATTAAATCCAATTGAAGGAAGTCCACCAGATCTTCACTTAGAATTAAAAGGCTGTCCATTCGCAGATCGTTGCAAATATAAAACGGAGCTATGTTTATCAGATTCTCCTAAATTAAGAACATTAGAAGATGGCCATCAGGTTTCTTGCCATCACGCAGAGACTATTATGCAGGAAAGGGGTGCAGTAGTATGACCAAGACGATATTAAAAGTTGAAAATCTACGAAAGCATTTTCCAACTGGAAAACGCAATATGCTTGGAAAGCACCTCCAACTGCTTCAGGCCGTCGATGATGTGTCTTTTTCGATTAGAGAAGGAGAGGTATTTGGTCTAGTTGGAGAAAGCGGATGTGGAAAATCTACTTTGGGACGCTGTATTACAAGAATTGTAGAGCCATCCTCAGGGAAAGTAGTTTTTAACGATGAGGACATTACTACTTTGGATTCTAAGAGTCTCAAAGCATTAAGACGTCAAATGCAAATGGTGTTCCAGAACCCGCATTCCTCCCTTAATCCTCGTAAAACCATAAGACAGACATTTATGGAAATCTTGAAAGTTCATGGGTTGGAAAAGGGTCAAGAAGAAGCGCGTATGGCAGATATCTTGGAGAAAGTGGGTCTTCCAATAGATGCATTAGACCGACATCCACATGAATTTAGTGGCGGACAGCTTCAACGTATTGTTATTGCCCGCGCCCTATTAGTTGAGCCGAGGTTCATTATGGCTGATGAGCCAGTGTCAGCACTCGATGTATCTGTTCAGGCACAGATTCTAAACTTACTGGTTCGACTAAAAGAAGAGCTAAACTTAACTATGCTTTTTGTTGCTCATGATTTAAGTGTTGTTGAACACATTAGTGATCGAGTAGCCGTTATGTATTTAGGACAGATTGTTGAAATGGCTGATGTAGAGGAACTTTATAAAAACACGTTACATCCATATACAAAGGCACTAATGGCTGCCATACCTGTTCCAGATCCGACAGCAAAAAGGGAGGACTATATTTTAGAAGGTGACTTACCTAGCCCAATTGATTTGCCAGCAGGTTGTCGCTTTGCCAGCCGTTGTCGAGAATGCATGGCGATCTGTAAAGAAGAAAGTCCAGCATTAAAGGAAGTTAAACAAGGACATTTTGTTGCTTGTCACCTTTATAGTTAGCTATTAATTTTTAGGGCGAGAATATTCTATGATGCCCTGTTTAGAGATTCCTAGTTAGGGGGGATAAAATGTATAAATTAATTCCAATGACAAGACTAGGTTTGGTACCTTATCAGACAGAATTATCGGCTTGTATGAAAAAAATAAACTTCTGGATTAGTGAGCAAAAAGAGATATTTATTGTGACTGAGAAATTTTCTTGTAAGACGGAAAAGTTTCCTGAGGGGCATATCATTTTTCCGGGTAGCTTTATTGTACCAGTTGATTGCGATGTAGAAGACTTTCGCTACGATAGACTCATTGGGGAGTTCAAAGAGTATGTTTCGCCTTTGAAGTTAAGCTCGAAAATTGCTTTCTTGGATGGGAAAAACTGTGCTCCATTTTGTTCAGACCCTTTTTACAGTTTTTTTGAAGCATATGGTCTTAAAGTAGACATATTAAATGATGATCAAGTAAGAACGGGAGTTTTGAGCAAGTACGATTTACTAATTGTACCAGGCGGACCTGATGCTGGTGAATCCTATTATGAGGGCTTAGGACAGAAAGGATACGAAGAAATACGTTCCTTTATAAATAATGGAGGGATGTATTTAGGTTCTTGTGCTGGTAGCTACTTTCCTCTAACAGCTCAAAATGGAACGGTTCCTCACGATATATGGCTTAATATGTTACCAGTGGGAGATAAGTGTGGATTGGATTATTGGAGAACGGGAACTGGGTTTGTAAGAGTTGAGTTTGAAGAGGAATTCCACCCTGTTACAAATGGTCTTTCTATGGGGAGACCTAGTACCTTAGATATGATTTATTGGGAAGGGCCTGCTTTTGACATCTTAAATCAAGAGAATATATCTGTTATAGCTAGATTTAGAGATTTTATTGCTTCTGGTAAGGATCTTCCTTCTTGGAGCTTAGAGAATAATGTGATTGCACAAGAAGCAATGAAGTGGTCCAACCCTCTTACTAAAGAAAGGTTTGAAACTTATCTCAAGGGGTTCCCTGCCATTATAGAAGCTCCTTACGGAAAAGGATATATGGTTTTAATATCTCCTCACGCTGAGTTCGGGACTTGTGGGACTGATCATCATATGAAAAACAACCCAAATTATTTGCTGTTAATGAATAGCCTTTACTATTTAAGCTCTAAGTAACTCTTTTGGAGGAGAGTATCTAATTCTTGTAGAATATTAAAAAAGTAAACCTATTTCGAAGGGGGTATAAAGATGGAAGTGCTACAACGTGAACTTGGAATCATCTATGACTTCAACAAAAACCATAAACCAGCGATGACAGTTAAATCGGGAGCCACAATTGAAATTGAAACGTATGATTGTTTTCAAGATCAAATCCAATCTCCTGAAACGGTGGTAACAGAAATTAACTGGAATCAGATTAATCCGGCAACAGGCCCTATTTTTGTAGAGGGAGCTATGCCAGGAGATGTGTTAAGGGTCAAAATTGAGAAGATTCAAATTGGTGACCAAGGTGTAATGGTGGTTGGGCCTAATTTGGGTGTAATGGGCCATCGCATTACAGAGATGGAAGCTAAAATTATCCCCATTCGTGATGGAATGGCAATCTTTAATGATATTGAACTTCCTATTAATAAGATGATTGGGGTTATCGGTGTAGCACCAGAGGGTGAGGGTGTGAATTGTGGAACTCCTGGAGCTCATGGAGGGAACATGGATAATAAAATGGTGACGGAAGGGGCAACACTTTATTTTCCAGTTTTTGCGGAAGGGGCTCTCTTTGCACTAGGTGATTTCCATGCAGCAATGGGTGATGGAGAAATAAGTGTTTCTGGGATTGAGATTCCTGGTAAAGCGACTGTTACATTAGAAGTAATCAAAGGCTTAAACCTAAAGCATCCAATGCTTGAAAATGATGAGGTGCTAACACAAATCGTTTCAGCAGAAACGCTAGATCAGGCTTGTAAACAAGCAACAGAAGAAATGATAGATTTTATCGCAAGCAGAAGTGGGCTTCCAATTAGTGAAGTCACCATGTTAATGAGCGCTGCTGGTCAAGCAGAAATTTGCCAGGTTGTAGATCCTCTTATGACAGCCAGGTTTGTTGTACCCAAATGGCTACTAGAAAAACTAAATGTTCGCATATAAATAAGGTCAGCGGAAGGGTACTGCACCCCGAAAATTAGAGTAAGAATCTAACTTTTGGGTGCAGTACCTTGCTGACCTTTTCTCATTTATTAAATAAAACGATCAAAGAACTCAAGAATCGTACGGTTTACCTTAATTTCATTTTCCTTCTTAGAGAAACCATGTCCTTCATCGTCAAGTACAAGATACTCAACTTTAACCCCTTTATCTTGCAACGCTTTTACGATTTGATCGGATTCTGCTTTTACCACACGTGGATCGTTTGCCCCTTGGATCACGAGCATTGGTTTAACCATTTGATCTAAGTATGTAATAGGAGAGTACTCGATCAGTTTCTCTTTGTCTTTTACCGGATCGCCAACCCACTGATTCATCACTGGCTTCCAGTGCTCAGGTACTGAATTAATGAACGAGAATAAGTCACTTGGTCCGAAAATATCGACAACTGCTTTATAGTATTCAGCATGTCTTCCATGTAACAGAAGTGCCATATACCCGCCGTAGCTTCCGCCCATTAGAAGGATTTTCTCTCTATCTGCGTAACCATTTTTAATTAGCCACTCTAATCCTTCGATATTATCTAGACGGGGGCCATATCCCCAATCTCCTTCTACCATCTTCATAAATGACAGACCATACCCTGAAGATCCTCTGAAGTTCGGTGCAAAGATGCTATATCCACGGTTAACTAAGAATTGGAATAAAGCGCGGAAGAACTTTCTCTCAGCAGCTTGTGGACCACCGTGTGGCCAGTGAATCACATGACCGTTGCTAACTTCCTCTTTTGCTCTGAAAAATAAAGCTTCAATCTCTAAACCGTCATAAGATGGGTACGTTACTACCTCTGGCTCTACTAAATCGTCTTGCGGTACCCCTGGAACTCCATAATTTGTAAGAGCAGTCCATTCATCTGAATCTAGAGCTTTTGTAAAGAGATTGTGCGGACGAGTAGCTGATCTACCTAATAAGTAGAGATTACCTGATTCTGAGACTACTAATTTTTCAATGACACTTGTTGGGATATCTAGTTTCGAATGTTCTCCAGTTTCAAGAGAATATACATAAAGAAAATCTTCTACCCCTTTAGAGCTTGCAATATATAATTGATTACGATTTTTATCAAATTTAACATCGCCAAAGCTTTCTTTTTCTAAAGAAAGAACTTTAGTGAATTCTTGAGTTTCTAAATCGAATTTTGCTAAGTAAGAGAAATCATCATTGTAGTCTGTTAATAAGTAAACTGTGTTTTCATCCGTATAGACAACAGCAGATACTGTGTGCTGTTTATCTGTAGCTGGAGTTAGTAGTACTTCTTCATCCCCTATTTTCGTAAAAGCTAATGCATATGTATTAGCGAAATGACGGAGATAGATTGAGCTTGTTTCTTCCGGACTAACCGCAACTAGATAGGTAGCTGCCTTTTTCCCCTCATTTACTAGAGTTTCTTCTCCAGTCTCAAACTCGTAGCGATAAGCATTTAAAAACATAGGGTTATTTTTAGAAGATGTGTAGAAAAGACGTTTTCCATCTTTAGATAAGAACGCATTCATATGTTTTTGACCAGCTTCTACTCGAATAGGCTTTAGCTCTCCGCCCTTTGGTGGGAGTGCATAAATCTGTGTATTTTCATCCCCATCTGTATCAAATCCACCCACAATAAAATCTCCTTCCTTATTATAAAGAAGAGCCTGGCAACTTTGATCTTGGAAGGTAAGTGGATATGGGAAATGGTTTGGTAAATCCATTGCCCAAAGATTATATTTTCCACTTATATTTGTGCTAAAAATAAGCTGCTTTTCATCTGGACTTACTGTGAAGTTCTGTATCCCGAACGTTCTGAAAAACTGTTCTACATCTGGTTTTTTAAAAGTAAGCATAAATCCACCCTTTTCAATTTAGTAAAACCCTGCATAAAAATATTTCGGTTCATGAAATAAATAGTATAGAATTTTTGTAATTTTCGCAAGAAAAAGTATTTGAGTTCGTTTTTCCTCCGAATCCTTTATTTTACTAATATAGTAAAAATAGTTCTTGAGAGAAAAAAAGGAATGAAGGTAGGCTTAAATTCTTCCTTCTCCGGAGGCTTGAACATATGATATACTACATAAGTTAATTTGATTAGTAATAGTTTTTATAAAAATGGGGCACTTAAGATCTTCATATAGATGAAAGAAATTAGTTACTGGAGGATTTCATGAGCAAAGACTCTAAAGCAAGACAGAAAACAGGAAAATTATTGTCCTTTATTCCTACGGGGGAGTACTATTTCACGAAGGGGTTAAAGGCTTATCAACGTCGTGATTTTCATAAGGCGAAAAAATACATTGAAAGAGCGATGCACTTAGAACCGGGAGAGCCGATGATTGTTTGTCAGCTCGCGATTATTTATACAGAGCTAGGGGAGTATAAGGAATCTAATCGACTTCTACATCTCATCTTGGATGAACTCGATCCGGATATGGTGGAGTGCCATTATTTTCTTGCGAATAACTATGCTCATCAGGGCTTCTTTAAGGATGCCTACCAGCATGCGAAGCAATATATGGATTTGGACGAAGAAGGCGAGTTTATAGAGGATACAGAAGATCTACTAGATTTACTGTCCCTTGAGGCAGAGGAATTAGAGGAAGATCTTTATGAACAGGATGATTTGATTACAAAACAAGAGGAAGCTAGAAATCTTCTTGAATCAGGCCATTTCCCTAAAGCGATTGACCTTTTAACCTCAGTAATCGACGAATTCCCTGAGTATTGGTCTGCTTATAATAATTTAGCATTAGCTCATTTTTACCTAGGGGAAGTAGAAAAAGCGGAAACGATATTAAATGAAGTGCTTGAGAAAAATCCAGGAAACCTACATGCACTTTGTAACAAACTAGTTTTTGCTTTCTATCAGAAAGAAAAAAAGGTAGTTGAACAACTTAAGGAAACTTTAAAGAAAATTAAACCTATGCTTATAGAACATCAATTTAAAGTTGGGGCAACACTGGCTTTAGTTGGTGAATATGAGGTGGCCTATCTTTGGTTAAGAAAGCTGCATAAACAGGGCTTTGATGGTGATGGTCCATTTTATTACTGGTTATCCTATGCTGCATTTCATACTGGTAGAGAACAACTGGCAGAAGGTTTTTGGAAAAAAGTCCTTCAATTAAACCCCGAGAAGGAAGGTCTAGAACCTTGGAATGAAAACCGAGATTCAATTGAGGGAATTGAGGACCATACACCTACAATTTTTAAAAAGATAAAGAGTGATTATATCGAAGAAAGACTTTTCGGTATGTTTCTAAGCTCTCTTTCTGAGAAAAAGGATGAAATTCTCACTTCTAAAGATGTTTCAAGGCACGACTTAGAGGAAAAATATTTCCTCTGGTTAAAAGGAAATCAAAAAATCTCAAGTCTAGCTGTCCATGAAACCGCAAAAGAACTTTATCAATTTCATCAACCGATTGGAACGGTCGAAGCCGGTTTGTACTTAATGTGGTTCACGGTTTCTGTTGAAATGGAAAAGGCAAAAGTTGAATTGAAAAATTATAAAGCTTTTGCAGCAGCGATTGAATACTTATGGAGAAAGCTGAGAAATGAGAAAGTGACTCAACAAACCATTGCACAACAGTACGGACTTTCACTCACAACGGTTCAAAAATATATCAAAATTGTGAACATTCACCTTTGCTGAGCATTTTTTTGGACTAAAAAGCTGTTGTTTTATAGGATATGATTAGTAAGGGAATACTATACAACGACAAGTTTAGTGATATGGAGAGCGCGTCTAGTTTTCACCAAGAGATTCTCCCATACTAAAATTAGATTGAAATGAAATCATGAAAATAATCTATCCGAAACAGCTTATTAAAGGAGTGGAATCACCGTGTCTGAAGAAAAAATTTATGATGTCATTATCGCTGGCGCAGGCCCTGCCGGTATGACAGCTGCAGTTTATACATCTCGTGCAAATCTTTCTACACTAATGTTAGAGCGTGGAATCCCTGGCGGACAAATGGCAAACACGGAAGAAGTAGAAAACTATCCTGGGTTTGACCATATTTTAGGACCAGACTTATCTACAAAAATGTTCGAGCATGCAAAGAAATTCGGTGCAGAATATGCATATGGGGATATTAAAGAAGTCATCGATGGCGAAGAATACAAGACGGTTATCGCTGGCTCTAAACAATATAAAGCACGCGCAGTTATTATTACAACTGGTGCAGAATATAAGAAAATTGGAGTGCCTGGAGAGAAAGAGCTAGGTGGACGTGGAGTTTCTTACTGTGCAGTTTGTGATGGTGCATTTTTCAAAGGGAAAGAACTTGTGGTTGTAGGTGGAGGAGACTCGGCTGTTGAGGAAGGTGTATATTTAACTCGCTTTGCTACAAAAGTAACGATTGTACACCGTCGTGACGAACTACGTGCACAAAAAATCCTACAACAACGTGCCTTTGATAATGAGAAAATTGATTTCATCTGGAACCATACGGTAAAAGAAATCAATGATAAAGACGGCAAAGTAGGAAGTGTTACTTTAGTTTCAACAGAAGATGGAGCAGAACAAGAATTCAAAACAGATGGTGTATTCATCTACATTGGAATGGTTCCTCTATCAAAGCCATTTGCTAACCTTGGAATAACCAATGAAAATGGTTATATCGAAACTAATGACCGCATGGAAACCAGAGTACCAGGAATCTTTGCTGCTGGAGACATCCGCGAAAAAACATTGCGTCAAATCGTAACAGCAACAGGAGACGGAAGTATCGCAGCGCAAAGCGCACAGCATTATGTTGAAGAACTAATGGAGTCATTAAAATCAAAATCTTAATTGTTAACGCCGCACATCTATATGTGCGGTTTTAATTTTGGGCAAACAGTCCAGTGTGATTACCGGCAATGTTTGAGTAACTTAGTTCCATTGTTCTGCTTAGATAGGTGAAAACCTGCACTAAGCTGAGCTCTTAGTACAAAAAAAGTGAGCAAACTACTGAAAACCTGTATTAAGAAAGGATGTTAATACCGAATATCTGCCTAACCGGTCTAAATCGTGTACTAAGTTGCGTTCTTAGTACCAAGAAATTGAGCAAACCGTTGAAAACAGGTACTAAGAGTGTATAAATTCTCCGAACCATGCACTAAGCTAATCCCCAAATCAGATTTATTAAGCCAATTTCTTCCTAAATTAACAAAAAGTAATTCTCTTTTAATTATCCTGTAACAGAAGTGAAATATATATAGGGTATTATAGAAATAAGAATTGACCCCCTTTTAAAGATATAACCCTTTGTACAGCACAGGAGTAATGACCTGTGCTCTTTTTTTAGGCAAAAAGCAAGAATGTACGTTCGTTAAAATAAAGCGAATCATTATATGAGCAAAATTTACCTTCATTCCTATTCATTGAGACAGCATAGCAAAAATAGTATAATAAAAAGAATACAATCCTACAATTAACGGACAAATCACACTAGTCCCCTTAATCTAAGGTATTTGTCTTTACATACGGAACTAATTTACTGATTTATTGAGGTGATAATTATGCAACGTGTCACGAATTGTGTACTCCTTAAGGATAATAAAGTATTGCTTTTACAAAAACCAAGACGTGGATGGTGGGTGGCACCGGGAGGGAAGATGGAGCCTGGTGAATCTGTAAGAGACTGTTGTATTCGTGAATACCGTGAGGAAACAGGAATATATTTAAGGAACCCGAATATTAAAGGGATTTTCACCTTCATCATGAAAGATGGAGATCAAGTATTGTCTGAATGGATGATGTTCACTTTTTTCTGTACAGAAGCAGATGGAATAAATCTAGATGAATCAGAGGAAGGAATCATTGCTTGGCATTCCTTTGATGACATCAAGAACTTACCAATGGCAGAAGGAGATTATCATATATTAGATTACATGGTGCATGGAAACGGCATCATTTACGGAACATTTACTTACACACCAGATTTCGAACTAATTAATTATCGACTTGATCCAAGTTAGAATCTAATAGGGGGAATATCCATGAGTACGGGATCGGCAAATGATACTCAAATGGTTATTATTACAGGAATGTCAGGGGCAGGGAAAACCGTTGCCATGCAAAGCTTTGAAGACTTAGGGTTCTTTTGCGTGGATAACTTGCCACCAACTTTATTACCCAAATTTCTAGAACTGATGAAAGAGTCTGGGAATAAAATGAATAAAGTTGCTCTAGTTATGGATTTAAGAGGCAGAGAATTCTTTGAACATCTATTTAAGGCTCTTGATGATTTAGTTGAAACCTCTTGGGTAACCCCACAAATCTTATTTTTAGATGCTGATGATGCAGCTTTGGTGCGCAGATATAAGGAAACGAGGCGCTTTCACCCTTTAGCTCCCTCAGGGCTTCCTTTAGAAGGAATTAAGTCTGAGCGAGAATTATTAGAAGAACTAAAGGGCAGAGCACAGCTTATTTATAATACCTCTAGCATGAAGCCAAAAGAGCTTAGAGAAAAAATCATAGTCGAGTTCTCTGTGAATAAAAAGGAGATCTTTACAGTCAATGTTATGTCGTTTGGGTTTAAGCACGGTCTTCCGATTGATGCAGATTTAGTCTTTGACGTGAGATTCCTGCCAAATCCACATTATATTGACCATATGAGGCCGAAGACAGGGTTAGATGAGGAAGTCTCGACTTATGTTTTAAAATGGAATGAAACGAATAAATTCCTTGAAAAGGTTACGGAATTGTTAAGCTTTATGCTCCCTCATTATAAAAGAGAAGGAAAGGCCCAACTAGTCGTTGCGATTGGGTGTACAGGGGGGCAACATCGTTCAGTGGCACTAGCAGAATACATCGGCCATCACTTTGAAAAAGACTATAACACTCGTATTACTCACCGTGACATTGAAAGGAGAAAGGAAAGTACAACATGACCACAAACGGACAGCCAAAAATTGTCATCATAGGAGGCGGGACAGGGTTACCAGTTCTTCTACGAGGACTGAAGCAGTATCCAGTGGATATTACTGCGATTGTTACCGTTGCTGATGACGGAGGTAGCTCAGGACGTTTACGGGATGAAATGGATATTCCTCCTCCAGGTGATATTCGAAACGTACTCGCGGCTTTATCAGATGTAGAGCCTTTAATAGAAGAAATGTTTCAGCATCGTTTTGCAACATCTCATGAATTATCAGGACACTCTCTAGGGAACTTGATTTTAGCTGCAATGACTTCGATTACAGGGAATTTTGTTCATGCGATTCAAGAAATGAGTAAAGTTCTGAACGTTCGAGGCAAAGTATTGCCAGCAGCAAATAGAAGTGTCGTTCTTCATGCTGAAATGGAAGATGGAACCATTGTTTCGGGTGAATCGAAAATTCCTTACTCCGGAAAAAGAATTAAAAAGGTTTTTTTAACACCTAATAACATTCATCCTCTTCCTGAAACCATACATGCAATTAGGCAAGCAGACTTAATTATTTTAGGGCCGGGCAGTCTTTATACAAGTATATTGCCAAATCTTCTCGTTCCGAAGCTAGGGGATGAGGTATGTCGTTCTAGAGCTAAAAAAGTTTATATTTGTAACCTAATGACGCAAGCTGGGGAGACGCTAAACTTTACGGCTAGTGATCATGTTAAAGCGATCTATGATCATATGAAATGTGCTTTTATTAATACAATCCTTGTAAACAGCGAAAATATTCCTGATGATGTCTTGGCAAAGTATGATGAAGAATTAGCCATGCCTGTTCACTTTGACCTAACCCGGTTATACGAACTTGGACTTGAAGTGGTGGATGGTGAAATTATGTGTTTAGACAACGGTGCTATCCGTCATGACACAAAAGAAGTAGCAAAAATTTTATATTCTCTTTTAATAAATGAAACCAATAAGCGATTTAAAGCGTAATATAGATGCAGCCTGTGTCTAAGGGGGTGAAGGGATGTCATTCGCTTCGGAAACTAAAAAGGAATTAACGAATATTGATGCTAAAAATTGTTGCGGTAAAGCGGAACTTTCAGCACTTATTCGAATGAACGGCTCTTTATCCTTCTCCAATCGTAAGTTAGTAGTAGATATACAAACGGAGAATGCTGCTATTGCTAGAAGAATATATTCCTTAATTAAAAAGCATTACGAAGCTCAAGTTGAGTTGTTAGTAAGAAAGAAAATGCGTTTGAAAAAAAATAATGTTTATATTGTTCGATTATCTCAAGAAGCTAAAGAAATCCTTGAGGACTTAAAGATTTTAAGAGAAAGCTTCGTTTTTGAACATGATATTTCCGAAGACTTAGTGAAGAAAAAGTGTTGTAAGCGCTCTTATTTGCGTGGAGCATTCCTTGCAGGAGGTTCTGTGAACAATCCTGAAACCTCTTCCTATCATCTGGAAGTAGCCTCATTATATAAGGAACACAATGATGCGTTGTGTCAATTAATGAATACTTTTGGATTAAATAGTAAGACACTAGAGAGAAAAAAGGGGTTTATCACCTATTTAAAGGAAGCTGAAAAGATTACAGAATTCCTAAACATAGTAGGAGCCCACGGGGCACTGTTAAGGTTTGAAGATATCCGCATTGTACGCGATATGAGAAACTCAGTTAATAGACTCGTTAACTGTGAAACAGCAAATCTGAATAAAACAATTGGTGCTGCTCTTAGACAGGTTGAAAATATTAAATATATTCAAGACACGGTAGGTCTTCATATCCTACCTGATAAATTAAGGGAAATAGCAGAGCTGAGAGTTGCTTATCAAGATGTCACTTTAAAAGAGCTTGGTGAAATGGCATCAGGAGGAACAATCAGCAAATCTGGGATCAATCATCGACTAAGAAAAATTGATGAAATTGCAGAAAAACTGCGAGCAGGAGATCCCATAAATCATAAATAGAGAGAATTATTGGAGGAAGAATCACATGGTGGAAAAGCAGGTCGAAGTGAAACTAAGAACAGGTCTACAAGCTCGTCCAGCTGCACTATTTGTCCAAGTGGCAAATCGGTTTGCATCTGATGTTTTTCTACAAAAGGACGGCAAAAAAGTAAATGCGAAAAGCATCATGGGAATTATGAGTTTAGCATTAAGTTCTGGGGCAGTCGTAACCCTCATCGTTGATGGAAGTGACGAAAAAGAAGCGATTGAAGAACTTTCGAGCTTTATGATGCAGACTTCGTAAGTTATCCTTATATACAATTTTTTCGTAATAAAAAACTCGCTCTTTAAAATCAGAGCGAGTTTTTTTATTGAAACTTAAGTATTATTTGTTTTCTTTATTATCTTCTAAAGAATTACGTGTGATGATATGGTCTACTAAACCGTATTCTTTCGCTTTTTCAGCTGTCATGAAGTTGTCGCGATCTGTATCCTTCGCAATAACGTCGATTGGTTGGCCAGTACGTTCAGCAAGAATTTGATTTAATTTTTCGCGAAGGAATAGAATACGCTTTGCAGCGATTTCAATTTCAGTCGCTTGACCTTGAGCTCCACCTAATGGTTGGTGAATCATTACTTCTGCGTTTGGAAGAGCATAGCGCTTTCCTTTTTCACCAGCAGCTAGTAGGAATGCACCCATTGATGCAGCCATACCGATACAAATTGTTTGTACTTTTGGCTTAATGAATTGCATCGTATCATAAATGGCCATACCTGCAGTGATACTGCCACCTGGGCTATTGATATAAATAGATATGTCTTTTTCAGGGTTTTCAGCTTCTAAGAATAATAATTGAGCAACGATTGAGTTTGCCACATTATCATCAATGGCACTACCGAGCATGATGATACGGTCTTTTAAAAGACGTGAATAAATGTCATAAGCACGCTCTCCACGATTTGTTTGTTCAATAACTGTTGGGATCAAGTTCATTGTTTTGTTCCTCCTTCATTCTGAGAGTAAAAACATACATGGTTGGGTACTCTTAGCCTTAATTGTATGTAAGTTTATGATACACTGATGGTCAATAAAGGTCAAACGAATCGAACTGAATATCAAAGGGATTTATTCGACACCGTTTTTATTAATAACCACCCTATATGTATGTATATGGTTTAACTCTAAGTTAATTTCCATAAATGTACTCCTTTCTCATAATACCCATATTACACACCTTTTTAAACACAAAGTTTGCCTTGCAAACGCTAAATGCATGGCATATAATAATTAGACGTAAATCTTATTAGAGTCTCAAACTAAACTACTTAAATATGCCCTCGTGGTGCAACGGATAGCACGTAAGATTCCGGTTCTTAAAATGGGGGTTCGATTCCCTCCGAGGGCGTCCAATAAGATCATGCTCTACGCTTTATATAAAGGCGTAGAGCATTTTTGTTTTATATAGACCTTTATACTTCTCTTCCCTTAAATCCATGTTACTCTTTAAAAAAATGTGCAAATTGTTTATTCTACCTGTCCATACATTACGTTCATTTTTTCATACAATATAGCAACTCCATAAAGAAAGGGTGATATGAAAATGGGTTTAGCTTGTCCATGTAAGTTTCTTTTAGGCGTACCGAATACTGAAGCAACGGTAACTGTAACATCTCCTGAGGGAACTGTACAAACATTTACGGATACAATTAACTTCTCTGCTGAGCAATGCTTTACTGCAGCAGCAATGTGTAATCCGGCAGTAGATAATTTTACAGTGAACTTTGGAACTCAAGGTCAAGGTGGAAATACCATTAACTTTACACAAGGTAGACGTGGGTTTATTTCGTGTGAAGGAAATACGGTTGCAATCTTAGAAGATGGTACAGCACAAGGTTCTGGAAATTTAATTCCGAATCAGGACTACACTGTCGATTTCAGTTATACCATTAATAATGGTACTGCAACGGTTGAAATCACAGCAGTAGGAGAAGATGGAACTGTTTTTCAAACAACGTTTGAAGCAGATGTGACTCCACAAACATTCATTGGAGATTGTGAAGACACAGTTAATCCAAATGACTAATCTCTCGAGGGTCTCCCTGATTGGGGAGACTTTTTATGTTCGCCCAGCATGGGCGAACTCTAACGGGTGAAAGTCCCGAGTATGACCAAGTAGCGGTAAGTACATAGCTGAAAGCAAGGGTGTCCACGGTGACGTGGAATCTGAAGGAAGCTCGAGGCAA
>NZ_JBIACK010000005.1:0-268790 GCF_042865285.1 Cytobacillus spartinae | reverse complement strand
TTGCCTCGAGCTTCCTTCAGATTCCACGTCACCGTGGACACCCTTGCTTTCAGCTATGTACTTACCGCTACTTGGTCATACTCGGGACTTTCACCCGTTAGAGTTCGCCCATGCTGGGCGAACATAAAATAGGATGTACCCATATGCAGGTACATCCTAACAATTCCTTTTAGATTACTAATTACTTTAAAAACTAAAAACTCATAAATGACTTAATTGAATATTCAGACGACCTGCCCTTCTATCGTCTTAATCTCAATAATAACGCGAGAGACTGACATTATATTAATTGCGTAACCCTCTCATCTTCAACCATCTGCTTAATCAGCCGATCAATTCTTTCAATTTCAACACTTGAATTTCTCCACCAGGTGCGGCTCCAAATTCGTGTAACCTTCCACCCTTTAGATTCAAGGAATCTTTGACGATACACATCCCTCTCTTTGGCTGAAGGAGAGCTATGATACATTGCCCCATCACATTCTATTCCGAGAATGTATTTTTCCGGATTCTTAGGGTGTACAACAGCTAAGTCAATACGATAACCAGACATTCCAACTTGTGTATCTACTTTATATCCTAGTTTTGTTAGTTCACTATATACTTGTTCCTCGAATGGGGAATCAAACGATAATGTTGTTGCTTGTTTTTTAGTATTCTTTGCTTCATTTAATTGGACTAGAACAGCCTCAACTTCATCCTTTCTTAAGGATGAAACTGCTTTAGCATATTCTAAATAGCTTCTTAGTAACCTTGGGCCATCATTCTTAGCATTAGTCACATTCAAATCACTTGGTTCAATACTAGAAACAACAAAAATCTGCTCTTTTGCACGTGTAATGGCAACATTTAATCGGTTTTCCCCACCTTGTTGTCCTAGTGTTCCAAATCGATTGTATACTTTGCCTTCTTCATTTCTTGCATAAGCTATTGAGAAGACAATAAAATCACGCTCATCACCTTGAACATTCTCAATATTTTTCACAAATAATCGTTCGTCAAGTTCCCTACTCATGACTTGCTGATAGATAACTCCAAATTCAGGGTCTTTTTCTACTTCTCTATCAATGATATCCCAAATTTTGTCCTGCTGTTTTGCGTTAAAGGTAATAACACCTACTGATTTGGTGGGGTTATTGACCATTATAGTTTTAATTAACTCTACAACTTCTTCTGCCTCAATCATATTACATTGGTTAATCCATTTGCCATCGACTTTTCTCCACTGAATAGCTGCTGGAGATTTAAGTGGTTGAACATTTGGTGCAACCTGAATATTACCGTTATAAAAAGCATGATTTGAAAAATTAATTAGTTCTTCTGACTTTGAACGGTAATGCCATTGCAGCATTCTTTCGGGCAAAATTCGTTTTGCTAAGTTAAGAAGACTCTCAGATTCTTGCAATTCCATTTGTTCTTCATCATCTTCATCACCTTGTATTTCACCTCTAAATAAACTCGACGGCGGTAGCTGTTTTTCATCACCTGCAACAACAAGAGTTGATCCTCGGTATGCTGATGGAAGTCCATTTTCAACCGTACACTGTGAAGCTTCGTCAAAGATAACCACATCGAACAAATCTCGTTGCAAAGGAAAAATCGCAGAAGAAGTTTCAGGTGATGTTAACCATATTGGCATTGCATCTAGTAATCCATTCATAGAAAACTGTCTAACCAGTTTTCTAACGGGCCATATCATTCGTTTCTTTCCTACTTGATGCTTTAATTCTCTCATTGCCTTATTATTATAGTCTTTTGCTTGATTAAGCCTTTTTAGTAAACGATTGATTAGTACCTTTACTGCTAAGTCTCTTTTTTTAACTAAAAGCTCTTTAAATTTTTCACGTACCTTCTGCAATTCGTCTGTTCCAATCTTTGTTAAAGAAGGGTGCTTCCGCTCAATTTGGTCAATCCAATGAATATAGGCTGATTGTTTTACAATATCCATCCACTCTTCTGCTAACTGACTGTGAACATTATCACCTGTCTTTTCTTTCAAAAGATCAATCGTATTTTTGATATAAGGTAGACTCTCTTCATAAGCACGATCCATATTCCTAAGTTCTTCGAAGTCTTGGATAATAAATTCTTGCTGTTGCTGGAAATCAGTTAATGGAATATCACCTTTAGTAATTCTCTCATTGAATTTATTGATGGCTTCCTTTGAAAAATAAGCTTTAAGTGAATCAACTTCTTTTGACATGGTTTCAGAGACCTGTGATAATTCGTAAAGAAACCGCAAGCTTTCTCTTAATCTAGGCCACTCTTTTGAAGACAAACCCTTGAATTTCTCTTCACTTAATAATTCTTCTACTATTGTCTTGCCTGTAAATGAAGTCCACCACCAGAGCCTCAGTTTCTGCAAGGACCTCTTTTCATCCGGGCTTAAGTCATCATATATTTTTTCTAATTTATCACTAACATTCCAGCTGTATTCTGGTGTAACAAAGTCCTGTTCGAACTTTTCCAAGTACTCTATACTTTTTTGAGCTTTTTCTTGTACATTCTTTAGTATCTCAACTATAGTTAGTGAATCCTTCATATCTAAGTTAGTAAAAGGACTTCTATTTTTTAACGGATAATTTGTACTTCCAAATCTGCTATAGTATTTTCCATAAGAGAAGATTTTAACTAAAACTTCCTCTAGGTTATTTTTATTTAAAGATATAATTACATTTTCGATGTTCAATATGGTTTCAAGGCTCGTTACAGGTTTACTTAAACCATAAAGTTCATATGCTTTATATCCATGATGTTGAACTTCATAGAGACCCTTTGCAATTGAATTTAACTGATATTCATACTGCTCAATCTTTGCTGACAATTGGTTAAGCTCATCCTCATAGTCAGCTAGGGAATTATTATCTTCAAGTAAACTATGCATTTTTCTGTACAATGATTTACGATCATTTTTTTCATCGTGTAACAAGGCTACTTGAGAAGATAAACCAATAGAATCTAAACGCTGGTAAACAACATCTAATGCTGCTCTTTTTTGACAAACCAGTAAAACCTTTTTGTTTTGAGAGATTGAATTGGCAATTAAATTAACAATGACCTGTGATTTTCCAGTACCAGGAGGTCCATGAATTACCATCCCTTTTTGATGATCAACTTCTTTTATAATCTCTTCTTGTGAAGCATCAGTGTCCAAAACAAAAAATCTTTCTTTCTCACTAGGTTCTATTTGGTCCCGTTCTTCCTGTTCATCATCATCCAGATCCGAATTCTGATCGTATTCTACTCCTACTTGAAGTAATTCACTAATAACTCCGAGATTAACATCATCATCTTCAACTATATCTATTAAGTCTTCGTAATCCTTAAGTAAGGCAGAATTTCCTTGTGGGAAGTTCCCTAGTATGGCCATATTCTCCAACTCAAACTGACCTAGCTTAAAATCTGGGACCTCATCTTGCCTGTAGTCTTTAAAAGCCTGCAACTCATGATCGTTAGACCAGAGTACGTTTATAGAATAATTTTTGAGCCATGATATCCACTTAAGAAAATTAGCTGATTTAGCTTGTTCCTCTGCTTCCTCAAAGATTTCTTCTGGAACATGAACTCCACTAAACTTTTTGAAAGCTAGAAATAAAGTTCGGTTTAACTGAACCTCGCCATTGTCAAAGTATAACTTCCACTGAGTTCCACTAGCTTTTTCTTTTTCCAGTCTAGCTGGATATAAAAACAGTGGTGCTCTTATGAATGTACCATCCAACATTTTACCAGTCATATAAGGATACCCTACAAACAAATCGTAGAGTCCTGTTTCTTCTTCAATTCCTTTAACGTTACGGTACAAAGAGGTTAACTTATTGGATAGTACAAGGGTATCATCTTTATTAAGATCCTGTTTCAGGAGCGTAACATTCCCTTTTTGTTCTATGACTCTTTCAACTATCGTTTCTGTTTTTATTTGATCTAGCTTCTTCACCGAATTTATATCAAAAGCCCATTTATCATAGAGCTTTAACATTCGAATCGACCGGTTCCTTTTACTTAGATCATTTAACCGGTCCTTCAAATGAACCAATTTTTGCTTCATCTAATCACCTATTCTAAATATTTCTCTATAAACCTTATGTGAATTTATATACAAGTTATACCCATCATTATAACCCCTAATTTTTTACAATAAAAGACAAAGCGTGACTTTCTTCTTATGTAAATATTAGTAATGGAAAGGTGAGATAAGACTTAGGCTCTTTTGCACTAACCTATAATTATTTTTGGTGCTATGTTTAATCTATAGGAGTCACATTTATGGTACGGACATTATACCCAAATAAAACAAAGGACCCTCACTGTTGAAGGCCCTAAAGTTTACATATAATAATTTGATTCGAGATGTAGTGAGAATCTCTTCTCCCTAAACAATCATTACTTATAATCTTCCTTTTCCTCAGCAACCCTAAATTCAGACCTAAAAAACTCATTCTGCTCATACACAGTATTGCTTTGCTCATAACGATTTTTAAGATACTTAGCTAGTTCTGGATCTGTACAATACACATAACATCCCTTCTGACCACGTGTCATCAGAGTCCTATATGTGTTTCGAATAATCTCATCAGCTAGTTTCAAAGCTTTTGCGCTGTCCTCTTTTAATAATTTCTTTAGCCCCTTTAATGAAGAATCCGTCTTTGCTCTTTCTGTATAATCGGTAATAATTTGACCATCCTCAAACCGCATGTCATTTCCTATAATTACTCCAACATACTCGAACTCTAGCCCCTGAGATGTATGAATACAACCAGCTTCTTTTACAGAATCTGCATCAATAGCCCAAGTTTCTGAATTCCCTAGATTCCAGCTTATTTTAAAATCGTATTGCTCAAGTACAATATCATAATAATTAGGGTTGTTCTTCCCATCCTTATCCCAGTTCCAGCAATAACCTGCTACGATACGAGCTTTGTTGTTTTTATTTTTACTTTCAATCTCTTTTCTCAAATCGTTTGGATTATTAAAGACACGAAAATCATACTGGCTACCAATATAATCGGAGTTGGCCGTTTCTCGAATTTGTAGGACATCATCAAGCCATGCCAAGTAACCATCTGATCCATTGCAACGAAATTGTGACTCTAAATTCATAATAGTTAGGTTTGCATTATTTTCTTTTGCAAATCGATCTATTTCACTTAAGCTCCCAGCGTCCTTTAGTGTTACGCGTTGCCTTTCATCGATAAAAAAGATAGATAACTTTGAAGCTTCTATAATCTCCTTGGTCTGATTTTCACCTAAGTTTTGAAACATACCAGACTTCAAGTTCAGCCTATGTGCTTCATCAACAATTAGCACATCAAACTCATCTTTGGGAGCATTAATATAACTTCCCGAGCCTTTAAACAAATTATCAATGTGACCTTTCCTAAAATCTCTCTTTAACTTAGTAGCATATATGTTTCGTGGGGCAGCATTTTTAGTAACATACTGACATACCATACTTTGGTTTGTTAAATGAACTAGAAGATTGATAGCCAAGACTGACTTTCCTGTACCTGGTCCACCTCTAACGACCAATACTTGCTTCGTATTTGTACGAAGGGCTTCCTTAGCCAAGTGAACTGCTTCCTCGTACACTACTTTTTGACCATCGATCATAACAAACTCGTCGTTACCTTTTAGCATAAGATTCAAAGAGTCCTGCAGTGACTTTGACGGTCTAATTCTTCCGTTCTCTATCTTGTAAAGATTTTCTTTATTATCACCAAACTGAATGTAGCGTTTAATGAAATTGCGTAACCTTTGAGCATCTCCCTTAATAAAAACAGGGGCCTTATCAATATAATAGTCATAGATAGAATCAGTTAACGGATCCCCTTGACCTTGATTCAAATAATTATGTAAATACGCACATGGATATAGTCTCATATCTTCATTCTGAGCATTCTCATTATAATCCTTAATCAAAGAGGCATATGACCATGCCTGATAAGAAGGATGCGTCGTCTCTACTAACCCTCTATTCATAGCTGTTTTAACTATCGCTTCCTTACCTTTGACAGCTTCAACCGATTCCCATTGTTTCAACTCAACAATAACAATAGAGTTGTTCTCAGCATCCCTACCTGAAATAAGGAAATCCACCCGCCTTGACGTATGTGGAATCTTAAACTCAATAGCAACACCAGCATCACTAGGAATCTCACTATCACTTAAAACCCTATACATATACTGCATAGAATTATCCCAAGACCGAACTTCACTCTTATTAATCTTGCCAATCTTCGCATTGTAGTTATTACATATATTATTTACTAGCTCATCGTGGAAGACATCTTCTAGAAACTCTGCTTTTGTTGCTTCGTATACGATCATCTAATTCAGTCCTTGTTATAGTAGTTATTATTAATTATTTAACTAATTTTGGTGTCTTTCAAGGATAGATAAAAAAAGAGCACTCTCAAATGGATAGCACCTTTACATCAACTAAACCCATTTCAAATTTAAATTTAACCGAAGAATCTCTCTGCCACATAATGCACCTAAGGTATCATGTCTCAAATTTCAATCCATATTTATTGTTAATCTTTTCCGCAATGACCTTTAAAAATGCTTCTACAGTCGTATGTTCAACATCTCTTGTATACCAGGCGAGTTTTGCATCCTTATGCTCCCCATCATAGCTAACTTCTAAAGGCCAATATGAATTCGTACTAAGTGAAAAATCAAAATGGATATAAAGCTCCTTACCTTCAGGGCATTCCAGAATAACTTTATATATTGGGTTTTTACCTTTTGTGTTTAATTTAACCTTTTTGATTTTGGCTAGCATAGTGAACTCCCTTCGAGTTAATTATATTTATAAATCTACTTCTGTAACCTTAATTCATATGCTTTATCTATAAACCTAATTTTCTGCTCTATGTTATTAACCCACTCTAGTCTTATATACACTTCACCAGGAGTCAGTCTAATTGAATCAGTTTTTTCATACTCCTTACCAAGTAATTCATCTATCTCCTTCTGTATTTTTTTCGATGTTTCTGTATGAAGTTTTTTTCCTAAATGAAGAACGAAGCATACTTTTCTTGCTGCAGTAATTGTTGCAAATTTATACGAGCCTCTTTTGCTAACATATCCAATACAATCTGTTCGAACCCCATTTTTGTATCGGTAATGATAATCCTCAACTTCATCCTTATATGAGCTCTTTTTATAAATATAATGATTCAAGTAACCTTGCTTTCTCAGTTTTAAATAAGCTATAAAAATATTCATTTGATTTCTTAGTATTATTATGTTCTGTTACTCCTTTACCTTCTACCCCTTCAGTTACCCAACCAAAATAAATTTGCAATAAAAACTTTTTATCTAAGTACAGACAATTACATCCCTTTTGATATTTTTTTCTTCAACAAAAAAAGTGCATGCGACTCCTCGACTCATGCCGGAAAATCCGACAAAATTCGAGTTGTGGCAGGCACCTATCTATGAGTTGTGACAGGCACCTATCTATGAGGTAAGTAAGGTACATGTATAAAATGTTTTTTCTAAGCTTAAACTTTGTCTATCCTCATTTCTTTAATTTTTTGTTCTAATTTCGGTTCCAAAACATTAATTAATAATTGACTTGTTAGCTTTAAGAACTCTTTGAGATGATGATTTAGCGAAGATTGATTAGCGTTGACTAAGAATTTATTAAAACTATATTTATCCTTATATCCTGCTTTTAACTCATTAATAAATTCATCAAGTTGAATACTTATACATTTAGCATAATAAGAAGTATCTTCTATATATAAAGATAGTCTACTGATCTTAAAATTCAATCTATTCAATAGGTGAATCCAATTATAATATTCAGCTTTAATTTCTTTTATTTCTGCTTTAAATTTGGCCTCTTCTTCATTTGTATAAGTATCTTGCCCACCATACAAAACATGTGTATAGGTAACATATTTTGTAAAATCATTCGAGCATTTAGTAAGAGTATCCAAAAATTCCTCAATTATTTCATAAAATTCTTCTATTTTATCTATTTGATTTCGGAAATGGTATTGTTTCATTTCCCTTCTTAATGCGTTATCATGTTCTTCCCTAATGGATTCTAATTGAATTTTACGTTGCTCTTTTATTTGTTTACTTGTTACCACATAAACAGTACCTGCACCAATTAGTGCTCCTAAATAACTTCCCCAAAATCCAATCCAAGAATCTACCTTTCCCAATGCGTAGCTAAACAGATGCAATTTAATTAGAAGTGACATAATTAACGGAGGTAATAATAAGCATAAAAAAATTGCAAACTTTTTCAATTCTTATCACACCTTTCAACAAAATTTTAAATAAAATTCTAAAAATATAGCTTCTTTTTAAAGATCATCCCCCATGACTTGCAAGATTAGGCACGTATTTATTTAGATAAAAGAACTAAGATAGACTTGAACTACTTCTCCTTATCCATAATAAGACTATAAATAAGCATGTTGCCTTTTAGTTCTTTAAACGATCTAGTCCACACATTATTAGACATTACAGGTTAAAATCCTCTGAAAACAAAAGGGACGGTTAAAACACCAAAAATGTACGTACTGCACAGTCTATCGAAATTATTAAAGCCTCAATACTATGTAGTAAGTTATAAAATTCCCCATATATTTCTTTATAATTTTACACCAATCTATATATATCTTTTTTTTGTTAAATCAAATGTTTTATAATAATGATTGTGATTTTTTGGAACTATCATATAAATAGAATCATATAAAATAATCAAAATGAGGGCTATACATGGAGAAATCACCTAATTTAGACAAAATAATTAACTCCTTCATAGAAAAATATGGGGAAGAAGAAATTTATACTAAAAATCTTTATACTAAAGTTTCTGATTGGTTAAAAAACACAGATGATTCTGAAATAAAACTTATATTAATTGATTTGCTTTCCGATTTTAGGTTTTATTCAAAAATTGAAATAAAGCAGATACTACATAAACAATTAATAGAATCTTTAAAAATTGTTAACATCGATACAACAAATATAATCCCCTTAATAACAAAAGACGGTAGAGCTAACAGCTCATCTGATCTAATTCATCTTTTGAAGGAACTAGATAAGGAGCATGACTTAGAATTGTACCGAGATACTATTATTAATGATGTTAAATATATAAAAGAAGATATTACTGATGTAATATTGTTTGATGATATATCAGGAACTGGTAATACTATAATTAATTACTTTAAAGAAAATACTGATTCATTTTTGGGGAAAAATATTATCTTAAATTTGATATCAATAACAAATACAGCTAAAGACGCACTAAATGGATTCTTTGAAAATAATAATCTAACAGTGGAACTCAGATTTGAACATGAATATGAAAAGGTCTTTATAAATCATCCTCGATTAAATGACGACCATCTAAATATATTAAAAGATTTTGAAAAGGAAATATGGGGTAAAGACGGAAATATTTTAGGGTATAACGATAGTCAGCTTTTAGTTGGTTTTTCTCATAATATTCCTAATAATACAATAAGTTCATTTTGGTATCACCCAGATTTCAATGGTAAAATCCAAAACTGGAATACACTTTTTAGAAGATACACCAAAAAGAAGAGACCAAAACAAAATAGACAGATAGCAAAAAGGAGAGGGTAGTAAATTGAACTCTTATAAATTGCTCTTATTATTATCATATTTTAATACGGTTCAAGCTAGCTATTCTTACATAGAAATATGTGAATTATTTGGGTTGAATTATCAACAAATTGAAAATTTTATTGATCAGTTGTTTAGTGAGGAATATATATACTTAGATGGATATTACAAGATATCTTCAAAAGGAAAGGAGTTATTAAAACAAAATCAACTTGATAATATTGATATTTTTGATGATATTCAAGAAGAGAGTATATTTGTAAACCCTCCATTGGAATTTGATGAAATCTACATTCCTAAAAACTTTACTGCGAAAGTCAAATAAATTATAATAAATTCGTTATTCAGTAGTCTCTAGATTGATAGAGAGTCTCTATCGCTTATAATGTCACTTAATAGATTTGATAATAAGTAGGAAAGCGCTACTTATTATCATTGCAAATTTCATTTGCAATAGCCCTTGGCTTAAATAAAGTGCAATTTAAACCAAAGGCTAAATTTTCATTCTTACCGGATCAATAAAGAATAAAAGCTAAAAGAAGGTAGGGACTACTGAAAACTTTATAGAGGTACAATATGACATACATTATTAATTTAAAAGAAGAGCTTGCAAAATCTGATTATGATGTAGAATATCAGGAATTATGTTTAAATTATGCAAATTTCTTAATTAGCAACGGGTTACCTGTTATATTTGATAAAAAGCACTTATCTCTTTTAATGGGCATTAATTTTTCTAGTTTAAATTATTACGTTATAAATACTGATCATTTTTATCAAGAGTATAAAATACCAAAGAAAAACGGAGAATTTAGGTTAGTATTAGCTCCTAGTTTTAACTTGAAAAGTATACAGAAATGGATATTAGAAAATATCCTATACAATTATCAAGTAAGTGAAAACGCAACAGGGTTTGTTAAAGGAAAAAGTATTCTCGACAATGCTTTACCACATGTAGCAAAAGATGTTGTATTTAATCTAGATATAAAAGATTTCTTTCCTAGTGTTACCTTTAAACAAGTTTTTTATATATTCTATAACAAAGGATATACTAAGGAAATTTCTTTCACTCTAACAAAATTGCTTACATATAAAGAAACTCTTCCCCAAGGTTCCCCTGCAAGTCCTTATATAGCAAACATTATTTGTAAGAGAATGGATCAATTCTTGGAAAACCTTGCTAAGACTCACAATGCTAACTATACAAGGTATGCAGATGATATTACTTTTTCAGGGGATACTAATATCGAAAATATCATTAATCCCATTAGGTCTATAATAAATAATGAGGGATTTACTATTAATGAAAAAAAAGTGAGAATACAGAACCGTAATAGTATGCAAGAAGTAACTGGCTTAACTGTTAATAATGCTGTTAAAGTTAAAAGAAAATATAAAAAGAAACTTGAACAACACATTTATTATTGTCAAAAACATGGTGTTTTCAGCCACTTAAAATATACTGGATTGGAAAATAAATCTTATTTTAAAGAATATCTTTACGGAATGGCAAACTTCATTAAGATGATAGAACCAGATGTAGGGAACAGATATATTGATTCACTAAATGAAATAATTTGGAATTAATTTTTTAAAGATACCATTATCTGTTGTATACAGTAACTTTTTATTTTTTATTTTTTACCGCTCATAATTAATAATATGAGCGGTTTTAATCATCTGATGATTATTATAATAATTTTGTTTGATAGCTTAGGATATTATTCTCCTACTGTTCGCAAATCCGTATTGTATTAAGTAGTACTTATTTTCCTTTTATATTTTTTCCATATAACTCTAATTATATATGCTACAAAAGCTACTATCACACTTTGTATGATAGGTAAGATATGAACTTTTAAAAATTGGAGTTTGTTGCATTAGGGTAATAGTACTCAATTTCAAAATCACTCTCTATATCTTTTTATTAGCTGTTTCAAAGCTTTCAACGAGCTTTCCTTTCTTCCAAAACATTGTACCCCTCATATTTAGCTCTTGCCTACTCGTCATATTTTATTAATTGTGCTCTATATAATAAATAATAATTAAAAAATAAAGTCCTAGAAAGCACTGCTTTAGATCTAGGACTCTTCTAATTTAACTTATAGTTTTCGTTGCATTATTCTTCAAATCATTAATTATGCCAAATAACTTCTTTTGTTTATCAGCATCAAATAACTTGATAAAGCTTTGTGGTTTATCGAATGGTGGTTTCATGAGTTCTGCTGCGTTTTCAACGTATCCATTTTGTTCAATGTAATCAATGACTTTATTGACGAATACAATTTGATTGGCATTTAGGCTTTGCTCATTGATAAATGATGAGAATGCTTTTAGTGCAGCCTCCCGTTCCATTTTTGCCACCCTTCTAACAAGTAAGCCAAAAGGTGTATCTTTGAAGTTCTTCTCGTAATCTTCTTTTGTACCAAGTTCACCCGTAAAAATTCTCTAACGTCTTATAATCTTCCTCTGTAAGAGGGATATTGTATTGTAGTTTATGAATGGCAGTATTATTTTTATTTTCTTCAATATACTTGTTGACTTTTAATTTGTAGTCCTCAAAATCATAACTTTATTCACATTCTTTGCCGATTACACGTTCCTGTTCAATATCAGCAAGGTTTGTATAAATAGTTTTAGGAGCATCAGATACTGCAAACTTCATTAAATCTCTCAGTTCTTGACGGATGGTTTCAAAATTTAAGATATCTGTCTTATACCAAAATTCATCTTCTGTAATTTGCTTTAGTACCGGTACTTTTGCTTTTACTTGAGGAATAGTGGTTTTCTTTAATAATGCAGATGCCTTTGAAATGGTTGCATTTTTAAATCTAGTGAAGTTTTTTTACCTTCTAGCTGTGCCAGCATTAATCCATATATTAAATTATCAAATTCAACAGCTTTGTCATCGGTATCTTTCATAGATACAAGATCTGCTACATGAGTAATCAATTCAGACGTACTCTGTTCGCTTAAACATGTAAAACCATTTTTCGCCTTATATTTGTCGACATACTTTCTTTTCATTTTTACATCTATTCTTTCAACAGAAAGTCGGTGTAATTTGATCAAGAACTTCATTATTATTACATTTAACTCTATAATTCTAATAATAACTCCTATTTAATATTACCATTTATTTCGTATGTATCTCACTTGGTAAAAACATCCCTTCAAACCTGATCTATTAAGCTAACTTTATAAATCCGCATCAGGGGGCTATTTGATGTGGATTAGTGCAATTCCTACTAAATCACACCACGCATCACCATTTATCAACAAGAGCTTATCAAGGTCGCGTTCCTGAAATTAGGCTAATACTCTGTAATTGCTTTTCTAACTGATTTAACACAACCCCAAAAGGCCCTCATTTACTGAGAGCCCCCTAAACCTTATTTTAAAAACAATTTCGTCACACACTCCACATGACTAGTCTGCGGAAACATATCCACCGGCTGCATATACTCCACCTTATACTTCCCAGCCAACACCGCTATATCCTTCGCCAATGTAGATGGGTTACACGACACATACACAATCTTCTTCGGCTTCACTTTCAATATCGTATTCAACAACTGCTGATCTAACCCCGTTCTCGGCGGATCCACAATCATCACATCAGGCTTCCATCCTTCTTTCGCCCACTTAGGTAGAATTTGCTCTGCTCTTCCAACTTCATACTTGGCGTGTTTGATGCCGTGGCGGCTCGCGTTTTTCTTAGCGTCGTCGATGGATTCTGGGATGATGTCCATTCCACGAATTTCTCCTGCTTTGTCTGCTACCCAAAGTCCAATGGTTCCTACTCCACAGTAAGCATCGACTACTTTTTCCGTCCCAGTTAGTCCTGCTGCCTCTTTTACTTCATTATATAGGCGAACGGTTTGAACTGGGTTTAGCTGAAAGAACGTTCTTGCTGATAGCTCAAATTGCAGGTTTCCTAGTGTTTCTTGGATAAAGTCATTACCTTCTAGTACCATTGTTTCGTTTCCGAAGATGAGCGATGTTTTTTGCCCATTAATGTTTTGAACGATTGACTTTACTTCTGGTAGACTCTCTTGAATCCGTTCAACGATAATATCCTTTTTCGGCAGTTCTTTTGTCGTTGTGATTAACACCACTTGTAGCTCACCTGATTGTACTCCCGCTCTTGCGACAATCGTTCTTACGATTCCTTTACGAGTTTTTTCATTATATATAGGAATGTTTAAATCCTGTAGGATTTTTTTAACGGTTAAGGTTGCTTTGTTTGTTAATGGGTGCTGTACTTTACATTGCTCGATGTTGATGAGTTTGTGAGAGTTGATGCCGTAAAGTCCTGCTAGAACTTGTCCATCCTTTTGTCCGACCTGGAACTGACTTTTGTTCCGATAGTTCCATGGGTCTTCCATCCCGATCGTTTCGCGAATATCTAGGTACTCTACTTTAATTTTTGTATGTCTTTCAAGTGACTGAATGACTATGTCGCGTTTTTCTTTTAGCTGCTGATCATAGCGTAAATGCTGTAATTGGCAGCCTCCACATTCTTCATAAATTGGACAAGGTGGTTGTACGCGGTACTCGGATTTTTTTCGGATTTTTTTAATTCTTGCTTCGGCAAATTTCGGCTGAACCTTTGTTACTTCTGCGACGACTTCCTCCCCTGGTAGTGCACCTGGTACGAAGACGGCTTTCTTTTTAAAATAGCCGACCCCTTCTCCATTGATCCCTAGGCGTTTGATTGTTAATGGGAAGGTTTGTTTTTCTTGTAATTGCACGGTTTGTTGTTGTTGTTGTTTCATTTGTCTCACTCCATCTATTCGATACTTCTCCACAAATACAGAGAAGCGTAGCTTAAATAAGGCTCCCAGTCCTTAATATACTCTTCCATTTCTTCCTTCGTTGGCTTCCGATCCATGTTATACAGCTTCTTCAATGCATTTTGAAGGCCGATATCGGCAAACGGAAACAGGTTCGGGCGACCAAGTCCGAACATGAGTAAACACTGAATCGTCCACGGTCCCACTCCCTTTAGTTTAATCAGCTCTTCCATAATATCATCATCTGACTTGTTATGTAATGAATCTAAATCGAGCGTTCCTTCCACGATCGCCTTTGCAATGCCTATCATATACTCTGCTTTACGATTGCTAAACTGCAATTCACGAAGCTCTTCCACTTGAAGACTTGCTACCTTTTCTGGCGAAGGATAAAAATAAACCCCATCTACTTCAAATCCGTAAGTGGTCACAAATCTTTTTGTAAGCGTATAGGCAAACGATAAATTCAGTTGCTGATGGACAATGGCCTTAAGCAATGCTCGGTACGGACTAAAATCTAGGATGAGAGGTGTCCCTTTATGCTGTTCAAAGATCTCTTTTAAATCCGTATTGTTAAAAAAGTTGTTCACTTCCGTTAATGGCGTGTCCCACTGTAGCAAATGAGTGACTCTGTTTAAAGCTTGTTCCTTATGGTCCCCATCTATACCGCTAACCGTAAACGCTGGTTCATTTGTTGTACCGATGGCTGTCACCTTCGCAACTATCGGTGTACCTTCTATCATGATAGGGATTTTAATAGATCGCTCCTCCAGATTGAGCACATTTAACGGATCACGTGAAATCCGATCGAGCACTCCATCAAAGTTGTAAGGTCCGGTTATTTTTATCGTCTCCAAATCCATTCCGTCCTTTGCCATTTTCCCGTATTATAGCACTTTCTAGGTTAAAAGAGAAAACGCCCGGAATCCCGAGCGCTGCTACCATACTGAACTTTATTGGCTAAACTAAAAAGTTCAGTTTGTATTCACCTAGCATGTTGTATTTCATTCGTGATTATGTTTTTTGCAAAAACGAAAATATTTCAGGCACTCTTTCTTTAAAGTGCTTATAACTGTGTTCACCATTTTTAATAATTTTATATGTTAAATTTGGTGTCTTTTCTTTTAAGATATCACAGACAGATTGGTTTGAATTTGAGAATAGTTGATGGATCCTTTCTCCTTTTCCTTCTTTATCTCCCCAGTCTAAGTAAACACTTTCCACTTGTGACCAATCTGAACTTTTTATCAACTTTTCGATTTCTTCTTGATTACGATAAAAAGCAGAAGATATCGCTATTATTTTTTTAAAGATATGTGGATAACGACAAACAGCATATACGGAAATGAGGCCACCTAAAGAAATACCACCAATGGAAGTATGATCAATTAACGTACGGTATTTTTTATCAATAAGAGGTTTTAGTTCATGAACAATAAAGTCAACATACACTTCTCCCTTCCCTCCTGAAGGGCACTGATATCCTAATACCTTCTTGCTGTATGCTCCATTCACCCAAGGACAGTATTCGTTTAAACGTTCTTCGCTATTTTGATTGATCGCAACAACAATCACTTCTAGAGAATTCTCGTTTAAGTAATTTTCAAGGGATAAGGATACCCCGCCTATTGCTCCGGTATCTCGAAAGACGTTTTGACCATCGTGCATATATAACACCGGATATCTTTTATTAGCTTCGTAGTAATTATGGGGAAGATAAACATTAATATTTCGATTCTCTTTAAATGAACTCATATATACCGAAAGAAATTCTAACAAGGTACGACCTCATCTCTATTTTTAGCCTAGGAGACATGCCCTCTGTCCCCTATTTATTCTGGGACGCGGTACCTGTCCCCTTGTCCCGCCTGTCCCCTTGTCCCGTATCTAAGTTCCTTTACTGGACCTGATTCGCTAATTTCAAGAACTCTTCTACCTCTAGCTTATACTCACCTAGTTGATCTGTATTTCCTTTTATAAAATAAATAAACCTTGCCATAAATCCATCCTGTTCCCACCATAACTCTTGAGCAGTATCATTCTCTCCATAATAAACCGTTATGCCGTTGTCTAGTTTGTATTCGCTCATGTCTTTCACAATATCCTCAAGCTCACTTGGCTGCTCTTCATCTAATACCTTACTCAATATGTACTTTAGTTCCTGAGACGTTTCTGTATTACGATAATAATAGATAAACTGATGCAGATGGTCTGGAACCTCTAGATCAATTTCGGAAAAAGCTTCATTCACTTCAAAAGGAAACGTTGTAGGCTCCTTAAATTCGTATGCAATTGGCTCTAGTTGTTTTTCCTCGCTGCTACAAGCACTTAATAGTAAAAGAATGAATCCTAGTAAAAACATATATATTTTCATGATGTTCCCCTCCCTATCTCTGTTTACTGCGAAGCTTCATTGCAATCTGAATGGTTAACACCGCACTCACCAACATAGCTACGATAAGTAGAAACCTTTCCTGATTAGATAAAGCAAAACTCCCACTTATACTAAACCAAAGAAGACAGCTTAAAAGGTTTAATCCGAACAGGAATCCCCAAACAACTGATTTAATCTTTATGTACAGCCTATTCCCTACTAAATACTTGATATATAAAAAGCATACAAGACCTACTGTAAATACGAATAGCAATGCATTGATAAAAGGCAATTTTATCGGCTCTTCCCATGGCATATCAATTAGAACCATATTAGCGTAGAAGGTCATATTGAACACCGTGACAAAGAGAAGAACATACATGAATAATACCCATTCACCTATATAAATTGCAGGGAGTATTAACTTTTTCAATTGCATTTCACCTGCCTAGTCTGAACAAGAGGAATTGATGAAACTTTAAAGTCTATATTTTACTTTAACATAAAGGAAGTAATCATACTTTAAAACCAAAAGAAATCTAACTGAGAGACTAGTGGACAAGTCCGCTGCATAAAGCTCCATCAAGACATACATACAACGCCCATATATGAGGAAAGTTATCATAGTAGGAGGTGCGTATGGAGGAACTAGGAAAGAAAATAGATAAATTATCGAATCAGGTCACGGATCTAAGAATGGAGCTTTGGACAAAACATGTCGTCTTTTCATGGAAATGGGGACTGCTAGTCATGATTTGTCTCGCATCTATTCTAGTATTGATTGTTTTAATAAAAAGAGAATCCATTCTTCAAACGGTTGCTTATTTGGGAGTTATTTATGTCATGAACAAGAATCTAGATGACGTTGGAACCGCATTAGACTGGTACGACTACAGGATTCAGCTTGAACCGATCATTCCAACGATGCTACCAGCAAATCTATTTATTTTTCCCATCAGCCTTTCTTTGCTTTATCAAACCTTTATGCGATGGAAATCCTTTATAATTGCCTTAGTCTCATTCAGTCTGTTCTCGGCTTACATTGCCCTGCCCATTCTGAAATACCTAGAAATTTACACAACAAAAACATGGAATTCTCATTATTCTTTTATCAGTCTAATCATTATGGCGTCCTTATCAAAACTTATTATTGATCGACTTAAAGCGATACAGGATAAGCATAGATAACATAGGGACAGAGGGACAGGTCCACTGTCCCACAATTTGAGCTGGGACAAGGGACCTGTCCCCCTTGTCCCTTAGAGGTAATAACCGATTTGCTTCCCCTTCTCCTCATTATATACATACTGATTAATCGGACGTCCAATCGTACCATAGCACACCCTTGTTTCTAACACTTCAATCTCCTCTAAGAAATTCAAATACTTCCTTATCGACACTCTAGAAATACCCGTAAGCTTCGCAATATCTTCAGTAGAAAATTCTCTGTCTCCTAATCTTCTTAGCTCATCCCAAATAATCTTAAGCGTATGTTTGGTTAAGCCTTTCGGGATTTGTTGAGACACATGAGCTTTTTCTTTCTTTAAGATTTTCTCATCCAATTCCTGCTGGCTAAGGACCGGATGATATTCTACATATTGGGTCTTTTCTTGATAGGATACGAGCGCTTCCTTTAATCGGTCAAAGGAAAATGGTTTAATTAAGTAATCAATGGCACCAAACCTTAACGCACCCTGTATCGTCTCGATATCAGAAGCAGCGGTAATCAAAATGACATCTATTTTTTTTTCCAATTGGCGAATATAAGGGAGTAGTGCAAGACCTTGTTCACCAGGCATGTATACATCTAATAGAATTAAATCCACTTCGTTTTCCTTTAGAAATTGTTTTGCGGCATCAACAGATGGTCTGGTCCCTACTGCTTTAAATCCTTCTATACTTTCAAGATAACGCCTATTGAGCTCTGCTACCATTGGGTCATCTTCAACAATGAATACTCTAATCATCACTTTCACCCACAACTTTGTAAGGGATGGATACTCTAAATGTAGTACCTTTATTCAACTCACTAGAGAGCTGTATACTCCCATTTAATTTCTCAACCGTTTGCTTTACTAGGAACAGGCCATATCCTCGATCTTCACCCTTCGTCGAAAATCCTTTCTCAAATAAAATGACCTGATTTCCCTCTGGGATTCCTTTTCCATAATCTTGAATCTTAATCACTAATCTATTATCCTCATAGGCTAAGCTTAGAGAGACCTCTTTATTTGCACTTGTTTGTGCGGCATCGATGGAATTATTTATAAGATTACCTAGTATCGTGATTAAATCATGGGTTAAATCCCTATCAGAGTAATTTGGAAGAAAGCTTTTAATTGATAGCTTGAGGTCTATCCCCTCTTCTCGAGCATAGCTTAATTTTCCAAGGAGGAACCCTACTAAAGCAGGGTCTTTAATTTTTCCCGTGATATTGCTAATATCTTTCTGAGTACTTTCAACCGCTTTTTGTATAAATTTCTCAAGCTCCTTATACTCCTGTAAATGGATTAACCCTAAAATACAATGAAGCTGGTTCATATATTCATGGGATTGAGATCGAAGAGCATCCGCATATAACCGAACTCCCGTTAATTGCTCGGCTAATTGCTGAACCTTACTTTTATCTCTAAACGTATTCACAGCGCCTTCAATGTTCCCGTCCACAATAATCGGAACCGTATTAACAACCAACCCAATTCCATTAATTTCTTCTTCTTGGTCAAGACTCGGTTTCCCCGACTTTAAAGCTTGGTACACACTAGTACTCATAAAATAGGAATCCACTTTTTTACCAACAGGATTATCAACGTTTCCAAATGTACTCATTAAATTTAGGGCAGATCTATTCGCCATCGTGATCGTACCGTCTTGGTCAACAGCAATTACTCCTTCATGAACCGACTCAATGAGTGCCTGTCTTTCTTTAAAAATCATCGCGATTTCCTGAGGCTCTAAACCTAGCAAGATTCGCTTCACATAATAAGATAGAACAACGGCCCCTATCACTCCAAAAGCTAGTCCTAGTAGAATACCTACACTCATATCCTTTCTAAGCATTCCAAGAACAAGGTCAATTCGCTCTAAAGAAATCCCAACCGCAACGGCTCCAATTTGCTTCCCATTTTGTTCATAGATAGGGGTGAAGGTTCTTAAAGACATCCCTAATGTTCCTTCTGAAATAGATGAATACTCTTTTCCTTGAAGAGCTTCCTTTTCATCTCCTCCCACAAACTTTTTCCCGATGTTTTCGGGATCAGGATGGGATTTTCTTAACCCCTTCATATCCATAACCACAATAAACTCCACATTCGTGGACTTTTGAATATTATGAGTAAATTTTTGAATGGCTCCAGTATTTTCAACCCCACTTAGACCATCTATTACAACGGGGGTCTGAGAAATCATTCTAGATACATTAAAAGCCTTTTCTTCTTGGCTATTGATAATTCGTTCGGTGATCGTTTTATTAACAAAAAAGCCTGTAATCAAGATTGAAAAGCTGACTACTATACATACAAGAATAATGACCATGTACGATAATTTAATTTTTTTCCATTTCATGGAGGCACCTCTAAATGTCCTGACTTCGCGATTATCTTACCATAGAAATTCAATAGAAAAAGGCCTTCAATATTGAAGACCACGCACAATTCCATGAAGTTTTTGTTACAAATACGAAGAATCGTTCAAAGTTTATTTAATGGGTGAACTGCCAAATTTTTATATGTCTTATAAGTGCCAGTTTTAAATGAAATCGAGATAAAACTTTCTAATTGTTCCTTCCATGCTTGCCCCATGTCATGGGGGTTAAATGTTGCCTTGCCATGGACGACTTTAATCCACTGCCCTGTATCATCATCTTGAAAATAGCCTGTCACCGTTGTGGAAAGTTCGTGGAAAGCCTTGGAGTTAGAGTACACGACTCCGTGATAGATATAACTCTCTCCATATTGGTCATGAATCCAATCATCATGCATATTCAGTAACCAAAGAATGCCTCTTTCCACGTTTCCCACTAATTTTGCTCTTTTTTGGTAGATATAGTTCATCTCTTATATCTCCTTTTGAGAGAAGTTAAACTGTTACTAACTTCTTTTGTAGTGCAGGAATTGCATCGACCACATGGCGATTAATTGCTAATTCCTCTGGACTAATCCCTAATGCTAATCCGATTAACTGTGGGAGGTGAATAATCGGCATCGTGATATCACGGTCAAACCCTTTTTGCGCATCAGGCTGGTAAGCATCTAATTGCATTTGGCATAGTGGGCAAGGCGTAACGATACAATCTGCACCCGCATCCTTAGGAGATAAACAGTTGATTCCTGTCATATCCATCACTTCTTTTTGAGCAGGGAATACAGCATGGAATCCACAGCATGCAAGCCTTTGGTCAAATTCCACACACTCAGCACCCAATGCTTCCGCAACCATTTCCATCGATTGTGGATTTCTATGGTTCTCAAATCCCATCACTTTAGGTGGCATAAGGATGTGGCATCCATAGAAATTAGCGACCTTAAGTCCTGTTAGTGGTACCTTTACTTTCGCCTTTAGCTTATCTAACCCATAATCCTGAAGAAGAGCCCATAACAAGTGTGTCACCTCTACAGATCCTTGATATTCAAGTCCAGCTCGATCCAGCCCCACATTTACTTTCTCTCTTAGAACTTCATTTTTATCCATTTTCAGTTTTGCTGTTCGTAGCATTAATGTACATGTATTACATACCGTAAGGAGCTTATCTACTCCCAACTCTTCAGCTAGGGCAATATTTCTAGCATTTATAGAAGTAGATAGAAAATCATCAATATCCTGTATATGGCTCGCTCCGCAACATGTCCAGCCGTTTAGCTCGATTAGTTCAATTCCTAGAGCATCTGCTACCTTCTTAGTAGAAATCATCAACTCTTCTGCCGCGGATTCTAATGTACACCCTGGAAAAAAAGCATATTTTAACGTCATGATTCCCTAACCTCCTCGGCGTAATCGTATAATTTTCTTACTTCCTCAATGCCTGCAATTTCTTTTGGCATATGAAGTGGATTAATTTTCCCCTTCTTAATCATTCTTAAGGCAAACGGGATTTTCGTCATGGCCGTTTGAACCAATCCATCCGTTCTAATTGGAAGCATCGTTTCATTCAGTCGTCCTTTGTTTTTCACATCATCGTGGAAGGCATAAGCATGTTTAGCACCTTGATTATTCTTTTCACCCATTTTCATCGTTTCAGCACGAAGGAAAGCAATTTGGTCTGTTAATGGAATCGATTTCGGACATTGTGATACACATTGCATACAGTGCAAGCATTTCCATAAATCATTATCAAGCACTGGTTGTAAATGTTGCTCAGGCGCCTCATCTCTTGAATCCACAACATAGCGATACGCTTTATTTAAAATAAACGGTTCTAGATAGCCGTCTTGGTTCACGGATAGCTGATTACATTCGGACGCACAGACACCGCATAGAATACAGTCGGTTGGTGCAGCAATCTGGTGAAATTCTTCTTCACTTTGGATAAAGCCTTTTTCCTTGCTACCGAGTTCACTAGGAATGATCCAAGGTTTAACTTTCTCCATTTTTTCCATTTTCGGTTCCCAAAGAATCACCAAGTCTTTAATCACATCAAAGTTTTTCAATGGCTCAAATGTGAGATTCATCGTTTTATAGGTTTCGATTACCTCATCTAATGAAGAATTACATGCTAGAAAGGCATTTCCATTTATTTGAACTGCACAGCTGCCACAAATGGCATGACGGCAAGCTGAAGTAAAGTTTAAGGTTGGGTCTTGCTCCTCACGAATTTTCGTTAGCAACCACAGGATCGTTTTTCCTGACTCGTAAGGGACTTCATATTTTTGAAAATAGGTTTCATGCCCATCAAATCTTTTGATTTTAACTACTAGCTTTTCCATTAGTATTTTCGCTCCTCCGGTTGATATTTTGTAATCGTGACCGGTGCATATTCTAGTCGATACTTGTCTCCATCCTTATAGATTAGAGTATGCTTGAGAAATTTCTCATCGTTTCTCTCTGGATAATCTCCTCTAGAATGTGATCCCCTGCTCTCTTGTCTATTCAGGGCTCCCATCGTTACGGCTCTAGCAAGCTTTAAGATATTGCCAATCTCCACATAGTTGATAAACGCCATATTGTATATTTCAGAAGGATCTCCCGCATAAGCATCCTTATATTGTTCAAGTAACTTATCGATGGTTTCTAAAGCTGTTTCCATTTCAGACTCTGTTCGGAAAATTCCTACGTTGTACCACATCGTTTCTGCTAATTTGTTGCGGATTTCAAACATGCTGATTCCTGAAGTCTTCTCGCGAATGGTCTTAAATTTCGTTTTCCATTCAGAAGCTTGTTGTTCAAGCTTTGCTGTGCTTCCAAATGACCGTCTTTTCGCTGACTCTTTCGCCCCTAATCCAGCATACTTCCCGAATAACACAACATCCGCAACTGAGTTTCCACCTAAGCGATTTGCTCCATGGATCGATACAGAGCAGCACTCACCAGCAGCATGAATCCCTTCAATCGGTGTGCTACATGTTTTATAATCTGAAACATGAATTCCACCCATTGTATAATGGCAACTAGGACGAATGGGAACAGGTTCTTTAATCAGGTCAACACCTTCGAATTCCATTGCAAGTTCTCGAACCTGTGGAAGACGCTCCATAATTTTCTTTTCACCCAAATGACGAAGGTCCATTAACACGTATGAAGTCATTCCTTCTCCAAATCCACGACCTTCTTTAATCTCTGTTTCAATCGAGCGAGATACAAGGTCACGAGGGCCGAGCTCCATTTTTTCTGGTGCATAGCGAGCCATAAAACGCTCTCCATCTTTATTGATTAGGTAACCACCTTCACCACGGCAAGCCTCTGACAGCAACACCCCTGTTTGAGCTAAGCCTGTTGGGTGGAACTGAATAAATTCAGGGTCCTTCAGAGGAATCCCAGCTTCAAAGCAAGCTGCTGTTCCATCCCCCGTCATATTGATGGCATTGGTCGTTCTGCTCCAATAAATTCTTCCGAATCCACCTGTTGCCATAACAACCGATTTCGCCTGAATCGGATGTATTTTTCCGTCACGAATATCCATCGCGACCAAGCCTTCAAACTTTCCATCTTCCACAACCACAGATAGTAAGTACCATTCATTTAAGAACTCAACCTTGTTCTTTAAGCATTGTTCGTACAAAGCGTGTAAAATAACATGGCCTGTCTTATCGGCCGAATAGCACGTTCTTGGACTAGATGCTCCACCAAATGGTCTCTGTGCCACGTGACCATTTTCATCTCTGGAAAATGGAACTCCATAGTAATCTAGTTCGGAAATGATCGATGGCATATTCGATGTAAAAAATTCAACCGCATCCTGATCGGCTAAAAAGTCACTACCCTTTACTGTGTCTCTGAAATGTTTTTCCGTGGAATCCGTCTGATCTCGATAGCCCATCGCTGCATTAATTCCACCCTGTGCTGCACCTGTATGTGAACGAGTAGGGAATATTTTACTTAATACCGCTACTCGAATATCTTTCCCTTCACTAGCTGAAAGGGCAGCCATCATTCCTGCCCCACCAGCTCCCACTACGACTACATCATAATTTAACATTGGGATCGCTCCTCATCTTCGTTCTCGTTAGTCTACAACTCTATATTGTTGAACCCCTAACTCATATAAATTGTTTCCCTCTGAATCTATTGCGACGATACACGGGTAATCTTCCACTACTAAACGGCGAATCGCTTCTGGTCCAAGTTCATCGAAAGCAACCACATCTGCTTCCTTTACTGAGTCTGCGATTAACGCTGCCGCTCCACCAATTGCCGCAAAATATACAACATTATTGGCTTTCATCGCTTCTACAACCTCTTTACTACGTGGACCTTTGCCGATCATGCCTTTGAGGCCACCTTGCTCCATCATCATCGGAGAGTAAGCATCCATCCGTCCACTTGTGGTTGGTCCGCATGAACCAATGACCTTACCTGGCTTTGCTGGAGTTGGACCAGCGTAATAGACTACTTGGTTAGTAAAATCAACTGGTAGTTCTTCACCTGCTTTTATCGATTCTGTTAAAAGTTTGTGTGCTGCATCGCGAGCTGTATAGATAACCCCAGAGATGGAAACCTGGTCACCTGCTTTTAAATCTCTTACGACTTCATCTGTTAAAGGGGTCGTGATTTTTTTTATGGTAGACATGTTTGTCCCTCCTGTAATCAAATGCGCCTTGCTATCTGAGGACTTCTTCTTATTCAGTAAGGGGTTATACCCCCGCTGAAACTTCACTTTAGGTTATAGAATCGCTTCCTTATGTCTTGCCGCATGACAATTCAAGCAAACCGCAACTGGCATGGTGGCAATATGGGTTGGATAGGTCTCAATATGGACTGCTAATGCTGTAACTTTTCCTCCAAAGCCTTGTGGTCCGATTCCTAGCTTATTAATTTCGACTAACAGCTCTTCTTCAAGTGCCTGATATTCTGGATTTGGATGAGGATGTCCAGCTTCGCGAGCTAGTGCTTTTTTCGCGAGTAACGTACTCTTATCCATCGTTCCGCCGATTCCGACTCCGACAATGACTGGTGGGCAAGGATTTCCTCCCGCTTGTGTAACAGCTTTTATGATGAAATCTTTTACTCCTTCTAATCCTTCTGACGGCTTCAGCATTTTTAATGCACCCATATTTTCACTACCAGCACCCTTAGGAAGAACTTGAATTTTCACCTGGTCACCAGGAACAAGATCTGTGTAAATAACGGCTGGTGTGTTATCACCCGTGTTCTTCCGATTCAGAACTGGATCTGCTACGACCGATTTACGGAGATACCCCTCTTGATATCCTTGGCGAATCCCTTCATTGATGGCGTCTGTTAAGCTACCACCCACAATCCGAGCGTCCTGTCCTACCTCAACAAACACCACTAAAATTCCTGTGTCCTGACACATAGGGGCATGCTCAGCACGTGATAACTCTACATTCTTAACAATTTTCTCTAAGCTGTATTTACCAAATTGAGATTCTTCTGTTTCTACTGCCTTTTTAAGTAACTTTTCTACGTCTTCTGGTAGATTGCATGCTGCATCTATGCTTAGTTCCTTCACTGTTTGAATAATTTGCTCTACTGAAATCTCTCTCATGGATGAACCCTCCGTTTTTACTAGCTCGCTTTATAAATTTTTACAGTCTCCGTTATTACAGTTGGAATTTCCTGTTTCCCACACTTACTACAATTGAAAACTGGAATTTTCAATTCGTAATCATCGTCCGCCCCGTGGAAATACTCTATAGAATTACTTTTTTTCACATCAGCATGACAGCAACTAGATTTCATGTTATTCCCTCCAAGTAATCTCGAAGTCTATCAACTATTAAAAGCAAATAGACTTCGAGGTTTTTAAAAGAATCGTTTTACCATAATCCAAGAACTTTCCACCAAAGACCTCCAACCAGTGCCCAAATAATAATGTGAATGACGGATATCGCAAATCCGATGGACCACCATTTATTTTGAGACACATAGCCTGATCCGAAGAAAACTGGTGCTGGACCGGAACCATAGTGTGTTAAACATCCGAACAAGTTTCCAAAGAATCCTAAGATTAATGCCGTCAACATTGGTGGTGCTCCAGCTGCAATCGCTACTGCTAAAAACGCCGCATACATGGCACTTACGTGTGCTGTTGAGCTTGCAAAGAAATAGTGAGAATAGAAGTAGATCAGCGCTAAAGCTCCAAGTGCCATAATCCAAGACATTCCACTTACTGCGCCACCCATTAAATCACTGAACCAAGGAATCATCCCTAAAGTGTTTAAGAATGAAGCCATCATAACTAGTGCCGCGAACCAAACTAATGTATCCCAAGCGCCTTGTTCTTTTTTAATATCATCCCAAGACAACACGGATAAAAGTAAAAGTACAGATAAACCAATTAAAGCCGTCGTTGTTGCGTCAATATTGATTTTGCTACCGAAAATCCATAAGCCTAAGATTAGTACGAATACTGAGATCATGCTCCACTCTGATTTCTTTAAAGGACCCATTTCTTTTAACTTCTGCGTGGCAATTTGTGCCGCTGCAGGAGTCTCTTTTACTTCAGGTGGATAAACTTTGTAGATGAACAACGGAATCACAATTAAGCTCACTAGACCTGGAACAAGCGCGGCTAGTGCCCAGCCACCCCATGAAATAGCGACTCCAGCTTCACCCGCAATGGTTGCTGCTAAAGGATTGGCTGCCATCGCTGTCATAAACATCGCGGATGTGATCATGTTTCCTTGGAAAGCGGTTTTCGTTAAGAAAGAACCAATTTTTCTCTCAGATCCGTCTTCAGGGTCTGATCCGAACGTTTGTGATAGGGATTTAATTATCGGAAAGATAATCCCACCACCACGTGCTGTATTACTTGGCATTGCTGGAGATAAAATTAAATCACTGACTAAAAGTGCATAGGATAGACCTAATGTTTTCTTTCCAAACTTCTTAACAAACATATAAGCAACACGATTTCCTAATCCTGTTTTGATAAAACCTCTTGAGATAAAGAAGGCGATTACGATTAACCAAATGGTTGTATTTTGAAAACCACTCAACGCTTCCTGAGTCCCTAATGTACCTGTTAAGATAACAGCTGCGATTGAGAGGACTGCCACTCCGCCCATTGGTAAAGGTTTTATAATTAATCCCACAATCGTAGCAACAAATATTGCGAATAAGTGCCATGCTTTTGGATCTAATCCCTCTGGTGCGCCAATAAACCAAATGATTGCTCCGACTGCTAGAGTAATGAGCAACGAGATAAAATTAACCTCTTTGACCGCTTTTTTCTCCTGTGGATCTTGATTCTGTGGTGGACTTTGATACTGAAGTTTTCGTACCGCTCCCATTTTTTCCACTCCCTAATTTATTAATGAAGGCTGTTTTCGTATTGATTGTTGATCTTCTGAATTGTGACTCTAACTCGGGTAAAACATTTCTTCATGGCAATAAATTTCAGCGCCAGAATCGTTTAAATACTTCCTTTTTACCAAAAGCAACAACGTTTACGTAAAGAGCCTTGATAAAAGACAGGTGTGCTTAGCACCTCTGCTTATGTGAATATCTTCACACAGTTTTCCATTATCGTGAAATACCGATTTTCTATAGTTTTATAGCTAAAACCTATAAGTGAAACATTTCACAAACTTTCTCTTTTTAAAATCACACTCAAAACCTGAACTACCTGTTGGTTAAATGATTGTGATTCATTATTGTGCCTTTTTAATATTTTCATCTTTGAAATAATGACTAAAAAATTCAATTACTTTCTTGCACTCACTTGATAACTGTCTTCCCTTTTTCCATGCTAGACCAATGTTTATTTTTAGTGGACTCTTCAAAGGAACTGCCACAATGTCATGATGATCTTTCACATACATATCCATTAATAAAGATATGCCTAAGCCTTTCCCGACCATTGATCGAACGGTCTCAACCTTGTCAGATGTAAAAATAATATTGGGTTGAACATTCGACTTTAAACAGTGATTTAATAACATATTGTGATGAACGTATTCTGCTGTCATCATCACAAATCTTTCTTCTGCTAAGTCCTTACAATCTATTACCTTTCTAGAACTTAACGGATGACCTTTTTGCATACAAATGACTAATTCATCCTGAACGAAAGGAATCATATCTAAGCATTCTGATGATTGAGGCAGTATGATAAACCCCATCTCTAACTCGCCAGTTTCAATGAGATTTCTAATGGCGACAGAACCCTTTTCAATGACATCAAACTGGATATTCGAGTATTTTTGCTTGAACTCAATGAAGACGTTTGGAAACATCTGTGCACCAATCATGGGTGGAAGTCCGATTTTTACAACCCCATTATCTGACTCACTGACCTCACATATCGCTTCATTCATGTTTGCAAGGATTGTAACAATTCTGTTTAAGAATAGTTCCCCCTTGTATGTAAGAGAAACATTCTTCGTTGTCCGTTCCAAAAGCTTTACACCTAATTCATCCTCAAGCTTATGGAGCGAATTTGAAATGGACGGCTGTGAAACATGTAAGCATTCAGCTGCATGTGTAAAGCTCTTGTGTTTACTCACTTCTACAAAGTACTCTAATTGTCGTAGCTCCATGTAGAACACTCCTCTATCAGTTTTGCACAACTACTTCTCTCTATTTACCGTCATTATATTTTTTTTAAGAGCTTTCGATGGATTAAGTAACTTTTGATATCGTTATGTAACTAATGTAAGTGGATTTTTGTAACAGAAAGTTCATTAGGTACTGACAGTGATAAAATTAAGCATAAGAACTTGATTAGTACCCGAAACGTATAAAGAGGATGACTCAATAGATCATAACTAGATTTGGAGTATAATAATCACAAAAAAGAGGTACACGAATATGTTAAATCTTCGTGTACCTCTTTGTTTTGGGTAGAATAGTAACTTATCATAATGACGTATCTTTCTGATTGCTATGGCTTTGTCCCCTAAATTTTGCTTCATAGTTTGGTTGTAATGTGCAGCATGACCCTATTATTTTTTAGTCTTTTTATATCTCATTTTCTGCTAAATTTTCTGCTTTTAACAAGATTAAGATATTCCCATCCAAACTTGCAATTCTAATCGAGGAATCAGTGTTACATCTTCATTTATAAATCATCCTAAATTGTTAAAACTTAAGAAATATTTACGTAATAATTTAGACATAAATTTCTAGTAGTCTATATTCATTGGGACAATGAGATAGGTTATCTGACGCACAAAATATGAGCTACCTTCCTCACAGTCCAATAAAGAAAATATTAAGTGACAAGGGAGGTTCTCCCTGTCAGGAGGGTCTAGGATGAATTTTATTAAACGAGCTTTGTTGAGTGTAAAAGCGAGAAAAGGAAAAAGCCTACTACAGATATTCGTGTTTTCTGTTATTTGTGTTTTGGTACTAGCTGGTCTTTCTATTCAAACGGCGGCTCAAAAATCTGGGGAGCTTGCCAGACAAAAGCTTGGAGCGGATGTCACTCTTCAAGTAGACATGGAGAAACTACGGGAGAATATGCAATCCCAACAGCAATCATCAGGTGAACGAGTACGTTTTCAATCTACACCCCTTCCAGTAAACTCAGCAGAGGAATTAACATCTTTCCCACAAATTAAAGGGTATAATTTTTACTCTTCCACAACCGCATTGGCTACAACTTTTGAACCGATTGAAAGTGCCGAAGAAGCTGTGGAATCAACGGATGAAAGTACCGACAGTAATGTGACACAGGGTCAAGGTAGGTTTAGAGGAATGGCTCAAGGTGATATTTCAATCCAGGGTGTTACGTATACAGATTCCACAACAGAATTTATGGACAGAACATCGACTTTAGAAGAAGGCGAGCACATTACTTTAGAAGATATAGGAAAAAATGTGGCTCTTATTGAACAGACTCTTGCGGAAGAAAATGATTTAACAGTTGGCGACACGATAACGGTTACCAATCCTTTGGACGACTCAATTACAGTAGAACTTTTAGTAAAAGGAATTTATTCTACAACCTCAGTTGGTTCGGATCAAGGAATGAATTTTACTGCACTAATTCCATACAACAAAATATATGTTCCGTATACGACTGCAGCTACGTTAAAAGGAACGGAATACGAAGGAACGATCGATAGTGCTATTTACTACATTGAAAATCCTACAGAAATGGATAGCTTTATAAATCAGGCTCAACTAGAAAGTAGCATTGATTTTGATACGTTCAAACTAGATGCTAATGATCAACTTTATCAACAGATGGTTGGTCCGATTGATAATGTGGCTAACTTTTCAAATAACATTGTTTATCTTGTCTCGATAGCGGGCGCAATTATTTTAGGTTTAATCATCATGATGTCAATACGTGAACGAAAATATGAAATGGGTGTGCTTTTAGCAATCGGTGAACAACGTTGGAAGCTTGTGGGTCAGTTTATTGTTGAAATTTTAATTGTGGCGGCAATCTCTTTCGGAATTGCAACATTTAGTGGTAACGCCGTTGCTAACCAAGTAAGCGATCAGTTGTTAAATCAAGAATTACAGACAGCGGAACAGACAAATACACCAGCATCATTTAGAGGTAGAGGAATGTTCGGAGGAGGAATGGCAGGATTGCAAGCAGGACAAACTCAACAAGTCGAGACAATCGAAGACTTAGACGTGAGTGTAACTGCTGATGACTTAGGATTATTAGCCATAATTGGAATACTTATTGCAATCTTATCTTCTCTTCTGCCAACGTTCTCGGTGATAAGACTTCAACCGAAAACAATTCTGAGCAGACAAGATTAATTTTCAAAAAGGAGATGATTACAAAATGACGTTGCTTGAATTAAACAATGTTAGCTATTGGTATAAACATGAAAATAAAAGACACGATATTCTAAAAAAAATCAATATAAGCTTTGAACGAGGTATGTTTTATACGATTGTAGGTCCTTCCGGTTCAGGTAAGACAACCTTTCTAGCACTAGCAAGTGCACTTGATGTGCCGAAGGAAGGTTCTATATTCTATGAAGGGAAAGAAATAAAAAAAATTGGCTTAACTAAATTCCGAAGCAAATATGTTTCAATTGTCTTTCAGTCGTATAACCTGTTACCTTACATGACAGCTTTGCAAAATGTCATTACGGGTATTGAAATAAAAGGAACAAAACATAAAAATAAAAAGGAGTTCGCACTGCAAATGCTCGAACGGGTGGGTATCTCATCTGAACAAGCTCGTCAGAAAGTATTAACACTGAGCGGAGGACAACAGCAGCGTGTTTCCATTGCGCGTGCACTTTGCTCAGATACAGATTTAATTGTTGCAGATGAACCAACAGGTAATCTGGATGAAAACACTGCACAAGAAATTGTCGATCTTCTCCAATCTTTAGCACATAACGAAGGAAAATGTATAATTGTTGTAACCCATGATCAAACGATTGCAAGTAAGTCAGATAAGATCGTTAAGCTATCTAAAGGAAACCTTACGTTAACAGACAACATGACAGATAATTTATCCCTCGCTGGAAAGTAGATAAAACTTGATAAGACCTTTGTCTACTCATATCAACAAGACATCTCTCATTTGTTATATAAATTTGTGTACAAGCATATTGTTAAATGTAACTTTCCTAAAGGGGTAGATTATGTTGAAGCAATTATTTGTTTTTTTTGGTCTAATGATGATTTGTATTTTCATGGTATATGCCAATGCTCTAAGTTCTAAACCAATCCCTTCTATCAGCGGGTCTATAGAAACTAATGTCTCTGTTCAACAAGATACAGAAACATATGATGAAAACTTAGACTCCATCATTCTTGAATTGGAATACTTGCATGAGGAAGATCAAGACAAAGAAGTTGACGGATTTATTGTTGAAACCTACAGAGAGTATGAAATTTATAAGGATAAGGAAGGAAACATATTAAAACAAGTTCCGACTTCAAACTTTAATTACTTAAAATATAAAAAATAATAAGCTGATTTAATCTTATTAAGGGCATTTATTTGCCCTTTTTTGTTGCATGAGTTGTCAAATTCGACGAAACGATCACCCTATAAGAGTGATCGTCTTTAACGATTATTATTTAGTTACCAGTATCGTTGTGCTGCGCATTAAAATGCTTATTGTATTCGTTCACTCTTGTTCAACGTCCCCCCCCCCGTTAGACATGTTTATCAAGCATTCTATTTTGATGAACTGTATATTAATAACGATTAATAATAAAATTTATAGCTTACAAAATAAAGGTACAACATCAAGTTGCACCTTTTTGTAAGATTATCTATTTATCTTTACAAACTTTCGTTTACCAACTTGTATAATTAATCCTTCAGTAATAGATACTGTTAATTTAGTATCCTGAACCCTGTCCCCATTAATTTTTACTCCTTTGTTCTCAATCATTCTTCGAGCTTCACTTTTTGAACTTAGTAATTGTAGATCAACTAGTAAATCTATAACAGGTATCTCTCTATCTCCATTCCAATCCACTACTGGAATTTCATCAGGTAGTGCCCCTTGTTGAAAGACGGAGATGAAATCTTGTTCTGCTTTTTCAGCTGCTTCTAATCCGTGGTACATTCTAACGATTGTCTTTCCCAGTAACATTTTTGCATCTCTTGGGTGAAGGGAACCGGACTCCAACTGTTCTTTCATCGTTTGAATTTGTTCCAGAGTAAAATCTGTAATTAAATCGAAGTATTTACTCATTAACTCATCTGGAATAGACATTGCTTTCCCGTACATTTCCTTTGGACTTTCATCAATACCGATGTAGTTTTTCTTCGACTTTGACATCTTCTCAACACCGTCTAGTCCCTCTAGTAGAGGCATTAACATCGCTACTTGCTTCTCTTTGCCGAATTTTTCTTGAAAGTGCCTTCCCATTAGGATATTAAAGTGTTGGTCAGTTCCACCAAGTTCTATATCACACTCTAATTCAACTGAATCGAAACCTTGCATTAAAGGGTAGAAAAATTCATGTAGGGAAATAGGTTTTCCGTATGCAATCCTTTCCTCAAAGTCATCTCTTTCTAATAACCTCGCCACTGTTATCTTGCCTGCAAGTTGAATAACATCCTCAAACTTTAATTTTGACAACCATTTAGAATTGTAATGTAACTCTACTTTATCCATATCAATGACCTTAGCAAATTGCTCAAAGTATGTCTTAGCATTATGCTTAACTTCCTCATCTGTTAATGGCTTTCTAGCTATGGACTTTCCTGTTGGATCTCCAATTTTCCCTGTGAAATCTCCAATTATTAGTTGGATCGTGTGCCCATTCTCTTGAAACTGCTTTAACTTGTTTAGAACCACGGTGTGTCCAAGGTGTACGTCTGGAGCAGAAGGATCTAATCCCAATTTTATTTTCAGGGATTTATTTTCAATGATTGATTTTGCAATTTTCACTTCTAACTCTTCAGTCGGAATAATTTCTTGTGTGCCTTGTCTATAAATGGCTAACTGTCTTTTCAATTCTGTACGTTGTTCATCATTTAATTGGTCAATAAATTTAGTCATTTCTTTTTCCCTCCTAAAATATAAAAAACCACATCCCTAAAAAAGGGACGTGGTTTAAACTTTTTACACGCGGTACCACCCTTATTGAAGGAGAAAATCCTTCCACTCAACGATTAACGGCTCGTCCGTTCTTTGCTACTTCCGTTCACAAAGAAAGCTCAAGGAATGTAATTCGTGTTATCTTTGTATCGGTTTGCACCAACCACCGACTCTCTGTTCACAGGGAGATAACTACTACTGGGTTTCCTATCATAGCAGCTGCAATATGAAATTGTAATTAGAAGCGATTATCTCTTATAATCGTACGAAGAAGTCTGGTCATCTTTATCTGCTCTTCTACTGATAGACTAGAGACTATTGTTACTTCCCCTTTATGGAATCGTGGATAAAGAGTCTCCATTACTTGCCTTCCCTTTTCAGTTAAGGCAACATAGGTGATTCTTCTATCCCTATTATCCGTTTTTCTATAACACAGCTCTTTTCTTTCAAGTGTTTTGGTTATGTTACTCACCGTAGCTTTAGAGACAGCTGAAGACTCAGCTAATTTTTTTGTCTCGACTGACTCCCAAATCCACAAATCATAAAGCATTGAAAAGGCAGTCCATGATAAACCATATTCTGATAAGACTTCCTGTTCCATTTTGTTTTTTAACCCTTGGGCAACACGATATAGATTTGTCACAACAGCAATCGCATCCAAATTTAAAGATTCAATAGGAATTTGAGTTAGCCGATTGATCGTATCAATTTCTTCAGGAAGAAGTTCCCCTTCCTCGTTAAATGAGTGAATAAGAATACCTCCTTTAAAGTTTTCAGAATTATTAGCTATGAAACGATAATACCAAATAGAAGTGGCGGATGCAAGTAGGCTATTCCAAAAAATATTTCCAAAGTTCCCTTTACCTGTAACTGAAGATATTTATTGCGCAGTATAAGTCTAATGTTCATCAGTAGATATTCTAATTTTGCTATTTTCAAATATATCCTGTAATTCGTATTGAATTATATACAATATCAAATAGAAAAAAGCAGTTCAATTTCGGACTGCAATTTTGAAAATCGCACTCCAAAACTAAACTACTTACATTAGGTTCAATCCCTACATCCCATATAACATTGGTTCATCAATCGCCTTGCTCATCGTTAAATCATCCAAACTCTTAAACGTGTAGCCCTTCTTTTTCAAATCCTTAATGACTTTCTCAAGGGCATCAGCGTTATCTTTAGAGACGGTGTGTAACAAGATGACCGCACCTGGATGAATCTGCGACATGATTTTATTGTACGCATATTCCCAGCCTTTTTGCTGATCGGTATACCAGTCAACAAAGGCGAGCGACCACATAACATGTGTATATCCTTGCTCTTTTGCCAGTGCTAATGTTCGTTCACTAAGCACCCCTCTTGGAGGACGCAAGTAGATCATATTCTTTTCACCAGTGATTTTTTCAGTAGCAGCACGAACTTTTTCAAGCTCTCTTGCAAGTCTTTCGTCATCCACCTTCGTTAAATCTGGATGATAGTAGGAATGATTTCCGATGATATGTCCATCCTTCACCATTCTTTCGACGAGTGGTGCTGCACTCTCCAAATAGTGACCCGTCACAAAAAAGGTTGCGGGAACTTGTTCTTTTTTCAAAATATCTAAGATCTGTTTGGTATAGCCGTTCTCATAGCCATTGTCGAACGTTAAGTAAATTTCCTTTTTGTTTGGATCTCCTTTATAATAGCTGTCATACTTCTCTAAAAGGTCGTCCAGCTTCTTACCCGCTTGAGCTTGCTGTTCATCGTGTCCTTTCTTAAAGCCCCATTGAATCGGGGTGTTCGGAACTTGTGCATGGGCAACAGTTGATGAAATCAAGCACCAAGAAAAAAGGATAATCAGATACTTCTTCATCTGCAATCCTCCTAATCAACATTTTTTCTTATTGTTTGATTAGGAAGATGAAACATTCCTTACAGATATTAGCATTTACCTCACAACGAGGTGTTTGGGATAGTCAGACAGCCCGCGTTGTAGCTCTTGATGTATGACTTCTGGATAAAGCGTTATTTGACTTAACTCGTCAATCGGAATCCATTTATAAATTAATCTTTCTCCTTCATTCCCGTGAAATTCCTCGTTGCTAAATAATGAATGATTTTCTGCACATACTTTATAGTACAAGCCGATTTCGTGGAAATCCATGTGATCGTATTGGAAAAAGTTTTCGACGGACCATAATAGTCGTTCAACCGTTACATCTATTCCGAGCTCCTCTTGAAATTCCCTTTTCAAAGCGACCCCAGATTCCTCCATCAAAGCCACTCTTCCACCTGGAAGGGACCAATGATCATCTTTTGCTTCCCTATGTAATAGCACATAATTATCTATGATCCACACGCCAACTACTCGGTAATTAAACACACCTTTTTCGGTTTTAAACACAGCATCCATTTTTAAAGTTCTCCTTTTATAAAATTAGCTTACTAAGAATTCTTTTAAAAAGGAAAATATCCTTTTTTGGCGCAAAAGTAGGTCACACTTACAGTGAAAAAAATATCAATTAGCTATAGTTCGATGCATATTCACGCTTGTATTAACGCAAAAAAACGCTGGGATATATACTTTATCCTAACGTTTCACTAATGAAATTTAATTGATATCTCACTTAAGGTTCCACTGGACCATAAAAGGGATTCTTATTAATATCTGTTATAAACTCAATCGCTTTCACTTGATACATTTTATCGCGGTAATCATATGTAATGATGATGTCTCCTATAAACATAGCGGGTGTTATTTGACCGCTTACCCTGACCATAAGGTTATTGTTTATAACTTCATAATCCATAATGCTCCCAAACCCTATATCTTCAAATAAGTTTTCAGGATTGATTTCAAAAGGAGTTAGATCAACTTGATACTTCTTATCCCCTATACTTATCTCTGCTTCTTCATTCGATAGCTTTGTTTTTACGTTCTTATTAATAATGTCTAAAGGATGATCTACCACCACTCCAGTTAATCGGTTGTCCATTGTGTGAAAAACATGAACATCTTCCAATAGAACACCAGTACCATGCCCTTGTGTCAAGGTAATAATCAACTCTTCCTTAAGGTCTTTGTTAATGTCTTCATAGAAAATTTGTGGAGCGTAGGTAGGACTTGTTTCGCTATTCCAAAGTGGTCTTGTGTAAATTCCACCTTTAAAATCAATTTTAAATCCTCTATATAATCCATCCAATTCCTTTCCGTAAAGAGTTATATTCTCTTTTTGATTCTGACTAACCATTTTATATCCTTCGTCCTCTGCTCCTGTAATAGTAGGGGTAATCATTAGAAGGAACGCTATTATTAAGCTGATAGTAGTTTTCATAGGCAACACCTCATTTTAGTGTTCCCTATTTGATGTACTTTTTCCACGATACCTAATGTAATCAAATACGTTTGATTTACACTAATTGATGACTTCTAAAGGGAGACGAATAACTCCTATCCATACCTAACTGAACATCTGATAAACCTTTAAGATAGCCCACAGCATAATGATGCTCCATACCAAAATGATGAGTGATCCTACTAGCCAATTTTTCGGCTTACCGTTTTTCATCATTTCTTTTGCCTGCACTTCACATTCAACTATTACTTCAGCAGGGATCATTCTTAACGCAAACATAATCCCTAATGGAACGATAATCACATCGTCTAAATAACCGAGTATCGGGATGAAATCAGGGATTAAATCAATCGGACTAAACGCATAGGCTACTACACATGCGGTGAATAATTTCGCATACCAAGGTACTCTTTCATCTTTATAAGCTAGGTAAAGGACAAAAATTTGTTGTTTTAACCTTTTGGCCCATGCCTTAATTTTCCCCATAAAATTTTCTCCTCAAATTCAATTTCTTTATCCTTACTACTAATTTACCATCAAAAGTGATCGAAACATTGATCATTTTACATAAAAAATCCCCGGATCACTTATCCGGGGTACTCACTAAATTAGGCAAGATTCTGACTAGAGGTAGATTGGTTTATCATTTGGTATATTGAGCCGCGAGACTTCTTAATCCAAAGAATAATCAATCCTATGACTACGAAACGAAAAGTAATCCCCACAATTCCACCCTCCGGACCGTATAACCCGCCTGAAAGCCATGTATTGTCTAGAAGATTGAGATTTAGAATCCCGTCGACCTCAAATCCGCTCAGAGGAAAACCTAAAATCGTCGCCTGAACATAATTCCAAGCAAAATGGAGTGCCCATGGAAGCCAGATTTTTCTCGTACCGACAAAGGCAATCCCGTACATAACGCCCCCTAGTCCATTACTGATAACAGATAGTAATGTGGCATGGTCGTTCGTTGCGTGCATCCAGCCGAACACTACGGAAGTTAGAACTACGGCTAACCATGGCCTTTTAAGAAACTTTATTAATACACTGAGTAGAATAATTCGGTATATTAACTCCTCGTATCCTGCCGCAAACCATGTGAGACCTGTGTAGAAAGCAAATGTTTTTAAATCAAAACCAATACTCTCTACTTCGATTAAGCCAGATACTAGGCTGATTATAAATATTCCAACCATTGCAAATCCAGTAATAGCTAGCCCAACTCCAATATCTCCTCTTGTATTTCGGTCGGGAGTAAATGGGGAGAGTAGGCCTTTTAGGTTCATTTTTCTCATGAAAGGTCTCCAACTATATTTAATTTTTTTCTCTATTTCCCATTATACATTGAACCTTAAATACAATGGAAATTTTAAACAGTACTTTTGACTTACTCAAAACAAAATAGTAGTTAAACCTGCCTACATAGTGTAAAATAAATAGTACAAAAGTTATACAAAAACATGACAAATAAGGAGGGGTTTATATGTTTTTAGCTATAGAAGATGAAAAAACAGCCCAAGACATCTTAAACCAGTACATAAACGTCGTATCGGTCATTTCTTCGATGCTACCCAATATCGCTGTTGGAATCACCAATACGGAGGAGTGGCTTGTTTACTATCCTAGTCGAAAAATTGACCTTGGCGTTAAACGAGGCACAAAAATTAATCCTCAAGAACCACTAGCAGATTGTATTAAGAATAACAAGGTCATTAAACAAGAAGTGCCACCTGAATTTTTTGGTTTTCCGTTTACAGGATTAGCAAATCCCATCATGCTTGATGGAAAAGTGATAGGGGCGATTGCCATTCAGCTACAAGAACAAAATGAGCGTGAACTAAGAAGAATATCTGACCAAATCGTTACCTCAATCATTCATACAAATGATAACGTTAACAAAGTTGAAAAAGGTGCAGAAGGATTGTCTGATATCAGCAATCAGCTTTTACGGCAGTCCATTCATGCTGCTGAAGAAATGAAGAAGACGGATGAGGTCACAAAACTCATTAAAAAAATTGCGGACCAAACGAACCTATTAGGGTTAAATGCTTCTATAGAAGCGGCTAGAGCAGGTGATATGGGTAGAGGATTTAATATTGTAGCGAAAGAGATTCGAAAACTATCGAGTGAGACAGTTGCCTCTACTGAAAAAATCCGTGAGACGATGACGAATCTACAAGCATCCATGAAGGAAATGGCCGCTTCCATTGAAAAGGTCGTAGCTGTCGGTAAAGATCAAGAGGCTTCCACCCAACAGATCGCTACATTCGTTGATGAAATTGAAAAAATGAGTAAAGAATTAAACAAGTACGCTGCTGAACTATAAGAAGCAAATATACTGATACTAATAGACGAATAGGTTCTTTAGATGAACCGTAACCCACTCTACTTTTTTAAAAAGAGAGCTTTCTCATGTGTTCAGGTAAAATACAGTAAGCCGTTAACCTTTGAGGAAACGGCTTATTTATTGTTAACCTTTTTCACTATATACGATCTCTTTAATCGTTCCTATTATTGACCCTTACCCCCTAGGTGGTTCTCCCTGCAAAACATTGGGTAGGTTCTACTTTCCGTTTTTTATATTAGGATGGCTTACCAGTTTCACCGCTGTACGGAAATAATCCGTTCCAGAATAAATCCATTATTTTTAAGGCAGTTTCTTCAATTGTTGGAAACAGTCGTGTTTGATCTGGGTTACGATAATTGCCGACCTTAAGTAAAGACATATAACTATGGACAGCAAATTTAGCATTGATTTCTGGAATCTCTTTATTATTCATTGCGTCCGTAAATGCATTTTCTAATGCATCAAACATTTTTGATTCAGCATGTTGCATGGCCTGAAGTTGTTTTTCACTCAATGAGCTCTTAGCTTCTCGCAAAAAGCCATCTAAGTCTATATCAAAAGTTGCTCTTAAATGAGCCTCTGTCACACGATGAAGCCGTTCACGTAAAGGCTCAGGTTCTAGAAGCATTTGCAACATGTATTCGCGTATTTGAGTCATAAGATGAGTCATCGCTTCTGTAAATAAAGCAGCTTTGCTTTCAAAATAATAGTAGATTGTTGCTTTTGTCACATTACATCTTTTGGCTACATCATCTAAAGAGACATTTTTAAATCCTTCGCTTAAAAATAACTGTATGGCAGCATGAAGGATGACTTCATTTGTAGGTTTACTTTTTTCACTTAAGCGAGGCCTTCCGAGTGAGCGTTTTTTCTTCTCTTTCAAGCTTGTCCTCTCCTTATGTTTGAATCGTATTTATTATAGCACAGAAATAAACATTGATAATTAACTGACCAGTATATATAATTTAAGAACAAATGGATAATCTCTCTAGGAGGAGAAACATATGAATTTTTTTAAGTTGGGTAAGGTTGTTGCTGGCTCTAGAAGTCGTTGGTTGACTTTGATTGTATGGGTATCTATTGTAGGTTTGTTATCCATTATGTGGCCACAAGTTAATAATGAAGAGACAAATTCTAGTCAACTACTTCCAGATTCAGCGATGTCTGTGGAGGCTGAGAGGATCTCCGAAGAACAGTTTCCAAATGAAAACGGAGTACCCTTATTAGTGGTATGGTACCGTGATGGTGGGTTAAAGACAGAAGATTATAGTTACATACAAGCTTTCTTTCAGGATTTAAAAGAAAATCCTCTTCCTTCTCAATCCATGGTTCCTGACTTTGGTAATGCTCCGCCACAAGCATTACTGAAGATAGCATCCGAAGATGGCGAAGCACTCTCTACACCGATTTTTTACAAAACCGAGGCTTCGGTTGATGAATTACAAGAATCCCTGGATGTGTTAAATAAGAAGATCACTACTCTTGTCGGGGAAGATTTGTTTTCTAAAGAACTGTCAGAGGATGGTTTGCATGTTCGGTTTACAGGACCAGTCGCTATTCAAACAGACGCAACAGCATTGTTCAGCCAAGCAGATGTGACCTTATTAATCGCAACGGTCTTATTGGTCTTATTTTTATTAGTCATTCTTTATCGTTCAATCATCTTAGCATTAGTACCTTTAATCGGTGTAGGATTTGCATATGGAATCATTAGCCCGTTGCTAGGATTTTTAGCAAGTAAAGGATGGATTGTGGTTGATGCTCAGGCTATCTCTATTATGACCGTCTTGCTTTTCGGAGCTGGAACCGATTACTGTCTTTTTCTAGTGTCAAGGTATCGCGACGAACTGCAACTTGAAGCGAATAAATACAAAGCCCTTCACTTAGCAATTTCCAATTCCGGTGGGGCCATTCTCATGAGTGCTTTAACCACAGCACTGGGTCTCTTTACTCTAGGGTTAGCACACTATGCTTCTTATGATCGATTTGCTGTTCCGTTTAGCGTGGCTATTATTATTATGGGAATTGCCGTTTTAACCTTGTTACCAGCCCTTCTAGCCATGCTTGGTCGAGTAGCATTTTTCCCATTTATTCCAAGAACGGAGTCCATGTACAAAGAGCTTGAATTAAAAAGAGGGAAACCCGTTCGAAGACCTAACTATCGCAGTGCTTTTAGCAGAGCAGCAGGCCGTGTTGTGACACATAAACCGTGGACGATTATATCAATCACTGTCGTATTTCTTTGTGTGCTAGCCGTCTTCGTTCCTAAAATTGAATATACGTATGGGGTGTTTGAATCGTTCCCAGAGGATATGCCGTCCCGAGAAGGAAATACTTTATTATCTGAGCACTACCCTGTTGGAGAAATTGCGCCTGTACAATTGCTTGTGGATACAGACGGACAAGACGTTTCCGTTCAGGAACTTCTTACTTCATTACCTTATGTAGAAAGTGTAAGTGATCCAGTATCTGGGGAATTAAATAAAGATATTATGGAATATAGGATTGTATTTTCAATAAATCCTTTCTCAGATGAAGCAATTTCTGCTATTCCTGAGTTAAAAGAGCAAGTAGTAACTGTATTAACTCAAACAGGTATCGCTCAAGCAGAAGAACAAGTTTGGTTAGGTGGAGAAACCGCGACGTTATATGATACTGAACAGATTACTAGTCGTGATCAAAATGTGATTATTCCTGTTGTGTTGGCCATTATTGCTTTACTACTAGTCGTCTATTTGCGATCGATTCCAGCAATGCTCTATTTATTATTTACTGTCGGACTATCATTCTTATCCGCACTTGGTCTAGGCTGGCTTGTCATTCATTACATCTATGGTGCAGAAGCCATGCAAGGCCTAATCCCTCTTTACGCATTTGTTTTCCTTGTTGCTCTCGGAGGGGATTATAACTTGTTTATGATTTCGAGCATTTGGAAAAACCGAAGGAAGATGCCTTTAAAACAGGCCATCGCAGAAGGAGTTGAAGAAACAAGTAGTGTGATTACATCTGCAGGTCTTATTCTTGCAGGAACGTTCGCCGTATTAGCTGTACTCCCTCTTCAAGTGCTAGTTCAATTTGGAACAGTGACAGCTATTGGAATTGTGCTAGACACCTTTATTGTAAGACCACTTCTTGTACCTGCGATTACAACGGTGCTTGGAAAGTACTCTTTCTGGCCAGGGGAGCTTTGGAAAAAAACAGATATAGAGAAGGAAGAGGCTTAATCTCTGAAATGAAGGGTAAGGGAAATGTTCGCGAAGAGAACATTTCCCTTTTTTATATCAATCACTTACGAGCTAGTTTTACCGGTTTTAGTAACTGATTAATACTGTTTCTATTAATGTTTCATACGCACAACATCATTTACCTAGGAATATGATAAGTTGATGAACTTTCCAAATGAGGGGTGCAGTATGAATAAACATCATAATACTCTTTATATTGTTCAACCCGGTGATTATTTACATTCCATAGCCAGGAAGTTTAACACCACTATAGAACGTATTGCTCTTATGAATAAGCTTGACAGCCAAGTGTTATATATCGGTCAAACACTTTTAATCCCGAATCAACCAAGCGTGGGAGAAGCAAGACAACTTCAATATAAGCCTGTAACAGCCTATACTGCAACACGCCCTATTAATGTAAATGGTGTTAACATTAATGCTGGATTGTATCCTGTACTAAATTTCAAGCCTGAAGGAGCTACTTATCCTTTTATTTATGTGCCCATCGCTGAGTTTAGTAGAGTTGGGGCAAATGTTGTGTGGGACCCCGTAAATCAAGTAATTAACGTTACGTCTGATTATGATGAATTGAAAAGTAGAGTGGAATCCCTCACGGCCGAAAACCAATACTTAAAGACCCTAATCAACAACACTCAGTTGGCTGAACAAGGGAATACAGCTGGCAATATTATGAACACTGGTTTCTTGGGAAAAGAGAATGAGTGGATATATTTTAATAAGCGTCAAGGTCAAGAAGTATACGGAGCTTTAATGAAAAAGCAAACAGATTTAACGATGGAGACACTGCTAGCAAGCTATGAAGATCCATCTTATATAAATATATTAAATGGATGGGTTTATTTTAGAAGTGGCTGGAATAATGGAAGGATTTTCAAAATAAGAACGGACGGAACAGAACTGACACAAATAAATGATGATAGTTCAACGAATATTTTGGTAAGAGGTGACTGGGTATACTACGTAAACCAGTCGGATGGTGCAAAAATATATAAGATTCGAGTAAATGGCACTGAAAGAACAAAGCTAAATGAAGATCAATCTTCTACCATTAACCTTATCGGCAATTATATTTATTATCAAAATGTATCTAATCAGCAAAAGCCATATCGGGTAAACATTGATGGAACAGAAAGAACGAAATTAAACGATACAGGTGTATATAGCATGCTCATTCAAGGGGATTGGATATACTTTAGAAATCCAGCCGATGAAAGTCGAATTTACAGGATGAAAATCGACGGATCTTCTATAATGAGATTGAGTGATGTTCCTGCTTCTAATTTAAATGTATCAAATGGTTGGATTTACTATACTACGGTTAGTGTACCTGGTGGTGATCTCTATAAAATGAGGCTTGATGGATCAGAGAAGACCTATTTGAATGAAGAGTTTGTAACGAATATCATTATTTTTGAAGACTGGATTTACTACACTAGAACCGAAAAAATGATTTATCGAATAAAAACAGATGGGACACAAAAGCAAACGTTATATTAATTTATCATGAAAAGAAGGATCCAGGGATCCTTCTTTTGTACGTCTTCAGTCCTGTTGTCCTTCCTCTCGGTACGGGGCATTTAATAACTAAATGCAACATAACCTAATAGATCAATAAGCATAGATGCAAAAGCTAGCAAATTTCCCTCTTAAAATAAAAAACGATCCCATTAACACCGGTTAATTCCCATCCTTCTTTACCCAGAGAGTTCAACTTTTCAGTCATGGCTGTATTGAAATCATTTCCGTCCTTCAATTGAATTTGTATGCTTTCCACTTTGTATTCAAATTGCTTCATTAAATAACCTCCTCGTATTTTTTTATAGCCAACTATTAATCATACGAGTCATTTTAAAAATAGTTTCTTTTGAGCATCCTACTCCTTAGTTCCATAATCCTTTTAAAGAATTACAGCCGTTTAATCGAATTTATAGTAAATTATTCGATTACATACTTCATAACCTTCCATTTTATTAGGCTATAATATGGTTTTTTTTGAGCAAACTAACACAAAGGAGCTAAGATATGGACATCGTAAATCAAGTTACTCATCTACAATTACTAAATCAGTTTTGGCTTATTTTAATATTTCTGATTCCGATGGTGTTAGTTTCCCGCACAGTTGTAGCAGGTACAAGGTTTTCACCTATTCTAATTATCGTTATTTTTGGGTTAACGATGGGCTACCTACTTGTATTAAGCGGCGTTGCGTCTCCTGGCCTTCCGGAATTCGCATTTGTTGGTTTAATGGCTAATACTACCATAATTGCACTAACAGCAACCTTCTTTGTAGGAGGACAAGAATTAAGAAAAATCCTCGGAAACAAAGAATTGACTGAGGATGAGTTTGTGATTCCTTCAAGTGAAGAAACAATCCTCGGTACATCAAGAACACAATTAATTTTTATCATTCGTTCTTTCTTTATTTTATTTGGGATTGAAGGACTGACTCGAATTATATTGAATACAGGTTCTTCAACCATCCCAGCAAACTACTACCCCCTCATTGCCTATATTGGGATAATCGGTGCAATCATTTTTATTGACAATAAAGCGACTATTAAAGATAAGCGCGTCTACTTACAAAAAGGTGTAGTGGAGATGCTTTTACTCGTTGCAGTATTATTCCTGTCCTATCATATTTCTGTATGGATTAGTTCCATCATCTCACTGCCACAAATCTTTTTTGCGATGATGATTGCAGCAGGATTAGGAGCCCTTTTCTTTGAGTGGACATTTGGTCCAACTGTACGAGCTTTATTATTTGCCGGTATTCCAATTGTTCTAGCAGGTAACTTTATGGTTGGTGGATCTCGTATTGGGGAGGCATTTTCTATCGAGGGAATGAATTCGGTTATTTTCTATGGATTTTTTGGACAACTATTTTGGATGTTTGGTGGCATTGCATTACTAATGTTTTTTGCAAAAACAGCAAATACAAGAAATCTTGCACCTGGGATGGCTGGGTCGTTATCACACTCTGGTTTAACAGGGGCATGTACAGCAGGAGACTTTGGAAAAATTGCTGCTAATCGTGCACCCATTATGATCAATATCCCCTTCTTTGGACATATTTTTGTATTTTCTATTCTTGCCATTAGTGCTGACCGAGGAAGCTTATGGATCTTGCCTTCATTACTATTAGGTGCTTTAGGAGTCGCATTGACCATCTGGTCTCTTCGTAATCTGCGAAAAGCCAATGGTAATGATAAAAAAGAAGTAAATGCGCTCATTCAATTTTCATTTGGCTGGCAAATTTACGCTGTTTTCGGAGGTTTAGTGTTGTTAAGTTTAAGTGATATGCCTTTTAATTATTCAGCTATGGCTCAATCTAGTGCTATATCTCACTTCGGATTATTTGCCGCCATTCAAGGTGGCATGTTTGGTACAAATGCAGCCTTATTGATCCCATTTATTTTCTCCATGCCATTTTTAGTTCACCCTGTTGTGTTCTATATGTTTGGGAAAGCCATGGAGAACGGTGGCGAGATGCCAGTGAAACCCGTTTATTCCCTTGCAGGCATTGGGGTTATAGGTGTGGCAGCCTCTCTATTCTTTCTATAAAAGAAACAAGGGGGACAGGTTCTCTGTCCCTGCATTTTTATTCACCGAATTCAATAACCGAATAATCAGTGCCCTTAGGTAAAGTTTTTATCACTAATGATAACTTAGAATATCTTTGATCGTTTGAGATCAGAACCATACTATCTCCGTCATAATTAATCCAAAAAACGCTTTGATCCTCGTTAAGCATAATAATAGGTGTTTCTATATATTCATTTTTTCCCCATATATTCTAAAACTTTCTTTCACCCGTTCTGAATACATCTTCTTCAAGAGATACACAAGCAAAGTTATTCATACTTCCATTCGCATATGCATAGGGAAAAATCACATTAAATTGGTCCATATTTTCAACCTTTACCTTAATGAAAAAGTCATTCTCTCCCCACTTAAACTCCGTATATTCAATGGAATTCAACTTACACTCATCTTCAATTTCTTTTTGATGAAAATCGAAGCATTCAAAAAAGAGAATATGGGAAATTGATCTAGTTCTCTCATCCAAGCTGATACAAACGCTTCTACATCCTTTTCATCTTTTCGTTCTACAAAAGAGACATCATAGAGATAAGATATCTCACCATCAATGGCAAATGGAAAATAACCACCGCTTTCTGGTTCATCAGAAACATAACTTTGAGGGAAAATCCCAATGTCGATTTTAATAGGATACACCTCCAGATTGAGTACAGTTTTAACTATTCTTATTAATATACCTCCGTTTGAAGTAAAGCCCTCGTTTAGCCTACAAAGTATGCTAAGCCTTGTTCTCTCTTAACCAACTTACGATATTATCAAGCAATTTTTCTAAATCCCCACTTAAAGTAGATGAAGGTAAATGACCAATAATTACATTCGCATTTTCGTCTATGCTCTTTGCTTCCATCTCTTTAACATAACCAGGTGAAAATAGATTTAAAGCCATATAATATCGTTGGTGTGGCTCTATAATCTTTAAGTGCTTCTCAAAATTCCCTCTTTTTCTAGTGCGATCGTTTTCCTTGCGATCCCTCAGATTTTCTTGGTTCGTATGTAAATAAAAATACTTATCTGGAAAGCCTATTCTACCTGCTCCTATTTCCCTCAGATAAAACTCATACAAAAAATCTAAACTTTGATTAAACAAGTTAAAATCAAAACACCAGTTGTAACTTAATGGTTGAAACAAATCACCATCAAGAATGACTGTATCGTATTCTTTACTTTTTTCTTGTGCTATTTGCCAACGCTCCACCTGACGTTCTAAATACCACGTTTTTGTTTCTTTTTTAGGTCGCTCGTATAAAAGATTAACCTCTGGAATGATATATGTATTCGTCTTTCTTGCAATTTCAATAGCCGTAGTCGTTTTCCCTACTGCACTTGCTCCTTCCAAACAAATAATGGACATAACATCCCTCCTGTCTTCTTAGGATAGTCGTTTCTATTCTTCTAGTAAACTGCCGATTTCGGTAACAGAAATAAGGATAAATCAATGGGGATTTTCAAAGGTGCCAGGCACTTGTCGACAAATTGGCTATCAAAAGGAGGAAAAGTAGAATCACAAATCTACCTTTCCTTACTAATTACAGATCTTTTATCTTGTTCCTAATCGAACGCCTGTTGTAACACAACCAGATACGAATGGATTATCCGTAAATGTCACTTCACCTTCAACAATTAATGGAACTCTTATCGTTAAATTTCTACTTACAGGATCTAATTCAGTTTCCAGTTTACATGCGCCACAGTCAATGAAAGAATCTACAAGTATGCGACTACTTAAATTGTAGATTAGGGTAAGACAAACTGGTTGAGTTAAGTTTTCTAAAATACAAGGCATTTGATTTGCACCTCCTTCTCTCCTAACTAGTAATAGGAAATGCGAAAAGGACAAGTTTGTGCGAGCCAATATACTAGAACAACTCAAAATATGTGATTGTCTCCTGTGCTAAAACAATTTTCCAACGACTTAGAATAGAATACTTTTCATCGATCTTCTTTAGCCATGGATCCCCTATTTTTTTCTGTTCAGGTGTTCTTACTCTACTTTTCTTATACTGTAGCTTTAATGTCTGCTCCTGTATGGACACAAGAAGCACAAAAGCTTTCTGTAGTAAATTTTGAAGTATTTTATAGTAACAAAAAAAGAAGGTCCTTGATGGCCTTCTTTTTTCAATCATTAAAGTTCTGCAACAGGAACTTTCACTTTATTGGTCGATTTTACTGTTGACCTTTGCCATAACCACGTTAAAGCTACACCTAAAAATACAATGACCGTCGCAAAATAGTAAGGATAGTTAATATCTATATCAAACAATAACCCTCCAATAATCGGTCCACTTATATTAGCTAAACTAGTAAACATCGAGTTCATTCCACCAACGAACCCTTGTTCATTACCAGCAATATTGGAAAGATAGGAAGTAACCGCTGGTCGGAATAAATCAAATCCAACAAACACGATAAAGGTAACTAGTAAAATGGAAAAATAAGAATGAACCACCGTCATTAAGAAAACCAGTACGGCTGATAATAACAAACTGTATCGAATGAGTTTAATTTCACCCCAAATTCGGATTAGCTTATCAAATAAAATAACCTGTGATATTGCTCCAAAAATCGCACCACCTGTGATGACAATGGCTATATCCGAAGGTTTAAATTGAAACTTGTGGTCCACAAACAAACTAAAGAATGACTCAAAAGCCGCTAATCCAAATGAAGCTACAAAAATTAAGATAAACGCAAAGGAATACTTTGGCGCCAACATCCGCTTATAGTTGATCTTGCTTTCTAATCCTTGATCCTGATTTTCTTTTGACCGTTCTGGCTCAGTTAACAGGATAATGGAAAGGATTGCAGCAAATACACCAAGTCCACCTGCAAACAGGAATGGGACTCGTGTTCCGAATTCAGCTAAAAATCCACCGATTCCTGGGCCAATGATAAAACCAGTACTGATGGCCGCTGACATATAACCAAGTGCTTTCGGGCGAGTATCTGAATTGGTGATATCCGCAATAAAAGCCGTAACAGCTGGCATAATGAAGGCAGCACTAATTCCACCTAAAATACGAGAAATAAACAGAACTTCAATTTCCTTTCCGATTCCAAATAAAAATTCTGATAGACCAAAAATAAATAGACCGATTACGATCATAATTTTCCTACCGAATTTATCCGCTGCTTTCCCTGCCATAGGCGAAACAATCAGTTGAGCGAAAGCAAAAGCTGCTGTTAAATAACCAACCGTTGTCCCCGTAATCCCTAATTCATTCATCAGCGTTGGTAAGACAGGAATGACGAGACCAATCCCTAAAAAAGCAATAAACAAATTCAACAGCAATAATCCCAAGGTGACTTTATATGACTTCATTTTCTTTTTCTCCTTAACAAAACTTAACTTTAAAAACGGTGTGATTTCCGTTTCTTTACAATCATATGCTAATGTATATAGTAACTATATAGTCAATGGTGGAGCTGTAAAAAAATGAATAAAAAAGAAAAGAAGTATTTAACAACAGGTGAATTTGCGAAACTTTGTAAGGTAAACAAGCAGACCCTTTTTTATTACGATCAAATCGGTCTATTGTCCCCGGTCATGAAAAACGAAAAAGGGTACCGGTTATATTCCATTCACCAGATTGAACTCTTTTTCGTGATTGATTTGTTAAAGGATATTGGGATGTCCCTGAACGATATCCAACAATATATGCAAAACAAGTCACCCGAAAACTTTTTGACACTTATGTATCAAAAAAGAGAAGAGATTAAGAAAAAGCGTCAGGAGATTGAAGCGAAGGAGAAAATGATTGAGGCTAAAATAGCACTAATGGAAGAAGCGCAACACCTTGATTTTCAAACCGTTACGCTGAAAAATTTGCCTGAAGCTGCCCTTTATTTAAGTAGAAATATTGAAAACGTTAGTAATGAAGAATTTGTAGAGGTCGTTTCAGATTTTATCAATGAGTTGAACGTCCACCATCTAGACACCGGATATCCAATCGGTGTCATCACGAAACGCGAACATGTATTAAAGGGAGAATACTCCAACTATAGTTATTTATATATAGAACAACCAACTCCTAAAGCTGGACATCCCTATTTTACTGCCGTAAAAGGGGTGTTTCTAATTGGCTATCATGTTGGAGATGAGAAAACCATTCATAACACATATAAGCGTCTACTTTCAGAGATGGAACGTCGAAACATGGTCTTAGGGGATTACGTCTACGAAGAGTATATCTATGACACGGTGGTAAAAGACAACAAGGAACACTATGTTACTAAAATTATGCTGCAATGCATTCCAAAGTAGTCAGTGTGGCGGTCAGTCCCCATAACGGTAGTATTAGTACTCCATTTACTCCCTTTAATACCAGAGTGTTAGAAAAAGCCGATGTTCCTAGTTGGAGGTCGGCTTTTTCACTTTTTCACAGCTGCTAATAAATGTCTACTATTGCACCGTCAGTTTATCAAGCAGGCTCTCTCTTATAGCAAAAATTATCGTTGTACTGTGCAGCAACTAGATTTGTTGTTTTCATTTTTCATGTTCACCATATACCCCCGTTAAGAGCAATTTTCACAATCTTGAACTGAATGTGCTACGCTTACATATCGAAGTAGTTTTCCTACTTGTATAAAGCTAGCTCATCTATTATTCTGATGACGTAAGTTGCTGCAGTTCCGATGAAATGATGGACACGTTCAGAAGTTATATAGGTTGGAATAATTTTGGGCTCTGCGTCGGACTCAAAGTATTCTAATAAAAAATTCCTCCACCCCTGTACATCTTCGCTTTTAATAAGATTCCCTAGTTCAAATGGGGTGGACTCAGTTAACAGCTCCCAAACAGTATTCTTCCATGGAACCGTTCTATAAAGTTCGAAATCTATTTGATTTTGTTCATTTTGATAGAAATCCCACTGTTCTCTTCTCGATAAATTTGTAGGAATTTGTTTCCGAAATTCCCTGCTCACTGTTGCTGTCCAGTGGATATCCGCCAAAATATGAGAGATATAGCCTGCCAGAAACTCCGTTCTTTTTTGATCATTTGGGATCACGTAGGTTTGTAGGAATCTTCCCATACGTTCAAACACGATTTCATCCGTTATTTCACCTTTCAAAGAAAGAAAATTCAGATGCGTTACGTCCTTAATTTCGTTCCCCATGTCTTTCCTGATATATATACAATCTGGAGAAATACTACCGAGCAAGAATTCCGGTGATAAAGGCTTTTGTGTTAATTCACTTATTTCTACCGATATTGCAAAATGAACCATTGAATATGGCATTAAATAACCCTCTTTTAAATTTATTTTTAATGGTACGTATTTTCCTTATTTTCGAAAATGTCAATGATGACCGATTATCATATTTCATCGGTACAAACTTATTCGATAATTTCCATTCTTAATCCTTCTTAAGCTATAAGACCATAATTTAAGCAAGATTCTTCACAAAGTCTTCGAAATAAGAATTTTTGTTCTAATGAGCAGTATAAAGTCTACTACATTAAGAATGGGAATCCCTGTCCACCATCATTTTCGGAATATGGTGAAAAGTGTACTCCGGAAGAGGCGCAATACGCTATTGATAATTTAGAATAAGATAAAATAGCCCCTACTCCAAGAAGAGTATGGGGCTATCTTATTTATTCCCATTCAGGATGGGTAAACACTTAATTTGACTTATGAAATAATTCATTAACTTCTCTTCTAACAGCACTATTAAATACTACCTCAATAACTTTAAGTAAAAGAGTCTGACCCTAGATCCCCACTAGTAAAGGATCTTGTCTTGTTGCGGTGGCTGTTCTAACCAGTGATTTTCAATCATTAGTTTTTCCGCTTTGCCACCTAACTTTGTAGTATCTGTAAATAAATCCATATACAAGGTCTTTAAGTCATTCCTCATGCTTGTCGCCAATGAACTAGCATAATCAGAAATGCCAGCAGCTGTTAATACGCTTAGTTCATACATCATTAACCTGTCCGAAAACGGTGGATGGGATGAACTATACACTTGTGTTTCAGACGGCATAGGTGCTGGCAAATGACTCCCTGTTAAATACTCTGTTAGTTTATTAATTATTTTCTCTGATAATTGTCCGGCATTCATCATGAATTCTCTTACTTCTTGCATGTCCGCAGTTTGTCCATAAGCCTTAGAAATGGAATTTCCAATCACATTCGCCTCGATATTCGCAAACAAGTGTGAGATCTCAATTGAATTTAAGTACCTCTGGTCTCCGAAAAGATTTTTACCATTTAGGTAATCTTTATCTTCAATAAAATCTGCTCTTTTAGGTGGTTCAATAAAAGGCGGTCTCGTATACACGCCTTTCTCTAAAAGAACATCACTCACTTCATCAAAAACATTCGTTGCTTGTAATAAACAATGATGATAAAGCTCTCTTATGTCTTTTCTTGTGGACATTGTATACATTAACCCACAGGCTGCAACCATAACTCTAGACATATTCTTTATGTACATTAAAGCAAAAGAATCTGGGAACAGTCTAGGGGCACTAACATCTACGTCCTGCTGACTAAAGCCGGTTGGTACTGGTATATTTTCAGATTGTAGCTTTTGTTTACACTTTTCTTTTAATTCTATCGCTATTTTGTATGTATGATCTAAAACCTTTGAAACCTCATCATCTTCTGCCTTCGCTTTAAAAAATTCTAGTACACAAATATTATGTGTGTGATTAATATAGGCATCCCATAATGAACCCATTTCTGATGAGGTTAGTTTTACATTTTCCGGGGAACTCATCTTGAACAATCCCTCCACTGTTCGGATTTGCTCTTAAATTCCCCTTTTTATTAGAAAAAAATTCATTTTGCTTGTTTAAGAAGCAAGTTTTAAAGCTCACAGGCTATATAAAGGCAGATTGTATCTTGATAAGATTTATAAACCCAATTTTAAATCCCTTTTTTCAAGAACGTACTCTTCATTAGAATTTTTGATCACGATATCAAAATTACGGGTGTAAGGATGCATAAACAGTTCATATTGAATTCTTCGTTCCTCATGAGATTTTCTTAAATAATTGATATCGGTCCCTCTTTCCGAGACATCACGGACACTTCTTCTCCGTAACTCTGTGTCCCCATCTGTATAGAAGTAGATTTTCAAATCATATAAGTCCGGGTTCGTAAAAGCAACGGTCATGCCTTCTACAATAGTAATGCTACTTTGAGATGAAAATAACTCACTCTTTGAGTAATGCGTGCCCATCGTATAAAAGTCCAATCCTTCTCTTATCATCTGAACGTCTCTTTCTAAGGCGAAAACATTGTGCGCGGCAGGATGACAAGCAGTCATTTTATCGCGGTGTTGCTCATGTTGATATTCATAATCAATAACTGCGTACTTTCTAAGATGAGAGCCTATAATATAAGGGTCCGTATTCAAATAGCTCACACCATCATGTCCAAGATAGGTTAAAAGATTCTGGGTAAACGTTGTCTTCCCCGCTGCACCGTGCCCTGAAATCCCGATGATGATTTTTTCATTTTTATTTTTTATCCAATTTGCTACTTCATGTAAAACTCTTTCCATACTTTTCCTCCACTGCGATTTTTCCTTTGGAACTCTTTTAACTTATCTGTCCTATTCAATCGGATCACAAAGATCCACCTTATTTTCACTTTCAGACCACTCAGAGTAGATCTCTAATGTCCACTTTTCCGGTAATCTCTTATAGCCATTCTCGTTGATCCACTCGTGTAAATGAGTGTATACGTTAAAGATTTTAGAACGATGGCCATTAAAATCAAGAACTGCAACCTTTTGTGAAGGAATTTGTAGACCTACCATCTCTTCAGGGATATCTTCAAACTTATGAACTTCAAAACAAACCCAGTAACCATCGTATTCTTCACTTGTCTCTTTCGCTTTAAATGCACCAATTAGCTTAACTGGTTCAACCAATTGCTTGATTTCACTTTTGCGTTGTTCGAGTACTATGGCAGCTTTCGGAATCTCTTTCGCATATTCCGTTCCATCTTTACAAACAACACGATATCCCACCAGTTTCTTTTCCTTTAACTCTCTTACACCATTGATTTCTTTTTCCAACGGTCACCTCTCCTTTTATGTAAAACTGCCTTATATAACTTTTATAGAAAATGATTAAGGGGATATTTCAAGAAAGTAGTCCCTGATCTCTGTGGGTAACTCCTCCACTGCAAGAATCTTTAGCTTTTTGATTCCTTGTGTACCTGGTGAAGTCATAACAAGGTAGGATTTTTCATCATATTCAAAAAGAGCAAATTGACGAACACTGTTCGCTGATGTGTCCAAACTCTTCATATATTCATAATCTTCTTCCTTAAAATTTGCCTCGTATCCCTCTAACATTAAACCTTGAGCATCTTCAAAATTGTCCGCAAAGGAAATGGATTGATACAAGTCTATTGAATTCTTAGGTTTAAAGAGATAAAGATAATAATTCACAGATATAAAAATCACGAAAACGATGAATCCCAACAGCAATCTTTTTCCGATGGATATGTTTTTGAAACTCCCCATTGTTCCACCTCACTTTTTCCCTTATTCTACCACACGATCCCTATCCAGAAATTAAAAAAGAGCGCTAAAACTGCGCCCCTACATCGACTGATTCTACCTTTAAAAAAAGCTATACAACCCTTCCTCAAAGTACAAAAATTCATCTTCTGTGATCGGATCTGCTCCATAAGCTTTAAAAAATATCTGCTTATCAGTCTCATTTTCAAAGATAACTTCTTTCGGCCGAATCGCTAGAGCAAGATCATATCTCGGGTCACCAAAGGCTCCGCCGCTCCAGTCAATGATACCGACAATCTTATCTCCATTGACCAGGACGTTGTCTACGGTAAAATCACCATGAATAAGTGTTTGTGCAACTGGGTTTGGTCTATTATTCTTCAGGGTTTCTAACAATTCAGGAGAACCGTCGTCGCTCCCATATTTCAAATGATCCACTTCTGCTTTATGTAACTGGACACTTAACCAATTTACGTTTTGATCAAAGATTTTAGGAACTGGACTCCTGTGTAGTGCTCTTGCTATTTTCCCAAACTCGACTATAAGTTTCTCCCTATGTTCCGTTTCTGCTATCGCCTGCCTTAACGGGATTCCCTCGATATAACTCATTAACACCCAGGTCTCATTCTCTGTTATGTAGGAATCATAGAACTTTGGAGTAGGCAAAGCGGTTTCCTCCAAGGCCTGTAAAATTTCAGCCTCATTTTTTAACCAGTGCTTATATCTAGGATGGTTCGCTCGTTTGATTACGTATCGGCCATTATTGCTTTCTAGTACCACAACATTAGAGGTCCAGCCTTGCTTAGGAGACCAAGCATGATGGATTTTACCTATGCGCTCTTGAAACAGCTGAGGAATCTCGTTAAGCTGAATTGTCATCTCTTTCCCCTCCTATGAAAAAGGATAGACCACATATGCAGTCTATCCTTTAAGGGACAGTGGGACAGGTTCGCTGTCCCACTACATGCTGGGACGCGGAACCTGTCCCCTTGTCCCTTTAATTAAACACTTTCTCTTTAAACTGAGCTAATTTTTCTAATGAAGATTTATCCACATCACGGTGTAAGCTATTTCCGTGTGAATCCATCGTTACAACCGCTGTAAAACCTTCTACTTTTAAGTGCCACATTGCTTCTGGAATACCGAATTGCATTAAGTCTACGCCTTCCACTGATTTGATACAGTCTGCGTAGTATTGTGCTGCTCCACCGATTGCGTTCAAGTACACGCCACCAAACTCTTCTAGAGCTGCAAGGGTTTTAGGACCCATTCCACCTTTACCAATTACCGCGCGAATTCCAAACTTCTTCATGATATCGCCTTGGTAAGGCTCCTCACGAATACTTGTTGTTGGACCTGCTGCTTTCACATGCCATTTACCGTCTTCGTCCTTCAGCATAACTGGACCACAGTGGTAAATGATTTGACCATTTAGATCAATTGGAGCATCGTTATCAGATAAATATTTATGAATTGCGTCACGGCCAGTGTACATCATTCCGTTAATACGAACAACGTCACCAACTTTTAACGCACGGATTTGCTCTTCTGTAATTGGAGCTTGAAGCTCAACTACATTTGTTTCTTCAACAGAAGCAGCTGTTTCTTTTTCCGCTTCAGTCGCACCGAAATCAACTTCTTCACCTTCTTGGTACATCCACTCGTTGATATCACCTGTTTCAGGGTTCACTGCCACACCTAGGCGACGGAATGCCCAACAGTTGTAAGCAACAGATACGAAGAAGCTTGCTGGAATACGGTTCATTACGCCAACTTTACAACCTAGTAGAGTCGTTTCTCCACCGAATCCCATTGTTCCAATTCCAAGCTCGTTCGCATTTGCCATTACATACTCTTCAAGCTTACGAAGATCCTCATGTGGATTTACATCGTCATTTGAACGGAAAAGCTGTTCTTTTGCTAAGTCATAACCAGAAGAACGGTCTCCCCCGATCCCTACCCCGATAAATCCAGCACTACAGCCTTGTCCTTGCGCTTGGTATACAGAGTGCATAATACACTTACGGATCCCATCTAAGTCACGGCCAGCACGACCTAATCCATCAAGCTCACAAGGTAAGCTATATTGGATGTTTTTATTTTCACAACCGCCACCTTTTAAAATCAGGCGCGCATCGATATAATCTTTTTCCCATTGCTCAAATTTGATGACTGGTAGACCAAGTCCAAGGTTGTCACCGCTATTATCCCCCGTTAGCGAGTCAACTGAGTTTGGACGAAGCTTTCCGTCTTTTGTTGCTTGAGCAATTGCATTATAAATCGCTTGCTTCATTTCAATTTGGTTTGCCCCAACAGGCGTTTTAATCTTGAACGTCGGTAAACCCGTATCCTGACAGATTGGTGATACATTGTCATCTGCCATTTTAATGTTGTTTGTAATCGTTGCTAAACTCATCGCAGAACGAGTTCCAGCGTTTTCACGCTCTTTAGCCGCTTTAATCGCGCGACGAACGTCTTTAGGAAGTTTCGTAGATGTTTCAACAATCAGCTTGTACATGCTTTCTTGAAATTTTTCAATATTCATGTTCATTCCCCTTTCCCCTTGCTCCCCTAAATTACATATGCTTGTTTTTCTAAATTAAATACAATTTCCACTAAACATTATACTCCTAACGCGATTTTATTTAAAGATAAAGGTGTTACCGGTTTCATTAACAAATAATAACTTTTTTATTGGATGTCGAGATTTTTGTGAAGTTTTTCGAATTTTTTTACTATATAATAATGCTACGTGACTTTACATGAATTGAGTGATCATATGAAAAAGATACATTATAGCTGGATTATATTAATCATTGCGTTTTTTTCGATTATAGTTGCGGGAATCATTCGTTCTTCTTCAGGGGTTTTCCTAATCCCGTTTGAAGAGGAGTTCGGCTGGGATCGCTCGATGATTTCGTTAGCCTTTGCCATCAGTCTTTTCTTGTATGGATTCTCAGGGCCTTTTATGGCCGCACTCATTGAATCCTACGGGTTAAAGAAAATGATGATTGGTGCGATGTCCACCTTGCTTCTAGGGATTTCCCTTACATACGTGATGCAAGATACTTGGCAGCTCATCTTGATTTGGGGAATTATCATTGGACTCGGCTCAGGGTTATTTTTAACCGTCTTAAGCCCTTATGTTGCCAATCGATGGTTTGAAAAAAGAAGAGGACTTGCGATTGGAATATTGACAGCAAGTACCGCGACAGGACAGTTGATTCTCCTCCCTGTTCTAGCGTACATCATTGAAAACTATTCATGGCGTTTGGCAATTAGTTTAATATTAGTTCTTGCGGTTATGATGTTTGTGATAATCGTGCTGTTCATGAGGAATACGCCGAAAGAGGCTGGAGTTCTTCCATACGGACTTGAAAAAGAAGAGGAAGTTCCCAGTGAACCTGCGAAAAGGAACCCCGTAGTCGTTGCTTTCAGCGTCTTAATGGAAGCTGTTAAGGTAAAAGGATTCTGGCTGTTAGCAGGAAGCTTCTTTATATGTGGACTCTCGACAAGTGGTTTAATCGGCACTCATTTTGTTTCCTATTGTCTAAGCTTCGGAATCCCGATGGTAACCGCTGCTGCTCTTCTCTCGCTTATGGGGGTTTTTGATCTTATCGGGACGACTCTATCGGGATGGCTATCCGACCGCTTTGATAACAGATGGTTGCTCTTTTGGTACTACAGCCTAAGAGGAGCTTCCTTAATGTTACTTCCTTTCGCCTTAAATGAGGGATCGATGGTCCTTTTAGTCATCTTCTCTCTGTTTTACGGACTTGATTGGATTGCGACCGTTCCCCCAACCGTTAATATCTCACGGCAAATCTTCGGGGTTGCGAAAAGTGGGATTGTATATGGATGGATTTTTGCTTCCCATCAGGTCGGCTCTGCCGTTGCCGCATTCGGTGGAGGAGTCATTTTTAAATTCTTCAACTCGTACACCTGGGCGTTCTTTATGGCAGGAGTTTTCTGTGTACTAGCTAGCTTAATAGTAATGGTGATTAAGAAACCACAAGCTGAAGTGTCTGTTCAGAAAGAAGCATTAGAAGCATAATTAAAAAAAGCCATCGATTTCTTCGATGGCTTTGAAATACGCGAATCTTTAATCCTATCTCTTTTTTTGACGAAAAAGGTCAACGGATTTATATCCTTGTGACAATATATCGACCATTTGATTTTGGCGTTTTTCCCGTGTTGACTGTTGCTTAGCAGAAAATATATAACGAGCCCAATCTTTTTGATAGCCTGGTGTTAGTTCTCTATAAAATTCGAGTTCATTTGGGTGATCCGCTAAAAGTATTTCAACATCTTTTACATTATCCTCGTAATCAGCAACACACTGGCTTGCAGCTGATGACTTCTGGGCTTTCTTTTTCTCTCGCTTTAATCCCACGACTGTAAATACATCGTCCATGCTTACCATACGAGAAAACTTGATATCGCTATTCTCTACATATCCATCCTCTCCAAGTTTCATCGCAGGAAAGATATCATCTCTGTGAACAAACGTGTCATATTTTTTGTTCCCTTTTTTCGGATAGGCAAAAAATAAGTATCCTTTTTCAAGTAATTGTTGCTCACTAACAATCCTCTGTGTGAAGGTCGCCATCTCTTCCACTGTTTTTATAAAGATGAAAATAGCATCATGCTCACCAGATAATTTCATACTATAACCATCGAATACATGATAGTCACTTGGCTGGTTAAGTACCGCCAAATTTTTATATTTATTCAAATTTAGTTTATTTATAATCGTCATAACCTTCTCCTTTGTTCCTTTAGGTCCATCCCATTATTCATTATAGCCCCTTTTTGAAAAAGAAGACCTTAACATATCCTAATGCATTAACGATGCTCTTAAATTACTAATACCGTTTTCCAAATACCCCTTTAAACATGTTAACATATATACCCAGCCTTCTTTTTGTCCTAGCATTTTCTTTACTAGATCAGGGTCACCTTCATTAAAGCCAGATTCGTTCACTTCAATCCTAGTACTTCCATTTTCCAATTCTGTAAGTGAAATTGTAACAACGGTTTCCTGGTCAGCTTCTGCCCCCCAAGAAAACACGATTTTTTTATTTTCATCGACTTCTATTACATGTATAATCCCTTCTGCACCGTACTCATCATATCTTAATGTAATTGACTTTCCTTGTTCCCATCTTTCGGAACTTGATGAAAACCAAAAGTTGCAGATTTTAATAGGGTCTACGATCGCTTCAAAAACTTCATTTACTGGCTTATGTATGTTAAGCTTTGTCGTTACTTGAGTTTCCAAATGTATTCAACTCTCTTTCTTATCATCTATACACTCTATATAATCCTCTAATTTCTTCAAAAAGAAAATGCCATCCTTCTTGGAAGAATAGCCACATTTACTTTTATCAGAATTCTTGTTAGAAAACCCCATTTTCATTAGGAGAATTTTCAGGTATTGGTTGACCTATATCCCATGCTTCTACAATTTGATTATCTTGAAAACGGAAAATATGGACAACCGCTGCTCCTAGGTCCTCTGAATGTTGTTTAATATGTGAGTGAACTACAACAAGATCTCTCTCTTCAATAGTACGCTTAACTTCCAATGTTTTTTCAGGATTATTGCGTTCACTCTCTTCCATTGCTAACATCAGAGATTCTGCATCTCCACGAAAGAAAGGATTATGGTGTAAAAAACTAGGGCCTACATAAAGGTGGTAAGCTTCCCTGACCTCACCTGATGCAACCAGTTGTAGGAAAGACACTGCTTTTTCTTTGTTAGAATGCTGGTTTGAATTCATTAAGTAACTCCTTTTGGATCTTATTTATACATCCTTGCTAAATTTTCTTTTCTATTATTTCTCCATTTGTCTTAGAACACCTTTTATTAATCTTGCACACTTGGGTAAATATCTGAATTTCGTGTGTAATGTTCTATTTATAAAATATTTTCCTAATGAAATAAAAAACAAATGGAGATAGTATAAGCGACACAACTAAGGGGGGAGCTTATGCTTATCTTATTGAATTTACTTGCTATCGTCATAATTTTATTAATCCCTTATCTATTATCTGCTGATCGTAAAAAGATAAAATATCAATCCATTGCTTATATGTTAATTTCACAGGTATTAATTACATTGTTTATGTTTAAAACGACAATTGGAAAAACCATCATTAATTTTATTTCTTCGATATTCACGGCGTTAATTAACTTTGGATTAGAAGGTGTAAGCTTTGTTTTCGGCGGGATTACAGAATCACCTTTTGTCTTTTTTTTCAATGTCCTACTGATTATTATCTTTTTCTCTGCGATTCTTGGTATTTTAAACTTTTTCGGAATATTACCTTGGATTATTCGAATTATTGGAGCAGGAGTATCAGCAATAACTCGCCTTCCTAGACTAGAGAGTTTTAACGCTTCCGCTTCCATGGTATTTGGACAGAGTGAAGTATTCCTAGCGATAAAAGATCATTTGAATGACTTGGAAAAATCAAGGCTATATACGATTTCTGCCAGTGCAATGAGTAGTGTTTCCGCTTCTATTATGGGGTCGTATATGACCATGGTTCCACCACAGTATGTACTAGCAGCTGTTCCCCTTAATATGTTCAGTGGACTGATTATTGCTACCATTCTTATGCCATCTGATGTAAAAAAAGAGGATGATACGATCCAACTAAAAAATGTTCAGCAGCGTGGAAACTTTTTTGAGGTTCTGTCTGACTCTATACTTGACGGGGCTAAAATAGCCGTCATCGTTGCCGCCATGTTGATTGGATATATCGCCTTAATGGCTGCAGTGAATGGGATTATCTCTAATGTTGGGAATGCCGTGGGCTTTAATACTTCCCTACAAGAATTACTAGGATTCCTCTTTGCACCGTTTGCGATCTTGTTAGGTATACCGATTGGCGAATCCGTTCAAGCTGGTGCAATAATGGGTACTAAGCTTGTCTTAAATGAATTTGTTGCAATGACCCAATTACAGGGAGTGTTGCCGAATTTATCTGAGAGGACGATCGGAATTGTATCCACCTTTTTAATTTCCTTTGCTAACTTCAGCAGTATCGGTATTATTGCTGGGTCGGTAAAGGCACTTAATGACAGGCAGGCCAAAGTGATTTCAGAGTTTGGATTTAAATTGTTATTAGGCGCAACGTTAGCCTCTCTTCTTTCCGCTGCTATGGTTGGTCTATTTTTATAAAAATGGTATTTAGGAGGCTACCACCAAGCCTCTTTTTTGATTTTAGGTAACCATTGAATATGCGCCATTTATAACAGATGTATTAGGGAACAAGGATAAAGGTTCCTACAAGTGTATTCAATTTCTCCCCTTCCAAGTTTACCTTACCTCCATAAAGGACTACTCTCTTGTGTAAATTTCACATTTTTTCCATTTGTTCATATTCCATTCATATTCGTGATTTATTTTAGTTACAGAAAGGTTGATAAAATAAATTACTTTTTTTGGAGGAATATCATGTTTTATGAATTATCATTACTAATTACAGTTGTTTTATGGCTTTTTGTTTGGCTATTTTTAAAGAATGAGAACAAACGAGTTTATTTTTTGTTTATCGGTTTTACTGTTATTGGGTTCATTTCATTTTTACTCTTAGAACCGTTAAGATGGCAATTATATCCGGCATTTCTAGCAGGTCTATTATTAGTTTTTCTTGCTAAAGGAAAGCCGTCTAAAAAGAAAAAAATTACAGCCTCTGTGTTTACGATTTTGCTAGTAACGATCTCAATGGTCTTAGTGACAGTAATGCCTAAGTTGTCTTTACCAGGAACAACAGGAGAATATTCAGTCGGAGTTAAAACGTTCCATCTGATTGATGAGGAACGAGAAGAACTTGCAACAAAGGAATCTGGAGATAAAAGAGAGTTTGTCGTAGACGTTTGGTATCCGATTGAAAAACCAAATGGTGTAAAAGAAGAAGAATACCCAACTGAGCTAGGAATGGTTTTTTCTAGTTTGATGAAGATGCCTGACGCAGTGTTTGCCTATTCGAAGTACGGAAATACGGAGATTTACAGAGAACAGCCTATTTCTGAGAAAGAAAACAACTATCCCGTTGTCATTTTCTCTCATGGGGATTTAGCTACCCGCTTTCAAAGCATGTTCCAAGTAAGAGAATTAACTAGTCAGGGGTACATCGTAATAGGGATCAATCATACACATAATGCATCCTTTACAACGTTTCCAAATGGGAAAGTAGTGGAAGGGAAAGATTTTTTAACAAATGATCTTGGAAATGAAGAGCATTATAACCGTCTCTTAGATGCTCGTATCGGTGATTTCTCCTATGTGATTGATACCCTAAAAGATTGGAATACAAATGATACGATTTTGAAAAACAGGATTAACGAAGAAAATATCGGAGTCATGGGTCATTCGTTAGGTGGTTCAGCCATTACAGGAGCACTAGTAAAAGACGACCGAATAAAAGCTGGATTTAATATGGATGGAAGAGTGTATGAGAATATTAAAACACTTGATTTCAAAAAACCATTTATGCACATGATTAACGATGCTATTCATACTCAAAAAACTACACAAGCAGATATAGACGGAATGGGAGATGTAAAAACAACCCTTGAAGATATGAACGAACATCAAGAGCTATTTATTCATTCTTTCAACGAGACATTTGATAGTCAATCAAACGACGCATACAAAATCGAACTAAGGGGTTCCAATCATTATTCATTCGCCGACCTCTTTCTAATGATAAAATTGCTTGCCCCAGAACTAGACGTCACAAAAGGTCATACAATCATCAATGATGCAACCATTGCCTTTTTTGATAAGTATTTAAAAGGAAAAGATGTTGATATCAAATTAGAATTGGGTAAATACGAAGAAATAAAAATGGAGGCAAAATAAAGGGTTGGTTCAAGAAGATTTCCATCGTTTTATATGAACATCGCGGTAGTTTCAACAAATCCCTATAATTCCTCTTTGTATTCTCCTATAATAGTAGTATGTAAGAATTTGGAGGATACAAAGATGGATATCTTAAAAAAAATTGAAGAACTAGATTTTGCCTATTTAGAATCATTTACTACAAGAAAGGAAACACCCTGGGGTTCACTCTTTTACGACCAAAGGCAGCCCTTATATTATGATGCAAACCATGCGCACATTAGAGAAATTCCAGAGAATCCAAAAGAAGTAATCACAGAAGTCATTTCCTTCTATCAATCTCTAGAAATCATTCCGCGGTTTTATATTTATGATACGGCATCACAAGGCGAGCTAATTAACGCTTTAAAAGATGAAGGATTTGGATATGAAGAGCTTCAAAGTCCTGTACAACTATGGACAGGTGAAATGGCTAGTGTTCAAAGTCGAGAGGATTTAACCGTCGAAGTATTAACACTTGAGAATTTACAAGAGGCAATTGATATAGAATGTTCCATTGAAGAACTAGGTGGTTCATCTCGCGAAAACTTATTAAAAATCGAATTTGAAAACCCTGCCTATGTTCATTATCTGTTAAGAAAAGATGGGAAAGCTTGTTCAACTGCTTGTATTTTTCACTTCGGCAAACAAGCAAGGATGGAAAGTGTTGCAACCTTAAAGGAATATAGAGGTCAAGGAATCATTGGCACATTAATTCACCATATCCAAAAGGAAGTTGCTAAAAAGGATTTAGAACATTTTTGGGTATTCCCCATCAATGAGCGTGTTGAAAAGGTATATGCGCGATACGGCTTTAACACAGTTACAACGATTACAACGGGTCACGCCTTCTTAGGTGGGAAAAGCATTACAGAAATACAGCAAGGTTAGATAAAATCATGGTTATAGACTAAAAAAGAGAGGATAGATGAACGAACGGGACTAGCATGCCTGTATTCATCTATCTTTTTTGTACAGTAAAGGAGCTCATTTACTTTTTATGTAAAGCCCCCAACATTTTAAGTGGAAGCTAACCAATTGTAAATTCTGCCGTCAAATAGTATTTATCATAGTCACCAGATTTTCTAAAATCTAGTATATCTTTCACGATACGGTACTCTCCAGTATCCAGACTCCCATAAAGCCAATCCCAATCAACTGTCCATTCCCTTACATCTGAAGGATCTAAGCCATAGCCAATATCATTAAATCCGTAGTTACCATCGAGGACAATGGGGACTTGGTACCATCTACCTTCGATTTTCTTTTCCAATAAATAATATTCACCATAGATACATTGTTTGTCAGAATTATTCTCAAATATTACAGTTAAACCAGTAGAGGAGACCGTTCCTTGCTTTACATTGATCATTACTCCATTAAGGTTGTTAACGGTTTCATGTAATGTAGGTTCCCAGTCAGCTCCTTTCGAGCTATTACTTGAACTTCCGCATCCTGATAAAATTATTAAGCTCATTGCTATACATAAAAGCAAACGAAAATATCTTTCCATAAAGAATCCCCCTTTTAATATAAGACGTAAAATGCCCAGGTGAGTTTCTATTATGATGCTAAACTTTTCTAATACGACAAGAAAAACATAAGAGGGTTATTCAAGAGGTATGGAATTTGCTACATTATAGAATAATGGGCTGTTATTTTTTTTAGGGCTTCAATAGTAGAGTAAGGGATACTGCCATTTTGGTGATTGGTAATAGTCCATCAACATTTAACTGCTGCTAAAGTAGTAACCTCTTATCGATATATGTGTCCTACTAATTAAGGCAACACGTTTGTACGCTACTAACCATTAAAAAATGCGTTAGTCTCTTCCAAGACAAACGCACCCTTTACGTTTTATCGTTACTACCTTTTTTCCATAACAGCGAAATAATTCTCTTCATTGTCAGCAAAGTTAAATACCTTGCCCGATGGCATTTCTACAATATCGCCAACTTTAATGCTTTTACTGGATAATTCGTTATACAAGCGTTCTAGATTTTCCGTAAAGAACATTAATGAAGGTGTACCTAGGTTTAAACCAGGGGACATTTTTGCAACCCATTCTTTATTATGAAGAATAATGCTAGTTTCTGCATCTCTACTAGGCGCTATTTCAATCCATCTCATCCCTAGCCCATTGTCTTCCTCGGAGACTACGTGAAAACCTACTTTTTCTGTCCAAAAATTTACTGCCTCATCTTGGTTATTTACATACAACATAATTTGTCCGACCCTATTAATCATACACTTCTCTCCTTCACATTTACTCTATCTTAGATGATTCTCTATCTTATAGAAAATTCCTTCTGATAATCAATTAGGAATGACTGTGTAGTTTAGTTAAAATACCCTATCATAAATGAATCCTATTATAAATAATTGGGAGGCGAGACTTTCTTAATAAAAAGGATTCCATCAAGTTGCTCACATGGAATAATCAATGTTTGCATCATTCCAGAATCTAAAATAACCGTTGGACTATATAACCACTTGTTTAGTCTGTTGGATGACAATTGAGAGAAATCAAGAAATGACACAGGAGTTGAAGTATGATTCATATAATCTTCGAGGCTTTTCTTGGGTGGAGTATTTAATTTTTGAGAGGTTTTCTTATCAAAAGTAACATCTCCTTCATACATATAAAAACCGAGGTGATAGGATTGATCCTCCAATTCAGGGCTCATTAAGGATCCCATCGGTTTATAAGAACTTTTAATATTTTTATAAATATGGTTATTATGAGCCCATACTATTACTTTTTCATTCGGATACAAATCATTGCAAATCCATGTTAAGTTATCTGCCATAATTTGATCTCGTATCTTAAGAAAATTACTCCTCTTAGTTGTGATATGGTTAAAAAAATGCCGCTTATTCTCTAACACCTTTTGAATTACTGCAAATTCTTTGTCCATATTTTTGTTAATAAAGCCTTCTCTTAAGTTGTTCAAGGTATTTTGTAAATAATCAATTACGTCTTCTATCTCTTTACTTGCTTCAAGGAATTCGTTTAATACTTTTCTAGGAATTCGTTTGCTTACTGCTCTATACGAACCAATGCATTCGTACCAGAAGGATGCTCCTTCCTCTACCTTTTTTAGACCCTGTAAAAAATCTGTTGGAAAGTCCATGTTTACTTTTTCTAAGTATTCATGGAATAAGCTCTGTTTTACAGAAGGCTGAAAGTCAAACCCAATTAAGTTAAGATCATAATTTTCTTTAACTAATTCAAATAGAGATAACGTTTCCTTCGATTTCCACAAAGAAAATACGGATTTCTCCATAATTTCAACAATAGAAAGTTCCTTTTTAAGATAGTTAGAACTATAGCCTTCACTTAATCCGCTTTCAAAAGCAATTACTTTGAATCCCATCTTATAATACAAGAAATGGATTAATCTTGATTTTAACAAACTATGCTCAGCGACCCCGTGTCCATTTTCGCCAAGCCAGACGATCCTCTTGTTATTTAGGACTTCTATAAGGAAGTCAAACTCATGGTCCTCACATTTATTTAAAGACTCTATTCCATAAGAATGTTGCTTTACCCATTCCGTGGACTCAATATATTTTTTATTTTTAGTTGAGAAAATTGGCATAGGTACCTCCTTGAAAAAACTATATATATATTTCTATTGGAGCGTGACTTTTCCTTCTTTTGTAAAAAAAGAAGAGATTATCTTCTTGTTGCAAGTAATCCCACTCTAATAAGGAAGATACTATCCTTTATTGAGCACTCCCTGAAGATCTGCATCTACTATTCTTACGTTTCCATTCTAATGCTCTTCGTTCCAAGGCTTGTACAAAGTCATTTTTACCATCACTATACCCTTCAATGTCTCTAGGGTACTGCCTGGCAAGTCGCTCCTTTAAGTTTCCATATTCTATTCTAGCTTCTTGATGGGATTTCAGATAATCTCGAACGGCTAGGTGTCGTTCAATTTCAAGTGTATGATCTTCTTGGAACATATGTATCTGATGTGTCCTGTTCTCTCCGCCCCTTCTAAAATACCTTCTGCCTTTAATCCCAAATTCTCCAAGAGGCTCATACCCTATTTCCATCATCTTTTGATTGTACTGATCAATATTGTCTATATTTTTAACAACTGGCAACATATCAATGACTGGCTTTGCTTTTAAGTTTGGAACGGCCGTACTACCAATATGATGAATCTCTAGAACTTCATCTTGTAATATTTCTTTAATTTTTTGGCTTCAATTTTAAATAATCGAACCCAGTTTTCATCATAATCGGATATCATAATATTCATTGCACGGTTCACCAAAATCGATTCCCCTCTTCACTACTTTTTCAAAAGCGCTTCGATTAGTAAAGAATACAGTAGTTTAATCAACCATTCTTACCTAATACTATTCAATGACAAATTGCAACCGACGAAATCCTAAGTCAAAACCATAAATTGCTGGGGATACAGTGATTTCATATTCGCCTTCTTGATACCCGCTTAAATGTATTCTGTATTCTACTCGTTGATTTGATTTTAATAGTAAAGTTCTTGCTTCACTTTCTTCGTTCAAGTCTATATGCTCTGTTTTTCCATTAAGAGAAACTACGTCTTGGTCCGTCTCATAATCTAAGCCGTAATTATATTCGAGCCAAGATAGAAATTGTAACTCAACATCTTCTTGACCAAAATTTTCAAGGCTAAAAATAAATTCTCTTTTCCCATTAACCATCCCGTTATCTACTAATTCCGTTGAGATTTTCGGTGGAGTCTGTGGTTTATTATAATGGTTAATTATTAACATACAAATAAGTCCGATTATACAAGTTAATGACAACAAACCTAAAAACTTTTTCATAGTCCCATCCCTTTTTCTCCCATTTTACCATTTACTTGTTCAGGTATCATATTGAGAAATTCCAAAAAAAGGATGAACCCTTTACGGTCCATCCTTTCTCCATATTATTAAGCTTCAAGCTGTTGTGTTGGCTCTGAATAAACTGTAGTATCTAATTCACCTGTAGCTTTACTAGTTAGTATACCAGCTGTCATACTTCCGCTTACGTTAACCGCTGTACGTCCCATATCAATAAGTGGTTCTACTGAAATCAATAGACCAGCTAGTGCGACTGGTAAGTCCATCGCAGATAAAACTAGGATGGCTGCGAACGTTGCTCCCCCACCAACTCCTGCTACACCAAATGAGCTGATAGTTACAATTAGAATTAATGTTGCTAAGAATCCAGGGTTTAATGGATTAATTCCTACCGTTGGAGCAATCATGACTGCAAGCATCGCTGGATAAACACCGGCACACCCATTTTGACCAATGGATAACCCGAATGAACCAGCGAAGTTGGCCACTCCCTCTGAAACTCCTAAATCCTTTGTTTGCGTTTTAATATTTAGAGGTAGTGCCCCTGCACTTGTTCTAGAAGTAAAAGCAAACGTTAGAACTGGGATTGCTTTCTTAACATAAGTTACTGGATTTAAACCAGAAAGTGTAATCAGGATTAAATGAATAATGAATACAATTGCCAGTGCAACATACGAAGCTACCACGAATTTTCCTAGTTTCATAATCGCGGTGTAATCGCTTGTAGCGGTCACCCTCGTCATTAACGCTAATACCCCATAAGGAGTTAATCTTAAGATTAATGTGACCACACGCATCACAATGCTATAGAAGGCATCTACGATTTTTGAAAATAGCTCTGCATGCTCAGGATTCTTTCTTCTAACACCTAGGAAAGCTAACCCAATAAAAGCCGCAAAGATAACTACCGCAATCGTTGATGTCGGTCTTGCACCTGTGAAATCTAAAAATGGATTTGCAGGTAATAAATCTAACATTTGTTGTGGTAACGTACGATTTTCAACCTCTGTAGATCTTTGTTCTAAATATTCACCGCGTGAAGTTTCTGCATCACCCTGTGGAATTTCCACTGCTTCTAGATTAAATGCAAGTGTAACAGCAATAGCAACTGCTGCAGCAATCGCCGTCGTTCCTACTAAAATACTAATAATTAATCCACTAATTTTTCCAATGTTATTGGAGAGCTTCATTTTCGTGAAAGCTGCAATAATGGAAATAAACACAAGTGGCATAACGATCATTTGGAGCAGTTTCACATACCCTACCCCTACGATATTAAACCATTCCACAGATCCCTTGATAATATCGGAACCAGCGCCATAAACAAGTTGTAAAACAAAACCAAAAACAATACCAATCCCTAACGCACTAAAAACACGCTTAGAAAATGATACATGCTTCTTTTGCATAAAGAATAATAGTGAGACTAATAAAATCATAATGGCAATATTCACAACTAATAAGACCGTATTCATTTGGCAAATTCCCCCTTTACATATAGTGTAAAACTAATATAGTACCATTATTCCGATAAGTCAAGTATGAATTAGTATCTAAAAAGATTTCCGACCGAACGCGATAGGAAAAGGAACTATATTGCTACATTATATACACCCAATACTTCGGAAATGCGCATAAAAAAACCGCAGTTCACAATTGAAAGCGGTTTGTACTCTGTAATAAATTTTTAAAGAAGAAGTCAGCAACAGTCTACACGAAACTAGTACTCCATTCTACTCTCTAGCAAACCTGCACCGTTTAATTATATAAACTATAGAAAAAAATTTATTCCAAGTTAAACTTCTTTTTCTTTAATAAATAGTTTTCGGCTTTCATAACTAGATCTCTTCTTTTTATTTCTTCTTCTAGTAATTCAATGAATTCTGTATCTAACTTTAGCTTCATTGCTTTCATATAACTATCAAGTAATATCCTCTCTGGTACATGGCGCACTGTTATTCTCCTTCCAAAAAAAGTAACTACTAACTAGTTCCCCAATTCACTTAAATTAAACATATTTAGCACTCTGAGCTAAATTTTATTTAGGTTTCCTAAACTTTGCGAAGAATAAATGTCTTTTGAGTTTTGTTTAATAAAATAGTTACGTTAAAGAGATACTAATTGCAATAGATTAACACGTTTTTGACACTATTCAAAGGTTTTATCTAATAAATACGCAACTTTTTTCCATATATTTCATACGTAATTTGTTATGATTGATTTTTTCTATAGAAGAACATAAAATTATAATTGGACAAAAGATATTACGCTTTTGTCTATATGAGGATGGTTTTCTTGGATATCAAAAAGGTTCAAACAGACCTGGCAAGTTATATTGGTAGATCACTCCGTGAAAATTTCGGCAAAGGGCCAGAGTCCGTTTTTGTTTCCATAAATCAAGGCTATATAACAGTCTATTTACGAAATTTTACTTCTCCTACCGAAAATATTTTGTTAAGTAAAGATCAGGATGGAATGGTTCAAAAGACTAGGGATATGTTGATGCAAACATTAATTCCTGAGTTTAAAGCATATATTAGAGTACTGACAGAATTGGATGTTAGGGAATTCTACTATGATTGGAATTTACATAATAGAAGTGGCATGTTTGTTTGTATTGCCTCTCCCCCTGAACAAATAATAGACAACCAATTTCATGGAAAAAGCGAATTTAATAACGAGATTATTTCTGTCAGTATACAGGCACAAAAAGCACCCGAAGAAATAACTTCTTACTTGTTAAACAATAGGACATTAGTTGCTATACGCAATGGAATATTGGTCTCTATTGAAAAAGAATTAATTCGTTTGGGGAGCTCTGAAACATTAAAGCTGGCAAAAAGAAATCTCGAAAAACGATTATTACATAATAATGATCATTTTGAAAAGATACTTAATACAAAGATTAAGGACATTTTTGTAGATTGGGACTTCACTTTAGATAAAAGTGTCATCACATTCATATTATCTCCAAAACTATGAAGGTAGAAGTGAGTTAGACGACTTAAAAGAGCTAAACACAAGCCAAGATGGGTTTATTCCATCTTGGCTTTTTTTTATAAAAAGGGAGCGAAAAGTTAGATGTCAGAAAAGAGAAATAGACAGGAAGAAGCCTTTCGGGACTTAGTTGAGCACTCCCCAGATGCTGTTTTTATTGTAAAAAATGAGAAAATATTATTCATTAATAAGATAGGGATTAGTCTATTAGGCGGGAGAATCCCAGAGGATATATTTTCCAATACCTTATTTGATTTCGTTCATCCCGATTATCATCAAATCGCAAAACAAAGCATAGCAACTGTGAATAATGGTGAGTTAGTGGATTTTCTGGAATATACATTTATTAAACTAGATGGAGAAAATATTCATGTTGAGGTTAGAGCTATGCCTACATTCTTCCAAGAACAATCTGCTCAATATATGATTTTACGGGATATAACTGATAGAAAAAGAACACGAGAGCACCTAATTGATTCCGAGAAGTTATCTGTTGCAAGTCAGTTAGCAGCTGGGATTCATCACGAGGTTAGAAACCCATTAACGACAATCAAAGGGTTTTTGCGATTGATGGAAGCAGAGTTACCGTATTCAGATTACTTTAAAATAATCGAAGATGAAGTTCAGAGAATCGAGTTTGTTCTAAGTGAACTTCTGGTACTCGCTAAACCACATAATGTAAAGTTAAAGCATGAAAACTTAAGATTATTACTCGACGATGTTAAGGCTATGTTTAATGCTCAAGCCAGTAGCAACAACGTTCAAATTGAATTCATTTACGATTTTGATAATGTCATACTAAAATGTGATAAAAATCAAATCAAACAGGTTTTTATAAACTTTTTAAAAAATGCTGTTGAAGCAATGCCGGACGGTGGAATGGTTACAGTGGAATGCCAACCATATACGGATAAAAAAGTTAAAATGCTTATTAAGGATACAGGTACAGGAATGCCTCAAAAAATATTAAAGAAAATTGGACAACCCTTCTTTACAACTAAAGAATCTGGGACTGGCCTAGGAGTTATGCTCTCAAAACAAATCATTAAGAATCATAACGGAAGTTTTAATTATTGGAGTGATTCTAACGGTACAATCGTAGAAATTATTTTGCCCATTAGTTTAATATCATTGAAGATGGAGTAAGATTTCCGTGTAAAAAAATTGATATGGAAATGCCTGATATGAGGGTACCATCCTCATTTAGGTGTGTTAACTAGTGGCTGATACGAAAGTTTTAAAAAACCGCTTGGCAAAGGTGAAGTGCCAGGCGGTTCACTATTTTTATGAGAAAATACTCTTTATACTTTCAATTAAATTTCTAAAGAAATCAGCAACAGCTTGCATGAATCCCGGATCCCCAATCGTTTCTTCAATTCGTTTTTGAATATCTTTTGATAGATCCTCAAGCTGAGATTTAACATTATCAAAGTTGATGTTCAAGTCACGCATTTTTTCAAATAAATCAATTAAAAGCTGGCGGTCTTCGTCACTTAATTGAATCTCAAGTGCCTTTAACTGCTCATCAATAATTTGAATCATCTCTTCTTGAGTTTGTGGACTTTGTTCAGCAATTTGTTTCTTAATTTCGGTTAAAAGTTCACTTACTTTTTCCTCATCAATTTTCTTCGCTAAATCGGTCGCCAATCCTAACTCCTCGTTCGCCACTTCTGTACGTTCTTTACTAAGCTCTGATCCTTCACCCTCATCATACGCTTTATAAATTCCGACTAGGGCAGAGTGTCCGCTTACTTTTACAGGAGAAGCAACATCTACAATCGCATCGGTAACCCCCGCTGTTAAAAGGGCATTGGCATACATATCGCTCGTTACCTCTGTAATATTGTCCGGAGTAACGATATTAATTTCGACCCCTTGCGCTTCATCTGTTCTCGTAATTTTCGCACTAGAGTACATATTGGAGTTTTTGTCTCCATCTATGTAGTACACAAGATCTTCACCTGTCACGGTAATCTCTGTAACCTTTGTTCTATCCTTAACTTCTAGTAATTTTCGAGTCTCTTCTTGTTGTGCTTCAGATAAAGCATCTCCATATACAACAATCGGTAAGCCGTATTTTTCATTTATACTTTCTTCGTCTTTGTTATTGCTGTCAGCAAACGCTTGATTTCCCATTCCAAATGAAAAGGCAAGTACTGGGACCACAACTGCACACTTTAAAAAATGCTTTAAAGCCATTTCGGATTCTCCTTTTTCTGTTCTGTTTCGAAAGTAGTCTAACAGATTAGCTGGTTTTGGCAAAGTGAAATTTTTAGACAAGGTTCTTTATAAAAATTGTCCACCTTAATAGACGTTTTTATCGTATGTTTAGTTTCATTTTGTGTTTTTTGTCTTATTTCATACTTTTGTTGAGGAGGGCTATTATCCGAAGTCGAGCTTTATCAGCCAATAATTCCATTTATCATCCTAAAATTTTCTCCTAATCTGTTTATCAGCCAAACTTGAGGCTCTACTGTCCAAATTTGAACTCGTATTGTCCATATTTGAAATTCTATCATCCAAATAGGTGAAACCCTTGATTGTAAGTCACACTAGGTTTTTGAATCGTATTGAATCCTACCAACCAAACAGGTAAAGCCCTCACGTAAAAGCCACCCTATCACACTAGATATATTTGAATCATATTAAATTTTTTCTACCAACCAAACAGGTAGAACCCCTGAATACGAGGTCTTATGTTCAAAAATACGGCTGTATATACTGACTAACGATATACTTTAAACTCGGCACATAAGGTTTCTCAAATCCAAATGAAAATAACTTTTTCGTTTCGATGAATCTAGCATGCTTCTCTTCCGTACCCATCACAACCGAGATTAGTCTCCTATCCCCTTGCTTAGCCGTTCCAGCAAAACAGTACCCTGCTTGATCCGTAAATCCCGTTTTCAATCCGTCTACTCCTTCAAACCACAAATCAGCATTCCCCGAGTGTAACATCTCATTTGTTGTAAAAACATGAGAACCATCATATTGCAGCTGGTACATGGAAAGCTTTGTAGTATCTAACACCTCCGGAAAATCGTACAACAAGTGATAAGCTAATTCCGCCACATCTGAAGCTGTCATGACGGATTCTTCGTTTAGAAGATTGGGTAATCCCGTAGCATTTACAAAGTGTGTGTATTTCGACAACCCTAACTCTTTCGCCTGTTCATTCATTAACACTGTAAACTGCTCTTCACTTCCCGCAATTTTCTCTGCTAAAGCTACCGCTGCATTATTGGCAGAAGCAATCACCATGGATTGAAACAAGTCTCTCACTTTTATGGTCGTACCTAATGTAACTTCTATTTTCACTCCGGTACTTTGTAAATAGTTCTCCGTAATGTTCACTTCATCATCCCAGTCCAGCTTGCCTTCCTTAATATGTTTCAGAACGATATACTCGGTCATCATTTTCGACATGCTGGCAGCTGATAATGGGATATTCTCATTTTTCTTATGTAAAACCTTTCTCGTATCCGCGTCAATTAGGATGTATGACTTAGCCTGAATTGATGGCCCTTTTACATAAAAAATAGAATAATACCCTGTAACGACAATGGCTAGCAAAATAACACATACAATAAAGAGTTTTGTTAGTATTCTCATGGCTTCCTCCTACAACTTGGAATCTTTTACAAAAGCTTATCTAATAGATTTCAAAATAGTAGAAAGAAAAGGTAAAGAATTTCTAAAGAAAGCGAAAATTATGCTTAAACATCACGAAGCCGTGCTAGTTTTACGGAAAAAATGGTCTTTTCTAGATTACTCTTTACTTCTATCGATCCGCCGTGTAACTCAATCATCCCCTTGGCAATTGCGAGTCCAAGCCCTGAGCTATGATCACTTTCGCTCCGAGACTTTTCTACTCGGTAAAAACGCTCAAAAATAAAAGGCAGGTCCATACTTGGGATTTGTTCTCCATAGTTGATGAAATCAATGATGACAAATTCATCTTCTTCTCGCGCGTTAATATCGATATATTTGCCCTCTGCTCCATATTTAATGGCATTGGTAATTAGGTTTTCAAACACTCTCGCAAGCTTGTCTCCATCTGCTGCAACCATAAGCTTGTTATTGGAAGTATACTGTCTACACTCCATGGCCGCTTCTTCAAACTGAAGTTTAAACTGAACCGCTAATTGTCCAATCATCTCCGTTATGTTGATGGGTGTCATTAATAGCCGGACGCCCCCATTTTGAACACGAGTATACTCAAACAAATCATCAATCAGCTTATTTAGTCGAGTCGATTTTTCATAAGCTGTTTGTACATAATACCTTAGCTCTGTTTCATCCTTGTACTTGTCTTGTTCAATTAGTCCTAAAAAGCCAATAATACTAGTTAAGGGCGTTCTCAGATCATGGGACACATTTGTTATCAGATCTTTTTTCGCCTGCTCTGCTAGACGCTCTTCCTCCATCGACTTCTGAAGTTTTAGAACAATCTCATTTACATTTTTAGCTAGTGTATTAAGCTCCTGTATCTCATCATGCTTTAATTGGTACTCGAAGTTCCCCTCTGAAACAAAGGAGATTTCTTTGACCAATTTTTCCAATGACTGCTGAAAATATCCTCTCTTTTCCCTTCTATAAAACATGATGACATAGAGTACGAAAAGGATGATATTTACGATCACAGCAATGACTGGGCCGTACACCTGTTGGAGATGTATAAACTTGTAAAATCCAATAATCTCTATGATCTCCTGAAAAAGACCGGACAGGGTGGTCGAACCATAGATAAAATTCATAAGGATTTCATATGCAAGAAAGCTCGTCACCAAGGCCAATCCTAGTGACAGTAGCAGAATCATGACCATGCGCCATTTCGGGATTGTTTTTAGTAGCTTGACCAAATTAATGGATGTCAATTTTATACCCCACTCCCCAAACGGTCTGAATAATCTTTTCTCCGCCTGTTGCTTCCTCTAGCTTCTCTCTCAAGTTGCTAATATGGACCATGACTGTTTTATTTGAACCGATGAAGTTCTCTTTCCATACCTTTTCAAAAATTTCTTCTGAACTGAACACTCTCCCCTTATGGGATGCTAGTAAAAATAAAATATCGAATTCTACGGAGGTTAATTTGATAAACCGACCTTCAACCTCCACCGTGTGGTTTTGTTTATTAATTTTAAGAGAATGAACCTGGATCGTGTCAACTTGAGTGTCTTCTTGGTTGATAGAAGCTCTTCGCAAAAGCGCCTTAATTCGAACGGTCAGTTCTAGAGGGTTAAACGGCTTAACCATATAGTCATCAGCACCCGTCATAATGCCAATGATTTTATCCATATCCTCACTTTTCGCACTCAGCATTAAAATAGGGAGATGACTTGTCTTCCGAATCTCCTTACATACCTCTAAGCCATCCAGCTTTGGCATCATCACATCGAGCACCATCAAGTCAATTCTTTGCTCCCTGACCATCGCGATAGCCTGCTCTCCATCGGAAGCTTTAAAAAGAGAAAACCCCTCATTTATCAAATAAATTTCAATAAGCTCTAGTATCTTTTGATCATCATCAACAATTAAAATATTCTTTGACATCTCATAACCTTCCATCTTCTTTTAGTAGAATACAGGAAGATTTTAACACAATTTGGTAGACTTGAATGTATTTTATGGATGGGGGAAGTTAAGTAGTTGGTATTGGGGACTGGTGGCATTTTACGGGTAAATGACACCTTTTATTGCATCTTAGTGTCTTATATTATTGGGATGCTCCTTTATAGAGCAACCAATCTCCTCCTTGGTATCTTATATTTTGGGGTTGCTCCTTTATAGAGCACCTAATCGCCTTTTGGGTATCTTATATTTTTGAGGTTGCTCCTTTATGGAGCAACTAATCGCCTCCCAACTCTATTTCTCCCCATACAAAAATAAAGACCGCCCAAAAGACGATCTCCACCTAATCTCTAACGCTATACTCAATCAACCAACAATCTCTATATTCACCTTCATGATACTCATTTTTCGGCATCAATTTAATCTTCCTAAACCCACATTTCTCATAGCACCGAATCGCTCGCTCATTCCACGATTGAGGATCCATCACTACTCTATTTGCCTGCTTTTCTTTTACTAAAAAATCAACCATTGAACGTACAAGCAGCGTTCCAATCCCTTTATTCCAATAATCTATTTCCCCTATGAATTGGTCCATTCCGTAAATCTTTTGAGAGCGATCGTCATAACCGTACAAATCGCGACCTTCCTCATCAACCTCATAGTATTGTATGTAGCCAATCCCGACATCTTCGTATTTGATTAAGCACCGTACCGTCCCATCATTTCGACCATAGAATTTCTCGTTTACCTTCTCCAGGTCAAAAGGATTGTCTCTGCCCTCATAGTATTCAAGCACCGCAGGATCGGAAAGCCATTTTGCTAACAACACATTGTCCCCTGACTCCAACCGTCGGACAATCAGTTTATCTTTTTGATACTCCACACTCTCTCCCCCATTTAAGAAACGCGCAAGCGCCCTGCTAAACACCAATCTAAATCAAAAAATTTATACTTTAACTAGTAAAAAGAGCGCAAAAACCAACTAGATTTTTACACTCTCATCATTCACTATTCTCGATTTCCGAATTCTCGACATTTTGACTCTAAGTCATCTATCATCTCAATTAGGCGGTCAATATCATCTAATTCCGTAGTTTCTGGCTCAATTGCATCCAACACATCCAGAAACATGTTTAGACGCTGTTTTAAAAACGTAACTTGTGAATTTTTATCTGTGATCGGGCTACCCAAAGCTTTCTCTCCTTTCGACTCTCGATACCATCCTACAAAATATTGGCTAGTTCCGCAATTATTTTCTAGTTTTCAGTTTAAGTATGCCCAATTTATCATGCTCCTTTGCGAAAAAAGAGTAGAAATCCCATTTCTGATTTCTACCCATAAAAGGTTATTTAATTTTTTTGTGCATTTAATGCACTATCTTCTAATTCCTTGTCGCTGCTCTCTGTAGCTTGTCCAGCAGCAGATTCAGGTTTTGCTCTTTCCATTAAATAAACCAACCCATTACCTGTTGTGTTCTTCGTCTCTTGGATGACTTCTTGAAGCTTGCTGGATGCAATCTTAAACTGCTCCACAGCTTGCTTCTTGATGTCATCTTGATTGCTACTGATGTCCTGAACTTTTTCCTTGGTCACCTTTGTAAGTTCCTTAGCTGATTTCGTTAATTTCGACCGATAGCGCTTGTCCATTAATAAAATCGAGCCACCAATAATTCCTCCGACAATAAGTCCTTTTAAAAAGTGATTGTTCTCCTGCACTCTAGTTTCCTCCATGCTTTACCTCCTCTTTTTTTAACAGAATTGAACTGTGCGACTTTCCGATTTGCAGTGCAAATATAATAAAGTAATTGTTTATCCTATTCCCTAAATAAAAACTAATAAACAAAAATTCCGTCTTTTTCTAAACAGATTGACAGATAAAGCGCTAAAATTTGATAATGACAAAGGATTCAATTTTACGAGGAGTTTTTTATATGAAAATCAATGCGATTAAACCTATTACTCCAAGCTATGATCCATGGGAAGCTTACATGGATATGGATGAACATGGAAAGCTTACTTTATCAAATATAGAGTTTACAACCACTACTCTTTGTAACATGCGTTGTGAGCATTGTGCGGTTGGGTATACACTCCAGCCGAAAGACCCTGATGCATTGCCGATCGATTTGCTATTAAAAAGACTAGATGAAATTTCAACACTACGCTCCATCAGTATTACCGGTGGAGAACCGATGCTTTCTAAAAAGTCCGTTGAGAATTATGTTCTGCCGCTATTTGAATACGCGCACTCTAGAGGGGTTCGCACACAGCTTAATTCAAATCTAACCATTGAACTAGAGCGTTATAAAAAAATCGCTCCCTATCTAGATGTGCTTCACATTTCTCATAACTGGGGAACGGTTGAGGACTTTGTTGAAGGCGGCTTTGCGATGATGGAACGAAAACCAACTAGAGAGCAGCGGGCAGAGCTTTTTTATCGAATGATAGAAAACAGCAAAGTATTAGTAGAAATGGGCGTTATGGTTTCAGCTGAGACGATGCTAAACAAACGAACTCTTCCCTATTTGGAACATATTCATCAACAAATTGTAGAGGAAATGAAGTGCCAAAGACACGAGGTGCACCCGATGTATCCGTCAGATTTCGCTTCAAACCTTGAAGTTCTTAGTCTGGAAGAGATTCGTTCAGCCATCCATCAAATCCTAGATTTCAGAAATGAACATACATGGATGCTGTTTGGAACGGTCCCTTTCTATCCTTGTAACGCTAAGGAAGAGGACTTGCAACTTCTGAAACGTCTTTACTCAGCAAAAAATGTAACGGTCCGTAATGATCCGGACGGGCGCTCACGACTTAACGTAAACATTTTTACAGGAGATGTCATCGTCACAGACTTTGGTGACACCCCTCCACTTGGAAATATTAAAGAAGATACATTACCTAATGTTTTCGAAAAATGGATGAACACCGACCTTGCAACAAGCTTAAACTGCCATTGTCCTTCTATTCGTTGTTTAGGCCCGAACGTACTCGTCAAAAACAGTTATTATGAAGAGATAGATTTTAAAAACCGAACAACAAATATATCATTATGATCAAACGGAGGACACCCATCATCGTGTCCTCTTTTTTCTATCATGATAAAAATCCACGCTTGTCCTCTAGTATCTGCCCCTTCCATTCTGAAACCCTTTCATAAGCTAATAGAGAGTATACATGAAAGAGGTGAAATGTTTGCTTTTTAATTCTTTTAGAAAAATTACACCTACAAATGGGTTCGATGCTAACAATCGTAGTAATGCTCGACAAAATGATTACGCCTGGGCGATGGATGAGTTAGGAGAGTTCCTTTATGTAGGAACGGGTCGGAATATACCTAATTTAGCTTTTGACGCTCTAGGATTACCTATCCCTGATGCTTTTGAACCGAATAATGATTATCGGGCAGAGATTTGGCGTGTTAAAAAAGACGGAAGTACCGATTGGGAACTTGATTTTAAAACAGCGGAAAGATCATTTGGGTTTCGTTACATGATTCAATTTCCAAGAGTCTCAAGCAATAGTCAGGCTAGTGGTACTCCAGCCTTATACGCAGCAGCAACCTCGAGTGACGGGGAAAAAGCTGTTATTTATCGAAAAAGAAGTAATACGGATAGCTGGACTGAATTCGCTAGATTAGCCGGAGAAACTTCCCGTTCGATGGTCGAGCATAACGGTCGTTTATATGTGGCTACTGTTCCATTGGCAAGTACAAATGATGTACCTCAGCTATTCAGATTAAATATTGCGCGTACTGGGTTTGATCCTGTGTCCCTCCCATCCGATATAACAGGTGAAATTGTAAGTATGATTAGTTTCAATGGCCATCTTTATATTGGACTAGCTAAAACAGGTGGGTTCGACATTTGGAGAACAAATGGTGCTGACCCTTCTTCCGGTTGGAGACTCGTGGTTGATCGAGGTGCTGGCGATGCGATTAACATTATTCCTTTTGAAATGGATGAATTTGATGATTGTATCTATGTAGGCACTGGTATGGTCCCCTTCTTACCATTGCTATCAGAATCAACTGTCATTACAAAGGGGTTTGATATTGTTCGCATTGATAAGGAAGACAATTGGGAAATTGTTGTCGGTGGGTTACCTAGTGAACGAACAAACCCAACAACCGGGAATAGAAATCTATCCCTTTACCCTTCAGGTTTTGGCAATCCGTTTAACGCTTATTGTTGGCAGGTTCGAAAATTCGGAGATACGCTTTATGCAGGATCGTTTGACTGGTCTGTCGTTATCCCACCAGCATTACAATCTTTATTGGAAGAAATTATGGACGATGAGGATCCATCCGTTACAGAGAATCTAATGGAGAGTTTTATTACGACGATCCTAAATACGTCGAGTGCCATTCCTAACCTGTTATTTGGATTTGGTCTCTGGAAATCGCGAAACGGAAGGCTTTGGACACCTGTTTCTGTTAATGGGTTTAACAATCCTAGAAACTATGGTGTTCGTAACTTATTCGCTTCTTCGGATGGAAAGCTCTATTTAGGAACTGCTAACCCATTTCAAGGCTGTGAGGTTTGGGTGAAAGATAAGAATCATGATCACAACTTATTTGATATTCACAGATGGTCAATCGATAAACTGAAGGACCTTTTGTCTGAGCTGAAAAAATAACGTAAAAAAAGCGCCAATTTAATTTGGCGCTTTCCTTTTTATCTCGGTCTTTCTGATGCAACAAATCCAAACGAAACGTGGTCTTGAACAGGAATCCAAGCTCCAATTCCTTGTGAGGTTACGTTTTTGACGATAATCATTTTCTTATTTCCTTTTAACATCAGGTAGACTTCCCCGTATGTTACTTTTCCTTTTTCATTAACAGCTGGCGCATATCCGTATAAGTACCCTAATCTTTTCGGAGGGATATTATAGATTTGATCTTTCTTTGTCCCTGCTCCGATAATCGTTTGAAACGCAAGTGGGAGGCCTGTCTTTTCTGATGCTTTTAATAGCATCATTTTTTGAACATCATCGGCATCTTGAACCTTTGCAGTTAACCCACCTTTCACAACCTTCTGCGCTTCCTGAACATAGTGGATTTGATAATTCGCCTTTCCGCCACGGTTATCAAAGTAATTTGTGTTAATTTTTTGATATTCCCAATTAGGTGACGTTTCAGCAGATTCATAATTCAATGGCCACTGCCCTAAATAGATAATCGCCCTGTATCCAATCGCAAACGGCGTACTGTTGACGCTTGTCTCATTGAGCATTCTGATTAAATCAGGGTTCTCTATTTTTACCTTTGATGAGTTAATAAGCTCTTCTGTAAACTCACTTGGTTGTAGTGTGGGCATATCGTTTGTTGGATTCGGATAAGTGTTTTCCTTCGTTATATTCAAAACTGAATTAGGTATTTTTACCGTTTGCTTTGCTTGTTCTTTCTTCGGCTCTTGCTTTTCAGCAGCATGTACAGATGGTAAGGATAAAAGCATGAAAAGTAACCCAGCAACAAGAGCAGATAAGTATTTTTTCATGATGTGGAACTCCTTTCAATCAAACAATCTTTATTGGTTTGTCATTAGTTTTTTCGGAGTTCACAAATATTATCCACTTTTTAAAGATTTAACTGAGGATTTACCCTTGCTTTTCTAACAATTTATTTAAAAGCTTCTCAAAGTAAGGGAAAAAGAACTGTATGATTGGTCCAATTAAAAACGTAACAATGATGGTTCCAAGCCCGATTGGACCTTTCACGATAAAAGCAAGTGTTAAGGCAATCGCCTCCCCAATCGTTTTGGCCACCATCAAATTTACCTTTAGACGAAACTGAATGGCTAGCATTAAATTATCAATCGGGATGAGCGGAAACTTTGGTTGTAAATAGATCGAGATTCCAATCCCAATCATCAGCATTCCAACGAGCAGCAAAACGAGTTGGTAACCGAATACTTCAGCTTCTAAATTTCTATAAACAATAAGTAGCCAAAAATCAATTAAGAATCCTACGAGAGTAATCGTAATAATCGCTAAGAAATCAGGCCTTTTCTTCAGCAAGTATCCGTTAACAAAAATTAAAATAAGGCCTACAATAATGACCCAAGTACCCACGGTAAAACCGATTGTGTTTGAGAGACCCACGTTCAATGCATCCCAGGAGCCAGCCCCTAAATCAGCTTTGATCGTGAGCGCTACCCCATTGGTTAAAATGAGGAGACCTACTATAAAGAAGAGTATTTTATAAATGAGTCTCATCCTTTTGTTCACCTCTTTTTGTAACATATTTGTAATACTCTGAATATTTACAAATTTCAATTTATATTTTATAATTATCCTACACTCACTTAAAGGAGGGTTGAAGATCATTCGCTTTATTCTTTAAATAAGGAGGTTTGTTAGTTTATCTTAAATGTTAGCTCTCATGTCAAATTTCAGTTTAGTTATTCTATATTGAAGAGAGGCGGTCGATAAACTTTACAAAGTAAAAAGCGTTTGAATAAAGTCTTCCCCTTGGTTAAAATATTCATTAACAACAATACTTATGATGACAGTAAAAGGACTCGTTCGCAAAAAAGTATGCGAAGAGTCCTTTGTTTTTTGCTAAGATTATAAAAGGTAAAACCCAATCCCCATAATTAAATAAGCTGCAAGCAAAGTGGCCCCTTCAAACCAGTTGGACTCCCCATCATTTGCAATCACCACCACTAGTAAGACCGCTGTCACCATTGCGATTAGCTCTGGCATCGTAAATACTAATGGCATTGCAGTCGGGAAAAAAAGTGAAATTAGGACTAATAAAGGTGCAACGAACATCGCAACCTGGAGTGTTGACCCAATCGCAATCTCAACCGCTACATCCATTTTATTTTTGTAAGCCATAATAATCGCGGATGCATGTTCTGCCGCATTTCCAACGATCGCAACAATAATAACCCCAATAAACAACTCTGTCCAACCAAAGGACTCCGCAACTACTTCAAAGGTATGTACAAGATTTTCGGACACATATGCAACAGCTAAAGTTGCAAGAAATAGAATCGTTATGGCCTTCTTTTTTCCCCACTCAGGCTCCTCTTCATGTTGCTCCTCATCTTGGTGTGTACTTTGGTAAACACCTCTGTGAGTAACCAGTTTAAAAAATAATGCGGCCAAATACAATGTAATGAGGATTACTGAGATTCCAACACTTAGAGAAAGTGTTTTACTTTCGTTCATCGTGGTTGCAAACACTTCTGGAATGACGAATGCCACAATGACCCCAAATACTAATAACCCTGAATTATGCCTAGCATCATATACATTGTACTTTTGACGTTTATACTTTAAACCGCCGACAAAAAAGGATAGACCTGCCACTAATAAAAGGTTCCCTAGCACGGATCCCGTTAGAGAGGCAAGCACAACCCCGATTAGCCCCGCTTTTAAGGCAAAAATAGATATAATCAGTTCAACCGCATTTCCAAAGGTTGCGTTTAACAGCCCACCGATTCTTGGGCCCGTTACAATTGCCAAACTCTCCGTTGCTCTTCCCATATAGCTAGCAAGGGCAATAATCGTAACACAGTAAATGATAAACAACATGACACTTGGCCATTGCATGAGAGATCCAATCACAGATAGAGGCACACCAATGGATACAAGAATCATAAATATTCTGTTCATAATACACTCCCCTTCCCTCTAAAAGTAAGGGTTGCCTATGGTAAGTCGTTCTAATCTGCTTTACTATAATAATTTTAACCTTCTACTATCTCAAACGTTTCTTCAACCTCAATGCTGCCAATGACGGATTGCACCATCGAGCAATTTTTCTTCGTTAATTCCATTGCTTTGTTTAACTTATTTTCATCCAGATCTTTCCCTTTGATTGTAAAATGAAGATGAATTCTCTCTACCCGGTTTGCGATTTCTTCATTTCTTTCTACATCCGCTTTAATATGTATATCCTCTATCGTAAATCTCATTTTTTCTAAAATGGTTCTTAATACGCCTCCGCTACAAACTGCGATTGAAGAAACAAGCAATTGATACGGGCGAAATCCATATTCCTCATTCCCAGCTATGTTTAATCGACCATTTGCTGTTTCTGTATAAAAACCAACATCTTTCATCTTAAATTCCATTTTCATCACCACTTGTTTTAATTTTCCAAACTACCTCATTAGATTACACCATTTGACCCTTTTTCAAAAGTGAATTGGATTCTTTTCCTTGCAAAGACTTGCGATCGTCAGTTACCATCAATGAGGGAATGACAAATTTACATGGAGTTATAATTTTATGAATACACAAGTATCTTATCGTTTTTGGATTTTAGTTGGAATTGTTGCTATATCAGGGTTTTCTCAAGGAATGCTTTTACCCCTTATTGCCATTATCTTTGAACAAGACGGGGTATCTTCATCTTTAAATGGGTTGCATGCAACCGGGCTCTACATAGGGGTATTATTAGCGTCCCCATTTATGGAAGGTCCACTAAGGAGATTCGGTTATAAGCCCATTATTATTATCGGTGGTTTAGCCGTTATCCTCTCTCTAGCACTGTTTCCGGTATGGAAGTCGTTTTGGTTTTGGTTTTTACTACGCCTACTAATCGGGATAGGCGACCATATGTTGCATTTCGGAACACAAACGTGGATCACATCCTTTTCGCCAGAGAATAAACGAGGCCGAAATATTTCTCTATATGGACTATTTTTTGGATTAGGATTTGCCGTTGGTCCGATGATGACCAGGCTGATAGAATTTAATGAAGCATTACCCTTCATCGTATCAAGTGTCATCAGCTTTATCGCTTGGGTTACAATCTTTCTCTTAAAAAATGAACATCCTGAAAAAGATTTTGAGACTAGCTCCTTTTTCGGGACGTTTAAAAGGTTTGGACGCGTTTGGAAGTATGCTTGGGTGGCGTTTCTCCCCCCATTTGGCTATGGCTTTTTAGAAGCCTCTTTAAATGGAAATTTCCCAGTGTATGCCTTAAGGATTGGGATTGATATCAAGGCAGTCTCCATCATCTTGCCGGCCTTTGCGATAGGGAGTATTATTTTTCAATTGCCACTTGGAGTATTAAGTGATCGATATGGAAGAAGAAATATTTTAATGTTCGTCCTATTCTCAGGATTTTTATCCTTTTCAGCAGCCGGTCTCCTACAAGAATCGGTCACGGCACTAACGATCTGCTTCTTTATTGCTGGAATGCTTGTAGGCTCAACCTTCTCACTTGGAATTACGTACATGACTGACCTGCTTCCAAAACAGCTCCTACCTGCAGGGAATTTAATGTGTGGAATATTCTTTAGCTTCGGCAGCATTAGCGGACCATTCATTGGTGGTTTAGCGATTCAATACTTAAAAGGAGTTAGCTTCTTTTATGTCATCAGCGCCATGCTATTAATCATCTTCTTCGCCATATTCTCTTTCAGAATGGAAAAAGACTGGCGTTCTACAGAAGCGAACTCTGCTTAAGAAACCGAAAAACTCATGTTGAACACTTCGAGTGCTTAGCATGAGTTTTTTCACTTTCGGTGGTTTAAAGAATAAAATAGAATGAAACGGACACCTATACATGTTTCGGTAATTTATTTTTAAAAACTTTTCCAAAAGCCTTCTCGAAAACCTACTTATATGGTAAAATTAGAATAAATATAATTTAATACTTTTTTTAACCTGTTTGTTCTGCTGTCGCCTTAATGGTGGCAGCTTTCGTCGTTTTATTAGGGAATTGATTGTGATTATTTTTCTCAATTAGACCTACTGAAAACTGTTATCAATGAGAATGATCACTCATGAAAATGTGAAAAAGTATTACAAAATAGATTAATCTTTGGGAGTGAGAGATATGAACGCAGAAGTGAAAGCTTATTCAAATGAACCGAATGTTCGAACCACAGAAGAAAGTTTTATTGAGAAAGTTAAACCTCATCTAGAATTAATCGCAGCGATTACAAGTGGAGTTTTAATAGCTGCTGGTTGGATCTTAGAAAAAATTGATTTAGGAACGGCTTCCATTATTGCCTTTATCTTCGCTTTTTTAATCGGTGGGTTTGCAAAAGCGAAGGAAGGTATTGAAGAAACGATTGAGAATAAAGAGCTAAATGTAGAAATGCTTATGATCTTCGCTGCCATCGGTTCAGCCATCATCGGGTACTGGACAGAAGGAGCCATCTTGATTTTCATCTTCGCCATCAGCGGTGCTTTGGAAACTTACACCATGAATAAGAGCCATAAAGAAATATCTGCCTTAATGGAGCTCCAGCCTGAGGAAGCGTTACGAGTAACAAACGGCACTCAAGAGCTCGTGCATGTTTCAGACTTAAAAATTGGTGACCATATCCTCGTTAAGCCGGGAGAAAGAGTTCCTTCAGACGGACGTATTATCAAGGGGAACACAGCCCTAGATGAGGCGGCTATTACAGGTGAATCCATCCCTGTTAGCAAAGGGCTTCAAGACGATGTTTTCGCAGGAACAGTGAATATTAACGGTTCTATTACTGTTGAGATAACGAAACCAAGTAGCGAAACACTTTTCCAAAAGATTATTCAACTTGTTCAATCCGCACAAAGTGAAAAGTCCCCTTCTCAGCTTTTCATTGAAAAATTTGAAGGGACTTATGTAAAAGTGGTATTATCAGCCGTTGTATTAATGATGTTCCTGCCACACTTTTTACTAGGCTGGAGCTGGACGGAAACCTTTTACCGCGCGATGATTTTACTAGTCGTTGCCTCCCCTTGTGCTCTTGTTGCATCAATTATGCCGGCAACGTTATCAGCCATATCTAACGGGGCCCGACACGGAATTCTTTTTAAAGGTGGCGTTCATCTAGAAAATCTAAGCCACCTAAAAGCCATTGCCTTTGATAAAACAGGAACATTGACTAAAGGAAAGCCTGAAGTGACAGATGTCTTGGTGAAAGATGGTATGAGTAAAGAAGAAATCCTTCTTAAAACAGCAGCGATTGAAAGTCATTCAAATCATCCATTAGCACAGGCAATTGTCCGCTACACGAACGAACATATTAACCAAGAGCTTATTCATCCAGAGAGCATTGAAGACGTGTCTGGTTGGGGAGTGAAAGCTTCTTTTAGCAATGAAGAGTGGAAGATTGGTAAAGCTGACTTCGTTGGGAAAAGTGAAGCAGAAAGCTTTATGGGCGGTTCAAGTATCCAGTTGGCTTCAGAAGGAAAGACCGTTGTGTTCATTCAAAGAAATGAGGTAATCGTGGGTCTTATTGCACTAAAGGATATCGTTCGTGAGGAAACGAAGCTTGCGATTGATAAGCTGAGAGAAAAAGGAATATACACCATTATGCTAACAGGTGACAGTCAAAATACAGCGGACGCCATCGCTGGTGAGGGTCATTTAGATGATTATATCGCAGAGTGTTTGCCTGAGAATAAAGTGGAAGAGTTAAAGAAGCTTAAAGAGCGTTTTGGAAATGTTGCAATGGTTGGCGACGGGATTAATGACGCACCAGCATTAGCAACAGCGAACGTTGGGATCGCAATGGGAGAAGGATCTGACGTAGCACTTGAAACAGCAGATATTGTCTTAATGAAAAACGATCTCCCTCGTATCGCTGAGGCAATCCAGCTTTCAGAACGAATGAATCGAATTATTAAGCAAAATGTCATCTTCTCCATTACGGTGATTATATTTTTAATCTCATCAAACTTCCTACAAGTTTTAGACCTCCCATATGGAGTCATTGGGCATGAAGGAAGTACAATATTAGTTATTTTGAATAGTCTTCGACTGTTAAAGTCATAAAGAAATCCGGGTGTGTTCAATCGAACACCCCGGATTTTTCTGTATGTTAGTGATACCCGTTAGACCCGTTTGCCGAGCTTGAGGTTTTATGTTTTGGGCTGCTCTTGCCCTTTTGTTTTGTATTTTTTCCACCTTGTTTGTTTTCCTTCGCCATATGATGTCAGCCTCCTTTACTTTTCTGTTACTCCCCTTCATTATTGTTTCAAGAGAGTCCCGATTTCAGTAAGGAAAGTTTTTGAAAGTCGCGGGCTAACACCTTTCTTCATCCAGCTTGTTGATTACAGCATTGATTTCTCCACCTAAAATAATGATAATACCCGTTAAGTAAAACCATATCATTAGAACAATGATGGCCCCGATACTTCCATAGGTTGCGGTGTAGTTTCCAAAGTTACTGACATAATACGAAAAAGCAAGTGAAACGAGTGCCCATCCTACGGTTGCAAAAATAGCGCCAGGAAAGGTTTTTGTGCATTTTTGCTTTTTATTAGGAGCTAACCAATACAACCCAACAAACACGATAAACAAAATGAACGAACTCAACAACCACCTTAACGTGTTCCAAACCGTTAAAAACTGATTAGAAAACCCAAACTCCGTAAATAAGAATAAGCCGATTTGCTTCCCGAACACTGGTAGCAGCAAAGCAACGATAAAGACAAAAATCATTGCGAATGTTAGTAAGACAGCCATACCTCTAGCGATTAAGAATGGCCTACTTTCTTTTACTTCATTAGCCTGGTTTAAAGCTCGAATAATCGCATTCAATCCATTTGAAGCAGACCAAATGGTTGCGATGATCCCGAACGATAATAGTTTACCATTATGCTGACTCATGATTTGATTCAGATTAGATTCGATTAAGTGCATCGTTTGACCAGGTGCAAAATCACGAACAAACCCTAGTAAGTCAGCTTGAGTAATGGGTAAATACGGTAGGAGTGTAACTAAGAAGATGAGCAATGGGAAAAGGGACAGTAAAAAGAAATAAGCAAGTTGAGCCGCCAAACCGAAAACATCATCTTCTCCTACTCTTTTCCATAGTTGTTGTCCAAAATATGAAACCTTCCCCAATCCATCACCGCCTCTTTTATGTATGTGCATATTGCACGATCTAATAAAGTTCTTTCAAACGTTAACTAAGCAAGATACCCAACTAACTCATTCTATGAAAAGTTATCCAAGCTCATGCTCGTCTTTTGTAAAAGCCTCTTTTGTATCTTTTACGATTCCTGTTACAGCCGGAGTGACTTCTCTCAGTTCTTCTACCTTTTCTGCAATAAAGGAAACATCGTCGCTTACTTGCTCAATTGTATTTCGCAGCTGAGAGCTCGCTTCTTTTACTTGTTCAACTATTTCATTAGGATGCTTCATTAAATAAGAAATATCACTTGTTGTTTTTTTACAGCCTTCCACAACAGACTTTCTCGTTTCGCGGTCCAGTAGACTTATGGCTCCTCCTGCAAGAGCACCTAATAAGACTCCCTGCCAAAACTTTTTCGTACTCATCTCTATAACCTCTCCTTCAATCCATCTGATTTTATATTTTCTAATAGCTGTTCACAGCCCTCTTTTACCATCTGAAAAACTTCTTCAAAGTTCCCTGTGTAATAAGGATCTGGAACATCTCTTGTTCCAACTGTTTTTGCATGATCAAGCAATAATGAGATCTTTGCCTTCGGATTTGCTGCCTTTAGTTTTTCAATGTCTCTTTGGTTGTTAACATCCATGGCAATAATATAATCGAACTCTTCTAAATCCCTTGTTTTGACTTGCCTAGCAGTCAACCCTTCAGTACTGATTTGATTTTTCTTTAAAATGTTTTTTGTACCTTCATGAGGCGGTTTTCCAATGTGCCAATTGCCTGTCCCAGCAGAATCGGTCATGATCTTATGTTCTAATCCTTCCCTCTTCACTAAATAACGAAACATGGCCTCGGCCATCGGTGAGCGACAAATATTCCCAAGGCATACAAAAAGAACTTTAATCATATGTACTCCTCCTCTTCCTACATTTTCCTCGATATCGATAGCAACTTGCAAGCATTCTCTATATAATAACTGTGGCATTTTTTCGATTGGAAGGCTGGATTTCTATTTGACTTTTTATAAGGGACATGGAAAGATAAATGATAAAGTATAAAACTTATCAATTCCTGAGGTGCTAGAGGGATAGAAAGGATGGACGCCATGAACCTGTCTGAAAAATCTGTTGAAAACGTAGAATACATGATCGAGAAAATAAAAGAGAAGCTTAAAGTACTAAATCTAGGTGCGATTAAACCCTCTCATTTCGACGAGAATATGTACGAAGAATTAAAAGATATCTATGAATTAGTGATGAAAAAGAACTCTTTCAGCCCTAATGAGATGCAAGCTTTAGTTGAGGAGCTTGGAAATTTACGCAAACAATAAAACCTACATAAACCTGTGTTTACAGCAAAAGTCCACTCTATGAGTACTGCACCCCAAAAGTTAGATTTACTCTAACCTCTGTGGTGCAGTACCATGGTGGACTTTTTTCAAGTTCTTAATCGTTGACTACCTCAGTAATTAACAATGTATAATTGCTCGCAAGTGAAATTTCTTCACCTGTATCTAAATATCTAATGTATGGTCTATGCAAATTGCCGATAATCTTGGTAATGATGGCTTTTCGACCGTTATTCATTAACACTCTTGTTCCTGGTATATAATACGGAACTTCCTGAACAAAGAGCTTCACAAGATCCGGACTAAAGACCGTTCCGCTTTTTGTCATGATGAACTCTAATACTTCATGTGGCGGAAGCCCTTCTTTAGATAACGTATTTTCGTAGAGATTCGTAATCGCACATAGTTGCGCAAATTCATGGATTTCGCCTTCTCTCATCCCTCTAGGCTTTCCTTTTCCATCTACTGCTTCATGATGCTGAAACGCGACATGAGCTGATAACAAACTGACTTCTCGCACTTTTCTTAAATACTCAAATCCAGCAAACATATGGTCTTCTTCATTTTTCGTTAAAACCTTCCCAATATCATGAAGAAGAGTCCCTAATGCCAAGTCTTTCAACTGAATTTGAGAGATATTTAATTTTTTCGCAATTTGCAAGGAAAGCAGTGTAACATTCACCGCATGAGCATACTCTCTTAAATCCTCTTCTAGTGAGGATGTTGGGATAAGGACAATTGCTTTTCGCTTGCTTACTTCATTTACTAATCGAATCACTAACTTTTGAAGATCTCTAATAGGAATTTCCTTATTCTGTGCCACTGTTTTAAAGGCATTCTGCACAATTTCAGTAGCATCGATCCACGTTGGAACTTCGACCATTTCCTCCATCGATATCCCAAAAGATATCGCGTCTTCTACAAATAAATAGCGAATGTCTAAGTCCATTAGTTTTTTCAAATAAATAGGATGTATCGTTCTTCCGGCAGCAAGTAATACTCTTCTATGTTTATCGAAGACCGGCTTAGCTAGCTGCATGAGTTTAGGATTATATTCATCTATGCTAATTAATCTCATTGGCCGCTCCTCTTTTTGCTTGGTTAATTCTAGTATACAGATAGAAGAAGGAGGTTGTCACTTAGCAATTTACTAAAAACTAGGAGCTGTAAAGGAGCTATAGATATTAAGGCTTAGTAGGACTTTGAGTTTCTACTATTCGGCTGGTGCAATTTCAAATTTGGACAATATAGTTAAAAGTTTGGACAGTTAGACGTTGAGTTTGGACAATAACTAGAAATTGTCAATTTCAATGGTTGGTAAAGATGACAAATGGATGATAAACTTTTATTTTAGCTAATAGCCTAATTAAACCTTTCCTATAAAAATCTATTTTTTATAAAAATGAAAGGATTTTTGCTAAAAAACACTCAAAAAAATGCTCTAATTTTACAAACACGGCCTTTTAAAATGTTATTTTCCATTGAAATCACCCATAAAACATCATTTCAGGCGTGAAATGCCATAGCCCCATTCACCCATCCAACAAAAAAGGTAAGATTCCTAAGAATCCTACCTACTTACTATCTCTCTCCTTGATTGGTTAAAATAACCGCTCCGTCCTTTGTAATCGCGATCGTATGCTCAAATTGGGCAGAGTATTTTCCATCAATCGTTCTTGCTGTCCATCCATTGTTATCCATCTTCGTACGGAACTCGCCGACATTTACCATTGGCTCGATGGTGAACACCATTCCCTCTTTTATGCGAGCCCCTCTTCCAGGCAATCCATAGTGAGGAACATCTGGCTTTTCATGGATGCTTGCACCAATCCCGTGCCCGATAAAATCACGAACAACCGAGAAACCTTCTGCTTCTACATATGATTGAATCGCATGACCGATATCCCCAATTCGGTTGCCAATTTTCGCCGCTTCAATTCCTTTATAGAGAGACTCTTTCGTTACTTCAACAAGCTTCTTTGTCTCCTCAGAAACCTCTCCGACCATGTACGTCCATGCTGAATCTGCAAGACCGCCATTTAAGTTAACGACCATATCCACCGTTACAATATCGCCATCCTTTAATGGTTCTTTGCGAGGGAATCCATGGCATACTTCATCGTTAATACTTGCGCATGTAGCATATTCGTAGCCCTTATACCCTTTTTGTTCAGGTGTGGCACCGTTCTTTTCTAAAAATTGATCAACAAACTGATCAATTTCCCATGTTGTTACTCCAGGCTTAATTAGCTTTGCAATTTCTTTATGGCAAGCAGCTAACAATTCGCCAGCTTTTCTCATCTTCTCAATCTCACGTTCAGATTTTAAAACAATCACGTTGTCTTCCCGCCCTTCAAACAATTATATAACCTTATATATATTTATATCTCCTCCTTAATATTAGCGTTACAATTATTGAAATTCAAAGGTATTGTCCGTTTCTCCACCTTCAACACGGAAGATTTTTGCCGAATTCACTCACTTTTTGGTCAATCAAACGTTTGATTGATATCTTCACAAATATAACGTTTCCAAGGGGCGCAACCCATTTTCCTTTTTCAAAAAATGTCGAAAAAGAAAAGCAGACCGCCTTTACCTAGACAGCCTGCTAATTGCATTATTTAATTCGTTACTACTTCATTCTCACTGGAAACCCGTACAATTTTATCAAAATGCTTAAGAGCTAATAACTCTTCATCCACGACCGCATTTAACTGCCATGTCTCATTTAAAAACACACGAGCAATCAGCTCTTTTCGTTCTCCACCGATTTCAGCATCTTTTAAAGCAATAATGCTTTCATAAATTTTAGTCATTAGCTTTGCCACTCGCTTGCTGTGATAGGTTTGAACATCTCTATTTCCCTTTGACAGAAAAACAAGCTGCTCTTTTAGTTGCTCCAGGCCTTTTAAAATAGGAGCCGTATATGGCTGCAGTTTTTCAGGAAGAGCGTTTAATTCTTTTTGGATGTGTTGTAAAAATAACTCATGAGCTTTAAATTTTTCAATAAGACGTAATACTTCAAGGCCCAATATATTTGCTGTCCCTTCCCAGACCGTTAACACCTGAGCATCTCGAAGCAATCTTGGCATCACAAAGTCCTCGATATAGCCGTTACCACCATGCATTTCAATCGATTCATGACAAAAATGAACCGCTTGCTCTGCTGATTCCATTTTCAACAACGCGATTAACAGACGATTCATAGCCTCATCTTCTTTGGACACCTTTTCAGGATTTGAAGATACTTGATCAAATAGTGAGATCAGTGAAAAGACTGCACTCGTTTCCACCTCTTGCTTTACTGCTAGTTTAACCAGTGATTCTTTTACCATCGGGAAATCGATTAAATAGCTGCCAAATGTATTTCGGGTAGATGCATAATTTCTAGCTTCTAAATAGGCTCTTTGCATAATTCCAACCGAGGCAATCGCATTACATATACGAGAAAGGTTTAGCGCCTCCATCATGTAGTAAAAACCTTTTGTGGCATCTCCCACTAAATAGGCTTCTGCCCCATGGAATACCACTTCAGCAGACGGAACTGCTTTTACCCCAAGCTTATCTTTTAATCTTCTAATCTCTAGATGATTTAGCTCTTTGTTTTCTTTACGCCAAGGGACTAAAAACAAACTCAGCCCCTTCGTTCCAGCAGGAGCCCCTTCCCTTCTTGCTAACACCATTGCAACTCCACATTGACCAGCATTCGAGGCAAAGTACTTTTCGCCATAGATTCTATACTGACCATCCTCTAAAACGGCTTTTACCTCATTTGCACCCACGTCAGAACCGCCTTGGCGCTCCGTTAAAAATGTCGCCCCCTCAAACAGCTCGACCTCTCCTGTAGATAAAACATGCGGTAAAAACTTGCTCTTTAACTCCTCATCCGCATAATGATCAATCAAATAAGCAGTGGCCATCGTTAACGTAACAGGACAATAAAAGCCCGGTTCAGTGTGAGATAATAAATACCCTTGCGCATAAGAGTACATATAGTTCCCTTTTCTATTTAGCTCAGGAATAGGCTTATGAACATACCCCACTATTCCAGCATTGTACGTTTGCTCTACCGTTTTTTTATACCCTTCATTTACCCAAACATGAGAAATGTCGTTCCCCATACGGTCATACTTTATCAATCGCGGCTGTCCTTCACGATCTGTATGGACCGCTCTCTCATCAATCTCATTTGCACATAATTCACCAAAAGCTGTTAGCTCTTTATCTGCCCAATCCAAAAAATCTAGATCTAAGTATTTTTCTAAAATAAATCTTAAGTTAGGATCTTCTTTGTAAAAATTCATGTATTCTCCTCCTATACGGACTGCTCTTCCTTTCTAAGCACCTGCTTTAAAATTTTCCCTGTCACATTTCGCGGCAATTCATTGATGACTTCATAAAGCTTAGGAACTTTATAGCTTGCTAGTTTCCCAAAAAGAAAGCCCTTACATTCTTCCTCAATGTTTTCTACAGGTTGAGAGAGGACAATAAATGCTTTTACGGTTTCACCCCATTCTGGATGAGGAACACCTACTACAGCCACTTCTCCAATACTTGGGTGGGTAGTAAGAAGCTCTTCTATTTCTTTTGGATAAATATTGACGCCTCCAGAAATGATCATATCTTTTTTACGATCCACTACCCATATATACCCGTCTTCATCGTATCTAGCCATATCGCCTGTATATAACCAACCATCTTTTAAAGCCTCAGACGTTTTTTCCTCGTCCTTATAGTAGCCCTTCATGATGCTCTCACCTTTAAGAACAATCTCCCCGACTTCTCCGGGCTCGACAGGTTGACCCTTGTCATTGAATATCGCAATCTCTGTGCCGAGAGCTGCTCTTTTTCCAATGCTCCCTGCTTTATGTTCGTGCTCTTCTGCTAACAATAACGTTCCACTTGGCCCAGCTTCAGTAAGACCATATACGCAATATAAACTGTTCGTTTTAAAGCGTTGTTTGACAAACCCAACCTCTTTTTGTCCCAGAGGGGCTCCGCCATACACCCAATACTGCACAGAAGATAAATCATAGTCTTCGAGATTTGGTTGTTTTGCTGTGAACAAATAGGCCACTGGCGCACCAAAGAAATGGGTCACTTTCTCCTCGCTTACAAGTTTTAATAGAAGCTCTGGCGTGAATGTTGGTGCGACAATATGTGTAGCGCCTACAAACGTTCCAGCTACTAAAAATAAATGAAGTGGAGCTGAGTGACTTAAAGGCATTAAGTGTAAGATTCTACTCTCAGGCTTCATTGTCATTTCCACTGCCATCATTACAGCAACGGTTAAGATGTTGCGATAAGTAAATACGACTCCTTTTGGGTTTCCTGTAGTCCCCGAAGTATAAAGCATCGTTGACTCATCATCTTCTTTCAGACTGCAAAGTACCTCCATATCTCTTCCAGAGTCAAGCAGCTCCTCAAAGCTTTCCCAGTGTTCTACTCTTTGTCCAGTTTTATAGAGAGCTAAGGTAGAATGCAATTCAGGTAAGTCTTTTACTTGGTCAAAAAGCCATTCATGAACAAACAAAGACTTAGCATCACTATGAGTAAGAATGTAGGATAGTTCACTAGCCGTTAATTTTGCATTAACAGGCACAATGATTCCTCCCACTCTTAAAACGGCAAAATACGTTACAATAAACTCTGGCGTATTCGGCATATATAAAACTACTTTATCACCTTTTCCAAACCCTTTTTCCAAAAGAGCATTAGCCAATTTATTTACACGACTGTTTAATTCCTTGTATGTTAATCTAACGCGGTCAGAAACAACTGCCTCCTGTAATGGATACTTCCTCGAATTCCGCGAAAGTAGTTCAGAAATATTCATCTTCATTTCCCCTTATTAGATAATTTCTTTTCAAACTCGTTTAATAACTCTTCCATCTCCTCTTTTAACAATAAAAGCTCCTCTATTCTCTCATTCACCTCCTTAATCTTTTCCTTCCCAAACTCGATTGTTTTCTCTAATTGAACTTTACCGGAACGATCTTTATCAAAAAGTTCAATCATCTCTTTGATTTCATCTAGATGAAAACCATACCGCTTTCCTCTAAAGATCAGTTTTAGTCGGGTATATTCCTTTTTCGAGTAGGTTCTTCTACCACTTTCTGTTCGTTCTGGTACTAAAAGTCCAAGCTCTTCATAATATCGAATGGTCCTTGTACTTACATTAAATTCCTTTGCTAAATCGGAAATTGAATAATTCACTACTACCACCATCATTATTGTAATTTTCTGATATTTATTGTACCATTTACGTTAACGTAAACTTCAAGATATATAAAAAAAGAGAAATATATCTTGATTTGATAACTATAATGATAGTATAGTTAACAATTATGTTAAAATTAGCATAACTCAATAATTAGGTGTTCTAAATATGGAACTATTTCTGCATTTTTGTTATGATAGAATATATTTAGATAAGGTGTGTGAGATTAGATGATCGGTGATCGTGTAAAAAAGCTCCGTCAAGAAAAGAAGATGTCCCTATCTGAGCTTGCTGAGAGAGCCGGGGTAGCAAAATCTTACTTGAGTTCTCTAGAAAGAAACTTACAAACTAATCCTTCTATTCAATTTCTTGAAAAAATCTCTGCTGTACTAAATGTGCCGGTAGACAATTTAATACACGAGCAACCTAATCAAGATGATCTAGATTCTGAATGGCTCAAAATTGTTAAAGAAGCCATGGATTCTGGCGTAACAAAGGATCAATTTCGTGAGTATTTAGAGTTCAATAAATGGCGTGTTAATCAAAACAACAAATAGAAACCTGTCGTTTACGATGACAGGTTTTTTCATTTCTAATTAAAAATGCTCAAAAAAAATAAAAGCATCTCTCAAAAGAACAATCATCCCTTAAGAAACACTAAATTGGTTACCTTTTTTTTGTTCTTCTATCTCAGGAATTCTCAGCTACTAACTCCCCTACTCCTCTACTGTTCAGAAATTCTCTAATCTCATCTTTCTCAATTCCTAGACTTTTTGCTTCTAAGATCAGCTGCATCCATTCAGAGTCAAGCCCCTCGATGTTTACTTTTACATTAATCACATTCTTCCCCCCAAATTACTATTTGCACCCCTACAGCTAATCGCCTTAGTCCAATGAACTCAACTTTCTAATACCTGAGACATTACTTCCAATTTAGGTTTGCTTTGTTTCTGAGCATCATGGCTCATTCTTTCCCATCCCCTACCCATATTTTACCTCTTTTTACAACGACAAAGTGTAATATTTTGTCAATTCCAACTATTTTGTGAACCCTTTTTTACTACGATTCTCGTCATGCTTCTACATAAATCTTTTTTATCAGTAAGATACTCCTATGTATATTAGGAATATTGAATCATAATGAATGATGATTCATTATAGATATAGTCTGTTCTTGTCGATAAATACTTTTCCTGCTTCCTTACGAATGGTACTTTAGTCATTGACATTTTTGGGGACATGCTTATAATACGACTTTAATTTTTTCTGTAAAGGCAATATATGAATTCGTTCAAATGTAATAGCATCAAAGAATGGATAATCTGTTAGGTCATTCCCGCATATCGGGCAGATCCACTCTCCAAATTCGCTACTGCTGTATGAAGGTCTATGGCACTTATCACAATTCTTTCTATACACGGGCATCACCTTTACTATTTATTCTTTGGGATAGTAAGAAATACTTAGAATCGTTCTTTTTACTCACTTGTTTTGTTCTATATAAAGAATTATATATAATATCATGCTCTTAATTAAACCTTGAAATCAGCCATTTTTTCTCTTTAACGAACAAAAAACACTGATATTCTTCCAAATCCTTTCTTTATCTTACGATTTCAATTTTTAAAAAGCACAATTCCGTTTCTTTTAGTGAACAACACCTAGCCATATAGCCTGTAGACTTATTTACCATCTATACTATGCTTAATATAAAAAAATCAGCCCATACTAAAGGACTGATTTTTTGTATATTTTAGACTATCTCTGGACGTCTAGAGATCAACCCAATTTTCTATATAACTTTAAATCTCTCAGACAAACATATGTCAATACGCATTTTTAAATATTATGTGAATATTATTTGTCTATTTTGTGACAAATAGCATATAATGGAAGCAATAATCGTTTTATGAAGGAGTGAATTCATATGACAGTGGTACATGTAATTAACTACACGTTTCCTATTGCTTTCATGCTTTTCTTTGGCTTTTTCATGGATCGTATGTGTAAACCCGAGCCAGCTAAGAAAGAAGTTAATGAGTAATCTTTAGAATCAATCACTTTCGGTGATTGTATTTTTTTGTGTATTTATAGGAATAAAAAAAGACTAGCTGCCAAAGCCTAGTCTGCTGTTCTTGGTAATATTAAGATTTCAACTCTTCGATTTTTCCCTCTTCCTTCAGCTGTATCATTTGAAGCAATTGGTTTAAATTCACCAAAGCCTTTTGCACTAAACCAACTAGGATCTAATTTATCGTTTTGAAGAGTAATCTTCATAAAGTTAATTGCTCTCATTACACTTAACTCCCAATTCGATTCAAACCGAGCATTTCTAATTGGTACGTTATCGGTATGACCACTAATAATGATATTTCTTGGTGGGTTCATAACGAGTAATTCTGATATTTCTTTTGCAATTTGTAGATCCTGCGTTCTAACCTCGTCGCTACCTGATTCAAACAGTACATTATCTCTAATCGAAACGAGCAGTCCTTCATCGGTTAACGAAGTTTCCAATTTGTCAGCTAAATTTTTCTTTTTTATATATGCATTTACTTTTGCTTGAATGGATTGAAGTTCTAGTTGATCAGCCTGTTGTGCCTTTTCAGCACCATCCGGTTCTGGAGTAGTTGGTTCTTTTTCTTTCTCCTGTTCATCCATTTCAGTTGCCCCTTCTTGAGGCATTGGACTAGGAAACTCCATTACTCCTGTTCCACCAGTAAAGACTTCATTAAATGCTTTGGACAAAGCTTGAAACTTTTGAGCATCTACAGAACTCATTGCAAATAGCACGATAAATAAGGCAAGAAGAAGAGTTAACAGGTCCGCATATGGAATAAGCCATGATTCGTCTACATGTTCCTCATGATGATGCTTTTTCCCGCGCTTACTCATCCTTCTTTTCCCCACTTTCTGCTAAGATTTTTTTCCGCTCTGCTGCAGGTAAATAGGAAGCTAATTTTTGCTCGATGACCCTAGGGGCTTCTCCTTCTAAAATAGATAAAATCCCTTCAATCATCATGTATTTAATTTTTGCTTCTTGTTTAGATTTTCTCTTTAACTTATTAGCAAATGGGTGCCACAATACATATCCAGTAAAGATCCCCAGTAGTGTCGCGATAAAAGCTGCACTAATGGCATGACCCAATCCTTCCGTATCATTCATATAACCTAATGCAGCTATTAAACCTACAACCGCACCAAGTACCCCTAAAGTTGGTGCATACGTACCCGCTTGAGTAAAAATAAGTGCACCCGCCTGATGTCTTTCTTCCATTGCCTCAATTTCTTCTGATAAAACATCACGAATATAATCCGCACTCTGCCCATCAACAGCGAGTGATAGTCCATTTTTCAAAAAATCATCTTCGATTTCATTTGTCTTTGCCTCAAGTGCTAATAAACCTTCTTTTCTAGCTAACTGAGCCCAATCGGAAAACATTTTAATTAGGTCAGGAGGATTCATAAATTTCTGCTCTTTAAAGATGATTCCAAATAACTTTGGTACTCTCTTAATCTCATTCGTTGGAAATGCAATCGTAACTGCCGCTACCGTTCCTAAAATAATGATTAAAATGGCTGCAGGGTTAACTAGAGCAGAGGGACTAACCCCTTTAAAGACCATCCCTACACCTACCGCAATAATCCCTAAAATCAAACCTATCAATGACGTTTTATCCATTATGTCCACCTGTCTTTTCTTACGGCTGTATTCGTAGATTTTTGTTTTGTACTACTTGTGAGCCTGGCCCATTATCTAGTTTTCATTTTAATGCCAATTAGTTATTATGTAACATGACAAATTACCTAATTTTAAGACTCTCATGTTATTTATTTCGACAATTTCCACTATCTCTTTAGGCGATCATCAAAGAATTTTAAGTTTTTTAGTAAAAAAAGCCCCCATTGTTCGCTTCTAAAAGGCAAAAGCAGCGCTCTTGGGGAGAGAGCACTGCTTTTCATTGTTCTATTCCTTTTAAAAATTGTAAGGGGGATTACTATTTTTAGATTGGGTTTAGTTTGTGAATTACTGAACAAGTTGATTATAACACTTGCGGTTTGTTATTGGTATGAAAAATTTGTGAATTATTTCACAATATTGATTGGAGGTTAACCTCGTGTAACTTTTAGTCAGTTTCTCTCAGTATAGAACTAGGTATTTTATTTTTGGTGCTCTATATTTCCAAATTCCTCTAAATATAAATCACTATATCTTCATTGTGGTGTTCTATAATTCACTTTTCTCCAGATATAAATTATGGTATCTTAATGTTAGTTTTCTATATTTCCAATCCCATGATTTATGCTGCAGTTCCCAACTGTTATGCGGTGTTTATCTAAAATTATGCGTCATTTCAACTATTTTCTGCGGCAAAAAACTGGGTTTATGCAGCAATTTTAAGCTTTATGCGGATTTGTATGTATTGGTATAAACTAGAGATTGGAAAATTGAACTCCTCTGCAATACCACGCTAACCACCTGACCTCTATCCACCTACTACCAAAGACTCTCTCCATAACAAAAAGAAGCCTAAAGATTATCTCTTCAGACTTCGCTCCACTTATAGCTTAAACTTGTCGACCTTAGTTTTTAACTCTCTTGATAATTGCTCAACATAATGAACATTTTCAACAATCTGCGAAACAGCTATTGATTGTTCGTTTGATGAAGAAGCAACTTCTTCCGTTACTGCCGTATTTTCTTCTATGACTGCAGATACTTGCTCAATTGCACTTAGGACGTTTTTCGAGTCTTCTTGGATTTTTGTAAAAATGTGTTCGATTTGTTTTGTGTCCAATCCGGTTTGTTCTACCTTTTCTACAATAATATGAAGTGCTTTTTCCCCTTTATCAATTAAGCCTTCTTGCTTTTTAACAGCATCTAAGTTTGTTTCCATCGTGTACACCGTTTCGGTAGTCTCCGTTTGGATATGACCAATTAGTTCAATAATTTTGTTTGAAGCTGATTGTGTTTGCTCTGCTAGTTTCCTTACCTCACTAGCAACGACTGCAAAGCCTTTGCCATTTTCACCTGCTCTTGCCGCTTCAATCGCTGCATTTAAAGCAAGGAGGTTCGTTTGATTCGCAATATCTGATATGACCGTAATAATTTCTCCTACTTCATCAGAGCGTTTCGCCAAACTTTGAACCACTTCAGTTGCAGAGCTAACGGTTTTAACCAATTCATGAAGCTGACCGGTTGCCTGCTGCATCGCTTCCATTCCCTCTGCAGCTGCCTTTGATGAGATTTCAGCGTTTTGTACCGTCTTATCTATTTGTTGTTCACCATTTTTCAATAGAGATATCGTATTGTTCATCATTCCAAGAATATCATTTACTTCTTCAGACTGCTTGTTAATTCCAGCTGCAGCCTCCCCCATCGATTGTGAGATTTGTGAAGATGCATCACTAGTAGTTTTAACATTCCCAGACAACTCAACCGTTGTCCTCGTCATATGTAATGTGGTTGTATTAATATCAGAAATAAGTTGTTTCAATTCTGATGCCATATCTCTAAATGTGTTAGACAGTACACCAATTTCATCTTTCCTAGTTGTATCCACGATTACATTTAAATCCCCAGCTGAGATTTTCTTCGCTTGACTCGTTAGCTTTATTAAAGGGTTAGTCAATACTCTTGAGAATACATATATAACCCCAATGCTTATTAATAAAAACACGATCGTCATAATAAGCATATTTCGTTTGTTTGATTCTAATAGATTATAAATTTCTGTTGCATTATAATCTACTCCTACTACACCAATTACTTTACCCGCTTCATCTTTAATAGGTAAGTAGGTTGATAATAAGGCACCATATTCATCAGAGGTTAACTCTCCTCCACTGACTTTTCCTGTATTAAAGGCCTGTACCATTTTAACGTACTCAGAAGCTTCTTCTTCCACATCTCCTAGTCCTGATGCGTCCTCACTATCTAATGGCATTCCATCCACGACATAAAAATATTCTCCATCAATCTTAGCCATGGTATATATGTATTCGAGTCCATTTGCTTCTCTGATCTCATTTAACTTCACTCGAAGTTCTTTATAATACTCATTTTCTTGTTGATCAACCACTAAGGTATTAAATTCTGATACATCAATATTTTTAAGCGCGTATTCTCCTATCATTGTTGCCTGCTTATCTAGAGACTCAATTACGAGTTTAGTAGATGATGAGTACACAATGTACCCGATTAGTCCTCCCATAATCATAATCAAAAGTGAAAAGACTACTATCATTTTGGTTTTTATACTTTTCATCGTTGCTCCCCTATTTCTCGCTACTAAATTTTGGAATAAAGAAATTATAAGCCAATTTTCGCTAATAAAATAGTCCTATTTTCTACATTTTTTGATAAAATAAAATGAACACTTATTCACATACAGGACAAAATGCCGATATAGTAGTTAAAAATGAGATTAGGGGGAGATTTGTAGTGGAGTCTATTCAAACACTTAGGCGGAGCGATACGCGCAAGAAAAATACGTTAATGCTATCAACGTTTTCAGTATCACTCATTGCAGCGGCTGCATTTACGATTTTAAATGGGGATGAATTACTAAAAACAATCTTTTACTTAAGTGAGTTATTTTTGTTTATAGCCTTTTATTTTATCTTTCAAGTAGCTCTAAAGAAAGAAACTATCTTTCCTTATGCATCTATACTGATGATTTTTTCTTTTACCTATATTAATCTAGCAATTTACGGTGGGTCTGGTACGATGATGATGGTCGTTCTATTTCTCGCGATCTTCTCTGCTATTCATTTTGATTTAAAACTATTTTCAATGGGATACTTAATAGGCTTAGCCGCGTTTATATTAAATAAAACAACTGCGCCTGAATCAGAACAATTCTTAAATGAAGTGTTTTCTGCTGCGTTGTTAGTATACATATTGACTGGTATCGTTCTTTTCGTCTTAATTAAACTAAATGGAGAACAGTTCAAAAATCTTGAGAACTTCTTAGCCGCTTCTGAAAAAGAACAGGAAAGAAAAGAAGCTCATAGCCAACTTCTACAAACTGAAGTTGGGATTATTACGGATAGCCTTAATAAAATTAACGAGCAAATCCAAAATCATTTAACCTCTCAAGGGGAAATGAAAACAGCCGTATCTGAAATTTCTGCTGGTAGTCAAATTCAAACCGAACAGATTAACCATATTGCTGAGAATGCTGAATCTACGAAATCAAAAATGGATGAAATGTCACAACTATCGATTGCTCTTTCGGAAGAAACTACTTCAGCTGCGAATGCATCTCGAAGTGGTGCTGCTAAAGTCGAAGATCTACAAAAAGATATGCATGAGTTAGCGAGTTCCATCAGTGATTTAAGCGAAACCTTCTCTAGCTTAACGAGAAAAATTGAAGAGACAAACGGATTTATCGTAAACATCCAAAACATTACGGAGCAGACAAATTTATTAGCATTGAATGCTTCCATTGAAGCTGCACGCGCTGGGGAAGCTGGCAAAGGATTCTCTGTTGTTGCTGAGGAAATTCGTAAGCTTGCGGAAATTACAAGAGAGACCGCTGTTCAAATTACTGAGAACCTATCTGATGTTAACGCTACAAACTCATCAGCTTTTAGTAAAATGAATGCGAGTAGTGCTAAATTCCAGGAAAGCCTTCAAGCAGTTGATGATGTATCAGGTATTTTTAATCAAGTAGGTACTACCTTGAAGAATTTAGACAGCCAGTTTAATAAGTTTAAAGACTCTGTACTGAATGTAAAAGCTGATTCTACTGAGGTTGAGGCGGCTACGAAGGAACTTGCAGCGGTTATTCAAGAAGCGACTGCTGGATTAGAGGAAATGAACGCAACCATTGAAACACTGAACGAAGACCAAGCGAAGATTGCTCAATATGTTCATGAAACGGCAGCTTCTGCTGAAAAAATCAAGAGCATGGAATAAACGTATAAAAACGAAGTCTAGGACACAGCCTTGACTTCGTTTTTTTATTAAAGGCTGTTTTCGAATAGTTTGTTGCTATTGTTATATGGTCTCATGATAGGGTTCCATACTACTTCGTGGCACCTTTTTTTTCTAATTTGAAGAAAACAGCACCAATGCAGGTTCAAAGTACTTAAAAAGCAACGAATTTTCCTTATTAAAATAACTTTTTATTTATTTTTTCCTCGTAATTTCTAAACATAGCCGAGTTCGTTTTTCCACGTCTTTTTTCCATCATGCTGTTAAACCGAAGTAGCTTCTCGTTTAATTTCTTTTGAAGCTCCTGACGTTCTTCACTGTTTTCACAGCATTTTATTAAATCCTCAATCGTCATAATTTCTTGTTTTAGACTGTCTTGCTCAGGAGAAAAACCAGCATTTCTCATCACTCGATAGGCCATACGCAACTCTTCCGGTACATGGGACAAATCATCTGGCTTTAATGGTTTTCCGAACCCAGGGAGGTTTTTGAATTCACCGTTCTCATATGCTCTCTTGATACGATCTTCTGAAATGATTGTTGAAAAATCCATACGCTCCCCCTCCCTTTCTATCTATTATATCCTCATTTCATATTAAGTACGAAATGTTTGGGCATTCCATTGCATTACTGACCCGGAACCCAATTAGCTGGTACCCCTTCACCTGTTTGCTGATTATGTTGAAAAGCTTGAAGGAGTCGTACATGCTCATGTAAATTCCGACCTATCTCTTTTGGATACACTAGTTTTGCCGATATCACTTGTTCGGGGTCCACAAACACTGATGCTCGAAAAGAAGCACCCGTTGTATCATCTAACACTCGATACGCTATACTAATTTCATGTGTTCGATCACTAACAAGTGGATACGTAATATTTTTCAAGGAGGGTGATGATTCTTTAAACGTCTTATGTGCGTACACACTGTCTGTGCTTATTGCAAGTAGGTGACAATTTAAAGCCTGTAAATAAGGATGAATAGCAGCGACCGCTGCCAATTCCGTATGTCAAACGAATGTAAAATCACTGGGAAAAAAAAATAATAATACCCATTTGCCTTTAAAGTCATCTAGATTGATCTTTGTAATTTGACCATTATGGAAAGCACTCGCAGAAAAAAGTGGTGCTTGATCATCTCTTGTCGCACAAAAAACTTGAGATGTTTCCGTAAAATCCTTTGCATATAAATTGCCGCTCAACTGATTCCCCTCCTTTTATTTTTTCTCACTATGTTATTCATATGCCTCAATATGAATGAACTGTCCTATTTTTTTATTTGGGTCCTGATTAGAACCGAAAACAACCAAGATTCTTCATGCCTTGTACATAGAAGTGACCAATTCGGAAAGACTAATGTTGTAGAAAGGAGAGTGGAAATATGAGCCGTGGAGTAGGTTTTAACCATAAAAGAAAAGGTCATCCAGGAAACTTTCCTGAAAATACAATCGTTGAAAAGAAACAAAAAGAGCGTATTGAAGATGAAGAGTTGCTTGTAACCCAGCAAGCCTTCAAAAATCGAGTACAAACCAAAGAAATGGATTAGAAAATATAAAAAAGAATGACAAACTTCTGATTTTGTCATTCTTTTTGGCTTATTTTTAACTAGTGTGAAGCAGATATCAATCAAATTTTGAAATTTATCTAACAAAATTCAATATATATGCACGAATTCGGGCAACATATGCACGATTTTTCAGTCTTTATCGATTATTCGACAAAACCCGGTGTTACCCAACTTAACTAAACCCAACTGTACCTTAACCATTCTGATACGCGTTCAATATCTTTTGAAAACTGCCGATCCTTCGCAATGGTAGGAACAACCCTCCTTGCCTCATCAAAGTATTTACGCGTTGACGATGCCATTTTATCTACCCCTCTAAACTCAACAGCCTGTAGAGCACAGATTAGTTCAATCGCTAATACATGGTTTACATTTTTAATGATGTCGTATGCATGCCTTGCAGCAATCGTCCCCATGCTCACATGATCCTCTTGATTTCCGGACGACGGGATGCTATCCACACTCGCCGGGTGAGCTAACGTCTTATTTTCCGAAACGAGAGAAGCGGCACAGTATTGTAGAATCATCGCTCCGGATTGAAGACCGGGCTCTGGACTTAAAAATGGCGGAAGATCACTCAATTGAGGATTGACAAGCCTTTCAATTCTTCGTTCAGAGATATTGGCTAACTCAGCAATCGCAATTTTCATAAAATCCATCGCAAGGGCTATCGGTTGACCATGAAAGTTACCGCCAGAAATCACTTTCTCTCCGTCATCAAAAATTAACGGATTATCCGTTGCCGCATTGATTTCGATCTCGAGTTTTTCTTTTACATAATCCAGTGCCTGTAAGGAAGCACCATGAACCTGCGGGATACACCTGATGGAATAGGCATCCTGGACTCGCAGTTCGCCTTGTTTTGTAATCAGATGACTATCAGCTAGGTAATCTCTAATTCTTCTGGCCACATCAATTTGTTGTACATATCCCCTAGCTAAGTGAATATCTTCATCAAACGCGTCAATAATTCCCCTCAACCCTTCTATCGTAAGTGAAGCAATCCACTCACTTTGGTATGCGATGCGCTCTGCCTCTAAGTAGTCAATGACCCCCATCGCTGTCATCGCTTGAGTCCCGTTAATTAACGCTAACCCTTCTTTCGCTTCAAGAGTAAGAGGACTAATCCCTTCTTTGCTTAATGCATCGTTTGCAGAGCAAATCTCTCCTTTGTAAAACACTTCCCCTTCTCCCACTAACACAAGTGCCAAATGTGACAGCGGCGCTAAGTCCCCACTTGCCCCTAATGAACCTTGTTGGGGGACAACAGGATGAATTTCGTTATTGATAAGTTCTATTAAACGCTCAATTAACACAGGTCTAACACCCGAAAAACCTTTTGCTAACGCATTGGCTCTTAGTAAAAGCATGGCTCTAGAAACCGTTTCAGGAAAAGGATCTCCTACTCCACACGCATGAGACCTAATAAGATTCAGTTGCAAATCCTTTACATCGCCTTGGTCAATCAATACATCGCTAAACTTGCCAAACCCTGTATTGATCCCGTAAACCACCTTTTTATCAGCCACAATCCTTTTTACTGCTTCATGACTTTTTTCCACCTTTTGAGTACTTTCACTAGCCATTCCTACTTTTTCTTTATGGAAAACTACTCTTCGTACTTCTTCTAGCGTTAACGAATGTCCGGTTAAAACAACCATTGCCTTGCCTCCCTACCATATTAGTGAAATAAAGAAAAAGGCTGCTTCCTAACAACAGTTAGAAAACAGCCTTTTAAAAACATCTATTTGACGAGCTTGTATGCTTCTTTTCATAATTATCATCCTATTTTTTTTCTTAATATATGTTTCATTTAATTAATCTGTCAATCTAATATATATGAAGCGAAATCAATATTTAACATCAAATTTTTCAAACGTGTACCCAAGCAAAAGATTTAAGTGAAAGAGACAGGCTTTGTTCGCCTGTCTCTATTTACGAAACTGAGTAAGGACAAGACCGTGTCCCACTTCTATATCTCGAACTTTTTCAAAGCCCAACTTCAAATAAAGGGTCACTGCAGGTGTATTTTTCGCACCAGTACATACAACCATTCCTTGAGATGGAATATGTTCCTCAACATGGCCAATTAATTTTCGAGCAATCCCTTTTCGGAAATGATTGGGGTCCACCATCACCCGATGAATATCAATCTCGTTATCTTCTAGTTTATAGGAAAGAGCCCCTACGATTTCTCCCCCCTCATAATAACCAATAAACGTTTCCCCACAGTCCATCAACTCTTGTAAACTCTCCTTAAGGGGCGGAATCTCATATGTACCAATATATTCAGCTTCCACCTTATAAGATTCCTTTTGCATGGTTAATACTCGTTCCGCTGTCTTTGAGTCTGTTATATCCATTTCTACCATTGTTGATAGATCCATATATTCATTTAGTTTTTCCAAGATCAGCCTTGCTCTCCCTTCTAATTCCGGAAAGTCATGGAAGGCGAAAAACTGTAAATCTAGCCCTTCGTCGTCCCGAATTTGCAAGTTCCCATCCCATTCTTCCGCTACAAAGAGGGCAATCACATTGTAAACTTGGTCACCATTCGGGTATTGAAAATAGTAATCTTCCCCCGATAAAACATCTAATTTTCTTAGTTTTTTTACGGTCAAACCGGTTTCTTCGAATAACTCCCGCTGAGCGACCTCTTCAAATGTCTCTCCTAATTCCATTCCCCCGCCCGGCAGTCCCCAATTTTGGGTATCCTTTCGGAGCTGTAATAAAACTTCCTTTTTCTCATTAAAAACCAATATTGTTGAACCTGGTGAGAAAATAGGATTACTCCCTACGAAACTTCTCATCTCTTTTATATAATTTTTCACAAAACGACCTCCCCAATGATTTAATCATAATTCCTATTTGGAAAAATTTACAGTTTTATTTACGTGATTACCATTCATCCTAGAATTCCGTTATACTAATGAAAGCAAACTGAAATCAAAGGAGAAATTATGAAATCACTTGTACTTGCGGAAAAACCGAGCGTGGCACGTGAAATTGCACGCGTTCTTGGTTGTACCCAATCTCATAAAAGCTATATTGAAGGAAATCAATATATCGTAACATGGGCTCTCGGCCACTTAGTTGAGTTAAAAATGCCTGAGCAATATGATAAAAATTTTCAAACATGGAGACTCGAGGATCTTCCGATTGTTCCTGAACGAATGGGACTCCAGGTAATCAGACAAACGAGTCATCAGTTTAAAGCAATCGACTCGCTTGCAAAACGGAAAGACATTAAAGAATGCATCATCGCAACCGATGCTGGTCGTGAAGGGGAGCTTGTCGCTAGATGGATTTTAGAAAAAGTTCACTGGAAAAAGCCGATCCAACGATTATGGATCTCTTCACACACGGACCGTGCGATTCGGGATGGATTCAAGAAGTTAAAGCCTGGAAAAGACTACGAAGCTCTCTATGCTTCAGCCGTTTGTCGAGCAGAAGCCGACTGGCTCATTGGGTTAAATGTGACGAGAGCGTTAACGACGAAATACAATGATCCATTATCAGCAGGAAGAGTCCAAACTCCTACCCTATCGATGATTATGGAAAGTGAAAAAGTCATCCAAACGTTCGTCCCTAAAGAATATTGGACGATTAAAGCTGACATTGGGCCTTTAAAGGCTGATTGGGAACAAAATGGGGAGAAGCGTACATTTCATTCAGAAACAGCAAATCGTGTTGTTTCCAAAGTGAAGGACCAAAAGGCAACCGTTGCTAGTGTTACCCGAAAAGAAAAAAGTGAGCAACAACCATTGCCATACGATTTAACTGAGCTTCAACGGGATGCAAACAAACGCTTTGGATTTTCTGCAAAAAAGACATCCTCTGTTCTGCAAAAATTATATGAGCAGCATAAGCTTGTTACCTACCCAAGAACCGATTCTCGTTATCTAACGAATGACATGGAAGCAACAATGTTAGACCGACTACAAGCGATTAGTTCTGGGTATAGGGATGAGGTTAAACCGTTAATCGCCAATAGAGGGAAGGTACTGGCTAAACGCGTTTTTAATAACGAAAAAGTCACCGACCACCATGCAATTATCCCAACTGAACAACGGTTAAACCTTAGCGACCTTTCTACAGATGAAAGGAAATTATATGACCTTATCGTAAGGCGTTTCTTAGTGATTTTTTATCCTCCTTATAAATATGAGGTTGTTCATGCTGAACTAGATGTAAACGGGGAAACATTTGTTGCAAGAGAAACTGTCACGTTAGATGCTGGGTTCAAAGCGCTATCAAAAGGAGAAGAAGAGCAGCAGCAAAGCCTTGCTTCTATTCAAAAAGGACAATCTTTTTCTGTTAAAAGTGTTAGCTCAGAAAAGAAATTGACTGAGCCGCCGCTTCGTTATTCTGAAGCAGATATCCTTTCTCAAATGGAGAAGTACGGACTCGGTACTCCTGCAACAAGAGCTGATATCATTGAAAGAATTTTAGAAACGGAAGTCGTTGAACGACAGAACGGTAGACTCTACCCTACTGCCAAAGGTAAGCAATTAATCGAACTCGTAAATGATGAGCTGAAATCTCCTGAGTTAACTGCAAAATGGGAGAAGGAACTTGAACAAATCTCACGTGGAAAAAGTGATCCGAAAGCATTTTTACGAAACATTCGATCGTTAACTGGTCAGCTAATCTCTGAAATTAAGAAGAGTGATAAAAAGTTTAGAGCCCACAACTTAACTGGCTCAAAATGTCCTGAATGTGGAGAGTTCCTAAAAGAGCGTAAAACAAAAGAAGGTAAGGTTCTTGTTTGTTCGAATCTTGAGTGTAACTACCGTAAGCGCAAAGATCCGAAACTATCTAATCGTCGCTGTCCGCAGTGCCGTAAAAAGATGGAAATGCATAACGGGAAGGCCGGACTCTATTTCCAATGCCGCCCTTGTAATGTCGTGGAGAAAGCTGAAGAACGGAAGAAAGCCGTTAACAAACGCGAAGAACGCAAGCTTGTACAGAAGTATACGAAAGATGATGATTTTGGAACAAGCTTAGGTGATTTATTGAAAGCAGCAATGGACAAAAAAGATTGATTTTTGTTGAAGCCAAGCCTCTTTTTAGTGAGGGTTGGCTTTTCTATTTTACCGTAGTTAGTTTGAGCTAATGTTAGTGACAATTTTGATTGGTTTTTTGCTAAAACGGGTACTAAAACACCTTTTTCGTTCCCATGTTCTTTAAGCTCAATCTGGTACTAAGCTACTTTATTAGTACATACTTTTCGTACTGCAAGTTATTTTTTTGCACTAAGACACCCTATTAGTACCTTCTTTGCATGACTTTTAATAGAAATCGGCATCAACACTTTTTTCTAAAACGTTAAGAATATGTAAATGTTTCTTCTCTACTTGGAAAACACTATGTATGCATGTTATATTTTTAATATCGGTTTCCGATATCAATATACGATATCGACATTCTAAAATATGGAGGTGAAAGTTTGGAAGAGAAAGTTTTACGAAAGCTTTTTCTTGGTTTTATACACATACATGTTTTACATCATGCAAAGGATCATCCTATTTACGGTTCATGGATGCTCGAGGAACTGAGAGAGCATGGATATACGATTAGTGCTGGGACTCTCTATCCGATTCTTCACTCTATGGAATCAGATGGATTGCTTGCAAAAGAAGAAAAAAATGTAGGCGGAAAAATAAGAAAATACTATACGACTACCGAAAGAGGGAACGTTATTTTGGTGGAAGCACGAAAAAAAGCCTACGAACTTTTTAAAGAAATAAAATAATTAGGCTGTTTTCTTCAGATCCGTCCTTTTTATAATCGAAAATGTTATTTTTTCTTCGAAATTCACACATTTATAATCGAATTTTTCAATTTATCGATTATTCGACAAAACACACTCACACATCAACCATAAAGAAGGTGATCTAATGGAACAAAACAACACAAAAGGAGGCTTTAAGTCTCTTCTAGAAATTCTACTTGTATCTACTAGGCTTGGATTCACATCATTTGGTGGACCAGTCGCGCATCTAGGTTATTTCCATACTGAATACATTCGCAGAAGGAAATGGATGGATGAAAAAAGTTATGCTGATTTAGTGGCGTTGTGTCAGTTCTTGCCTGGACCAGCTAGCAGCCAAGTCGGAATCGGAATTGGTGTCATGCGTGCAGGTGTCCTCGGTGGAATTGTCTCCTTTTTAGGTTTTACCCTTCCATCGGTTATTGCCCTTATATTATTTGCACTTATACTTCAAGGTCTTAATATTGGCGATGCCGGTTGGATTCATGGGTTAAAGGTCGTTGCTGTCGCAGTCGTAGCACATGCCATTATTGGAATGGCCGAAAAGCTTACGCCAGACCTAAAAAGAAAGGCGCTCGCTTTATTTGCATTAGTGGTCACTCTTTTGTGGCAAACCGCCTTTACTCAAGTTGGAGTTATTTTAGTATCAGCTTTTATCGGTTACCTCTTATACAAACAACATAAAGAGGAAAACCAAGCGGAAGTACATTTCCCAATTTCTCGCCGTTTTGCGGTATTGTGTTTAGGTTTATTTTTCGGACTACTTTTTCTATTACCATTTTTGAGAGAAGCTACTTCTTTAAGCTGGGTTGCGATGTTTGATAGCTTTTACCGGTCAGGATCACTCGTATTTGGTGGGGGCCACGTTGTGTTACCATTACTAGAACGTGAATTTGTTCCGACTGGTTGGTTAAGTGAGGAAGCATTTTTAGCAGGTTATGGAGCAGCACAAGCGGTTCCTGGTCCCCTGTTTACATTTGCAGCGTACCTTGGAGCGGTAATGAACGGTTGGCAAGGTGGACTATTAGCAACGGTCGCGATTTTCTTACCAGCATTTTTACTCGTTTATGGTACGCTACCTTTCTGGAATAGCTTGCGTCGAAATCCAAAAATTAAAGGGGCCTTAATGGGAGTAAATGCAGCTGTTGTTGGAATCTTAATTTCTGCTTTTTATCAGCCTATCTTCACTACTTCCATCTTAGCACCTATCGATTTCGCTTTCGCTGCAGTACTATTTAGCATGCTCGTGTATTGGAAGCTGCCACCATGGATCGTGGTATTAACAGGAGCAATCGGTGGTTGGCTACTCACATTACTATAATAACGAAGAAGTCAGCAGAGGACTGCTTATGAAACAACAGTCCCTTGCTGACTTCTTTTTACTTGGTTTCTTCCAGAATTTTTAGCGTCATATAAAGCGGCATCTGCAAGTTCGATTAACTGTTTGGGTTCTTGATGGTCATTTGGAATGACAGTAGCTAAACCAACACTAATAGTAACAATAGGCTTAACGGTGGAATTGATATTTGGTATCTCTAGCGTCTCTATTTTAGCTCTTATTGTTTCGGCAATAAAATACGCCCCATCCTCGTCTGTTTGAGGGAGAATAATGGAAAACTCTTCTCCTCCATATCGAGCTACAAAGTCCCCAGCTCTATATGTCGATGTTTTTAATGCTGCTGCAACCATTTTTAAACACTCATCACCTTGTTTATGTCCATACGTATCGTTGTAAACTTTAAATTTGTCGATATCTAACATGATGAGCGAGAGTGGCTTCCCGTCTCTTGCTGCTCGTTTCCATTCCTTCTCAAGCGTTTCATCATAAAAACGCCGGTTAGGAATTCCTGTTAGTCCATCAAGCTTCGAAAGTTCTTCTAACATCTGATTGGCACGCATTAGTTTTGCTTCAGCGTTCTTTTGTTCCGTAATATCACGAATAATCCCCAGTATAGCAGGCTCACCGTCATAATCAATGAGCGCTACCCCTACCTCTGTATGAACAATTCTCCCATCTTTTTTGACAAACCTTAACTCTACGGTTGAAGAGTTTGTTCTATCATTTTGAAAGGCGAGCGTCATATAGTAGGCAGCTTTAGGTTTATCCTCCTCATGAAGAAAGTGATAAAAGCTCTTCCCCATAATCTCTTCTTTAGTATTCGCCCCTATTAGAGCTACTGCTCGGTCATTTACAAATTCAATTCGATGTCGACTATGCACAAAAACGACTTCAGGGTATAGCTTTATTAAGCTCTTGTAACGCTTTTCACTTTGACTCAGTTGATGTTCCGCTATTTTTTGCTTCGTTACATCAAGTGCAATCCCAATTGATCCCACTACCGTCCCATTTCTTTTTATTGGTGCCGTAATAATGTTTAGATGGACAATTTCACCTTTTTGATGGATCAATCTAACATTGATGTTATCTGGCTCCCCGCTATTAACTTTTTCAAAACCTTTCATTACCTTTTCAAGATCGCGCTTATGAATTAATGTCAGAAATGAAGTACCTATTAAATCAGCCTTTTTGTAACCGGAAATATCCTCCGCGGTTTTATTCACACTTATAAAATGACCATTAAGATCAATCATAAAGCTAGCGCCTTGATTATTCTCAAAAAGAGATTTATAGCGTTGCTCACTGTCCTCTAGCATTCTCTTCATTTCCACCTCATCCGTTATATCACGGAAGATGGAAGCAAAGAGTACAGGTTCTTGATTATCTTGTCCTATTGAAATAATTTGAGTTCTCTGGATAAAAACCTCACCATTCTTTTTACGGTTATAAAGCTCCCCTTCCCAGAAGCCATTTTTATGAACTTCTGACCAAAGTTCTATATAAAAATTGTCATCATGATGATCAGATTTTAGTATTCTAGGATTTTCCCCCTTAATTTCCTCAAAGGAGTAACCTGTTATTTTCTCAAATGCAGGATTGACATGAACGATTTCACCCTTAATATCTGTTACAAGCACTCCATCTAACGAGTGATCAAGAACATTTTTGGCTAGCATTAAGTCTTTAGACTTTCTATTTATTTCTGTTATATCACGTATATTTGCTAGTACATATCTATTATTTTCTGATTGTATTAGAGTCGCTCGCACCTCGACCTCAAGAACCTTTCCGTCCTTACATTTGTACCTTCTCTCACCTAAGAAGTGCTTATTATTATTTAGTACGATACTAATGTTTTCTTCCACAGATGTTAAATCATGTAATATAAATTCGTTGAGAGGGAGATTAACCATCTCCTCCTCAGAATAACCAAGCATCCTACAAAACTGTTGACTTGCCTCTATGACCTTTTTAGTGTCCGGGTTAAACGCATAGATTCCCTCGGTTGATTGCTTTACCATTAACCGATACTTGGATTCGCTTTCTGACAGGCGATCCTGAAGCTCTTTGCTGTCATATAGTTTTTTAGATAGCTGTTTTCTAATATTCTCAGTTAGTCTAGCTTCCGAAATGGTAATAATGGAAAAAAACAAGTAAAAACCCCCGAAAAAGAAGAAATCGGTTGACTCCCAATCTGTAAAATACATTTTCCCATTGATAGAAGTAAAATAATAGAAAAGGGATAAGCCACCAATAATTGCAAACAGAATGTTTTTCCAATCCCTATATACCATACTGATGATCCCTGGTAGCAAAAGAAATAATAAGTTCACATAATCAATTACATGTAAATTCAACGTAAATAAAACGGTTAGAATAGTGAAAGTGGTCATATACTTAATCCACTTCAGAAATAATTTATAGTATACAAGAAACGAAAGAATGAGTAATGGCGGGATTGATACTACTATTATTTCCTTTGTAACTTCTATCTCACTGAACATAAAATTATTCATAACGGTAATTCCGACAAATATCCATAGGAGTATGATTACTAGGTAGTTTTGCTTTTGTACTTCTGTATTCATCGCAGTTCCCCCTAATTTAACAGTATTTAACTGCTATAGTAAATTGTAGCATGTAAAAGAGCGATATTTCGACTAAATTCGCACAATCTTAAGAACGATATAAGGCATTTAAGTTTAAACAGCTTAGGTTAATAAGTTTCTTTTTCCAGATGAAAACGCTAAAATAAAAATAAGTTTTACTAAGGGGGTTTTTTATACATATGAGCAATTTTCAAAAAAACTTAGAAAAATATGCAGAGCTTGCTGTTAAAGTCGGCGTAAATATTCAAGAGGGTCAAACACTTGTCATTAACACGACTCTAGAGTCTGCAGAGTTTGTACGTTTGGTAGTTAAAAAAGCATATGAAGTTGGAGCATTAAACGTAGTTGTGAACTGGACTGACGATGTTGTTACTCGTGCAAAATATGACCTAGCTCCAAGTGAAGCATTCAATGAATATCCACAATGGAGAGCAAAAGAGATGGAAGAGTTAGCAGAGAACGGTGCTGCTTTCATGTCTGTGCTATCTTCTAGCCCAGACCTATTAAAAGGTGTAGACCCTGAAAGAATTAGCTCATTCCAAAAAGCTACTGGTCAAGCACTAAAAAATTACCGTAAATTTGTTCAGTCAGATAAAGTTAGCTGGACAGTCATTGCTACACCATCTCAAGCGTGGGCTGACATGGTGTTTCCAGATGCACCAGCTAATGAGCGCGTAGAACTGTTATGGGATGCGATTTTTAAAGCAACTCGTTCTGACCTTGAAAACCCTGTTGATGCATGGAAAGCGCATGATCAATCACTTCATGAAAAAGTAGATTATTTAAATGGAAAGCGTTATAAAAAGCTACATTACACAGCTCCTGGAACAGACCTTACGATAGAGCTTCCTGAAAACCACATCTGGGTTGGCGCTGGTAGTGTAAACGAAAAAGGCAACGAGTTCATGGCAAATATGCCAACTGAGGAAGTGTTTACGGTTCCTTATAGAACGGGTGTAAACGGTACTGTTTCTAGCACGAAGCCTTTAAGCTACGGTGGAAACATTATTGATAACTTTACACTTACGTTTGAAAATGGCCGAATCGTTGGTGTGAAGGCAGAGCAAGGAGAAGAAATTCTTAAGCGCCTTGTTGATACTGACGAAGGTTCTCACTACTTAGGAGAAGTTGCATTAGTACCTTTCAACTCACCTATTTCACAGTCAAATGTACTTTTTTACAACACATTGTTTGACGAGAACGCTTCAAACCACTTAGCGATCGGTAGCGCTTATGCATTCTGTATTGAGGGTGGTAAGTCTATGTCTAGTGAAGAGCTTAAAGAAAACGGTCTAAACGAAAGCTTAACACACGTGGACTTTATGATTGGTTCAGATAAAATGGACATCGATGGAATTACAGCAGACGGCACAACAGAACCTGTATTCCGTAATGGGGACTGGGCGTTTTAATTACGTAAGATCATGCTTTAAGGCATGATCTTTTTTATGTAAAAAAATTAATCAAACGTTTGATTGAATTGGGTCAATGCCTTGCTATAAAAGGGCTGAAGGCAATTTAATCAATCGTTTGATTAAATTCTATAGTTGAACTATGATATAGATAATACCCCTTCCCTACTACTCCTTAATAACTTCTTACAGCTTTATTAAAGGAATGACGTAACGGTATTACGCATAAAATGTTTCATCTATCATTTTTATCCCCTTTTCGAGGTGAGAGGTTTGGTTCAATTACATATAATGGTTTCAGGAAAAGTACAAGGTGTTGGGTACCGTTATTTTGCACAAATGAAAGCGGTTCAATATGGAATAAAAGGCTGGGTTAGAAATTCTGATGACAATTCAGTAGAAATTGTTGCAGTAGGTGAGCAAGAACAAGTTGACCAATTTGTCAAAGTTCTTCGAGAAGGAAATCCTTTTTCGAAAGTCACCAATGTGGAAATAAGTCAACTGGAAGAGAGCAGTTCTTTTCAGTCGTTTAAGATAAAATATTAGAATATCTAAAATGCTCATTCTTAAAAAACCCCACAGTAACGATTACTGTGGGGTTAAAAGCTATAACGGACGAACACCGATTGGTGCTTTTTCATTTTCTTTTTTACAAAGCTTAACAAACCAGTACACTAGTGGTGTGTCTATGATTGCTACAATGAACTTAAACACGTACTGCGTAAGAATCATCGCAAGTAATGCTCCCATTGGCATCGTTCCGTAGAAAGCCACCATAATAAACACAGATGTATCAATTAGTTGGCTAAGAACCGTTGATAAGTTGTTTCTTAACCAAAGCTTGTTTGATCCATGTTTTTCTTTTAACTTATGGAACACAAAGACGTCCAAGTTTTGACTAATAAAATAGGATAAAAGACTAGCAATCGTGATTCGAATACTACCACTCAAAATCGTTTCAAACTCAACCTGAGCTTGGAAAAACGGTGCAGAAGGTAGATGAATCGCCACAAAAATAAATAGACTTGCGATAATCTGTGTGACAAAACCAGCTAAAACGGTTTTTCTCGCAGCCTCTTTTCCGTACACTTCCCCAATGATATCCGTTATAGGGTACGTGAAGACGTAAACAATAACGGCAGCCGGTAAAACCGCCCAGCTACCAAAGCTGAACAGTTTTACTGCTAAAATGTTCGATAATATTAGTAAACCCGCAAATGCGGCATTTAAATACAACAGCACTACTCAATACCTCCAATTAGCGATTATCAACGGTTTCCGGATACAAATCATGATTCATTAAACGGTATTCCGCCATCTTCTCAAACTTTGTTCCAGGCTTCCCATAATTGCAGTAAGGATCAATGGAAATTCCGCCACGTGGAGTGAATTTCCCCCAAACCTCAATATATCTTGGATCCATTAATTCAATCAGATCGTTCATAATAATATTCATGCAATCCTCATGGAAATCCCCATGGTTTCTAAAGCTAAATAAATATAGCTTCAATGCCTTACTTTCAACCATTTTTTGATCTGGAATATAGCTAATATAAATCGTTGCAAAGTCCGGTTGACCCGTCATCGGACAAAGACTTGTAAACTCCGGACAATTAAATTTCACGAAGTAATCTCTGTTTGGATGCTTATTATCAAATGATTCTAGGATTTCTGGAGAATACTCAAATAAATACTTTGTCCCCTGATTTCCTAATAACGTTACGCCTTCTAATTCTTCAGCTTTTCTTCCGCCCATAAAAAAATGCCTCCCCATATATAAATGACCCGCGTCATCTCGGAAAGGCATAGCATATCAAAACCAAACTATAACTAAATGAAAAAAATAAAACCATATCTTTTCATAGATATGGTTGACTTTTCATCATCAGCCATAGTTTTTTATAGAGGGTTTTGTGCTATGAACCTCTCCCGCTTCACCACGGGATATTAAATTAATCAACAAAAGTTACTATAGAGAATTTTTGGTGAGTTGTCAACGGTCAAAAATGGAAGGATGCTGTTGTTGGTTATATTGTATTCTCGAGGGAGGGTGGGATATTCTTCGGTTTTTGTTTTATTTGCGGTTTATCAAGTTTTATTTGCGATTAAATGGATTTTATTTGCGAAAATTTTAGGTTTATTTGCGATAACTTAAAACACACCCAATTCTGAAGAATTGGGTGTGGAATATTTTACTTAGCTTTTTTAGCTTTTTTACTATTATTAGTTTTTAGATGAACTTCATACGTGAAATCAACAGGGTTCTTATCACTTGCCGGTGCAGCGTAAGAAGTAATCATATAGTTTTTACCATTTTGGAATAGCTGACGTAACTCTAATGCTTTTTCTTCAGTTACGTTAAATGGATCAACTTGGATTACTTTGTATTTTGTTTTCTTCTTACCAACTTCTCTTTCATTGATAAATGTAACTGTGTAATTTACATATTGTGATAGGACTTCATTAAGAGATTTAAATGCGTCCGTTGATGAACCATCATTACTGTATTCAATCTCCGGAATCTCTATGTTATCGACATACCAGCCACCTTCAGTAGTACCCCAGTCTGTTAGATAACGGAACGAAATAAGAACTTTTTGACCTGCATACAAACTTAAGTCAAACGATTCATTTTTCCAGTCGTCGTAAAGTCCTGTAAATCCTGGTAAATTTTCTTTAATCTTTGGATAGCCTTCCTCCACTACGTCCGAGCGAGTGTTTTCATTGCCTAAGCTACTCCATGTTTGACCATTATCTGTTGAAACCTGAACTACACCAAAATCCCATTGCTCTTCAATATCAATGTAGTTATCAAACTTTAATGTTGCTGTATCAACACCTGATAGATCAGCTTCAAAAATTAAGAAGTTATCCGCTTCGTCACCCTTATTTCCCCATAACACTTGGTTGTCAGAGCCCCTTGGATCAACAACTGATTGCCAAGGAGTTGATAGGAAATCAACGCCATCAAAAGAAATTGTTCTAATTTTATCTTCAAAATCCAGAACTTTGAAATCTCCACCCCAAGCAGGTACGCCATCTTTTTCAAATTTTAGTGCTTCATCATAGTTTACTGTTAAACCACGCTTTGTCCCCTCTTTATCAACAACCATTTCTCTTAAATCAATGCTATCAAAATCATAAATTCCACTACCTACCGCATCTGAATCAAGAGCTAAAGCGGTGATAAAGTTTTGATACAACTCTGTAAATGTTAAGTCGACTCCATATTTTTCAAGGGTTGCATTAACACTTTCGATCCCAACATCTGTTCTCGTAGCTAATTCACGAATAAATTCTCTTCCGAATTTGTCATACATGTAAAGAGTAAATAAGTAGACTTGACCATAGTCAGCAATGGTCTCTGGACCTGTAGCTGCTCCAGAGTGCTCATCCCAGTTAACAAGAGAGTTTTCTGGATGATCTAGGTAAAAGTTGATAGAACCCTCACCATGCCCATAGCCACCAAGGAACTCAGAGAATGTTGACATCCCTTCATTAATCCATGTTTCCTCTGCAAGATCATTATCAGCATGTATCAAATGCTGTAACTCATGGATAGTCGTTGCGAAAAAAGTATTCTCTAAACGTTCTTCCCAATTATTAGTGTCAATTGTAATAATGTTTCTATTAATATAGTATTCGAATGTTTGCCAGAAGAACCCTGCCACAAAGAATGGGTATGATGGATTATAGTAACCTTCGTCCTTTATATTATCAACTAACATAATGACTTTATCGCTACCTTCATAGTAATCGTCTGGTAAACCCACTAATCCTGGAAGTGGAGCTTGGGAACCATCAAGAACATCAGGCGTTCCAAAGAACTCAGTAGCAACTGGATACATATTACTATCAAACTCATCGCGTAATTTATCAACCTGCTCCTGTGTAACTACATGAGCTGGACGCTCATCTGGAAAAGAAAGGTCATTTGCAACCCAAATTTCAACATTTTCCCCTTCACTACGAAGAGTGAATTCTTTAAAAGCTAAATCTCGATCAAGGAATAACTTCGTTCCCCCATCATATGTAAACGTACTATCTGCATTGCTCTCATCACTGCCCTCAGCCTCATCAAAATTAATCTGACTAGCTTGTTCCTTCAACTTAGCTTCAGCATTCTGTAAGAAAGACTCACTCTGTGAAAGCGCATTCAATTGTCCATCAATATCAATCCGATCCCCATACCTCTCCACATTCCAATTAGGACTCGATGTTTCTGCACTTACCTTCTGACCTCCTCCTATAGGTGCCAATAGTGATAGAGCTAGAGCACCAGTGGAGAGAACAGATAAGAGTTTCTTTTTGCTATTCATAACATTTCCCCTTTCAAAATAGTAGTTTTGCCACCTATTCAATGGTAACATACCGAATTTTCAGAATTAACAAAAACTAGAACAAATATTTAGACAATTACTACTCTCTTTTTACATAAACCGAAACATTTCTTAAAAAGATTGAAGAATGGTAAAATAACCTATCGGATTACGATAGATTTTATACTAGAAGAAATTAGGAGGTTAGAACATATGTGGTCAGAGTTTAAGAAGTTTGCCCTAAAAGGAAATGTCATAGATTTGGCTGTTGGGGTTGTGATTGGTGCAGCTTTTGGAAAAATTGTTACTTCTCTTGTAAATGACCTTATTATGCCATTAGTTGGTTTATTACTTGGAGGCGTCGATCTTACAAAGCTTGCTGTGAAAGTCGGTGAAGCGGAACTAAAGTATGGCTCCTTCCTTCAAACGGTGATTGATTTTGCCATTGTCGCCTTCTCTATTTTTATGTTCGTTCGCTTCTTTAATCGTTTTAAAAAGAAAGAGGAAGCTGTAGTAGTGGCTCCTAAAGTAGATAAACAAGAAGAGCTTCTTACCGAAATCCGGGATTTACTAAAAAATAAATAATGACTAAGTCATGAAGCTTCCCTTGCCTCTATACGTATATATGGACAAGAAAAATAATGAGGTGAAGTGAAGTGTATGCACATACAGCGAATGAATTTTTACCTTCCGTATTAAGGACGTTTGCTATTTCCCTAGCCATCGCCTTTGTAGGGACGATGGTAGGCGTTTTTGTTCCGCCAACGCTATTTCTTCCATTAATGATTCTTGAGTTCGTCATGCTTTTAGGTGCGTTTTTTTTACGAAAGAGAAAGTCGATTTCTTATACATTTTTGTATATCTTTACGTTCATATCAGGGATTACGACATATCCAATTGTAGCCTACTATTTAGCGACTGCTGGGGCTAATGTAGTATTGATGGCACTAGCAACCACTACGACCGTTTTTACTGGATTGGCCATTTATGCTTCAACAACGAAACGTAACTTGTCATTTCTTGGTGGAATGCCTTGCTAGCTTTAATCGCCATTTCAATTTTCAATATATTCTGGCCTTTAAGCTCTACAGCTATGCTAGCATTTTCTTTTATTGGAGTACTTGTATTTAGTGGATATGTTTTATATGACTTTAATAGAATGAAGCAATACGGGGTAAGTGCGGATGAAGTTCCATTAATGGCTCTTAACCTGTACCTTGACTTTATTAACTTATTTATCAACTTCTTAAGGATTTTTGGAATTCTTGCAAATAGAGACTAAAATAGGGGTGACAATATGAACTATTTATTAGAACAAGTTGACCGTGAAGAACAACTTTCATTGCAGGATCTAATTAAACAGCAGCATACGATGGTTGTCTTTGTCAGACATTTAGGCTGACCGATTTGTCGTGATTATCTTGCGCAGTTGCGTGAGGATTATAGTAAAATTACAGCAAAAGGTTTTCAAGTTGTTGTCGTTGCTCCTTCAAGAGGAAGTTTTATTAAACAATTCTTAGAAGCATTTGGACCATTCCCATTCCCTATTCTGGGTGACCCTTCTCGAGCAGCTTACCGAGGAATGGGACATCAAACACCTCCCAAATGGAAGCTCCTTGCTAAAGTTGGGGTAGGCCTTGTCACTGGAAAACTAAAAGGAATGATTCCAACAGATGAGAAACAAAAAGAAATCGTCATGAAATCCATGAAAACACAGGACGTTTACATTCAAGGTGGAACATGGCTTTTCGCTCCTGATGGAACAATTTTATGGAAACATATTGATACGTCACCAGAGGATCATGCGAAGATTGACAAAGTACTAGAAATTACTGACACTTTGAATTAAGGGTTTACAATTATATAAAGAATACTAATCCCGTACAAGACTACGGGATTTTTTTAACCGTTTAAGGAGACTTTACATGAAATTAACTGTTCTAGTTGATAACAATACCTACATCGACCGCTACTTTATCGGAGAACCTGCTGTATCCTACTTTATTGAAGTGGATGGGATGAACATTCTATTTGATTTAGGATACTCAGATGCTTTTATTAAGAATGCATTTAAAATGAATATTAATCTAAGGTTGCTAGATTACGTGATATTCTCCCACGGGCATAGTGATCACACTTGGGGATTAGACCCTTTTATTAGGCTATTAAGCGAGGCTTCATTAGAGTCTATTCCATTTAAACGTCCAACTTTTCTATCTCATCCAACTGCTTATGAAAGTAAGTTATTCGAAGGAAACGAAATTGGCAGCATCGTTTCGGCAAGCAAACTGCAAAAACAATTTGATTTAAAATTTTCTAAGGAACCGATCCAGCTTTCAGAGCGGTTTTTCTATCTAGGGGAAATTGAAAAAACAAACCGTTTTGAAGGACAAACACCGATTGGGGAGACCTATATTGATGACAAACTAGTCGAGGATTACATAATTGATGATACCGCTCTTGTGTATAAGGGACAAGATGGTTTAGTCATCATCGCTGGTTGCTCTCATGCCGGAATCTGTAACACGATTGAATATGCTAAAAAGGTGACTGGGGAGAGCCGTGTTCATGATGTGATTGGTGGTTTTCATCTTCAAAATCCATCCGACACTCAACTTTCAGGTACTGTAGAATACTTTAAAAAGCTAAACCCTAATTTTATTCACGCATGCCACTGTACCGACTTACATTCAAAAATTGCACTTGCAAAGGTTGGAAATGTTAAGGAAGTTGGCGTTGGACTTCGGTTGGAATATAAATAAAGGTGTTTTCGAATAGATTGTCGCTATTCGTATACGGGCTCCAGCACGGGTTCTATGATGTTTCGTGGCATCCTTTCTCGCATAATAAAGAAAACAGCACCATAAACCGTCAAATGCAGTTTAAAGTATTTAAATAGCAACAAAGTTTACGAAAAGAACCTAAAAAAAAGGAGTTGCGAGACTCCTTTTTAACTGTCTTTATCCATATATTCTTTTATTTTTCGTTCTTCCCAATCAGCTCCAAAGCCTGATGAAAAGACTGTTATGCCATGAATAGCTAATCCAATCCCCCAGCCTGCTAGTGGATATAAAGACCACCAATTTCCTGCATCAGAAGTAAAGTTAATTACAAAAAGCATAATGTTTACTAAAATAAAAACAGTCAAATGAATATAAAATGCCTTGAGATTCTGAACTTTCCTTCTTGCTCTTAAATATTTTTCATTGTCCTCCATACTACCGCTCCTCTATAAAACTATATATAATTTGATAATACCTCAAAAATACAATTTATACATAATTTTACACAAATAAAATATTTTGGAGCTATTTTTCTTTTGTTAAGTTCCAGATGTCTCTTAAGACCGGCATTTCCTCCATCTCTTCTTCCGTTACAAGATCCCACTGAATTCCCGTCGGCTTTTCGTAAGGTGAGTTTGTTTCAATCAATTCTTTTTCGGTTGCAATCCAATCAACCGTAAGATCAAATCGATCGATTGGAATTTCATCCTCTACCACTTGAGCACTATTTACCGTTCCAATGACAGGTACGGCTGGATTCCCTAACTCTCTAATGATGGCATATTCTCGATCCGCATAGCCCTCACCTTTCCCAACTCTTCTTCCATCCTTATGTAAGGCAACGGAACCAGCAAAAATAAGATCAATCTTTGGCATGTCTGAAAGAGGAATTTCTTTACCATACGTATGAATATGCTTTAAACTCGCTGCTTTACGTTCCTCCCCTGCTGGTACCCATTCAGGTTTTACCATGATAAAACCGGCTTTTAACCTCGGTGTTGGCACTAAGATGGTTTTACCGTCCCTCAATGCTTGAGCTCTAATAGGAAGCTGCGGCGAGTCAGGGTTCACTTTAATAATCTTTGCATTTTTATATTCAGGCATGTTGAACACAAAATGAGCAGCTTTTTCCGCTCCCTTAAAATTAGGGATTCTCCCTTTTAGAGGAAAAGGAAACCGACCTAGTTTCTCTTCTTCAAGCTTGTTCCAAATTTTTTCGCGTATTTCATTTTTGGTTATCATAAGACTCCACTCCACTATTTTATAATTTCATTTTGCCATATTTTCATGTTTCATAGCCAATTCAAATAAAAACAGACCAAAACCTATAGTCTTGGCCTGCTTTAAATTTAATCTACCGTTACAGATAATTCCTTAATTACTAGCGATGGTGATCCAATATAGCCGGGAGCTACAAAGGACATCGCAAACTCTAGGTCCGAACCAACTTCTTCTACATTCTTCAATAACTCATAAAAATTGCCCGCAATCGTCATTTGCTTGACTGGTGTCTCTACTTTTCCACCTTTAATGTAGAAGCCGTTTGCTGCTACAGAAAAGTCACCAGATACGGTATTTGCACCTGAATGTAAACCTGACAATTCCGTAATAATAATTCCTTCCTCAACTCCAGCTATTAAATCATCATAGGATTTTTCAGCAGGCTGGATAAATAAATTGGTAGGAGCAACCTCTAATGTGCTTTTATACGAACTTTTGTAGGCGTGGCCTGTTGATTCCGTTTTATCCTTTTTTGCTGTCTTTCGGTTGTGTAACAACGTAACAAGCTTTCCGTCCTTTACAATATCTTGTTTACTTGTTGCTACTCCTTCGCTATCAAACGTACGACTTAAGAGCCCTTCACTTAATGTCGGATCATCCACGATTTGTAAAAATGGAACCGAGATTTCCTCTCCTACTTTATCCTTTAAAAGCGACTGCCCCTTTTGAGTACTTTCAGCAGAGAATATAGGAGAGAACGTGTTTAATAGACTTCCAGCAGCATCGTGACGTAGCAGGACGCGATAGTCTTTGCTCTCAACTGACTTAGCCCCCAATTGCGATAGAGCTTCTTCAACCGCATGCTTAGCAATATCAGCTGGGTTCAAGGATTGGAAATCCTGCGTAAACTTTGAGTAAACCCCGGTCTTAATTTCGTCCCCCTGTTTGACGACAACAGAAATATACATGCCTAAATAGTTCTGCTTCTCATTTAAAGATAACCCTTTGTTATTTAAAATCGCTCTCTCTGTCTCTGCACTATTAAAAATAAAGTAATCCGTCCCATCTACTCTTTCGTCATATGCATAAATATGCTTTTCAATCTCTTTTAGGAAATCAAGCTTTTCCGCAATGGACACTTCTTTTAATGTTTCTGAATAGAAGTTTCCTTCCTCGTATTTCTCACTGCCCGGAAAAATCTCTTCCTGTTCTTCGTCTTCTATAAAATGTGAGTTCTCCTTCGCATTCTCTAGTAAAAATACAATGGACTCTTCGTCTAATTTTTCTGTGTAAGCATAGCCCATTTTTCCATCTAGTAAACCACGGAATGAAACTCCGAATACTTCAGATGTTTCGTAAGAATCGATCTCACCCTTATAAAGACCGCAGCCAAACTTCTCTTCTCTTTCGTAATATAGCTCCATGTCTGTAAACCCTTGTTCAGACCCTTGAGCGAAAAGTTGGTCTTTAAACTCTAGTAGATTCATATTATTCATCCCCCTTTCTACCACCGACTGTCATCTCACTAACACGAATCATCGGCTGCCCAACATTAACTGGTAAGCTACCACTTAATGAACCACACATTCCAGCACCGTGGGCTAAATTGTTTCCTACCATGTCAACTAACTGTAGCGTCTTCGGTCCATTTCCGATTAATGTGGCTCCACGAACTGGCTTGCCAAGTTTTCCATCCTTAACCATATAAGCTTCCATAACCGCAAAGTTATAATCACCTGTAGTTGGATTCACTTGTCCTCCACCCATGTATTTCGCATAGATACCATGTTCAGTATTTGAAATAATTTCTTCAGGAGTCGATTTACCAGGAGCAATATACGTATTTGTCATCCTAGAGGTTGGAGCAAAACGATAATTTTGACGTCTTCCAGATCCGGTAGAAGGCATCTCCATTCGACGAGCATTAAATTTATCAATCAAGTAACCTTTTAAAATACCATTTTCAATGAGAACATTTTTACGAGCAGTTTCGCCTTCATCATCGATGTTGATTGAGCCCCACTCATTTTGTAATGTTCCATCATCGATATATGTAACCACATCAGAGGCTACCTTTTCCCCAATTCTGTTAGCAAACACCGAATTATTTTTAGCAACCGCCGTAGCCTCTAAGCCATGACCACACGCTTCATGAAAAATAACTCCCCCAAACTCGTTGTCGATGACAACAGGGAATTTCCCACTAGGACATGGTGTAGCACCTAACATCGTAACAGCAATTCGGGAAGATTCCGTTGCATAGTGATCCAGGTCAAGGTTTTCCATAAACTCAAACCCACTATGTGCACCAGGTCCATAAAAACCATTCTGCATTTGCTGCCCGTCTGAAGCGATTGATTGAATAGCAAGTCTGCTTCGAATTCTACGATCTTCCACAAACTTTCCTTCTGAGTTAGCAACTAGGACATTTTGTTCTTCATCAAAATACCTGACTGTTACTTGTTTAATAGAATCATGGTAGTTTTTCGAAATTTCATAGGCTTTCTTCATGACATTGACTTTGCGGACTTTTTCAACTTCTCTTGGGTGAATAGGAATTGGATGTGAGGTAACTACTAGCTGATTAACAAATGCTTGAGGCTGAATAATCGTATTTCCCTTAATGGCTTGTGCTGCATTACGGGCTGCCTTTAAAAGTCCCTCTTTAGAGGAATCCGTTGTATAGGCATAGACACTTTGTAGGCCCTTAAAAATTCTAATTCCAATACCGAAGTCTCTACCTGACATACTACTTTCTACTTTGCCACTCTGCAGGCTTAGATTATTGGTATAACGGTCTTCAACAAATACTTCTGAAAAGTCTCCCCCAGTCTCAAGTGCAGCCGAGAGAACATCTTCTATGACTGATTTCGCAAGCATAAAACCCCTCCTTAATTTCAACATTCAGAATATTTTAATGATAACATTCTATTGCCTATTATAGTATAGAATTTCCAATAATTAGACCATAGAGAGGTGGATTATTTCTCCGTCTAGAGGCGTAAATGGATATCTCCAGGGGTTGGTATTGATATCTTATAAAAAGGTTATTGATTATTTTGACCACGTTGCCGCATTCCTGCATTTAAGCTCTATCGCACCCTCAACAAACAAAAAACTCCCGCCTCAACTATTAAAAGGTCGGGAGATGATCTAAGTTATTGGTTGGGTCACCATCTGGATTACTTCTTAATGTTTTATGTGGATGGTCCCCGCGAGTTGCACCTGTGTTAACGTTCGCTATTTGGTCCGCTTCAGCCATTCGAATAGCTGTTTCCAAGTCGGCTACTTCTCCGTTATTAAACTTAACCTGTTCAATATTTCCTTCACCATTTTTTCTAACAGCCACTATATGAAGGCCCTGTTCATTTGACATAAAAAAACTCCTTTCAGATACTTAGTTGGATGATTCCGTTTCTTAAGGTGCACTTTTCCCTTTACCACGGAAGATCCGTACCATACTTCTTCGCGAACTCTTCGCTTTCTTTTCTCCGCTTTTTCCGATTCGTTGCCCGGTCTTTTGCTGTTTCATAAAGGCTCTTCTCTTCATCCGTTTCAGGAATTACTTTTGGAACCTCTGTTGGTTTTCCATTTTTATCGATGGCGACCATCGTTAAAAACGACAACGCACACACATTTCTATCCCCGGTAAGAAGATCCTCCGCTATCACCTTCACGAACACTTCCATTGAAGTTCTTCCCGTATATGTGACAAAGGCTTCTAAACAAACAGAGTTCCCCTCAAAAATCGGATGAAGAAAATCGACGGAGTCCGTTGAAGCTGTCACAATGCTTTTTCTCCCATGTCGCATGGCAGATATAGCTGCAACATCATCGATATAAGCCATTAGCTTTCCGCCAAACAGTGTTCCATAGTTATTCGTGTCTGGTGGAAGCACAATACTGGTTTTCACCACAAAAGATTCCCGACAATACTTTTCTTTCATAGGTTGCCTCCTCTAGGGTTCTTACTTTTTAACCTATTATTTGTGTTTTTGTACAGTATATACTTGCGAAAGCCTGTTTTAGGTGGATTTGGAAAAATTTTTATTTTGCTATTGCCAACTTGAGGAAATTATTATATTATCTAATTGACCAGTGTTCAATAAAAAAATCTAAACCCAATCTACTACTTTGTTCCTCCATGAACTTTCTATCATCTTAGATTCAATGAACTACTAATTTTGAAGGGTGATCAGTTTGGCTCCTAGAAAATCTTCACAAGATGAACTTTCAAAAGATGCAATTTTAGACGTCGCTAGGGAATTATTCGTCTCAGAAGGCTATGCATCCATTTCAATGAGAAAAATAGCGAATTTGCTTAAGTGCAGTCACGGAGCGATTTACTATCATTTTAAAAACAAAGCTGAGTTGTTCTATGAAATGATTGCTCATGACTTTAAAGAATTAGATCAAGAGCTCGATGATGTACTGAATGATAAAAACATGACAAACGATGAAAAGCTTTTCTCAGTCATGTATCGGTTTATTCACTTTGGTCTAACCCACCAAAATCAATATGAAGTGATGTTTTTACTAAAAGATGAAGAAGTTAAAAGCTACCTCATTCAAGAACCAAGTCAAAGCTATCAAAAGTTTGCTGAAGCTATCGTGTCCTTAAGTAATAAAAGGCTGCACACAAAAGAAATTTGGTCCCTGTTTATCAGTTTACATGGCTTTGTTACCCAATATTGTCGCACGGATGCTACATTTGAGGATGTTAAGGAACTTGCCAAATCTCATGTAGAATTTTTATTAAAAGCTATAAAGTAAAAAAATAAGAAATGGCCCTGTCATTTCTTTTCTAATACACCTATTTGAACACTGGTCAATAAAATATTAAAGGAGAGTATTATTATGAAAAAAGCACTTGTTTTAGGAGCATCAGGAGGAATGGGATTTGCTTTAGTTGAAGAGCTAGTCAGCAGAAATATCCCTACAATTGCATTTGCACGCTCACAAAAGAAATTAGAGGAATTTAAATATGAGTGGGGTCCATTAGCTGAAATATATGCGGGCGATGTTATGAACTCTTCACATCTAAAGGAAGCCATCTCAAAAGCGGATTATGTTTTTCACTCATTAAATATTCCTTATGAAAAATGGGATCCTACCCTGTTTACGATGCTTCAAAATATTTTAAATGAGTGTCAAAACCAAAATAAGCCCTTCATTTACGTAGATAATATTTATGCTTATGGGCGCCAGGCTCGTAAAGTGACGGAAGAAGCTGAAAAGAACCCTCATACAAAAAAGGGAAAATTTCGATTAAAGTTACAAAAAGAAATTGAACAATCAGGTGTACCTTATATCATTGCTCATTTCCCAGACTTCTACGGCCCTAAAGCGGAAAGTACACTCTTACAGTATACATTCGAACAATGTCTTAAAAAGAATTCAGCAGGTTTTGTCGGCTATACAACTATACAAAAGGAATTTATTTATACGAAGGACGGTGCAAAGGCACTAGTTGAACTTGCTTTACGAGATTATACCTATAACCAAACCTGGAACATTGCTGGAGCAGGAACGATTACTGGCGAAGAAGTTGTAAAGATCGCTTCCAAACATCTTAATAAAGACATTAAAGTAATCCCTATTCATAAATGGATGATTCGTCTACTTGGAATCTTTAATCCTTCCATGAAAGAAGTGGTCGAAATGATGTACTTAAATGAGGTTCCTGTTATATTAGATAGTTCAAAATATGAAAGAGAAGTTGGACCACTTCCTAAAACTCCATACGAGATTGGCATTGTAGAAAACCTACACGAACTATCCAAAGAATCACTAGTTGAAGTATAAAATACCGTTTCCACACGGTATTTTTTATTTGAGCTTACTGGTAAAAATTAGTTCTACTAATCTTGTTTTCATTTACTAGATTCGGGTATATAGATAATAAGAAATCTAAAGGAGATGAATGTAACATGAATAAACCGAAAAATTCCGTTTTAGCTGGTGTAGGGATCGGAAGTATTTTGCTCCTTTCAGTCACTCCTGTTCGTACAAAGGCCATTTCAATGGCTAAACGTCTAAAGGACAAGTTATCATCATCTGATTCCGGCGGTGGAACGCCTCCGATAGAAAAAGCTGGTCATTCAAATCCACATGACCTCGAAGATAATAAAATGTTGGATGAAGGTGCTACTTATTCGGTTAAATACTACAATAAAAAAGAACAAGCCTAAAGAGCTTTAGGCTTGTTCTTTAGGAATTTACTTCCTTTTTTCGTAATAAATCAATTCCCTCTTTACACACTCCATATGACAACCAGGAGCATCCTTCACATAGATAATCCAAATCATCGCTTCTCACTTTTGCTGCTGTTAATGATACAAGAAAAGATTTTTGGTAGGATTTGTTCTTCTCTAACCCTAAATGCTCGATTACTTTTCCGTCCATTGATAAGACATGTTCGTTTGAATCCTCATTTGCTTCACATTTTGTTTTTCCTCTATGTGGGCATGACATGCAAGCATCATCAAAGGCCGCTACTACTTTAATCGGGAAATCCTTTTGATCATTTCGAATATCTGTTACGATTTCCTCCATCTTTTTCACAAAATCAGGGCTATATCCCATCCCTCTAAAACCATGTACACAAAGAAGATGATGCCCGCGAAGTACTTTTTCCAATCTATAACCTCCAAAACAAAGACTATTCATATAGTTTCTATATAACTAGTATAATCTCCTCTTAAACTCTTATGTTCTCGTTCGAAAGCCTTCTTAAGGATATAGATGAAACCCCTATCTTTTTACAAATGGTCATATAATGCATCAGTGTGAGTAACACTGCCCCGGTATTCATCCCAATAATGACACCATCCATTTGAAAATCATGCATAGAACCTAAGAAATACATAAGTGAAAACTGAATGACATGTGACCATAGTGTATGGTAAAACGCATCCTTCATTAACCCTAAGCCAATTAAATAAGCTTGCATCGGAATAACAAAAAAGTGAAGCAAGAAATATGGCCATAACAACTGTAAGAAGTTCGCTGCTACAGACGAATGAAAGAACATGTTTGTTAATGGTTCAGCAAAGAAATAGAACACCATGACGGCAGGTACACCATATAGAAACGTAATTCCCATAACCTGCTGTAAAATTTTCTGAAGCTTAAATAGATCTCGATCCGCATATGCCTTTGATACCGTTGGAATGAGCATAATGAGGAGTGAGTGAGCGATAAACGCTGGGAAGAATCCAATTGTCATCGCAACACCAGCAAGCATTCCAAATTGCTCAGTAGCAATCCCTTCACTTAACCCTGAATGAACTAAGGCTATTTTGATTAAAAAAGGTTGGATAGCATGTGTCAGAGAGTGAAAAATTCTTAGTCCTGTTGTTGGAATAGACACAGCCATTAAGTTTTGTCGTACATTTTTTGACGTTATGAATTCAGATGGTCGATGTTTCAACTGCTGAAATTGAATATAGAACATATGAATTAAGTAAATGACAATGACAAATTCACTACCTACAAAGGTACAAAAAGCAATCAGGATTGAGGTACTCATGTCAAATTCAAATAGCTGAAATAGGACTACAAGTAAGGCCAGCTGCAAGATCTTTCTTAAGAAATGAGCGGATGCGATCTTGCTCATCTGTTGTTTCCCCATGAAAAACCCTCTAGCAATCGAGGAAAAAGAAATCATCGGGATAAGAAGGACAACTAGCCATCTGAACAACGGATGATATTGATCAAAGGTTGGAATTAATGGCATCGCAATGGATGCTAAAATCAACAGTACGGCTGTGAAGATAATGGTTAGACGAATAACATGCTGCAACATGCTCTTATGGTACTTATCCTCTTTTTCAGCAATAAACTTCGAAATCGATATTGGAAGCTCAAAACTCGCAAGGAGGACAATGAGGAACACAGTTGGAAGGATGGACATATATAATCCTAGCCCTCTCTCCCCTAGTTCCTTAGCTAGTACCATGTTGACGATAAACTCTACACACTCACCTAAAAAGGTAGCGACTATTAACAATAAGGTTCCTCTTAAAAACATGCTCATGTTGTCTCTCCTAACTATTCACTCTTAATAAAAATACAATTCTTTAAGATGTTCACATACTAAACATATGAGACAAGTTAGGAGAATATTTTAATTTATGGGCCAAAAAATGCTCTCAAGCATGAAAATTTTAGAAAAAATGTATTTACTATGAAAATAGTAATAACTTCCCCGGACCAAAAGTATTATAATGTAGGATATACATAGGAAAAAGGAGGTGGGACTTAATGACTCTATATGGAACGATCGTTTTAATTCATGTAATCGCTGCTGTTGTAGGGTTGGGGGCTAGCTTTGGAATGCCAGTTGTTATGAAAGGACCCAAAACTGCTAGTGAAGCAAGATTTGCTTTAGACTTAAACCACAAGATTGAAATGTTTGCAAAAGTGGGTAGTATTGCTCTTCTTCTTACTGGACTTATTCTTGGATTTTTAAATACTCAACTGTTTACTACAGGCTGGTATATTACTTCAATCGCTATTTATATTGCTGTTCAATTTATCGTAGCTGGCATCATGCCGAAGAAAATTAAGAGAATGGCTGAGATTATTAACGCTCATAAAGGTGAAGACATTCCTGAAGACTACCAAGCTATTAACAAAGAGTTACGTCCTTATAATGCTGTACTTCATACTTCTGTTGTTGTACTCATTCTATTAATGTCTATTAAACCGTTTTAATGAAGAAATCAGTGGGGCAAGCAATAAGCCCCACTGGTTTTTTAATGGGTAATGTTACTTTTCTTCTGACTTCTCTTTATTCCCCAATAAACAAGCCCCACACAGATCATTAGACCTGAAATAGCTGGGATCATAATAGACTTTCCAGACTCTCCTGCGAAAATAACACTCCATCCCATTTTCCCTAATGCAATAAACACAATAACGGTTAATCCGATCATGACATTTCTTTTCCAAAAAGCTACTGCTAGTGCAGTTAAAGAGATTGGAACAATTGATGTGATTAAGATTTTTCCAATTCCCCACTCCCCTGTTAAATAATCTACTTCAAATTGAAGAAAGTCTTTCACTTGATTGCTTACTGTATTAGGCTCCGGGAACCAGAACATACTGGTTAATAAGCAGAAAATCGTTACCGAAATTCCAGCAAGACTTCTTTTGTATGCAAAGTAGCAAAAAGGCAATATAAATAATGGTCGGATATACCAACTTAGTTGGTTATGATGGCGTGCAAACGCCCAATCAAGGAAATCTTTATTCGTAAAAGCAATCACTAAAAACACCAATGTTAGGAAGCCAAAAAGAACTGCTAACGGTTTATCATATTTTTTTAACATCATTTTCACCCTCTTATTTTACCTGAGATTCCATTTGCTAAAATGGCTAGCATTTTATCAACAGCCCCTACTAGGCTGTCATCATCATAATTCATATTTGTTTTTTCCATAAAATAATCTACAAACGTGGTATTCAATGAATTGATTAAAAATAAAAGCATCTCCTCATCAACTTCTTTCGCTATCTCTCCTTTTTCCTTGCGTTCTTTAATTAATTGCAAGAAATACATATTGCTAATTTGCTCACTCTCACCGAGGACGGATTTTTTTACTTCTTTGTCTTTAATGGAAACAAACTCAGTCGCCACAACTGCCATCCTTGGAAAAGCCCTATAGAATTGGATTCCTGAGATAAATAACTCTTTAATAATTTCAATAAATCCTAACTTCTCGATATCGGCCAAGACCGTTCCAGAAAATTCATGCTTTCTACGACCAATCACATCGACAATAATGTATTTATAAAGATCTGTTTTCCCATCAAAATACTGATAAAAGCTTCCCCTCGGGATTCCTGCTCGTTCTATTACCTTTGCGATACTTGTTTTTTCAAAACCCATCTTATAAAACTCTTCAATGGCAGCATCAATGATTTGGTTTTTCTTATCCTCTGGTAGATTGATAAACGTTTGAAAAGGCATCTGAAAACCTCCTATACTATTATGACACTATTGTCATATGACGATACTGTCATATTACTCCTCTTACTAATTTTTGTCAATAAAATCCATTAAAGTTTTATTCGACATAATCCAACAAATGGACTCAACTCTTAATGGTATGATGGAAAAATAATCTATCTAAAGGATGAATGTTTATGGCTAACATGCTAATTAGTAGCTCATTAAAAGTATTACTCGTTACAGATCTTGAAAAATCGAAAAGGTATTACAGAGATGTCCTCGGATGTGAAGTTACAGATTGGTGGGTCATTAGAGATGGCTTTACCGGACTTGGGTTAAAGCTTCTTCAAGCAAATACACCCGATGATGTTAAACCAAACAAGCCAGCTGAAGGGGCTGATATAGGATTTGAACTCTATTGTTACGTGGATGATTGGGAATCCCTAGATAAACTCTATGATGAATTTAAGGGTAATGGAGCAAATATCGTGATCGAACCTTGGATTGATCCAGATAATGGTCCGTGGAAAGAATTTGCCCTACAGGACATAGACGGTTACTGTATAGCTTTTGGCGGGACAAATAAAGGTAAACAAGAATAATGCAAGTGCCCGCTTGGGATCAATTCCAAGCGGGCTCCTGTACCTTAATCAACTTTTTCTAGTCTAGTGTATAACTCTTCCCACTCAACCTCTAGCTGTTCCTTTTCTTTAAAATATCTTTGTATACAATCTAAATCCGTTTCCTCATTAAGAAGTTCGTCTAGTTTTGAAATCTTATTCTCAAGCTCCTCTAAATCCTTTTCTAGATTCTTCGTAACGTATTCATTTTTAGCCTTCGGTACCATTTTTACTGGAGTTGTCTCAGGTTTTACAATGACGAGCGAAGGAGCTTCCCTCTCCCTTTTTTCCATCATCTTTGCTTTTGCCCAATTATAGTTACCTTCGAACGAGTGGAGTTGCTTAGATTCAATCCAGTATATTTTTTCAAATAGTTTATTTAAAAAGTATCTATCGTGGGAAACAGCTAGGATGGTTCCATTAAAATCTTCAAGCGCTTCTTCTAACACTTCCCTCGATTCAATATCTAAGTGATTGGTAGGCTCATCTAAGATTAAGAAATTAATATCCTGATACATGAGCTGCGCCAAACGAAGTCGCATTCTTTCGCCACCACTTAGCTGAGAGACCTTCCTGAAAACAGCATATCCGTAGAATAGAAATCTCGCTAATATATGCCTAGCTTCCCCTTCCGTTACCCTAATTTCATTTCGAAAAGCTTCAATTACTGTTTCATCTTCAGCATCAGCAAAAATATGTTGCGACAGATAGCCGATTTTTACATTGCTCCCAATTCTAACGGTTCCTTCATCCGCCTCAATTTGGTTCAGGATCATTTTTAATAAAGTCGATTTCCCCGTCCCATTTTCTCCAACGATTGCCACTCTTTGTTGAAATTTCACGTCCAAATTCACATTTTTGAATAGTAATTGTTCACCATATCCTTTTGAAGCTTCTTTAATCGTCACAACATCTTTTCCGCTACGATCCGCCGAATCCATTTCCAGGTTCATTTTTTTTCGATTTAAAATGGGTCTGTTCAGCTTCTCCATTCGTTCTAATGCTCTTTCCATATTTCTTGCACGTTTATGAAGACCAGCATTCGGTGGGTTGGATTGATTGGCCCATTCTCTCAAACGCTTGATTGCTTCTTTCATTTTCTTAATTTTCTTTTGCTGCTCCTCGTAAGCTTGGAATTCCCTAAGCAGTCTCTCTTCTTTTTCTTTTACAAACCCTGAAAAGTTCGTTAAATAGCCCTGAATCTCGCCATCTTCTAAATCCAACACCTTGGTTACGACTTCATCAAGAAAATAACGATCATGCGAAATGACCACCACCGTACCGTCATAATCTTTTAAAAATTGCCCTAACCACTCAACTGCCATCAGATCAAGGTGATTGGTCGGCTCATCGAGTAATAGAAAATCTGGGCCTTTTAAAAGAATTAATGCTAGACCAACCTTGGTCTTCTCTCCTCCACTTAAGTTCATGAACTTTTTATCAAGTAAATCTTGTATATTTAGACCGTGGACAATCTTCTGGATATTCGACTCCATTTCGTACCCACCCTGTAAAGAGAATTGGTCCTGAAGCTTTCCGTATTCCTCAATTAACCTTTGAAGCTTATCCCCATCTGTTTCGGTTCCCATTTCCACTTCATACTTTTTCATCTTTTTCTCTATTTCAATAAGCTGTGAAAAGGCTGTATGGAGAACGGCCTTTGTTTCCATTTCTTTCGGGTATTCTGGAATTTGCGCAAGATAGCCAATTTGTGAACCTTTTTTCCAGTGGATTTGACCGCTGTCAGGCGTTTCGTCCCCTGCTAATAACCGAAATAGAGTCGTTTTTCCGCCTCCATTTCGCCCCACTAATCCAACTCGATCCTTCTCACTTATTTCAAACGAAATATCTTCAAACACTAGATTCCCGCCGTACATTTTGCTAATTTTATTCACGCTACATGCGATCATTGTTATTTCCTCCTATAGTTTGTGAGTTTGTGTATAACTCAGTAGTTTTTTAATGTAGATGATCAACTCAGAAATTAACTTAGTCATGAATTGTAGATAAACGATTAGAAATTGTTGATAAACTTTATTTATTCGTTTTGAGCTCTGAATAATTGTTGATAAATTGTAATTTTCGTTTAAAAACTTCCTAAAATTGTGTATAACCTTTAAATAGGATAAAAATCCCCTGTGGATATGCTGGCTACACCTCAAATTCCGCCCCAGTTATCCAAGTTTTGTGCACAATTTGATCAAAACTGTTTATAAGCTTCCTTAATCGATGAGTTATATAAACATCCAGCTCCCACACTTTTAGCAGGACTGAACATATTAAAATTGCATACAAAAAAGCCATGGAGAATACACGACTCCCCATGGCTTTAGAAAAAGAACATAAGAAAAGGAGAGCATGAAAAAGCTCTCCTTTAACCGTCCTTATATAATGTGGGTTAAGAGATGTTTTCACCGTTTTGGAATTGCTATTCAGTTGCTAAAAAAGGGCATACGTATCCCGTTAGCAGCTGCAACAGCAAATTTTGCACGGCAAAAATATAGGAATTCCCAATATCCGCGCACCAAAACAGTATTCATCATCTTTAACCCACCTCCGTTTCATATATATTCCATATTATTGTATTATTTTCAAGCTAATATTGCAACCATTTCCTAGAAATTCTCTTGAAGCCTACGTACAGTGGGAACGTCCGCAGGTGCCCATTCTAATTTGTGGAGATCACCTAGTGGTAACCACCTTAGCTCTTCGTGTTCCTTTGGTTTCGGAATACCGCTTACCAATCTTGCCTTATAGGTAATGAGGTTAATGATGGCTCTTTCCCCATTAAAAAATGTGTTTTCTATTTGCTCTAGCACTTTGATCTCACACTCTAACTCTTCGATAATTTCTCTATGTAAAGCTTCCTTGTGTGACTCTCCATTCTCTACCTTTCCTCCCGGGAACTCCCACAAATTTGGTGACGACATTTCACTAGAGCGAAGGGCACATAATACCTGATTCTGTTCATTTAAAATAACCGCACCTACTACTAATATCGTTTTTTTACCCATCTACTCACCTTTTTAAAATTTAATCAAACGATTGATTAAATGGTTTAGATTTTCATAAGACCTATTTTGCCCTTCTACTCAAAAAATAAAAAGCTTACTGAATCCCGTGTCAGCAAGCTTCATCAAACTATTCAACTAATGAGTGTTTAAACGCATAGATAACGGCTTGGGTTCGATCTTGAACTTGAAGCTTACTTAGAATATTACTAACATGTGTTTTAACCGTTTTTAAAGCGATGAACAGCTCATCCGCAATCTCTTGATTTGACTTCCCTTCTGCCATTAACAAAAGAATTTCCATTTCCCTCGTAGTCAATTCTTCATGAGGAAGGAGCGTATTTTTTTGGCGCATCTTCACCATCATTTTTCCGGTCACTTCAGGTTCTAATACAGGTTGACCATTGTAAGTAGCACGAACTGCATCTGCAATCGCACTTGCTTTAGAGGTTTTAAGCATGTAGCTAGTTGCCCCTGCTTCAAGGGCTGGGTACACTTTTTCATCATCTAGAAAGCTAGTCACAATAATAATTTTAGCATCAGGCCATTGATCAATGATGTTTCTAGTCGCTTCAATCCCATCCATCTCTTTCATGACTAAGTCCATCAATATGATGTCTGGACGTAACTCTAACGCCATATCAATGGCCGTTCTTCCATTATCCGCTTCCCCCACCACTTCAATATCGGGCTGTGCAGATAGATAGGAAGACACTCCAATCCTAACCATCTCATGGTCATCAACAAACAATACTTTAATCATCGGCCTCACCCTTTTCCTTCATTACTGGTACTTTCACTTCTAGACGTGTTCCTTTATTTTTCACGCTGATCACCTTGAGGCTTCCACCAATTTCAACAGCTCGTTCATACATATTTTGCATTCCGTACGAGCCCGCTTTAGACTCTTCAACGTCAAAACCAACACCATCGTCAACCACTCTTAAAATGATTAAATCATCTCTTTGAATCAACAATACTTCTAATTGAGAAGACTTTGAATGCCTCAACGTATTAGAAACTGATTCTTGTAAAATTCGAAAAAGATGGTCTTCTACTCCTTTATCAAGAGCGAACTCTTCCACCTTCCAAGATATGTTCATGGTTACCTTTTGTGATAATTCGATTAACAGCTCTTCAATCCCTTCTTGAAGCGTCTTCCCTTTTAACGCAGCTGGTCTTAAATGAAGAAGCAACGCCCGCATTTCAAGCTGGGATTGATGAATCATTTCTTCTACCATTTTCATTTGTTTCGCTTCTCGGTCCGAAGAATCCACCTTCGTTTCATTAATGGCAGACATAAGCATGGATGCAGCAAAAAGTTGCTGACTTACGGAGTCATGAAGTTCTCTAGCAAGGCGATTACGTTCCTGAGAGATAATTTCTTGGATACGGCTTTCTGTATCCTCAGCCTTTTCGTTCGCAAGCTTTTGGGACAGCTTCACTTGATCAGAAATTTGCCTTTGAATCTTTGCTACTCGTTTGCTAATCGTATTCATCTCTGCTACAGCACATTCTTTAAAATCCACATTCCTACCCTCTTCAACTTGGTGGAGTAGATCATCGATAGCCCGGAAGTTTTTTCTCCAATAGATGCCTGAGATAAAACCAAAGATAATTCCTAACGCTAGACTGACACTAGGAACAAATAATATGAATGGGATATCTAATAAGTCACGTTTCCATAGCTCATGCCAGTCATTGATAGGAAAAACGATAAGATAAGAAGCTGACAATAGAGCAAACACCGTTAATGATAGGAGAAATCCCCAAATGATTTGACGCTGTACGATACTCATACTCTTTTCACCTCTATGTCCCCTACCATCATTGAGGTGTAGATCTTGATTGTGTGAGTAGCATTATCGTATTCTGGGGTTTGAATTTGAACGGTTTGATTATACATTTTTTCGTCCATATAATTCAGAATGTTAGTTGAACCAGCTAGAATGGAATGATTAATAGACAACTCAACATCGTACGGAATAAGAACCGTTACGTTCCCAATTAATTTCCGAATAATGATAGTGGTTTCCCCTTTAGGTAGTACTGTGTAGCTTAAATCAATCACCGTATCACCGATACCCGTTTGGATATTGACATCATTCCACTCGTATACATGCTCTGGTGTTCTTTGCTCACCAAAAATGACGTTATCGAATAAAGGCTTCTTTTTTATAAGAGTCCCTTCTGGCTTCGTTTCTATGTTTGGTTCCTTTACAATTGGGCGAATTCTTTCAGGCTCTTTTCTAGATTTTGCAAACTGAATCAGTAAATGAACTAGAAGAGCCAGTAGGAAGAATTTAAAGGTCATCATATTAAAAATACTTATAGAAAAGAAGATGATCCCTACCCAAAACAATAATTTACCTGATGTTCTCGGCATCCATTTTCGACCGATGTAGACCATTCCTATCGATACAAGTAGAGAGAAGATTAGGCCACGGTTAAAAAATGAGACTTCTAGCAATAGCACAATGATTCCAATTAACAAGGCCCAGCTAATAAAGTCACTTTTGATTTTTGTCATTTTGATCCTCCCCCTTCTTGACAATAGTTTTTATGTGGTCTCACTATCTATTAAGGATTTAATTTTACACTTAAAAGGCGCAGTGTCCACGCCTTTTTAGAATACCATGTTTTTTATTGGAATAGCTTTATTAAGATGAAAATTTTACCTATATGTTAAAAAGTTTGGGATAGATAGAGTTTGATGTTCCTCAAACTTGATTTTTCAATATTAAGCGGAAAAGTGCAAGTTTTAAGGGTTTCTTATGCACTTTTCCGTAGGGACTTAGTTTTGCTTAGGCTTTATAGATTTGCTGCTGTTTCTTCTTTTTTCATCTCTTTTTCTAATTGAGCGATACGAGCATCGATTGTGTTGCGGTGGTAAGAACTGTTTACTTGATGTTCAATTCGGTCCAGATAAGCTTCAATTTCATGGAAACGAGAGTAAGATCTATCTGAATATGTGCTGTTATCTAACACTTTGTTGATTTGATGCTGAGCTCTTGAAATATTTTCTCTTCCCATAAGCTCTAGTCGACGAATATTCATATCTTTTAACTTGTGCTTCATTTCTTCATATTTCTGTTCTAACTCAAGTAATTGTTTAGAAGCTTGTTCTAAAGCTTCTTTTAATCGAATTGCTCGATCCTCGTATTGTGCCTGTTCCTGTACTGCAAAAGTGTATAATTCAACTTCGCCAGCATTTTTAGCAACATCTGCTTGGTGCTTTCTTTTCTCAGCTAATTGTGTAGCTTGGTGATATTCACGTGTAAATCCTTCTTTTAACGAGTACTGTCTTTCAACTAACTTTCTTACCTTTTCTGTTTCTAGCTCACACTCACGTAAGTACTGGTTTAATAACGCGATTGGATTCTTTTGTTCCTTCTGATCTAAAGCCTCGTTTAAATCTGCCATAATCGTGTTCTTAATGCGAGTAAATAAATTTGTCATAATCTTTTTTCTCTCCTTTTTAATGAGTAAATTAGTTGCCGCTGATTTAGCGGTTTAAATCAATTAGTTTTTGTTTAGTTCTGACCATTGCTTTTCAAAGTTTTGAAAAGGGTCGTTTCCGTCTTTTACAACGGTTTTTTCTTGGTTCCATTTTTTATACACAACGTATAGGATGTAAGCTGCTACGATCCCAACGATTGCTGGTGCGTTAGAGATTGAGGCCATCAAGATGATGAACCCTAAAATTCCTAAACCGATTTTCCATCCTGTAGAGTCTGTTTTTAAGAACTGTTTGATAATGAAGTAAAGTATCGCTAAGCTGACGATTAACCCCACCATCGGTCCAAGATTCGCTAACAATACTAACGCTGAAATTCCTCCTACTAAAAGCAACCCGAATTTTTTCATTTGTTGTTGCCTCCTTCCTTGATTACATCTTACCTAGATTTCAAACTTCTCATAACGAGCCTTAGCTTTATTTTGAAATAAGACTTGAGTCTTAGTGGATGATAGGACTGAGCTTTAAATAGGTGCTGGTAGGGATTTTGCACACTATAGTTCCGGTTTTGAATGTGGTATTGATTTCTAACTTTGCTCACTTTTTAGCTTCCTTTGTTCGAACTTGCTCCGACTTCGGACAGCACCGTGCCTTTTGGAGGTTTCTACTGTCTGAAGGGGTTCCTGCTTCGGACTCATCTCCACTCATATCACCTTCAACTGCCAGAACCTACTCTGACTTCTGACAGCACCACGCATTAAGATGCTTCTCATGTCCAAACACTGTTCCTACACCTCCAACTTCCCGCTCCCCCCCATCAAAATTGGTAAATATAAACGGGGTATCCCTTCCTCCCAATGAGGGCAGTTTAAACATTAAATGCTTGTCCTATTCGACTAATTAGAGGAGGACGAGAAATGTTTGGAGTTAATGATTTCTTGAAGTTTATCACTGCTTTTTTTATCATTTTTCCAGTCGTCACATTCATCCATTTGTTTGGACATATCTTTTTTGTACTCCTGTTTAGAGGGAAAGGAATTAAAATCATTATCGGGAGTGGGAAAAAGTTATTTTCTGTTGGGGTTGTTGAAGTTAGACGGTTTTATTTTTCGAGTGGTGGCTGTGAGTATTCTTATCTTGAAGTGGACACGAAAGTATCGAACTCTCTTGTATTTCTTGGCGGCTCACTTTTCAACATTCTTAGTATCTTAATCATCAACAAACTAGTTGGAATGGGCGTGTTAAGCTCATCTATTATGTGGTATCAATTTGCTTATTTCTCCTTTTACTTTGTGTTCTTTGCTTTGTTTCCAATGGATTTCCCAGATGGGTATCCGAGCGATGGAAAAATTGTTTACCGCATATGGAAGAACCAAACCGAGAAGAGATCTTCAGAGGATTGCCATTGGCGAACGAATTAATTTAAAAAGAACTCTCTGAACGATAGAGAGTTCTCCTGCTATTATGATAAGTACTTATTCTTATAATGACTTAACGCCAACAATGGCCATATATAACGATAGCTGTGATAATGTATATAAAAGAAATTGGCCATTCCTTGACCCTTGGGGTAGGACGTCGTCCAGTCTTCCCTTTTCCCTTCCCTAATTAGAAAGGCAATCGCTTTTTTGATTTCAGGAGTCGGGTTTTCTGACACTGAAATTAGTGCATCAAGTGCCCAGGCGGTATGAGTTAATGTACTTTCCTTAAGAGGAATGTATCGCTTTTCAATATCACTATAGCAGGACTCTCCCCATCCCCCATCATGATTTTGAATGCTCTTTAGCCACTCCACGCCATCGATGATTTCTTGAGATTCCGGATGTTGACCAGCTGCCATTAGCCCCGTTATTGCTGCCCAAGTCCCGTAAATATAGCAAATTCCCCATCGACCATACCAAGATCCATCTGTCTTTTGCTCTTGATGAAGCCAATGAACTGCTTTCGATATTAACTTATTTGTAGGTTGAATTTGCGTATAATTCCCTAAGAATTCCAACGTCCTTCCTGTTAAATCAGGAGTTGAAGGATCGGTTAATATAAACTCTGCACCTTGAATGGGGATAAGGTTTAGTAACTTATTATCCACATCCCGCTCAAACGCTGGCCATCCCCCATCACTGTTTCTCATAGAGGTTACCCAATTTAATCCTCTAATCCATTCACTCTCGTATTGATTCTTAAACCTATACAGGCTACGAAGAGACGCAGTTGTATCATCCACGTCAGGATTAATCGTGTTCAAATCGGAAAAGCCCCATCCCCCTGGTATGGCTTTATGGTTGTGAATAATCCAGTCTCCATATTTTTTATGTTGGCGCAATAACAAGTACTCATTTGCTTTCGTGATGCTAGAATGATTTTCGCCCACTCCTGCTTCTTGCATAGCGTGACTAATAAGTGCCGTATTCCATACATTTGCTGTTGTATATTGGATGTGAGTATGACCGTCAATCTTCACAGCCATTTCGATAAGCCCATCAACTGCTTTTTGAATTATGGGATGCTTGCTTGGATATCCGAGCGATAATAAAGAAAAAATCATATAATATGTTGAACTAAAATAATTGTAGAAGGTACCATCTGGCTCAATTCGATCTAGCATATATTTTTCAGCATTTTTTAGAGCCATCGCATGCAATTGGGAAGGCAGTCCTACCATTTTTTTCACCAATCTTTTTAAGGTAGAGATTATGCTCTTCCATTCATCAGAACGGTATTCTTCCCAGTATTCCTCATTTTCAGTTCTATAACTATACAACTTGCTTAAATCTGGACTTTGGGATGTTTTACGTGAGAATTTCTGGTTACCTAAGAGGATGACTGGTATGAGGTTGGCACGTCCAAAAACAGATAAATCATATATGTCTATTAGGGGATTTTGCGGAATTAGCATTACTTCAATAGGGACAGGAAAGATGGTTGGCCATGGATATTGTCCAGTTAGGGCGAGCATAATTTTTGTAAACATGGTGGCTCTTTTAAGGCCTCCGTTTTCAACGATGAATTTTCTAGCGGCGGCAATATTAGGATCACTTTCATTTCGATAGCCCGAATAAAGTAAAGCATAATAAGCATCAATCGTTAATGATAAGTTCCCTTCTTTTTCATCGTAAAATAGCTTCCAACTCCCGTTTTGTCCTTGCTTACTTTCCAGTCTTTCAACTAGCTGCTTTATTAACTCTTCTTTATCAATTTTCAATGTTCTTAAAAGGATAATCATGTACGCATCCGTCATAATTCCTGTATCAAACGGATATGCCCAAGATCCATCTTCTGACTGATCCTTTTTTAAAAGGGTAACAAGCCTTTCAATCTCAGCATTAATTATCTCCATTGAATCATTCCTCTACCTCTAATTACTTTTACAGTGAAATATATTCTGTTGGTCAGAAATGAATTCAAGAAAATACGACTATCCTAAAAAGAAAAAATGCCGGGAGCTCCCGACATCTTTCTTATTTTGAGATAAACATTTGAGTCCAATAGTGTCTCATGTTTCCACCCTTAGCATATCCCACTCCAATATGTGTGTAATTAGGGCTAAGGATGTTTTTTCTATGGCCTTCGCTGTTCATCCAAGCTCTTACAACTTCTTGAGGAGTTGTTTGACCAGCAGCAATGTTTTCTCCAGCACTGCGATAAGAAACGCCAAAACTCTTCATCATATCAAATGGTGATCCATAAGTTGGGCTAGTGTGAGAGAAATAGTTTTTATCTCTCATATCAGCAGATTTGTATCTTGCAACCCTTGAGACCTGCCAATCAGCTGCTAATGGCTTTAATCCATACTTCGCACGTTCTTGATTGGTTAACTGAATGACTTGATGCTCAATGCTTTTTACTGCATCATAATCTGGTATCGTTACTTTTTGACCAGGGTAGATTAGATTAGGGTTTTTAAATTGTGGATTAGCTTCAATAATTTCAGATAAGCCCACTTGATACCTAACAGCGATTTTCCAAAGGCTATCTCCTGGTTGTACCGTATACACCTGTTGTGCGAACGAAATAGATGGTGCAGCAAAGATTGAAATTAATAAGGTCATGCTTAATAGTAATTTTTTCAGCATTTTTTCACTCCTCCTCGATGTATAGAATTCGACTTAATCCGAAAAAAATCCAAGGTTAATTTTTCCATATTTAGTCTTTAACCTATACACCAAGAAAGGTGAATTTTTTGTTTAGCGAAGTTCTTCTTTTGCTAGAACAATTCCATCCTCATCCGCGTACACGTAGTCCCCAGGGGTCCAGTCCAATCCTAGGAAAGTCAGAAGAATATCTCTTTCTCCTTTCCCCTCTTTTTTACTTTTTAATGGCATGCTTCCTAATGCGAAGATTCCTATGTCTAATTGACCGAGCTCAACTGTATCGCGAACATATCCGTTTATAATGATTCCTGCTAAGCCTCTCGATTGAGCGATCTCACCTAGTCGATCCCCTAGCAAAGCACATTTCTTCGACCCACCACCGTCGACTACTAGAACACTACCAGCTTCTACTGTTTCAAGTGCCTCTTTAACTAAAACATTATCTTCAAACACTCTTACCGTACGAATAGGGCCCGAAAAGCTTTTCTTTTTTCCATAAGACTGAAATTCAGAACCTAAGATTTGGACCTTTTCTGAAAAATCATCACATAAATCTGCTGTTTTATAGCTCATTTGATCTCCTCCTTTTTTATATGTATTTCTTGAAGAGGATGACTTTTTCCTTTTAACTAGGCTTCTTTTTTACATTGTTAAAGTCGTTTAATAGCAATATTGCACTGTAGTCAGCATATACCTTCTATAAAGGGAGGGATTCTCATGGCTTATATGTGGATTACTACAGTTAGCTTTGCGGTTTGTTTAGGGTTAGTTGGAGGTGTATTTGTTTACTACCTAAAAGTAGCTTTAAACTCAGAAGACTCGAATAGAATTGATCCTTTACCTAAAGACCACTCAGAGTAAAGCTTAAATATATGGAAAAAGTGGCTGCATCGGTAGTGACCCCAAAAAGTTAGTTTTCTTCTCTAACTTTTGGGGTGCAATACCATCATGCAAGCCACTTTTTTAATCTCTTTGACAGTTCGGACAGTAAAATGTCTTTCGTGAGGAAATCTCTTCTTTTACTATTTTACCACCGCAATTATGGCAAGGTTCCCCTTCCCTGTCATACACAAAACAGTGATCGTTATATCCGCCTGTTAACCTATCACCCTTAAACAACGGATTCTCCATATATCCACCGAGTCCAATAGCTCTATTTAGGACCGACTGAATCGCATTATATAATTCTAGAGTTGTTTGTTCGTTGAGAGCATCAGCCTTTTTGGTGGGCATCATCTTCGCGCCATAACAAATTTCATCCGAATAACAGTTGCCAATTCCAGAAATAAATTGTTGATTCACAAGAGTAGTTTTTAACATCCCTCTCTTATTGCCAATTAATTTCTGAAATTCAGCTAAGGAAAGATTTCCATTAAGCGGCTCTGGTCCTAGGTCAGCTAATTCCTTTTGAAGATTCTCCTCGGTTAATAGGTGAAGGTACCCCAGTCTTAAACCAATAAAATAAAGCTCGAGGCCACCAAACGAAATGATGACTTGCTTCGTTCTGTCAGGGTTATCATTTTCATTCCCTAAGTACATCCAACCACCTAGCATTAGATGCAGCAACAAACTTTTCCCTGAGCTTAATTTTATAATCAAGTGCTTTGCCCTTCGATGAATTCCTACTACACTAGCTTGGACTAGTTCTTTTTCAAAAACCTCTTGGGCTACATTAATGGACTTTTCACGGTTAACGACTACGTTTGTTATAACTTTCCCTCTAACTTTTTCGCTTAATAATTTTCGATACGTCTCCATTTCTGGTAGCTCAGGCATTTACTCGTTCTCCTTTGCATTCACATATCCTTAGTATGAATGCTAGAAGAAGAATCATTCATTAAACCTCTATAGCTCTAATTTAGGATGATTCTTTGTTTCTTCAATTCGTTTAATTAATAATTCCTTAAGCTTTCCATCGTATCCAATTTCATCACAAAGCTCTATACCTGGATTGGATTCAATAGATTCCGCCATACTTTCTAAAAATACCCCTGCAAAAAGTAGGTAAGGAATCACATAGATTTTATTAAAGGATTGTCGTAAAAGTTCCTCCGCTTTGTCCTTATATAGGGGTGGTGTGGTCAAATATGCAACCTCAACTGTACATTGATTGATACTCGAAAACCATTCTGCCATTCGTTTAAATTCTTGATCAGCTTGAGGGTCGTGGCTACCGTGAGTGACCAATAAAACCGCGTCCTGACCAGACGTTGAAAATGACTTTCTCTCTAGTCTTTCTTTTAAAAGGTCAGCCATAATCGGATTATTCCCCATAGGCTCACCGAACTTTATCTTCATTTCTGGATACTTTTGTTTCCACTTTTTTAAAATCTCAGGTATTTCAACATTGGTCTGTACACCAGGAAGCAGCAATACAGGAACAACAATGATTTCTGTACCGCCCTTAGTTATACAGCTCTCGATTGCTTGATCTAGATTCGGTTCATATCTCTCAAAAAAGCAGTACTCTTTTATTGGAATTTCAACCTTTTCTATTACTTCAGAAATAAACTTTACAAATAACTCTGTTCCTTTCGGTGCTCTGCTACCATGACCTATAAAAATAATGGATTGCATTCGATGATCCTCCTGTAAGCTTGTCATTGTCTATCTTTTATTTTAAGACTCTGATAGTCATTCCGTTTATGAGAGAAGTCACACTCTCACTCTTTTTGTGAAACAGTTCACAAAAAAGACGAAAATAAAAGCCGTTGATTTGAGATACAACGACTTCTTATATCTATTTACTTTTCTCCGTTAATCGCTGGATAATTGTTGCTAGTAATAATGAGCGTTCCACCAATGTAGGAACTTTAAGATACTCCTTATCACTATGAGCATTTCCACCTACTGGACCTAGACCGTCAATAGTAGCCACCCCAAGTGCTGATGTAAAAGAAGCATCTGACCCGCCGCCAGTTGCAGTGTCCTCGATTTCAACACCAATTTCATTGCCTACATCCTGAATGATTCGAAGGAGTGCGCGTGTTTTTTTGTTCTTTTCCATCGGAGGTCGGTTCATTTCTCCTTCTAATACAACTTTGGTGCCCGCTACGTCCGTTGAAGAACAAATCTCCTCTAGTTTCTCTTCAATAAGTTCCACTTGCTCCACTTCAGCAATTCTTACGTCAATTTGTGCTTCGGCATGGTCTGATACTGTATTGGCACTTGACCCACCTTCAATTAAACCAACGTTTACACTGATTCCTTTTTCATGATCAGATAGCTCATGCAACTGAATGATTTTATAGGCTAACTCCTCTATGGCACTTCTTCCTTTTTCCGGTTCAATTCCAGAATGTGCTGCCTTGCCTTCAACGATTAAAGTATAGTTGCCTTTTCCTCTTCTTGCAGAGACAATGGATCCATCTTTTCTAGCCGGTTCCATCACAAGTGCGTACTTTTTCCCTTTTGCTTCCCGTTCAATGATAGCGCGAGACGTTGTCGATCCAATTTCCTCATCACTATTAAGGACTATTTTGATATTTTTAAAACAATTCTCATCTTTATGAATGAGTGCCTTTACTGCGTATAATAACGACACCTGACTTGCCTTCATATCAATTACACCTGGTCCATATGCACGATCCCCTTCTATTGTAAAAGGTCGTTCTGCTGCTGTTCCTTCAGGAAATACTGTATCCATATGGGCAAGTATAATTATTTCCGGGTTTACAGCATCTCGGTGCTGGATGACTAGATGATTCCCTAGTTCCTCTTGTTCGACGACTTCTACCTCAAATCCTAGTTTGCGGTATTCTTCTGTTAATATCTTCCCAACCTTGTCTACGCCCTCTTTAAAATAAGAACCACTATCGATGTTCACAAGCTTTTCTACTAATTTGAGCATTTCATGTTCACGCTCGTTATAAAACGATTCCATTTCCCTATTTCCTACTTTCTAGAACAAACATATTTTTCGTTTCAAATTATTTACTTAAATTTTACCAAAAGAACATAGAAATGTGTATGTGTGTAAACATTCCACTTTTGAGTAACCTACCATTCTATCGGGAAGCACCGTTTATAAAAAAAATAAGAGGACCAACTATTCATATTGGCCCTCTTATCATTATTTATATTTGGTCAGTGCACATGGAGGGTATTGTAGGTCGCGTGCGTAATATGAAAGTTTGTTCATAAAATAACACGATTCAGGGAAGTGGTGCTCAAGGAATCTTAATGTGGCTTGGTTAATTAACTCATCGTCTTTGAATAGATGGACTGCATGTGATACCAATTCATTAAATTGGATGACGGATTCTGCTACTTCGTATCCAAATCGAATTTGAATCGGAAAGCCTTCCTGCGTTACCCTTAAATACCCCTTAATCGCATTATTTTTTACGATATGTTGTGAAAACTTCCCCTTCAATGCTGTTGCGCTTTGAATGATATCGAATTCAACTCCATCCACTAAACGAATAAGCAATGCAGCATGACCTAACTGATCCTCTAGCCACAAGTCTAGCAAGTCAGTTAATGCTAAAGGTTGATATGCCTGCCCTTTCATATAGTAAGAAAGAATTCGTAAGTACTCCATGTTCTCATTTAGGGTCCCATTAAAATAAGTTGGTGTTAAATTAATATTAATTTTGTTATATAATCGGAGGTTCATAATTTGTCCCTCGAACAATGAATAATTGTAGGCTACGTCGTACGCATTTCTTGAAAATGCCATCATTTCATTCGATTGGACTTGAGCATTAGGTGAGATTCTAGATAATTGTGTTTCTACTTGTTCAAACCACTTAATAAATTGGTTTGCTTTTTCTACCCATTGGATCTCCGCGGGAGATAAGTAATCCCTTACAAAATAAGCGTGGTCCTTTAAGATTTCTAACCAAAATCGATGTTCTTCCCATGGTGATATTTCTTGATATGCCACAATACCGCCCCTCTCTTTATGCTCCCTCCATAAAAAATATGATAGAAACCACTTTTTATACTAAAAGATTTCTCCGGACAAAGGATCAATTTTATGGATGATCAAGAAAACATACATGTTTTTCTCTAACTTGGAAAAATTATCAACTGAGAAGTTCCATACTAGGAGGAGTTAGAATGTCTACTTATCAAATGCCACAGTTCCCAGAGCCCTTCTGGAGAGATATGGATTTACCCATTTTCAACAAAATGATAGAGGATAAAGAGTTCGATGTAGCAATTGTTGGCGGAGGAATCACCGGTATTACTACTGGTTATTTACTTGTAAAAGAAGGTGTAAAGGTCGCCATTATTGAGGCAGGACGAATCCTTAATGGGACAACTGGTCATACAACTGCTAAAGTAACGGCTCAACATGGATTAATTTATGATGAGTTTATCAGTCATCTAGGAGAAGAAAAAGCAAAGTTATACTATGAAGGTGCAACAGATGCACTAAACTTCATTCGAAATACGGTAAAAGAACATGGGATTGATTGTGATTTTGAGGAACAGGATGCGTATGTGTATTCCATATCTGAAAAAGATGCAAACAAGGTAGAGAAGGAAGCACGAGCGTATCAAAAGCTTGGCATTGATGGAGGTCTTGTCGATAGCATTCCTTTCAATATCGATACTAGGTCCACGATCGTTATGCGTAATCAAGCACAGTATCATCCGTTGAAGTACTTAAATCACTTAGTGAGAATGTTCCTTGAAGCGGGTGGGGAAATTTATGAGAATACAACCGCAGTCGATATTGAGGATGGACCTCGTCCGAAAGTGATGTTAAGAAACGGAAAAGAGATTTCCTGTAAACATTTAATCGCCGCTTCACACTTCCCATTCTGCGATAAAAAAGGACTATATTTTGCAAGAATGTATGTTGAAAGATCCTACATACTAGGGATTACAACAGATAAGGAATATCCAGGTGGAATGTACATAAGTTCAGACAGTCCAACAAGATCACTTAGATCAACTCCCTTAGAAAATGGCGAACGATTAATTTTAGTATCAGGGGAAGGTCATAAAACCGGTCAAGGAATCGATACGATGAAACATTATACGGCCCTTGAACAATATGCTCAGGATATCTTCGGGATCAAAGAATATAAGTATCGCTGGTCTGCTCAGGATATGTATACGCTTGATAAGGTTCCTTATATCGGTCCGATTACTGAAAATCAACGTAATGTTTCGATTGCTACAGGCTATCATAAATGGGGCATGACAAATGGAACAGCTGCTGCCCTATTACTAGCAGATGATGTCCTTGAGAGGGATAATAAATATCGAGAGTTGTATCACCCGTCACGTTTCCACGCTGACCCGGATGTTAAGAAGTTTCTCAGTATCAATGCAGATGTAGCAAAGCATTTTGTTAAAGGGAAGCTTGAATTTATACCGAAAGAGCCGAGTGATCTTCAAAATGATGAGGGTGCTGTTGTGATGGTACACGGTCAGCGATGTGGCGCCTACAAAGATCAAGACGGTCAGCTTCACGTGGTTGATTCTACCTGTACTCACCTTGGCTGTGAGGTTGAGTGGAATCACGGAGATCGGACATGGGATTGTCCTTGCCATGGGTCAAGATTCTCCTATAAAGGAGAGGTAGTCGACGGACCGGCTGTTAATCCTCTTAAAAAAGTAGATCTTGATTAAGAGATTTGTGGTTTACTTGTGAAAAAGCTGCTCGGATACAAAGTTGTGCACAAGTTTTAGATTCTTTGAAATTTTTATAATCTAAAAAACTGTGCATAAGTCAACAAATGAATGATTTAAAGAAGATTTTGTGTATAACAACAGGAATATGTGTATAAACCAATTAAACTCTCTATCGATTTAGTTCGAGGGGAGTTTTTTCTTTGGGGATAACTAATATTGGACTGATAAGTTTATACTAACTTCTCGTATGATCACCTTTAGCACGTCATCTATCCACAAACACCGCCTCCCTCATACACTTGGTCTTCAGGCTGTTTGTTTGGTCAGGAACTCTTTTAGATTTGTGACCATTTTTCACTATCATGGTATCTTTGTCCATACTCTCTCTATTTAAATGAATATGATGTAAGTATAAATAGCAAAGGAGGTGAGAAGATTGGGAAATAATTTACCTTGTTGTCCAGATCTACAACCACCAGCTAGTTTTTTTGATGTTACATGTATCGAAGGTAGAGAGGGATTCGATGAAGAATATCGTGTTGCACTGATCAGTGTAGAAAACCCAACTGATGATACAACTGAAGTAACTTACCAGGTTTGTAGATGTGCAGGCGATATTAGCCATGTAACTTTTGAAGTTTGTGGAGCAGGCCCAACACCGATTGCGATGGGAGAATCTCCTAACGTCCTACCACCTAATACTGAACCTGATAACTTACCGTATACTTCAGCAAAGTTTGAGTGGACGTTTGGTGACGATGATTGTGCAGAATTAGTTTTAACATACGACACAGCATTTCAATTCGAAGAAGGTGTAACTTTTAGAGAAATTGAAGTTTCTATCTTCCAAGCCGGAGAACTATTTACAAGTACAATCCTAGGTCCATGTTTCGGTGAAGCATAATGGACTAAGACAGGTATATCTTCTATATTGAAATGGGACAATCCTATCGATAAGTAGAAAAAAGGACATTACAAAAAATGTAATGTCCTTTTCTAGTTTTATCAATATTATACAATTCTCTTACGAATCGCACCCGAGATAATATCAATAATGGTTACCATTACGATAATTCCAAGGAGGATAACCCCAACTCGGTCCCAGTCCCTTGAACTAAGTGCAAATATTAACGGTGTACCAATACCACCCGCTCCAATAATCCCAAGGATTGAAGCAGAACGTATGTTAATTTCAAAACGGTACAATGTATACGATAAGAAACCTGGCAATACTTGTGGGATAACTGCAAACCATAGTACTTGCAGACGACTAGCTCCTGTTGCTGTAAGAGCTTCTGTTGGACCAAGATCCATGTTCTCAATTTCTTCTGAGAACAATTTACCTAGCATCCCAATTGAACCTAATCCTAATGCTAATACCCCTGCAAAAGAACCAGGACCTACTGCTTTAATGAACAAAATAGCCATTACAATATCAGGGAATGTACGTATAAAGCCAAGCATGAATTTACCTGAACTTGGAATGGCTCTCCCTTTGCTCATATTATTAGCTGCCCAAAAGGCAAATGGAATACATAGGATTGCAGAAATAAATGTACCTAGTATGGCAATTGCTAATGTATCTAACAAACCTCTTAATAAGTCTTCTCCTTCAGGCATGTACACATAACCCCAGTCAGGATTAAACATTCCAGAGAAGATCGCTTTAGATATTTGAGCTGCAGTTTCCTTGATTTCTGGTACGTCTGTACCCGCAAAAGCCCATATATAGATAAGTGCTAATGTGATATAAATACTCCAAAGGCGAACACGATTTTTCTTCGGCTTAACGATATTTTTTCTAGTTGTTTGGCTCATAATAACTTCTCCCGTAATTTAGTACTGATGTAGTCTATTAATAACACCACAACTAAGGTAAATAGGATAATTGTGCTTGTTTTATCATACTCAAGGAATCCAAGTGTACGGTCGTAATAAAGTCCGATACCACCGGCTCCAACTAGACCTAATACAGCAGCCCCACGGACATTTACTTCAAATGTATAAAGTACATAAGAAGCGTAATGAGCCAATACTTGTGGAATTACACCAAAAACAATCCATTGAATTTTATTCGCACCTACTGAGGTCATAGCTTCTAATGGGCCTGGATCAATCGCTTCTATCGCCTCGTAAGTTAACTTAGCTACTAGCCCAATAGAAAAGATCGTTAAAGCTAAGATACCTGGTAACGGTCCTAGTCCAAAAATCGAAACGAAAATAGCTGCTAAAAGAAGGTCAGGTACCGTACGTACTAGATTTAATATAAAACGCGCTGGCTGGTAGATCCATGAATTTTGAAAGATATTGCTAGCTGCAAAAATAGCAACTGGTATCGCAATAATGGCCCCAAAAGTCGTACCAATTACAGCCATTCGAATGGTCTCAAGCATCGCTGCAGTAATATTGTCAAAATACGCCCAGTTAGGTGGGAACATCTGATATAGGAGATCCAGCATATTCGGTAAACCGATAATTAGTTCCCCCATTGTGGCATCCGTTTGAATGGCACTTCCCCAAAGCAGTAATAAAATCAAAGTACCAGTAAGGTAATGCTTTACCTTACTAGGAGGTTGAGGTATAGCCTTTTTTTCAGGTTGACTCATCATAGATCCTCTCCTAAAAGTTCATCAGCCTGAATAGGACGTCCGTAGATTTCAGAGAACTTCTCATCGGTTGCTTCTTCTACAGGTCCATCAAAAACAACCTCTCCAGCACGTAAACCAATAATTCTAGTAGCATATTCTCTAGCTAGATCAATGAAATGCAGGTTCACTATCGTTGTAATCCCTAAATCTTGATTAATTCTTTGTAAGTCGTCCATTACTTGCTTAGTAGTAAGGGGGTCTAACGAAGCCACTGGCTCGTCTGCTAAAATAATTTTAGCTTCTTGTGCTAATGCACGCGCAATCGATACACGCTGCTGTTGTCCACCTGATAATTCATCCGCACGTGAGTAAGCTTTTTCGATGATGTTTACGCGATCTAATGCATCTAAAGCAAGCTCTATATCTTCTTTAGGGAATAAGCCTAATACTGTTCTAAGTGTTGAATGGTATCCCACTCTTCCTGAAAGAACATTCCTTAGCACCGATGAACGTTTAACTAGATTAAAGCTCTGGAAAATCATACCGATATCACGGCGAATTCTTCTTAACTCTGCTCCATTAGCTTTAGTGATTGATTTTCCATCGATCACGATTTCCCCTTCACTAATTTCATGAAGTCTATTTACAGAGCGTAGAAGTGTGGACTTTCCTGCACCAGATAGACCAACAATAACTACAAACTCACCTTTTTCAATTGTTAAATTAATGTTATTTAAACCTTTAACACCGTTTGGGTATGTCTTTGAGACATTCTTAAATTCAATCACTTAAATACCAACTTTCCGTATTTTTTCATGGTAGGGTTTCTTACTATTTTCTCAAAAAACGATGGTATTCTATTCATTCGGCTTAATAGCTTGGCCAAAATGTTAGTTATAGATATGATACTCAGCTATATCTTTTAAATATTTTCAGAAAACTGTGTGAAGTCGCCTATACGTAAAAAAAGCCAAGCCAGTTGAACTGCTTTAACTGGCTGGCATTTTGTAAAGTCTAACTATATTTAAGACTATTCAGTTCTTACTTTTTCACCATACTCACGAACGATATCAAATACTTTATCTTCTGATGGAGTATAACCTTCATGAGAGTAGATTTCTTTAACAATTGCACGTCCTTCTTCATCTTGACCGATTGCTACGAATGCATCTTGAATTTTCTTAACCCAATCAGCATCCATGTCAGAACGAACAGAAATTGTGTCATTTGGAATACCTTCTGTGAAGTGAATTACTTTAGTATCTTCAAAAACAGTTGGGTAATCACCTTTAACGATGTTACGAGCATCTTGGAATACAACCCCAGCATCCACGTCACCATTTAATACAGAGATAACAGCTTGGTCATGACCTTTAACAGTAACACCTTCAACATCTTCAATTGGATCAATACCAGCATCCATTAAAGAAGCTGCAGGCCAAACATATCCAGCAGATGAAGTTACATCTTGGAATGCAATCTTTTTACCTTTTAAGTCTTCAATGCTGTTAATTCCAGAGTCAGCTTTAACAACAAACATTGATTTGTAGAAGTCTACTAATTCTTCAGTTGGAGCACCAGTCTCATCATCTACACCATAACGTTGTGCTTGAAGAATTACATTAGCAGCACCTTTGTCATGAGCTAAAACATATGCAGTTGGAGGTAAGAAACCAACGTCTACTTTTTTAGAAGCCATTGCTTCGATAATTGTATTGTAGTTAGTTGAAACGCTTACTTCTACAGGAATTCCAAGTTCAGCACTTAGTAAATCCTCTAACGGCTTTGCTTTTGCTTCTAAAGTATCAGCATTTTGAGAAGGAACGAATTGAACAGTTAATGTTTCAGGAACATAACCTTCTTTTCCACCTTCTGCATTAGAACCTTCTTCATTGTTTGCTCCGCATGCAGCCAAAACACCTGTAGCTAGAGCCAAAGACATACCGATTGTTGCTAACTTTTTAAACATCAGTAAACCTCCAAAATTTGTTTTATAGGTATTATTTGTTATTACGAAATGAATTATATCACAAACTTTTCAGTTTAAAGTAAATTTTTTGTAAAAAAATTAATAAAATTGTCACATTTTGTTTTAAGGGTATTGTAAGCTGTATAATATCTATAAAAATGCTCTTTTATAGTGCATTTGTCTTAAAAAGCATTACAAATCTTGTAAATTTCTCTATGAAATAAAGCGATATTATATTAAAAGGAATAAAGAGTCTTTTTTAACTGGAGGAAGTGTCTGAATGGTTGATAACAAAGAAATGTGTGAATTAGTCATTCTTGAAACGAGTGATGTTCACGGGAATGTTCTACCTATTAATTATGGAAATAATTTAGAAATGCATAAAGGTCTGGCTAAACTGGCTCATCTAATTAATCTTGAAAAAGAGAAGCATCCTTATTCATTATTAATTGATAATGGAGATGTTATTCAAGGAACTCCGCTTACTTATCATTATGCAAAGTTTCTTAGTGATCAAAGAAACCCTATCATATCGATCTTAAATGAGCTCAACTTTGACGCTGCAGTGATAGGAAACCACGAGTTTAACTATGGGCTAGAACTATTAGAAAGATCAGTAAAGGAATCTTTATTCCCTTGGCTATCTGCTAACATCCTAAATGAAAAAACGAAAGAACCGTTATTTGGTAAACCTTATCTAATCAGGGAGTTTGATAATGGACTTCGAGTTGCTATATTAGGTCTAACTACACACTATATTCCTAACTGGGAAAACCCGAATCATATAAAAGGGATCGTCTTTGAAGACGCATTAGAATCAGCTAAGCGATGGGTAAACCATTTACGAGAAAATGAGAACTATGATTTATTAGTTATTTCCTATCACGGAGGATTCGAAAGAGATATTAAGACTGGAGAGCCGACTGAAACATTAACCGGAGAAAATCAAGGCTATCAAATGTGCATGGATGTAGAAGGAATCGACATTTTATTAACTGGACATCAGCACCGGACACTTGCGGATGAAATAAATGGTGTCACAATTTTACAACCAAGTTTTAACGGGCATATGCTAGGCAAAGTTAAGGTCCAATTTGAGCAAAAAGATGGCAAGTGGATGGTGAACAAGAAATCACCACAATTAATAGATGTTTCTGATACAACATTAGTAGATGAAAAGGTTGTAGGAATTATTGAGGATTATGAAGTGAAAACTCAAGAATGGTTAGACCAGCCAATGGGCGCTATTATTGGTGATATGACGATTACGGATGTTATGGAAATCCGCTTAAAAGATCACCCAATGATTGAGTTTATTAATAAAGTTCAAATGGATGCAGGAGACGTAGAGATTTCAAATACCGCTCTATTCCATAATGAATCGCCTGGATTCCCAAATGATGTTACGATGAGAGACATCGTCTCCAATTATATCTACCCTAACACGTTAAAGGTGATTAGAATCACTGGACAAGATATGAAGGATGCGCTTGAAAAATGTGCCACGTATTTTAAGTTAGATGAAAACAATGAGATATCAGTTAATCCAGAGTTTATCGAACCAAAACCTCAGCATTACAATTATGATATGTGGGAAGGAATCCAGTACGAATTAGACATACGTAAACCTTCTGGACAAAGAGTTGTAAAGCTTGAGCGTAATGGCGTACCGATAGAATTAAATGGAGAATACGACGTTGTCATGAACAACTATCGCGCAGGTGGTGGAGGGGATTACCACATGTATAAAGATAAACCTGTTATTAAAGATATCCAAATCGATATGACAGAATTAATTGCTGACTATATTTTAAAAAGAAAAACAATTGAAGCTACATGTAACGATAACTGGAAGGTTATATTTTAAATAAAAGGATCCTCTCATCTTCCAGAGGATCCTTTTCGTTATTAATAGTAGTGTTTCTTAACGGAGGTTAAAATCCCCTGAGTTTGTGTTAACCGTTAACTCATACTCTCCAGAACCAATCTCTCCAACAATTTTATTTTCTGATTTCTCTTCATACTTTACATTTTTAAAATCAATTTCACCTTTTCCAGAGCTCCCATTAAATCTAATAGCTAATGAATCTGGTTCGTTATTAAACTCAACATCTACATCTCCACTTGATGCCCTAGCATCAATATGACCTGTAACTTCATCATTATCAATCATAATACTACCTGAAGATGCCTCTATTTCTAGTTCACCAATAGCATTCGTTAAGTTGATATCACCAGATGATGTGTTAAAAATAGATTTTTTCGCGGTTTGATTATCAACAATTAAGTCGCCACTATTTGCCTTTAATTCGAACTTTTCAGCACGGTTGTTATTTGAATGGATTTCACCGCTCGAAGCCATCATCGTAAAATCATTGTCTGACACTATATCATCTGCAAAAATACTACCTGAATTCGTCTCTAACATAATCTCTTTTGCTTTATGATCAGCTATTTCAATATCTCCAGAAGATGCACTTATTCTAATAGACTCATATAATTTTTCAGGTAATCTTATTTCTAAGTTGGTATCTACAATAAGTACCCCTATATTAAACTTAATTTGGTCTTCTCCTGCTATTGAAATCTTAAGAGAATCCCCTTTCTCCTTTACATCCAGTTTAATTTCATCTTCATATTTCCTACTTATTTTCCCATTAAGATTAATCGTAATATCACTGTCATTTGTTGAAATCACCTTTAAGTCAGTTGCAGATATATCAACCTCAATATGATCAATATTCTTTCCATTTACTACTTCTGTATCTTCTAAGCTGTATGTGTCAAATGAAAAGCCACCGGAAGCACTTACTGATACAATGGTTCCTGCAATCCCAATGATTAATAGTGTTAATAATCCGTATACTAATTTTTTCATGCCGCTTTTTCTCCTTTAATGATTCTAATATTAAATCTTATATACTTAAGAACTAGGTTGTAGAAAAACTTTCCTACATAAATCATTCCGATACTCATTAACATCCCTAAACTAAACAACGTTATGGAAGCAAAGATATTTACTGCGAAACTTTCATAACTAAATCCCCACATTGAAGACGTAATCAGTACCACTGGTGAAATCGTTAATACTAGTGCCACAGCACATAAAGCCACATATGCACCAAATAGCCCTGCAATCGGTCCGACTATAAAAACTAAATTAAAGAAACTAACACTGATTGTTGCAAGAATGGCACGAAATATATTGGGTACGGATTGCTCCTTTTCCGCTTTTACAATTCTATATTCCGCTAGCAAATCTCTTGCAATTACATGTGGATCTCCGAGCTCAGCCATAAGTTCGTTTTCATTTTTTCCATTCGCAAGCCCAATTTGAAAATGTTCTTCATAGTCATACATCATTTCTCTTCTATCATGTTCCGGTACTTTCTGTAATAAAGTCTCCAGCTTAATTAAAAATTCATTTCTCATTTCCCCATACCCTCCTCAATAAATTCATTTACTGCATTTGAAAACTGCATCCATTCTTTGATTAACTCATTCATATACAAGCTACCTTTATCTGAAAGCGAATAATATTTCCTCGGTGGCCCTTCGGTTGACTCAGCCAAATACGTAGTTAAGTAATCTTCCTTTGTCAGCCGTCGTAGTAATGGATAAAGGGTCCCTTCTGCGACTGTAATTTTATTCGATATATTTTGAGCTAGCTCATAACCATATTGATCCTTTTTAGATATTAAAATGAGTACACATAATTCCAGCACACCCTTTTTAAATTGAACATTCAAGTAATCACCTTCCTACTGTCTTAAACTCACTACTGATTAAAGTACAGTAGTTGAACAACATTTGTTAGTAATTATTACCACATTTAGTATAATATAACACACTACTGAATAATGCAAGGTACTGATTAATATTTTTTTATAAAAATTTACATTTATGGGTAAACTCTACCTAAATTCCTTACAAAAGAAAAAGATTCCACCAAAACATTGGTGAAATCTCATTTATTAATACTCCATCCTCATCCAGCTTTGTAGATGGTGAATAGCATAAGTCACGTTACCATTATAGTTTGCCTGAACTTGTTTCAATTGTTTGAACATGTATGCTTCTCCCTCTTCATGAAAAGAAACATAGTCCGCTTCCTCTGATTTACCTGTTTCGACACCAATTATAATCGGTTTTCCTATTTTTTGAGCTAATTGTACTTCAAACTTTATTAACTCAATGATCCCATTTGGGCCTTCTACTCGATCCCGATATGCCATTAAAGTGGCTGAATCGGCTTTTCGAATAACCCAACTAGCAAGATCCCCTTTTCCATACTTATTTTGAAATTTAATCTCGTCAAACCAAAATGGAATATCTATCCCTATAGGTAACCCTAAACGATTGGATTGTTTTTTCGCTTCTATAAGTAGAGTTTGGTATTGCATAACCGCATTCGCTTGATTCCTGTTCCATTGTTCATGTAAATATGGTTCAACATCTATATGCACACCCGAAAATTTTTCATTTGGGACCGCCTGTTGCTGATAGGTTCTTAACCAGCCAAACATGTTATCCATCTTGCCTTTTGATTTTCCCCAATCAGGAGCACCGTCCAAAGCATGTATTTCAATATTATGGCTCCTTGCTTGGCGAATGAAATGTTCATATGTTTCAAATGGTATATCTTGATTAATTTGTAAAAACACTGTGTTAACATGCTTTGTTATTAAAAACTTTAAGACTTCATCCTTATTTGTGTGAATTGCTTCGGTATCCCAGAGCCAAGTGGAAACGGGGACAAATTCATTCGCATGCACTGTTTTCGGATTTTGAGGGTATTCCATTGTAAGAAACCCCAATGCAACCATCACCCACATCATTACTAGTCTTTTCATATTTACTTCCTCCCTTGAGTGCCGACACCCTAAAAGGAGTCTGGCAGCCTGGCAACCATACGAATTTTACGCTTAGGCCCATAGCTTTGCGTCCTTGCTTTTCAACAAGTTTGCCCTTATCAGTTTATAACGTTACTATAACGTTTAATTTTGAATTTGAATACCATTCGGTTGAAAACGTAACAAAACCTCCCTAATTTGGGAGGTTTCTATCATTATTCGTTTATTGGACGATTCGGTTTTAGTTCTTCTTTAGGAGTAAACTCAACTAGCTCTGAGCTAGTTTTGCCTCTTTTTTTATTATTATTTCGCTGAGCATTGCCATTTCCTAACTTTTGTCTACCCAACTACCACCATCTCCTTTTAAAATCATTCAATGGTAGTATGACTTTATTGTGTTGTCCTTATTCTAGATTAAGGTTGGGTGCTTTTCTTACTTTCGTCCCCTGCTCATAACTATAACCTAGCTTTATAAGAGTAGGTTCTGTGTAAGCTGTACTTGTGAAAGTAATTCCAACTGGCTCTCCCTCTTGTGTATACCCTGCTGGAACTGTGATGGAAGGATAACCAGCTTTTGCAGGAATACCCGCGCCAAAATTATTCGGGAAAACAATAGCATCTAATTGATGCTCTTTTAGTACAGAATCGATTCCTTGCTCAGTTGATAAGTGGATATCCTTTTCTAGTGCAGATATATATTGTTCCTCAGTTAATGTTCCTGAAGTTTTTTCCGCTTCTTCAAGGATCTTTTGTCCATATTTTAACGTTTTTTCACTGTGTTCATTATTAAACTCAATCACATCAGCTAGTGAACGAACTCTTGAGTCGACAGGAAGACCTTGTAAATAGGCGTTTAAATCCGATTTAAATTCATACGTTAAAACATCATAGCTCCACTTTGCCTTTGTTGATGGGATCACAATGTTTTCGACTACTTCTGCCCCTAGTTCTTTAAGCTTTTCAACAGCTTCATTCATTACTTTAAGCTTATCCTTGGATAGATAGTCGAAATATACCTCTCTACATATTCCGATACGGGCACCTTTTAGCCCATCTTCTTGTAGGTACTCAGTAAAATCAGCTCCTACAAGTGTGGTATTAGTACGTGTGATAGGATCCTTATCGTCGAGCTCTGTCAGTGCATTTAAAAGGTATGCAGCGTCTTTAACTGTTCTTGTCATCGGTCCTGCAGTATCTTGACTATGTGCAATCGGAATGATTCCTCTTCGACTGATTAATCCTACAGTAGGTTTGATCCCAACAAGAGAATTTTGGCTTGCAGGGCTTAGAATGGAACCTGATGTTTCTGTTCCAACTGCTACTGCCGCAAAGTTAGCTGCGATGGATGCCCCGGATCCTGCACTAGAACCACCAACATCAAATTTACCTGGACCATAGGGATTTAAAACCTGGCCACCTCTTGAACTATAGCCACTTGGCATTCCTTCCGTCATGAAGTTTGCCCATTCCGTCATATTCGTTTTCCCCAGGATTATAGCACCTGCTTCTCTTAAAGAAGCTGCTACTTGTGAATCTTCTGTAGCATAAGAGTTTTCTAAAGCTAATGATCCTGCACTTGTATGCATTTTATCACTTGTGTCGATATTGTCTTTTATTAGTACTGGAATTCCATGTAGCGGACCGCGTGGACCTTTTTGTTTACGTTCTGAATCTAAAGCTGCAGCTATATGTAAAGCTTCAGGGTTTACCTCTAATACTGAATTTACCGCAACTCCCTGCTTGTCATACGTACTAATTCGATATAGGTACATGAGGACTAACTCTTTTGAAGTTAATTCTCCATTATTCAATTTTTCCTGCATATCATCAATAGTAGCTTCTACAAGCCACTCATCATGTAATTGTTTCAAACGAGGATTTTCCATTTATTTTAGTCCTTTCGGGTATATTTTTCGGGTGTCTAAATAATACGGTATAGTTCTATTTATAAAATATTCTATCTATTTCGTCAACTTAATTGGATTATGAAAAATCCTCCAAAAAAAAAGACTACGCTCACCACTAACATGAACATAGCCTCATCAACTAATTTATTTTTCTGCCTTCACACCATCCGCAACTTGACCTTTATAAAATACTTTCTTCTCAACCTCTACATTTAATTCTTTACAGAACTTCTTTAATTCCCGTTCCTCTCGTTCTGTGACAATAGCCATAACCGTGCCTTCTGCTCCAAACCTTCCTGTTCTTCCAGAACGGTGGACATACTGCTCTATATCTTTCGGGAAATCAAAATGGACGACATGGGTAATCCCTTTAACATCTAAGCCTCTCGCAGCAACATCTGTAGCAAGTAGCATATTTGTTTTTCCTGTTCGGAAGTCCTTAAGGGCATTCTTACGTTTGTCTTTATTTAAGTCACTATGAAGAATCGCCGTTTTTATATCCTTGAAAGTAAGTTTTTCTGAAATAACGGTTAAGTTTCCAATATCCCTGACAAACACTAATACTTTAGCATCTTCTAGCCTTGCTATTTTTTCAAGTAACTTTATTTTATCTCTTGGTTCTGCACTAAAATAGATGTGATCAACGTTTCCTGATTGGATCGTTTCATCCTTTTTAATCCTTATGATCTCTGCGTCTCTAGTTAAATCTTTAGCAAGCTTTTCTGTATGTTCCGGAAGAGTTGCTGAAAAAAGAACTACCTGACGATCCGCCAATGACGACTTAACAATATGGTCTACTGTTGACAGGTGCTCACTCGTTAAAAGTTGGTCCCCCTCATCGAGAACAATTGTTTTCACTTCATGCATTTTGATTTTCTTTTGTTTAATTAACTCTAATGTTCTCCCTGGTGTTCCGAGGATGACGTGTGGGTTCTTTTTTAATTTTTCCAACTGTCTTTTCACGTTTGCACCACCAATAAAGGATGCAGCTCGAATGCCACTACCCTCACTCCAAGTTTGGACCTCCTGAAGAATTTGCATGACTAATTCTTGTGAAGAAGCCAAAATCACCACTTGGATAGACTTTTTTTCCGGATCAATTCCATTTAGGACCGGTAATAAATAAGCTAAAGTCTTCCCTGTTCCAGTCGGTGATTCAGCAATAACATCCTTTCCCTCTACTATAGCCGGAATAGCAGAAGCTTGTACCGTTGTTAATTGTTGAAAGCCTGCTTTTTCCCACGCAGCATTTACAAATGGCTTCATATTCATTAAAATATCGCTCATTATTTTCTCCTTTAATATGTAGACTCCTCTAAACCTTTCCTACGGCCTAGTTCTACTTCGTTCTTGAATGTCACAAATTGTTGTAATTACTATATTACCTTATTAAAAGGATTCATGGTTTATCAAGCTTTTGTTTGAAATAATTTTTCCACATCTATTCAACCGCTGGTTCGCTTACTAAGAAACTCTTACTTTTAATTCCACTTCTAATGAGGTGGTACTTTACATCAACTTCAAAATTTGCCCGTGAAAACTCTTCGTTCCACTTACCCTCTACCTCTTTATATTTTTTATAGTGCTGTCTATTCATGACCTCTCCAAATCCAAAGATGTCTAAACCAAAATCCTTTTGCACTTTATTTAATGTACCTTCAATTTCATTCTTCACATGGGCGTTAATTAATTTCTCCATTTCTTTAAAAGAGTCTAACTTAGTTAAATCATTCGCACAATGACTTCCTGCTAAAGATGTCTCACCATCAATTTTAACACTCAATATCGGTTGATTATTTTGATAGCGAGCATGTAGCTTTGTTGATGAAGTGTTAACACGAACATTGAAATATTTAGGCTCATCCTTTGTTGACTCTTTACAAGGGACGCTTAAACTGGTTTGATCTAAATCCTGTGTCCACACAAAGTTTCTTGTATCTTTTAACGATAAGTACCCTTTTAATCGATCTCCCTCGAACAAAGCTATCCCTTCCATTGTAACCAATGCATCTACACTGAGAGATTTATTGTTCTCTACTTTTTCTCCTTTTTCTGCATCCCCTTTTACACTAATGGCACTTGCTACAGGTGACCTTCCCTTAGAAGTCATAGAGGAAATGAAATCTGTTAATCGAACCCTAGGGTCTCCTCCCCATTCATCTCCAAATGATTCAATTTGTTTGTGTATTTTAAGAGATGGAACCTTTTGGAGTGGGTAGGTAATCCTTGTAAAGTCCGCTGCTTTCATCCCTTTGGTAATCAATATATTGAAATCGTTTCGAAACTCTCCACTTCTTTCTAAAAAGTCTAGAAATCCGACAACTCCCTCTTTAGCTATTTCCTCACTAATAAACAGCACCCTTGTATGTGAGAATATTAGTTTTCTTGTCATACCGACGTTCATTTTATCCGTTAACTCAGATATGGTATCCCCTTCTAAAGAAAAGGTTGTAACTGGTGCATCATCTCCACCCTTTTGCTTTGAAAATTGTGTAGGATTGACCGCTTCAACTGTTAACATATACTTCTGGTCTTCCCCCCGATCAACCGCTAAACCCGTCACGATGGAAACATCGTTCATCTCTATTCGGTCCCAACATCCCGTTAAACACAATGTGATAATCATTAGTAAAGGATAGATTCTATTCATGTCGTATTATCACCACTTTTACTAGTCGGTGGAGAAGGAGTATAATTTCCGCTTTTTTTAACAGGTGCTTTTGAATATAAATAAGATGGGCGACTTTTATTTGCCCATATAGGGAGTCTAACAAATACATCATCGTGATCACTAGGAAAAAATGGAGCTACCGGAGCCAGATAAGGAACTCCGAATGACCTTAGACTTACCAAATGAATAACCATTAAAATGAGGAAAGTTAGAACCCCGTATAACCCAAGAATGGAAGACATTAATATCAGAATAAAACGCAGTAACCTAGTTGTGATGGAGAAGTTATAAATTGGCGAAACAAAACTAGCAATCGCCGTGAACGCCACGACAATAACAAGAACATTCGAGACGAGTCCAGCTTCAACTGCTGCTTGACCAATAACTAAAGCTCCGACAATGGAGACCGTTTGTCCTACAGCACGAGGCATTCTAATCCCCGCCTCTCTTAATACCTCAAAGGTTAGCTCCATTAAAATAATCTCGATTACGGCTGGAAAGGGCACCCCTTCTCTTTGCGCTTGAATACTGATTAATAGCTGAGTAGGCAATAGCTCATGGTGGAAAGTGGATACTGCTACATATAAAGAAGGCAGCAATAAAGCAACCATAAATGACACATAACGAATCATTCTAATGAAGCTAGCCATTAGGAACGGTTGATAATAATCCTCTGTTGCCTGAAAGAAATCAATTAACAAGCTAGGTACCGATAAAACAAACGGGCTCCCGTCCACTATGATAGCAACTTTTCCTTCTAATAAATGTGCGGATATGCTATCTGGTCTTTCTGTATTGAATAGAAGTGGAAAGGGCGTAATACTTTTATCAGTAATAAATTCTTCTATATTTCCTGAATCTAATATAGCACTTGCATCAATTTTTTTGACACGAATTCTTACTTCATCTAATATATCTTGGTTTGTTATGTTATCTATAAAACCGATTGCAACCGTTGTTTTTGAATCTCGTCCAACTTGAAGCTTCTCAAATTTTATATGTGGATTTTTAATTCTTCTTCTAATCAGACTAATGTTTGTATTTAAATCTTCTACAAATCCATCCTTTGGACCCCTAATGATTGTCTGAGTACTAGGCTCCGTAATGGATCGATTCTCAGTCCTTCCAATTTCCAATGACAATGCTTGTTGAATTCCATCAATAAGGATAACAGCATGCCCATTCAATACATGCCAAATCACTTTATGAAAATTTTCGTCATACTCATAAGCCACTGTCGGAAAATAGGTGTTTCTAATCGACTCAATATTCAGTAATACCTTGTCTTCGATTGAACCTTGAGCAGCGTTTAATACTTTATTGGTTAATTCATTTTTATCTAGCATCGTTTCCAAATAACAAACACAAGCAAAGTGATTCCCTATTTTAATATCATCCATTTTAAAATCAAAGGACTGTTGAAATAGCTGTTGAAGTTGCTTTTTATTCTCACTAAGACTGATAAAGTATGCCTTTGGAAGTTCCTCTTTACTAAACAATTCTTCCTCCGTAGTAATAGAGGAATTTTTATTCTTTTTTCTTTTAAAAAAGGAATTAAGCAGCTTCATTGGCTTTTCTCCTTTTGTTGTTTTTTTACTTTCCAATAAAGGATGGGGAAAACTAGCATAGGGATTATGATCTGAAATGGAACATGAAAATACATAGGCACTACCTCTAACCCTTCCTGAATATGTTCAGCAAAATTATGGCTCACCTCAATGGAAAAGAAAGCAATTAAAGTTCCAATAGGGACAATCATTGCTCTATATGACCGATTAAAGATTAATTCTAACCCCTTCAAACCACCGTAAAAAAATACCCCGACCTTGACAATGATTCCATACATCACAATAAACACAATAATTAAATCTACTCTCTCAATAAATTCCAAAAGAGAGATTTCTCTTGCAGCAGAAAGCAGTGGAAAATTGGATCTCTCCTTCATTTCCGGACCAAGAGTGGCAATTTGAACAATGGAGTTATATATAAGGACTAGCCCGCTTACTAAAACAGCAAGGATTCCGACTGGGAGCACCTTTTTCCTTTTTGTAATAGCAGGAAAAAGAATTGTAAACGCAATAAGCTCTCCAAAAGGAAAGGTCAAGATGCTAGGAAAAACGGCTTTAAATACTGGTCCCAATCCTTCAGGAAGTACCGGTAGTAAATTAGTGAATTCCATTTCTCCTGAAAATAAAATAAAGATCCCAATAATAATAATGAATGAAAATAAATAAGGAATGAAAATTTCGCTCGCTCTTCCTAGAACTTCTAGTCCAAGATACAGCATGTATGAGACAACGAGAATCATTGAAATGGCTATGACCTCAATCGGAGTTTCTTCAAAAATGGAAGACGCAATAAGTTCGCAGAAGTCTCTCAATACCCTCGCTGCAATATAGAAGAAATAGATGACATACATGAGAGAGATTAGCTTTCCTAACCATTTACCAAAACAAAAGCAAAATACTTCGAACAGATTTTTTCCAGGAACCATTGATAGTAAGATGATATAAAAAGCTACTAATCCAATTCCAAGGACAGTTGCAACTGCGATAGCAATCCAAGCATCCTGCTTTGCTTCTCCCCCTATTCCAACTACCGCTGCACTACCGAGTTCAAAAATAAAGATGACAATAAATAGCTGCCACAGTGATAAATTTTCAACTAATTTATTGTTCATTTCGAGATAATTTCTTTCTGTTTTTTTTTAACCGATAGTCCACTCCGGCACTATATAAAAGTCCTAAAAACACGGTCACATATATCATCCACTCATTTGTTCCCGGTACTATCCTAAACATCGTTGAAATGACTAAAAGAAAGTCTTCCTTGTATAGATACATATCTATTAAAGCAATGACAGATTGCAAAAATATAAAAACAACTAAAAAAGCTAGAGTAACCACTTTTATCATCCTAATTAAAGATTTTCTAATCTTCCTTGTTTACTTATCCCTTAGCTTGTAACCTTTTCTTAATAACTCGTTTTCAATCTTCTCGATATGTGCCGAATCCTTTGTTTCTATTGACATGATTAGTCTTGCATGACCAGGAAACACATCTACCCCCATGTGTTGTAAGTTTAAATCTAAAATATTCCCTTCTAGTTCACTTACGATTTGTAGCAAGCGTTCAAGTTCTCCTGGCTTATCTTTTATCACAGTTTCAATTTGGATATAGCGTCCCGCTTCAACCATTCCATACTGAATGATTCTCGATATAAAATTGACATCCACATTGCCACCGCTTAAAACAGCAACTACTTTCTTGTTTTGTAGGGGTAGCTTCTCATATAGTAATGCAGCTAACGAACTTGCACCGGACCCTTCAACTAAAAGCTTATTTCGTTCTAATAGCATAAGCATGGACCGAGCAATTTCCATTTCGTCAACACAGAAAACATCATCAACGTATTTCTGAATGAGTTCAAAAGTAAGATTTCCTGGTCTTTTAACTGCAATTCCATCCGCCATGGTTGGCATGGCTTCCACCGTCATGGGTTTCTTGGCGTCAAGAGAGGATTTCATACTCGAGCAGGCCAAAGCCTCAACTCCGTATACTTTTACAGCAGGATTCATTTCCTTAATGGCCATTCCAACACCAGCAATTAAGCCCCCTCCACCAACTGGACAAATAACAGCCTCAACATCGGAGAGTTGTTCAAGGACCTCCAGCCCCACGGTTCCTTGACCTGCAATCACCGCTTCATCATCAAAAGCATGAATAAAGGCTGCTCCCGTTTCATCTTTAAGTCTCTTTGAAAACTCTAGAGCTTCGTCAAACACCTTTCCATATAACTCTACTTTTGCACCATATCGCTTTGTAGCTTGAATTTTGCTTAATGGTGCACCCTTCGGCATGACAATGGTGCAAGGAATATCTAAAATTCGGCTAGAGTAGGCAACCCCTTGCGCATGGTTCCCTGCTGAGGCAGCTATAACTCCTTTATCTAGCTCACTTTTTGGAATTGATATTAATTTATTGTAGGAACCTCTTACTTTGAACGAACCTGTCTTTTGTAGATTTTCAAGCTTTAAGTAGACCTCATTTTTCGCGATATCACTGAAAGTTTTTGACGAGTCTAGCGGAGTAGTATGAACTACCCCTTTCATGTTCTCTCGTGCCTGTATAATATCTGTTAAAGAAATCAAGGATGAGGCCTCCTTTTATAAATTCCAAATTGAATTGAAGCTTTTTCTTATTTTTAGCTGAATTTCCAACTTTATGCTTGTATTAGGAAATCTGTGGTAGATTAAAACTTGTCCACTTACAAAAATAAAAAGTGCTCTACTTTTAGTAGAACACCCGTTTTTACGTATTATTGCTTTTTTTTAATCTCCTTACTTACCTAATAACCTCAGCTTCTGCTTTTTCAAGAAGTTCATTTGCTAGAATCGACAGGTTTACCGCTGTTTGATTTATTTCGCGAATGGATGACACGATAGCATCTAAGTCGGTCGTATTTCTATCAAACAACTGTAGGTACTGCTCCATTTCCATTTTTACAGTCACTAACCCGCTTTTCACATCGTGAATCTTCACTTGAGATTGCTCTGTAGAGTGGTTCATTGAATTCAGTAACTCAATCAAACTAGAAATCTGGTTATCACTTTGGTTAATCATATCTTTAATCTGGTTACTCATATCTTTTGTGTTCTCTGCTAATTTTCTAACTTCACTGGCAACAACCGCAAACCCTTTTCCACCCTCCCCAGCTCTTGCTGCTTCTATAGAAGCATTTAACGCTAACAGATTGGTTTGATCCGCGATATCCTCTATTCCACTAGTCATTTTAATAATTTTCTCTGAAATGGATTTCAACTTTCCGATGCCATCCTTGGTTTGATTAACTTCTTCAAGAACACCGTTAAATGCATGAACCATATCATCCATTTGGTTTTGATTCATGTTTGTTAAATTTAATAGATTATTACTGCTCTTTTTGGTTGTTTCTATTTCACTACGAATTTGGTCTGCTCTTGTACTTGTTACATTGATGGACGCTTCCGTTTGCTGAACAGACGCCGCTACCTCTTGGCTAATACTATTTAACTCTCTTTGAAGAGCTTCATTCGCTTCATTCAGTTCATTTAACTTTTTGATTCTAGCCTGTAGATAATTATCAACAATTAACTGAGAATCTAAGTTGAGTACATGTGTTACAGCAACTAATACCGTCGATAGCTTGTGAGGGTCCTTTTGTAAAATCTCAACCACTTTAGGAATGAGTAAACTATTAATACTAGAATAGGTAGCTAAAAACCATTCAATTGGTAGCCCTGCACCCATGTGCGTCCCACCGATCTGGTTCCTCATTTTAAAATAATCGTCATTGAGCTCCCCACTTAGTAAGCTTTGAAAATAACGGACAAAAACGTTATACAGCCGTTCCCGACCTGAATGGTTCGTTGCAATATATTTCAACTCCGAGAAAGTATATAAATGATCCAGAACCTTATTTAGAATTTCATCTAGCAATGGCAAGACCACTGGCTTTACCTCTTGCAGTGCTAATAAATGCTCATTTGAAAAACCCATATATTGAAGGCGAGTGGCCACCTCCTCATTCGCTATTCGGATGCGACTTTCTTCAGAAGGAAATTTCATATCAGCTTGAAACTGTATCAGTTCTTTTTTCTTAAAAGGAAACAGCATGTTGTTCCACCTCATAGTTTTTATGTTTTGTATAACTTTTGTATTAATTATGTACAATATTTACTATTTTTGCAACTTTTTACTCTCATTTTTTTTAAAAAAATAAGCCAAAAAGCCTATAGTTAGTTCAAGGCTTCTTGGCGTGTTCATTTTAGATTGCTTTCGTTTCTAATGAATTGGATTTTTGATACTTCTTATCGACCATCATAAATGGAATATGCACAATAGCTTTCAACACCATTCCAATTCCCAGCACGATAATTGATATGGTTAACGAATAATGGTCAAGTAAGTAGCCAAATAGTTGAAAGCCTAGGATCTGTCCCAATGCAAAAAAGATGGACATTACTGAAAAAAATCTTCCAAGTTTGTTTTGTTCTACATTTTGTTGATAAAAGGCTACAAAGAATGCGCCATAAAACCCTCTTACCCAAAACATTCCGAACGTGACGATTGAAAAATAAAATAGATGCCTTAATGAATGATCCTGTAGCCAGTTCAAGAAACTACTATTCCCTAAGAGGAAAAGGGGTAGAACTGTTACAATCATCCCAAAAATCCCATACAGAATTCCAGTTGCAACCGTAATTTTATTTTTCATATAAGCAACCCCTAAAACACTTGTAACAATTCCTACTGTTGCAAAGCTTTCTATCATTCCAATGTCTAGATTCGAACCATTAAAGACCTCTTTGATGATAAACGGAAAGCCCATTTGAAATATGGCCGTTAGAAATAGATGAGTTAAAAACCCATTAATCACTAATGAGGTTAAACGGCTATCGCGGAATACGAGAAAACCTTCTTTTAAATCCTTAAGGACAGGCTGTTTGGAACTCATCTCCACGTTCTGCTCAATTTTCAGAGTTTTAATAAATAGTGCTGATATGACAAAAAGTAAACCTGCAAGAATGATAACAACCTCAACGCCAAATGCGGTGTAGAGGAACGCACCGATAATGGGTGCAGCTATTTTAGTTCCCTCTAACACGGTATTTTTTATGGAGTTCCCTTCTACAAAATCATCTTTTTTCAAAATGGCGGGTAAAATGGTGACAAACGCCGGTGTAAAAAAGACATTGCATGTACCTAAAAAAAGAAGCAAAGCAAATATGATGAGTTGATTTAACTCAGCCACTAATGAATACCCAAATGTCGCTAGCAATAATATTGCTCGAAGTAAATCGATGGTGATTAATAGTCGTTTTCGATTCACCTTATCAACTAGGACCCCCGCCATTACACCAAACACTAGTGTAGGTGCTGTGTTGATGATAAAAGCAGATGCAAACATGGCCGCAGACTTCGTAATATCTAATAAGTAAAGTGATATCGCTATTTGCAAAGCATAATAACCAAATAAAGCCACACTTTCCCCTAATAGAAACCTTCTAAAATTTAGATTTTTCATGATTTGAAGTGCCAATGATATTCCCCCTCGCATATTCATTATAAAAATGAAAAGGGGCGCTTTCTCTGCACTATATAACAATTGTTTTTGGTATAATTTGCTTAAAGAACATCTCCGTTTGTGAGGGAAGTATATGAAAATTTTATCTGCTAACCTGCCTCATTCTTCTGTAACGATCTATCAGCTCAATGAAAAAAGCTCAGATGAGTTCCACGATCACGGGTCTTTTTATCAAATAAGTATTCCGATATTAGGTGATCCTTATATGGAGTTCCATGGGGAAACTAAAAAGTTAGGGCATCGTGCTGTCACGATGATTGGGGAAGAACATCGGAATTTTACAAATCATGCACCCATTCGATTAATGCTTATTAGTTTAGACCAGCAGCTATTAAAGGGGGTATTAGCCGACCAAACAGGCATAGAACTTCCAAACATGATTGAATTCAATAAATGGGGCAACAATTCATCGGAGCAGTTAAAGCGATTAGGAAAAAAAGCCATAAAGCTAATAACAGATGGAAGTATGTCCGATGGGGATATTCATGAAATTGAATGGGAAATGGCTGCTTTACTTCTGAATATACAACCTGGCTCTCATTCTAAACTTTTGGAAAGAAGCCCAAAAGTACTTGGGAACCCAGCCTTACAAAACATTCTGTCATTTATTGAAAAACATCACCCGGATAAGCTATCTAATAAAGATATTTCGACTACATTTCAAATTAGTCAAATGCAGCTCTACCGAATGTTCCAAGATCATTTAGGAGTGACACCAAACCAATATGTAAAAGATATTAGGCTCCAAACGGCAAGAGACCTTTTAATAAAAAGTAAAAAGGACATAACCACCATTTCTTATGATGCTGGATTTGGTAGTTTGAGTTCTTTTGAAAGGGTATTTAAGAAGAAATTCGGCGTGACTCCTACTGAGTTTAGGAAGAAACTTTAAAATTTTTTACCTAAAATATGAATAATAATGATAATTATTATCAATACTTTTAATAAGAGAAGACAACCTCCCAAGGGTTGCCTTCTTAATCATTAAAGATCTGCAGGTTCAAAAGTTTTACAATCCGTTTCACCGCTGTTAGAAGCGTTTTTGTCCCTGTGGTTTACTACATAGATTTGAGTAGCTCCACATTTGTTTTCATTGCTAATGTTATGAACACAGCTTGATACTTCACATAAGATGTCTTGTGCCATCGTTTAACACCTCCCTTACCTTTATGTTTAACAACTTTTAAGAAATTAAACTTGTTTTAGTGGAAAAGCTTATGTATAAAAAAATCAGCCCTTTTTGAGAGCTGACTTTTTTTGATTACATGGAATAAATCATTGCGGATTAACAAAACTAAATTGAACACATTTACAGTTTTGCCGACAGTTTCGCTTTTCTAATGACTTGGTTAATGACCTCTGAGAAGACAAGACCCATTGCAATCGAACCTGATATCATAAACGCCTTAGCTGCTAGGTTAATGGCAGTATTATAATCGTTCTCAACAAAATTTCTCATTGCATCATACGCTAGGCCACCTGGCACCAGTGGGATGATCCCCGCAACAATAAAAATGATAACCGGCGTTTTATACATTCGTGAAAATACCTGACTGGTTACGGCAACAAATATAGAAGCACATAAAGTAGCCACTACACTATCAATCCCAAACTCAGTCATGACGATATATATGATCCAACCAAACATCCCAACAAGCCCGCACTTAAATAAGGATGCTCTAGGCGCATTAAAAATGATTCCGAATGCTGCAGCTGCAAAAAAACTTGTTATGAGTTGTTCAAAAATCATCATCTTTATGCCCTCCTATTCATACAAACGAAAGTACGATGTTTAAACATAGGGATCTGCACTGATACATCGATACAATTATATAAATGAAAGTACGATTACAATCCCTGGTAGTACAAAGGGATTTGTACCAATACACCGAAACAATCACAAAAATGAAAGGTACGATGGCAATCCCTGATAGTACAAAGGGATTTATACTGATACATCGATACAATTATAAAAATGAAAGTACGATTACAATCCCTGGTAATACAAAGGGATTTGTACCAATACACCGAAACAATCACAAAAATGAAAGCACAATGGCAATCCCTGATCCAATTGCAAAAGCCGTTAACAGAGCTTCTGCCCCTTTGGAAATTCCGGAAACCAAATGTCCTGCCATTAAATCCCTAACAGCATTCGTCAGTAGGAGCCCCGGTACTAAAGGCATTACAGAACCAATAATGATTTTATCCAGCTCATGCCCAACCCCTATTTTTACAAACAAAAAAGAGAGAATCCCGATGATTAAAGAGGCCACAAACTCCGAAAAAAACTTAATGGGAACTAAACGATGAAAGTAGATTAGACTCCATAAACCTGCACCTCCGGCAATAAAAGCGGACAGAAAATCGGCCCATTCACCTTGGAACATAATCAGGAAACATCCACTAGAGATGGCAGCAGCCAAAATTTGTGTCGTCATTTTAAAAGTTAACTTTGACTCTTCAACTTCCTTTAACTCATGATAAGCCTTTTCTAATGTCATTTCCCCACTACTTATATTTCTAGAAATACTATTAACGAGCGTAACTTTATGTAAATCCGTTGTACGTTCCGTAATTCGAATTAGTTTGGTTTTGGTTGGCTCTTCACTTTCGACTGAAAAAATAATGCCTGTTGGTGTTACAAAGCTATGGGATTCTTTTACCCCGAAGGAATGGGCAATTCGTGACATCGTATCCTCTACCCGATAAGTCTCAGCTCCACTTTGAAGCATAATTTTACCCGCGAGCAAACAAACTTCCATTATGTCATATGTATGGGTTACTTCTTTCTCCATTACAACCTCTCCAATTTTAAAAAGTGACCATAGAAAGTCGCATGAGATACTAACATTAAGGGCAATTATATCTTTTCATAGCTGTGATATCAATTCAAAAGAAGTGATTTTAGTGGATTTTGGTGGAGTATGTTAAGGAAAGAACCCACAAAGGAGGGCTCTCCCCTTAAAAACTCATTTTGACAGGATTTCCTTAATAAACTGTAGTGTTTTTTCTATAATGATAGGCTGATCATGATCTAGCGTGGCAACATGATAGCTTTCATTTAAAGTGATTAATTGTTTTTGATCAGAAGCAATGTTTTCATAGATGAGATTTGAGTTACTTGGAGGCACTACATGGTCCTCTTCGGAAACAAAAATAAGGGTTGGACAAGTTACTTTATGAAGGTTCCCCTTAACTTTTTCCATTAATTGTACTAGTTCTCCTACCGATTTTACCGGTGTCTTTTCATAGGCTAGCTCTTTTATTTCAGGGTTTTTAATGTCTGAACCAATTGCATCTAGAAATCTCACCCCATCTAGGTTTTGAACGGCTGCTAAATCCGGAAGCTCCACTGCAGCATTTATAGGAATAATCCCTTTGATGCTCTCGTACTTTTCTGCCATGTATAACGTTAGCGTTCCACCCATGGATAGCCCTGTAACAAAAATAATGTCACAACGTTCTTTTAGCCATTGGTATCCCTCTTCTACAGAGACAATCCAATCCTCGTGAGTAGTCTGCTCCATATCTTCATAGTGAGTTCCATGACCTTTAAGGCGTGGTCCGCAAACGGTATATCCAGCTTTTGCATAAGCTTCCCCTAGAGGCCTCATACTTTGGGTAGAACCAGTAAATCCATGCGATACTAGAATTCCTATTTTGTTCCCTTCGAAGTAAAATGGCTCTGCACCTTCTAAAATTGCGTATTGGTTAGACATCTATATCCCTCCAACTATGAATTTCTGTTTCTATTAAAGTATTCTTTTTCAGGGTGGAAATTCCTTTTTTTAGGACAATCTAGTACAGTTATCTTTTAAATAATGATATGATAGGTGCTATGTTGTTTTGGATATGGAGGTTGGTATATATGGATTTGTCTCATGTAAAAGTAATTGTTTTTGATTTGGACGGTACTTTGTATGAGGACACTCATCACTTTAACTATTATGCAGATCGTTTAAAAGAGAAGCTGCCTACTGATAAGGCTATGCTATTTGAACAAGATTATGTTGACGCTTCTCATAATCATCACACATTACGAATCGGCAGAGTCTATGATGTTGAAAAGGACCTAATTTTAGTTCAATTAGATGGGGTTGTTCAAGAGGTTTTTAAATGGGATGGTCGTGCGCTTTCTAAGGTAGAAATTGAGGAGCTTTACCCTCAAGAAATTGTTTTTGATTTTGAAAAGATCTTGAATATCGGTGATCCTTGGTGGATTCCTGTATCGATTGCACGCCATTATGGACTAAGCGCTGAACAAGCTTATTATTCGTTTATGGAAACTAGAAAGTATATGATGGGACCCGAATTTGAGATGGAAATCATCACCGACTTTAAAGAAACACTTGAAAAAGTCGGAACGGTTAGGAAACTCGTCTTATTAACAAACAGTCCTGAACCCGATAGTTCTGCGATTATTAAGAAGCTTGGATTTAGCGAAGTATTTGATTTGAAGATTTTTGATGGGAAGAAACCGGTCGAGACGCTGGCTCAGTTTGAGAAAATCAAAGATCACTTCGGAGTACGTTACGATGAGATTCTCAGCATCGGAGACAATTGGATCAATGAAATACGTCTCGCACAAAGTATGGGCTGTTCCACGATTTTTATAGATCCTTATCAATTAGGAAATGTGTCCTCCGCAGATCTCGTTGTGAGGAGTATTAAGGATGTTATCCCGATTTTGGGCAAGTCAGTTCCGGTATAGGGACTGGCTTTTTGTTCTCTTCTCGGTACATAGAGCTCATTTGTGACATCGATGTGACAACTAAACGTATATTGCTTCAGTTTGTAAATATCTACTTAATTTCTGCAAATATGTTCTTAAACTTTGCAAAAAAAAGAGCAAAACGTGCAAATATCTCTGTTCTCCTACTAAGATAGCAATATGATTTCTAAAAATCGTCTTAAGAATAAAGGAATAATCGTGATACCTACAGAAAATTAATATATCTATACGAAGGAGTGATGTAATTTTGATTGTAAAAGAGAGAAAAGTGCCCATTAAAGTTGAGGTAAATAAAGCATTACTAAGGCGACTAGCTTCTACCCACCCTAAAAGAAAGAAAATTGAAACAGACTTAGGAAAGAATTTAGCTGGCTACAACGGTGAGCAATCACTAGATTATCATTTGAGCTTTCTCCCAAATGACGAATTCTTCATTTTACATGATCTTTGATTAAAAAATGGTGAATACTTTTTTCAGATTGATACCCTTATCCTATCCCCTTACTTCCTTCTAATATTAGAAATCAAAAACATTTCAGGCACGGTATTATTTGATAACTATTTCCAGCAGATGTTACGCACCATAAATGGAATAGAAGAAGGGTTTCCTGATCCCTTACTACAAGCAAAGAGACAGAAAATCCAATTGGCCCATTGGTTAACAAATCAACATTTTGCGGATATCCCTATTGAATATTTAATCGTTTTTAGTAATCCCTCTACCATTCTAAAGACTAATCCGAATAATAAAGTCCCTCTTCAAAGAGTATGTCACGCAGCCCATTTGACTGAAAAAATAGAGCACTTTTCCAACTTGTATAGAGAAGAGAAATTTTCGCAGAAGACCTTAAAAAAATTTACGCGAACGCTTTTAAAGAACCACACCGTAGCTGCCCCAAACACTTATGAGGTGTCCAGTTCCGATATCATATCAGGAGTTGAATGTCCCACATGTAACTATATTCCAATGAGTTATTATAGAGGCAATTGGCTCTGCCCTTTATGTAAAACGAAGTCAAATACCGCTCAACACCAAGCTGTCTTGGACTACTTTTTACTAATAGAACCCACTATAACTAATCAACAGTTACGTAAGTTCATCAACCTCCCTTCCCCTTTTATCTGTTCAAGGATACTCAGTTCTATGAAGCTGAAATATAGCGGCAACGGAAAAGGAAGAGTGTATCACTCTCCCTACAAGTAAAACCAACTGATCCCTTTATCCACCAAAATGATGAAAGGAGTCTTCCTCTTAAGAGAAAGACTCCTTTCATCACTTTGCAACTGCTTTAATCATAAACCGATGCTGTTTCACATCGAAATAGCCTTTTGTTTGAATCATTTGGTGTATTTTATATAGTTTCCCAAGATAGCGGTCCACATCAAAATCAGGGACTTGCCAGGGGATTGCATTTAAGTAATAGACTAACGCACCAATGTCGTAGAACCTTTGAACAGGAAATTCCTCTTTTTCCAAAGTAATGTTAAAATCATGTTGTTTAAGTTCATTTACAGCCCAATCTAACTTCCAATGAGCAAACTCTTGATTGCTTGGAGCACCAAGTTGCTCGTTGATCTCAACACAATCTAATCCCCCTACCTGTTGGGTGATAAAGATGCCTTCCCTCGTTAAAAGTCTTCTTACTTCACTAGGAGAATACGCCTCGTGTCGATTGATGATTAAATCAAATTGCCCAGTATCGAATGGAAGTTTGTTATCTTCTTCGATTTCAATGACTTTTACCCCTAGTGGTTCAAGCCTTTTCCTAGCAATTGGAACATTAGGTTTGTATGCTTCCGTAGCACAGATAGAGTTCGTAAATGGTGCAAGCTTACTTATAAATTCTCCACCACCTGTTCCCATATCCAACACCGATTGGGCCTTACTTACATGAGGAATGACAATACTCCCGTAGGACCAAGTTAACAACTGCTCCTGAATGCGCCCGGTTCCGGTTACATAAGAAAAATCCCATCCCGTAAAAGACTGTTCAGCCGCTTTTATATAATTTAAAAAATCTTTATCATCTAACATACTATTTCCCTCCTATTTTTTTATCTAAAAAGAAATCTCTATAAGGAGGTCCACGTATGCGTTTTTATATTTCATGCTCTAAAGTTCTCATTGCTTTCTAGACTCCATTTTTTCCTATTATTATACTATATTATAAAAAAAACACCCAACTTCTGGATGTTGGGTGGTCTAAACAGTTCTTTGCCGGTAAATATGCAGAAAGGCCTTAATCATAAAATAGGTAACCTCATCTGGTAGAGTTTCTTTAATTGGTTTAAGTTTTTCCATTCCGACTTGCTCAACGGCTTCTTCAAGTAAAGTTCTGTACTCACTAGGAATTACAGAAGTTAAGTCAATTGGAAGGTCATCTTGAGCACAAGTTATAAGGTGATTTTCGATTGTTGTTAATGATAGCTCTCTCTTTTTAGAGATTTCCTTTAATGTCAGCCCCTGATTAAACAATTCAAACGTAATTAAGTGCGAATCCTTTTCCTTTTTAACAACCTTTTTCTCAACAGCAGTTTCTGCTAAGATCGGTTGACGTTCTGGATTTTCATCAAGAAACTCCATTATGGTTTTAATAAACATCTCACCGTATTGGTTAAGTTTCCTTTCCCCTACCCCATTTACATTTAAAAACTCGTCTTTGGTCAGAGGTAATTTTGCACACATGTCTTTAAGCGTTGTATCCGAGAAAATAACGAAAGGAGGTACCTTCTCTTTTTCAGCTACGATTTTTCTTAACGCTCTTAGCTCCTCAAATAATGGGTCATTGTTTGAAACAACCTTAACTTGGGCTACTTCTTTTCTATAAATCTCTTCTTTTCCTAGCAATAAATCCTTTCCATTGGCACTTACATATAAGGTTGGGAAGTTACCGTGCTGTACCCCAATGAGTTCATGTGAGATTAAAAACTCGATAAAGTCTGATATTTCCTTTGCACTCTTGTCTTTCATAATTCCGTAAGTCGGTAGTCGATGGAAGCCAAACTCAATCATTTTTTTATTTTTTGACCCCGTTAATACTTGAGCAACAGCTGTCTTCCCAAAGCGTTGACCCATTCGTATAATACAGGATAGCACCATTTGGGCTTCCTTCGTCACATCTATACTAGAACGAGTGTCTGTGCAATTCCCACAGCGACCACACGGCGTTACCTCTTGTTCACCGAAATATTCAAGAATGGCCCCTTGTAAACAGCTTTCTGTATGACAGTAATCCACCATAAGCTGAAGCTTTTCCAGTTCAAACGCAATCCTCGTTTCATCAATCGATTGATTAATTAAAAAGCGTTGAACTTGTACATCCTGAGGCGAATATAGCACCAAACACTCACTTTGTAATCCATCTCGACCCGCACGACCAGCTTCTTGATAATAGCTTTCCATATTTTTAGGTAGCTGGAAGTGGACAACGTATCTTATATTGGACTTGTCGATCCCCATTCCAAATGCGGATGTAGCAATCATGACACTCGTTTTATCTAGTAAGAACTTGTCCTGCTCTTCCATTCGGTCAGTGTCACTCATACCGGCATGATAGCGACCAACACTTACATTTTCTTTTTGAAAAAGTTCATACAGTTGATCAACCGTTTTCCTTGTCGCAGCATATATAATGCCTGATTCTTTACTGTTATTTTTAATGTAATCCTTTAAATATCTTAGTCGATCCTGACCTTTCACGACTGAGAAAGACAAATTTTCTCGTTCGAAGCCAGTCATTACTGTGTTGTCTCCATTAATGCCTAGGGTTCGGCATATATCTGCTCTGACTTGAGGTGTAGCTGTTGCTGTTAAAGCAAGGACGACAGGTTGATAAGGAAGATTTTTTATCATTCTTTGAATTTGAAGATAACTTGGTCTGAAATCATGTCCCCATTGTGAAATACAATGAGCCTCGTCAATTGCGACAAGCGGAATCTGCATTTCTTTTAAATCTTCTACAAAGTCCCTCGATTCTAACCGTTCAGGTGCAACATATAACAGCTTGTAGATTCCGTTCTTCGCATCACTTATTCTTGCATTTGCTTCACTAGTAGATATAGAACTATTAATATAGGTGGCTGGTATACCTGCTTGTAATAGCGCATCCACTTGATCTTTCATTAAAGAAATAAGTGGAGAAACTACAATCGTAACGCCATCAAATACTAGAGCCGGGATTTGATAACAAATTGATTTCCCACCGCCAGTTGGCATGACACATAGAGAGCTTTCTTCGTTTAATACGGCGCTTATCGCTTGTGCTTGTCCCGTTCTAAACTCGGAATAGCCAAAATAGGATTGCAAATACTGCTGTGCTTTTTCAAACAAACGATCAACTCCTCTTATTCAAGGAATCTATTATAGGAAACAATTCCTCTAAATGTTTAATTTCATAGGTAGGTATAACTTCATTTCTTTCTTTATTATGACGGTTAATCCAAACAGACTTGATGCCAACACGGGAGGCTCCTAGAATATCTGTCATTAAATTATCCCCGACCATTAGGACTTCGTCTTTGTGTAATGCTAGTTGATTAAGTGCATGTTCAAAAATAGATGGGTCTGGTTTTCCTATTCCAAATGCACCTGAAATAAGGATGTGATCAAAGTACGGAACAAGTTCAGGTGTAATGTCTAATTTTGTATTTTGCAAGTCGGGTGACCCATTTGTGAGAAGTAAAAGCTTATACTTCCCCTTTAATGCATCAAGCACCTTAAACGTTTCTTCATATACAAACGGAAGATTGCGACGTTCTTGCGGGAACCTTTCTGCTAGCTCGTGACCAAATTCAAGATCATCTATCCCGGCCGCCTTTAACCCTCTTGTCCAAGCTTCTTTTCTATATAATGGTACGATATCTTTCATTTTTCGGAAGTTGTCATCATCATCTAAGAAGTTTCCCCATAGACCTTCAAACGGATTAATTCCGATCAGCTGTGTAAATGGATAGGTTTCATAAGAGGAATAGAGTTCAGTCGCTTCCTTCCGAACAGCTTCTTCAAGTAAATCAGGATTAACTCCGTACTTTTCCTTTGCAGCTAAACAGGTTGCCACAAAGGCTTCCTTCACGCTCTTTTGATCCCAAAGCAATGTATCATCAAGGTCAAAAAAGATTGCATTAATCATGAAATCATTCCTCTTTTCGTATATTTATATTTATCATACAGGTTACAAGGAAAAGGAAGATAAGTAAATAAGATTAGAAAAATTCATTCTATCGTTTGTTACTACGTTTTAGGGGCTTCGTTTCTCTGCTTTTTATTTAATCAATCGTTTGATTAACAAGGCTTTTAGTTAAGAGCCACTTGTCTTTTTAAGGGTTTAATCAATCGTTTGATTAAGAAAAATTAATCCTATCTACAATGGTTTCTTTTAGCCAAATTCATCAAAGAAACAAACAAATTAGTTAAAAAGTGTTTAAATTTTCACAAAAGTTCAATATACTTATATTTAGGGAGACGAAATAATCCACATTAGAAAGAAGTGTTTGCATTCAAAATGGACCAACACCAAAACGCTAAACGTAACTTAAGAATCATGTGGTTTGCGAATTTCTTTATTGCAGGTAGCATGACAATGGTATTACCCTTTATATCGCTTTATATAGAATCACTTGGAGATTTTTCCGATAAGTATGTACAATACTGGTCTGGTCTAACATTTGGAGTTACCTTCGTAACGGCTTTTCTATTCTCACCTATTTGGGGACGGGTTGGGGATCGCTTTGGTAGAAAAAGAATCCTCATTTTCTCTGCATTCGGGATGGGTGTATCCATCTTTTTGTTAGGATTTGTAGATTCTGTACTGGAGCTTTTCCTTTTAAGAATGTTTATGGGAATCTTCGCAGGCTTTATCTCGATGTCTCAAGCCTTTATCTCCACCCAAACACCTCAAGAAATTGCAGGACGCGTTCTAGGCACACTTCAAACAGGAAGTATTACCGGAACTTTAATCGGGCCCTTACTCGGAGGGGTCTTAGCTGACTCTCTTGGGTATTCGAGCACATTCCAGTGGACTTCCATTGCGATCTTTATTTCAGCATTTTTAGTGATCCTTACGAAAGAGTACAAAATAAAGGATAAAAAAGGAACGAAAACGAACTATTCTAGACGTGAAGTCATAAAGCATATCGCAACAAATCCCGTTCTTTTAACCGTCATGATTATCTCCATTTTTATTCAAATTGCTCACTTTAGTATTCAACCGATTTTATCGTTGTACGTAAGTGATCTACACGGCGAAGAGAACCTAGCATTCTATTCAGGAATTGCTTTTTCGGCTGCAGGGGTTGGGAATCTTTTAATGGCAAGGCAATGGGGAAAAATTGCGGATAAAATTGGATATACTAAAATTCTCGTTATTCTCCTAATCATTGCAGCCGTTGTGTACCTCCCTGGCGGCTTTGTTACAAACTTTTGGCAGTTAGTCATTATCCGGTTTATTTTAGGAGTAGCAATTGGAGGAATCATTCCTGTTAGGGTTGCCTATATTCGTCAAGAAGCACCGATTGCTATTCAAGGTGAAGTTCTTGGCTATAATACAAGTCTTCGCTTCTTAGGGAATGTCGTTGGCCCAGTTATGGGAGGAATCATTGCAGGTTCATTTGGGTTTTCAGCAGTTTTTGTTATTACAAGTGGTTTACTGCTAATTAGTGGACTTGTCCTACTCTCAGCTATGCAACGCCACTCTAAAGCTGTCCAGCATTCTATCGAAAGAAAACAAGCTTAAATGGAGGATATTTAAGATGAAAAAATTAATCATTACACATGACCTTGATCAAAATTATCATAAACAAATAAAAGACATCGTTCCACAGTGGGAAGTTTTTATTGGAAAAGAAAGCTCGGTTTGGCAGGAACACTTAAAGGAAGCAGAAATTGTAGCGGGCTGGAAAAAAGGAATTGAAGAAGAGATTTTACAAGAAGATTCCAAGCTCAAATGGCTTCAAGTATGGAGTGCCGGTGTCAATAGTTTACCATTAGATCGGTTACAGTCCAATGAAGTATTTGTGACAAGTGCCAATGGGGTTCATGCTTACCCTATTTCGGAGACAATTTTGGGACTAATGCTTGCATTAACTCGAAAAATTCATACCTATGTAAGAAATCAATCTTCAAAGACATGGCATCATTCAAACCTGTCCCTTGAAATGCACGAAAAAACTATCGGGATTATTGGGGTCGGTGCTATCGGAAAAGAAACCGCAAAGATTGCCAAAGCATTTGGAATGACAGTCTTAGGAGTACGGCAGTCTGGTGCTCCAGAGGAATTTGTGGACGAAATGTATACTCAAGATCAGCTAGATGTGATTTTACCTAAATGTGATTACGTGGTTGTTACGCTGCCTCTAACTAGTGAAACCAATGGAATGTTTGGCAAAAAACAGTTTGAGCTAATGAAGTCATCTTCATTTTTTATTAATATTGGACGCGGGGAGATTGTGAGTGAAGAAGATCTCGTAGAGGCGCTACAAAATAGCCAAATTGCAGGTGCTGGGTTAGATGTGTTTGTAAAGGAGCCTTTGCAAGAGGATAGCCCGCTATGGGATTTAGAAAATGTGATTATCACCCCTCATACTTCCGGTTCAACAGAGCATTACAACAAGAGAGTCATTGAAGAGATATTTATCCCTAATTTAAAAGATTACGTCTCGGGAAAAGAGCCTTCAATCAATTTATTAGATTATAAAAAAGGTTATTAATCGTAAGCCCCCTTTTCAGTGAAGGGGGCTTTTATTGTTACCAGCCTTGTGGATGTTCGTTGCTTACTATATATCTAAGCTTGCTGCATTGGCATTCGATTCAACCTGTTCTACATTTTTACAGCCAGGAATTACACATGTTACAGCAGGATGTTGCAAGCACCAAGCCAATGCCCACTGGGCCATATTCACTCCCTCAGGTACCTCATTTTCTTTAATTTCTTCTACGAGTTTGAGTTTCCTTGCAATATCAAATTCATCATGTTTTTTACGAACATCCTTTTCTCCAAAAACAACACCAGGCTTATACTTTCCGCTTAAGAACCCACTCGCTAAAGGTACTCTTGCTAATACACCAAGATTTTGACGTTCACAAGATGGGAAAACATGCTCTTCTGGGGTTCGGTCCAGTCTGTTATATAAAACTTGTACGACTTCAGCATTTACATCCGATGCTGCTTCCGCTTGAACACGGGGATCAATATTCTGATGTATAGAGATTCCTAAGTGACGGACTTTACCAGCCTGAACCTGTTTATCTAACGCGGTCCATAAATCATCATTCTTAAATACTTCATTTTTCCCAGAGTGAAATTGATATATATCAACATAGTCTGTTTTTAGTGTCTTTAAAGAATAATCTAATTGTCTTATTACCTCTTCTGCAGACCAATGTTCCGTTCTGCTTTCGGTTTCCTTGTGAAACTGATGACCGAACTTAGTAGCAACAACCCAATCTTCACGGTTGTCACTTTGAAGATAATTTCCAATCAATTCCTCAGATAAATGATCGCCATAACACTCAGCTGTATCTATGAAATTAATACCTAATTCCTTCGCCCTCGATAATATGGCATCTACCTCTTGTTGAGTAAAATCCTTCCCCCACTCTCCTCCAAACTGCCATGTTCCAACACCAATGACAGATACGTTCAGATTGGTTTTTCCTAGTTTTCGGTATTTCATGGTTAGCCTCCGTTATAAACAATATTTATACTTAGTTTTCCTATCAAATAAAAAAGCAAACCCCAAAAATATAATCGGGTTTGCTCTCTGTATTATAGTACTTTACTTAAAAACGCTTTTGTTCGCTCATGTTGTGGATTTTCAAATATTTCTTGTGGAACATTTTCTTCTACAATAAAGCCTCCGTCCATAAAGATAACTCGATCGCCTACTTCACGAGCAAATCCCATCTCATGTGTGACGACGACCATCGTCATTCCCTCTTTGGCAAGCTGCTTCATTACTTCTAGTACCTCACCGACCATCTCAGGGTCTAAAGCAGATGTAGGTTCATCGAAAAGCATGATTTTTGGTTCCATTGCTAATGCTCTTGCGATTGCAACACGTTGCTTTTGTCCACCAGATAGAGAATCTGGATATACATTAGCCTTTTCTTCTAGCCCAACTTTTCTTAAAAGTTTTAAGGCGGTCTCTTTTGCCTTTTCAACTGATTCTTTCTTTACTTTTAACGGAGACAACATGATATTTTCGAGAACGGTTTTATGCGGAAATAGATTAAATTGCTGAAACACCATTCCTACTTCTTCTCTAATCTTATTGATATTTGTCTTTTTATCCGTGACATCTTTTCCTTCAATATAGACATGGCCGTCCGTAATCGTTTCCAACAGATTGATACATCGTAGGAAAGTAGATTTCCCTGAACCAGATGGCCCGATGACTACTACTACTTCTTGAGGAGCAATGTTCACATTTATATCTTTTAGTACTTCATTGTCTCCAAACGACTTCTTTAACTTCTCTACTTTTATCATTCTGTCGCTAACCTCTTTTCTAAACGATCTAATAAAAAGCTAAGTGAAAGAGTTAAAACAAAGTAAATAAGAGCGGCCGTTAAATAAGGTTCCCAAACTTTGTAGTATTGTCCTTGGAATGCTCGTCCCCAATACATAATTTCCGGAACAGCAATCAACGAAACTAGTGAGGATTCTTTTAAAAGTACAATAAATTCATTGCCTAGTGGTGGAATCATTCTCTTAAATGCTTGTGGCAAAATAACGTACCTCATGGCTTGGACGTGATTCATTCCCAATGAACGTGCAGCTTCCATCTGTCCTTTGTCAATCGATTGGATACCTGCTCTAAAGATTTCAGCTATATATGCTGCAGCATTTAGTGATAAGGCGATGATCGCAGCAGCAATTCCATTTGTTGTTCCAAGGAATGCAGGAACTACCCCAAAGTGAATAATATAGATTTGAACAAAGAAAGGAGTTCCTCTAAAAAATGCTATATATGCAACAAACGGAAAGGCAAGAACCTTTCTTCTCATCATTTTTCCTAAGCCAATTAAAAGTCCTAAAATCGTACCAATTAAAATACCCGCAATCGATAGTCCGATTGTTATTAATGTTCCCCTTATGAAATAAGGAGAATAGTCCATAATTAAATCAAAACGAAAATCCATATACAAACCTCTCTCTCTTAAAGGTTCTTTTTTATAAAAAGTAATATTTTGAAATAAAAATTGCGTAACACTATTATATGTTACGCAATTAGGTGCAATTTATTGCTCTTATTGCTGTGCTTTTAAGTTCTCTACGTCTGGATCTGAACCGAACCACTCTTTATAAATTTCTGCGTATTTTCCACTTTCAAATACTTTGTTAATTGCTGCATCGAATTCAGCCTTTAGCTCGCTGCCTTTAGGGAACATAAGACCATAGTATTCAGATTCAAAAGCGTCTGTATCTTCAACAACTACTAGCTTTTCATTCGGATTATTTTTCGCATATTCTTCAACAACTGTATTATCAGCTACCACAGCATCTGCTCCACCGCTTAGAAGCTCCATAATTGCTAAGTTGTTGTTTTCAAACTTCTTAATATTAGAGCTGTTTGTTCCTAGTAAACCTTCTACTGCTTCTTGACCAGTAGTACCATTTTGAACTGCAACTACTTTGTCAGTTAAGTCAGCTGCACCTTTAATATCACTATTTTCAGGAACTAAGATTTTGTTCGTTGATAAAAAGTAAGGCACTGAGAAATCATATGTTTGTTTTCTATCATCATTGATTGTGATAGCTGAAATCGCTACATCTGCAATTTCATCTTCAATTTCCACGAATAATGGATCCCAACCAGTATTCACAATATTAAGCTCATAGCCAGCTTCTTCTGCGACAGCATTGATAAAATCAATATCAAACCCTACAATTTTATCGCCTTCTAAGTATTCAAATGGTGCATAAGCTGCATCCGTAACCACTTTAAGCGTTTTCTTTCCCTCACCGTTAGCATCGTCACCATTACCGCTAGTTCCGCAAGCTGCTAGAATTAAGCTGAAAATTAGGACAAAAGATAATAACGAAAATTTCTTCATTTGTTCTCCCCCTATTAATTATTATTACTATAATAGTATTGAATTATCTGTTAATTTAGACATTTTACATTATATCGTGGTTTGGATTTTTATGCAACAACAAAATCCTTTATCACACTACTTTGCTAATATAATAAAATATGGAAATTCATTATTTTTAAAAAACTAAATTTCTCATAAAATAGGCTAATCATCATATTTATATGTTCCTATTTTTAAAAGTATTCACCCAATAGATTCTCTATTTTTATAAAAAAAGAGCTAACTGTTGAACAACTAGTTAACTCTTCTAAAAATTCTTCATGCATGATACATACAAATAAGGAGATTCAGAATCCTTTAATCTTCATCCTTAATATCTTTATCTTCAGGAATAGGTTCATTAAGGATCTCCTCTACTAACGCTTTGTATTTCTCCATCTGTTTTAAATGGGTATTAAATTGTTCTTTGTTAATTAAATACTGTTCCCCGTCAAAGATAGTACGTATTTGTTTCTGACTAATTAATTTTTCTACAGTTGATTCTGGTAGTTCTAAAAACTCGGCTGTTTCTTTTACAGTTAGATACATTTCATCATCTCTTCCTTAAACCATTGCATGGGTTATAACTTTACTGTGCTAATAAAAAAATGGATATGATCCTTCATTTTTCTTTCTATATCACTTGTATCTTTTTGATCAAAACGAAGCATATTATATTCTGCTAGCATGGAGAACATGGGATATTGGTATTCTGATGCAAGCAGGTTTGGGGTCATTTTTTTTATTTTACCTAATGCGATAAGTTTTTCAAAAACGATTTCTAAGAAATCTAATGTTGATTTTATAATATCATATAAGAAAATTTCTCTCGCCATAGGATCCCGATATTGTTCAATAAAAAGGATTCGCCAAAACTTTTCATTTTTAGGTTGATTAATATGTTCCTTAAAGTTCTGAAACCCTCGCTCAAAAAATCCTTCGAGTGTAGATGAAGCTAAAATATCATCTAGCACGGTTATTGGAGGAAGTGTCTTCGCAAACTCTTGTCTAAACAGGTTGAAAATGGTTTCTAGAATTTCATCTTTGTTTTGAAAGTGATTATATAAAGAACTCTCTTTTATTCCAACCTCTCTGGTGATTTCTCTTACAGACACCCCCATATACCCCTTTTGAGAAAATAGATCTAGTGCTACATCTAAGATTTTATCTTTAGTAGAAATTTTTGATTTATCTGTTTGTTTCAAGGTTTACTCTCCTTCTTTCATTCCATCTAATCTCTAAGAGTTAGACAATCTTATATTCTAGTTGACTATGGTTGGGTAAAACTTGAAGAATCATTAGCTCATTAAACTTATCTTTTTCTTCAAATAAGGCATAATGACCCGACTCTTCAAAAATATACAATTCCTTAAAAGGAGCTTTTACGTACTTAAAATAGTCTTCGATTTCTTCCAAAGCTACTATACGGTCATGTCTCCCAGCAACTATATAGATTGGGACTTTTACTTCTGGAACCAGCTCAAAGAAATTTAAAGAAGTAAGTTCATTCCACATATTAGTGGCAGTAAAGCTTAGCCCTTTCATAAATGTCAATTTTTCTTTCATTGTAAGGTGAGAACTCAGGAGATATTGCATATTCACCAAATTGGCATTCATTTTATACGTTACACCATTAAATTTAGTTAGCCATGTACGCTGTGTAACCATATCATTAATATCCTTGTAGACTCCATTTTCAGGAAATCCAATTCTCTTCAAATCTTCTATCGCTTTTTTATGATTTTTCTTTACGGCTGTTTCAAATGTAAACTGGTATGATTTTATTTCTTCTTGCATACGGTTGACAGGTTGATTGACTCCAATGAATGCTTCTACGACTTCAGGGTATTTTTTGATAAATAATAACCCTAAAGCAGCTCCAACCGATTGCCCCATTAAGAATACTTTCTTCTGATTAAATTTTTTGGCGATGTATTGTACGACCTCATATGCATCAGAAAGAAGTTGTTCAATATTCATTGTAGCAGAAGAAATTGCTGGATTATAGGATGTTCCTGATCCTCGTTGGTCCCAGTTCACCACAATAAAATGCTCTTCTAACTCACTATTAAATTTTCGTTGGGCTCCCGTTTGAGAGCAACCTGGACCACCATGGAGAAAGAATAAAATGGGTAGGTTATTGCTTTTTCCTCTCATCGTTATTCCTTGCTCCACTCCACCGACTGTTATTTTTTCAATGCGAGAAACACTATTCGGCACTATTTTTCCATTATGGTCTTTAAAAGCAGGCATATACCCACCTATAATACGTTTGATCATTTTTTAAATCCCCTACAATCAGATGATTTTTTGATAGAATTGAAGCTTATCTTCAAACACAATCGAAGCTATTTCCCTATTAATTAATGTTCCACCTAAATCCTTGATGGATAGTTTTGAGTAGGATGTTAAGTGGTTGCTTAACACAATAATGGTAATATCCTCATCAATATATCTTTCCAAGTGGGACGTATACCCTCCAGGATGTGATCCACCGTGACAAATACTTTTTCGTTCAAATAAATTCTTTATTACCCAACCAGTTCCCATCGTCACAAATCTCCCAGTGTATGATGGTTCTTCCATAAGTTGTCGAGTCTCTTTGCTTACCAGTAAACCTTGCTTAAACGCTCGATCAAAACGAAGTGCATCTTCTACTGTAGAAACTACTTCCCCACAAGCAAAAAGGAGCGTCGGACTTAGATGAAATCCTCTCTTATGATTAATATAATTCGTGGCAACTCCATCTAACCCATCACGTATAAAACCAGTATTCATCATACCCGCTGGTTCTAACACATGTTCTCTTACGTACTGTTCGTATTTCATTCCTGTAATTGCTTCAATTATCATTCCTAGCATTAAATAATTCGTATTGCTGTAGCTAGACTTTTTGCCTGGTGTAAATTTTACTTTTTCCTGTTCCACTACTTCCATAATTTGTTGTGGCGTAAAGTCTTGGTCCCACTTTATTTTCTTCCTTAGGAATAAATAATTTTCAATTCCAGATGTATGATTTAACAAGTGATGGATGGTTATACTGGTTCCTGTGTAATGAGGGAAGAATGTTTCGATTGGATCACTTAATTTTAAATGCCCCTTTTCCATTAGCTGCATAATACAAACGGCTGTAAAAGGTTTTCCCAGCATGGATCCCACGCAATACTTGGTCTGAGTATCATTCTTTACTCCGTTTTCCTTATCAGCCCAACCAAACGCTTCTTGGTACTCAATTTTCCCTTCTCGTGAGACTAACACTGCCCCAGAAAATCCTGGCCGCCCGTTTAAATAATCTTGAATGGCTTTCATCTTTAAAACTCCTCATATGTGATTTTTATTTCAAAAGATCTTTGTATGCTTTAGTTCAGTTTGAATATATACTAACGTTCGTTAGTTATTTTATAATAGATATATTTTACAATCAATACTTTTTTTACCTAATTTTAGAAAAATTTTTATTCATGCTTATTACGCTCTAAACCTTACGTAAATTAGGTACTTTTCACAAAGCATTTATTCAAAAAAATGACAGTTGGATGATCTTCTCCAACTGTCATTTTAATATCCTATTACTTCATCATTTGTTTGACTAACTCTCTATTTCGCTTTTTAAATACTTCATTATGAGAAGATACCATTGCAACCTTATTCGCATCAGGCTTAATAAATTGCTTTGCTTTGTTTACTGCGTTTGCAGCATCCTGGAATGCACCTGAGATGAGGTTTAACTTCCCATCGTGCTTCAAAATATCTCCAGCAGCATATAATCCTGGAACCGAAGACTCACTATTGGCATTTCCATGTATGTAAAAATTATCTGCCATAGCAATGTCTAATTCACTATTATTTAACAGTGAAGTGTCAATTTCATATCCATGATTAATAATGACTTCGTCTATTTGAATATATGAAATCTCCCCTGTTTCATGATTGGTTAACTCGATGCGCTCAATCTCCTCTTGATTCTTACTCGCAATCAGCTTTGTAATAGAAGAATTCAATATACAAACAGCAGAGCTGTTCATTAGCTGCGTTACTTGTGCTTCATGTCCAGTTAATGCTTCTTTTCTGTATGTTAAATATACCTTCTTGGCAATAGGCTCTAATTCATTTGCCCAATCAATAGCCGTGTTTCCCCCACCAGAGATAATTACAGTCCTATCTTTAAACCTTTTTAGAGATTTGACGGTATAATTTAAATTAGAAATCTCAAATCTCTCTGCACCTTCGATTTCTAACTTTTGAGGGTTAAGGATACCGCTCCCGACCGCTACTATTACCGTTTTCGAAAGATGTCTTTGTCCTGACGATCCTGTCAAAACAAAATACCCTTCCTCGTTTCTTGCAATTGATTCTACTTTTTCGTTTAGAACAACAGTTGGATCAAATGTTAATCCTTGTTGTACAAGCTGTTCGATTAATTTTGCTCCTGGAGTGGGTGTGAGCCCTCCAACGTCCCAAATCATTTTTTCCGGATACACATGGATTTTCCCACCTAATTGTGGTTGATACTCAATTAGCTTAGTTTTCATTTCTCTAAGTCCACTATAAAATGCTGAATATAATCCAGCAGGTCCTCCACCAATGATTGTTACATCAAAAAGTTCTTGCTGTTCCACTTTCCGTTCACTCCTTGTTAACTAAATAAAATTGATTATCATTCTCATTTAAATATAACCCCTTTTGTCTATTTTTACAACACCATTGTTATCTAACGGGGTTGCTCTCAATATGAACAGATTCATAAATCTCTTAATAGGCCCTAACAATTATTTACATTACTTTTACATTCGCAAAAGTTAGGCTTAAGATACGTTTGCTAAACTGGAATTAACATTAATTCTGGAGGGATAGAATGAGGATTGCAGTTGCAGGATCAGGATATGTTGGACTGGTGACAGGAGTTTGTCTAGCTGAATTAGGGTATCAAGTAATATGTATTGACGTTAACGCAGATAAAATAAAGATGCTTCAATCTGGTCGTTCTCCCATTTATGAACCCGGCTTAGAGCCCCTTTTACAAAGAAACGTAATAAGTGAAAGGCTTCATTTTACAACAAATCCAGAATATGCATATACAAATGCTGATATTATTTTTATTGCTGTAGGAACACCTGAACTTAAAGATGGAGCAACAAATCTTAAATATGTTGAAGCCGTTTCTAAAACGATTGCTGAATTCATAAAAGATGATGTAATTGTCTGTACAAAGAGTACTGTTCCTGTAGGTACAAACGACAAAATTAAAGAGATCATTAACAACCTTAAGCCCCAAGAACTCCATGTTGAAGTAGTTTCTAATCCCGAATTTCTTCGAGAAGGTTCAGCCCTCATCGATTTCTTTCATGGAGACAGAATTGTCATCGGATCAAATAACCATCAAGCAGCTACTCTTATTGAACAGATCTATCTACCTTTAAATATTCCCATTATGAAAACAGACATAAAGAGTGCCGAAATGATTAAGTATGCATCTAATGCATTCTTAGCAACAAAAATTAGTTTTATTAATGAAATTGCTACCCTTTGTGAAAGAGTAGGAGCCAATATTGAAGAAGTTGCAAACGGAATTGGTAAAGATCATCGTATAGGACCGTACTTTTTACAAGCAGGTATTGGTTATGGTGGTTCGTGTTTTCCAAAAGATACGAAAGCACTTGTTCAGCTTGCCGGAAATGTTCAGCATCCTTTTGAGCTTCTAAAGGCAGTTATTGAAGTGAATAAACTTCAGCAATCCATACCGGTTGTTAAAGCGAAACAACTATTAGGTTCGTTAAAAGGAAAAAGTGTCGCAGTACTCGGTTTAGCTTTTAAACCCAACACCGATGATATTCGTGAAGCAGCCTCTCTAGTTATCATTCAAGAATTATTAGCCGAAGGAGCCGAGATTGCTGCATATGATCCGGTTGCTGTTCCAAATGCAGCGAGAGTTCTAGAAAAAGGGGTAACGTTCACTAAAAACATTAAAAGTGCCCTATATGGAGCAGACATTGCTATTATTGCTACAGAATGGGAAGAAATTAAGAGCTTACCTTTAGACGTGTACAGCACCTATATGAATACCCCTATTATTGTTGACGGCAGAAATTGCTATTCCCTTGAAGATGTTAGAGATCATCCGATTACCTATGTGTCAGTTGGAAGACCAGCCATAATAAAAGAGCAATCAAAAATTTTAATTCATTAATTTAAAGGAGCGAAATAATGAGAGTATTGCTTACTATCTATGATTTCGAATGCCGGCTATTTCAACTGGTGAATAACCATTTTGAGAATAAACATCTTAATTTATTATTTAGAAACATCACTCACATGGGTGGAGCTACATTTACCATTTTAACCGTTTTATCTCTTATTATTTTTTCATCAAATGATGCTAGAATAGTAGCTCTTGCATGTGCCCTTTCTTTATCTATTAGCCATTTACCCGTTTTTTTGATTAAAAAGTTCTATCCAAGAAAAAGACCGTATTTAGCTCTGAAGAGTGTGAGATTTCCATCTAACCCATTAAGGGATCATTCTTTCCCTTCAGGTCACACAACAGCCATTTTTTCCATCTTAATTCCGTATATCCTTTATTTACCTTCCCTTTCACTCGTACTAATCCCAATTGGGTTACTTGTCGGGATATCTAGAGTCTACCTAGGACTACATTACCCATCAGATGTCATGGCTGGTGGACTACTTGGATCTATGGTTGGGGGAGTGTGTTTTACGTTATTAATGTGATTTTAAACAAACCACTTGTTAACTTCGAAGAATACTCTTACGAAACTAACCATTAGAAGATAGAGAACTTTGAGGGGGATTAGGATGAAAATTGCATTTTTCACAGATACGTATGACCCGGATATAAATGGTGTAGCAAGAACTCTGAAAAGGTTTACTGATTATTTAAAAAATCAGGATATCTCATTTAAGGTGTTTGCACCTAAAACGGATTCGAGTGACTATGTGACCAATCATATTCATCGCTTTAATAGCCTTTCGTTTTTCTTATATCCGGAATGCCGTTTGGCATTTCCAAACCTCCCACAAATTAAGTCAGAATTAGAGGATTTTGCTCCAGATTTAATACATGTGGCAACACCTTTTAATATAGGTCTATGTGGGGTCTATTTTGCAAAAAAGTTGAACATCCCACTAGTGGGCTCTTATCATACTGATTTTGATCATTACTTACAATTCTATAATCTTAAATTTCTATCAAACATATTATGGGGCTATATGAATTGGTTTCACAAGCCATTTAAAAAGGTTTTTGTGCCATCTATGGATACCTTAGAGACTCTGAAACGCCATGGTTTTACCAATCTAGAAATTTGGGGAAGAGGCGTTGATTGCGAGCTATACCACCCATACTATGATAAGTTAAAAGTTTTTAAAGAATATGGAGTTCGAAAAAAGTATCTTCTAACCTATGTAGGGAGGCTAGCTCCTGAGAAGGATGTTCATACTCTCCTTTCTATTGCGAAGTCTCTTCCTCCTGAAATAAACGAACAAATTCAATGGTTAATCGTAGGTGATGGTCCCTCCCGTGAAGAACTTGAAAAGGAAGCCCCAAACAACATGATTTTCACGGGGTATTTAAGTGGTAATTCTTTAGCTGAAGTTTATTCGACATCTGATTTGTTTGTATTCCCTTCCCCTACAGAAACATTTGGAAATGTAGTACTAGAATCTTTGGCAAGCGGTACACCAGTTATCGGTGCTAATTCCGGCGGAGTAAAAAATATCGTTCAAATTGGAAAGACTGGTTACTTATGCACGCCCGGTGATACCCAAGAATTTAGAGACAGGATCCTTCACCTTTTAGCTAATGATTCTAAAAGAAAGCAAATGAGCCTAGAAGGTAGAAACTATGCTTTATCTCAAAAGTGGGATCGAATATTTGATGATTTACTTTGGCAGTACTCTAGTGTAATGGAGGAACCAAAGCAACAAAAATTCGCATAGAAATAGAGGTTAGCCTTATTGGCTAACCTCTTCCTTCATCTTCTCACTTAACTTTTGAAATGCTATTTTAAGATTTTCTTTTGGAATAGTAGCATACCGATCTCCTATACTTACTTCATAATAACAGGATTCCTCACCGGTTTCTCGAACATAATGGGTAAAACCTATTCCAGTTTCTTCATAAATTTTAACTAATATTGACTCTATCGTCTCTTTTGATAACTGAAAATGAACATGAAACATGTTTGAAACAGGCTCTAACGGTAGAGTAGATACTCCTTCACACTCATTAAACAAAGTTGCGAGTTCTTTTGATCCCTCATAGTATTCAGCCATGTTTTGAGACCGCTTATTAAAATAGTAATCGGCACTAACTATGTAAGGATATAGACTAATCAGATCTCCACCGTGTCGTTTTTTCCAAACTCTTGATTCCTCTGTAAAGTCTCTTTCTCCAGCAAGGATCGCTCCGGCAACTCCGCCGATCCCCTTATAAAAAGAAACATAAACACTATCAAATAGGCTGCAAATTTCTGCCGCCGTTTTTTGATAATATGGAGTAATTTCGTAAAGCCTTGCACCATCTAAATGCAGCTTTATTCCTTTTTCTCGGCAATAAACAGAGATCGCTTCAAGTGTTTCATAACTTGGTAGTTGACCACCAATTTCTCGTTGGGGTAGCTCTAACAATATACAGGACACATCCTCGGTCATTCCCACTATATCTTCTAATTCTATAACCCTATTCTTATCTGCTAGCAAAATAGGTTCGATGTTATGCAATTCCTTTATCCCATCTTCTTCATGAATCTCTAAGTGACACAATGGGTGGTATGCTACTTTCTTTAATTCCTTTCTGTCACACCAAATTCTTAATGCAATTTGCTGTGCCATTGTTCCACTTGGAAAAAACACAGCAGATTCTTTTCCTAAGAAAGCTGCCATCTTGCTTTGAAATTCTTCAATAAGGTTTCCAGTTCCGTACATATCACTTTCCTGTTCCCCATCCATATGTTCAAAAGCCTCTTTTAACACTTGTAAATTTCTATTTCCATGGCCAACTAACTGATACTTAGTTTGTTTAAACGCTTCTAATAAAGGAATATTCGTACTCATTGGAAAGTCCCCTTTCAATATTTAGATCTATAAATCAAGAAACGCTCATTTTGATCGCGTTTATTTAGAGATATCTCTTCGAATAACTCAAATGGTGTCTGATATTCTAGGAAGTAAATATAATCTTCTGACGGGTAATATAGAATGAGGTCAACCTCTCTTGGCGAATTCTCCATAGAAATTAGAATATTTTTAACGACACTCATAAATATTGGGATTGAAAATGGGTTAAAGAAGTAAAACCGATTATCCAGGTTATCGACCTTATAATCCTGTGCTAAGCAACAAAAGAAGTTAATTTTACTAGCAATATCTTTATGTATTTTGAGATACTCACTCCTGTTTTTTATTGCTTTTTCAAAGAAAATCTCATTCATTTCAATTCCTGTAACAGTTGCTTGAAATCGATGATGAAGAAAAAAATTTAATCTTCCTTTCCCACATCCAAAATCCACAAGATGATCCGACTTTTTCAGTTGGTAATTATTAAATAGCTGCTCTAGAGCAGAATAGGGTGTTACCTCATAACGATGGTAATGAAGAGAATCGTTAAATCCAGCCTGTTCTCCTGTTGTTTGGATATTTAGTAATTTATCATAGTATTGCTCTCTCATCTCATTACTCCTAATAAGAATTACATAAGTTTATATATAATATTAAAGATTCATATATACTTAATAAAGTAAGAACTAACGAATATTGGGAGGAACTTTTCTTGATTGAACAAGCACTCCAATTATTAAAAAATCAATATGGTGAGTTTACACCTATCCGTTTAACTGGTGGTTATACAAATGAAACATTTTTATTAAAAGGGACAGCCCCTTCTCTTGTAGCTAAAGTATCTAGCTTGTACAACCAAGATGTCCAGAATGAAATACATTGCTTGAACCTCACAAAGGAAACAGGTATAACACCAAAGGTTCATAAATTCATTCAGACAAAGTCATCGCAAGTAACCATTATGGAGTATCTTGATGGAATAAATGGCCAGTCCATTATTGATCGTAACGATATAGAGGGAACAAAGAAATTATACAAAAGTTTGGGAAGAACACTTGCTAAGAGCATTCACTCACAACCATATCAGCCTAACACTAATAGAATCAAGGAGTGTAACTTAAACAAGTTAAGCTTAGATTTAGACTTTGTACCCGAGCACTTAAGAAAAGATTCTAAAAAGCTCTTACAAGGAATTAACGATTTGCAAGAGAATTGGGTTCTAACACATGGTGATTATGGAGTCCACAATGTTTTATATTCTGAACATCTGCTAACCGTCTTAGATTGGGAATGGTCTGAATGGGCGAATCCTCTTACTGACATAGGTTGGGTATGTTGGTTTACCAAGCTTCACTATCCAAAACTAGCTAGTTCTTTAAATTCTTTGTTTTTAAATGAATACTTAACACACCGCCCTGTTCATCTTTCTCCAGATGTATTAAAAGCCTACTGTGTATATAAAGTTTGGAAGGTTTTACATCGCGTTATGAAAGCCCCTGTTGAGGTTCAGAAGGAATGGGTTAGGCGTCTAGAATGGACACTCGAAACAGAGCTTTTAGATATCTAATTAGTATTCAGATGCGGGAAAAGCTCTAGTTGAGGATGCAACCGATTTAGCTGAATTTCTTCAAAGTCCTCCTATTATAACGATTACAGATTAACCTTTAAATTTAAACTTATTCTGAAATAGAAGAGACACTTGGAACCCAAGTGTCTCTTCTTACGTACATTATTTTCGTATTTTCTCTATTTCATCTGCAACAAACTGAACTTGTGTTCCAACAATTACTTGGATACTAGTTGGTCCCATTACTTTAATTCCAGGGACACCTGTTTCCTTAATCTTCTTTTGATCAACCGCATCCATATTCTTAACTTCTACTCGTAGACGTGTAACACAGTTGTCAACCGACGTTACATTAGCGTCTCCGCCTAAGCCTTCATAAATCTTGGCTGCCATTGTTGCAAAGCGATCCTTAGATGAAGTAATTGTACCAACTTCACCTTCCTCTGTATCTTCTTCACGACCTGGAGTCATTAAGTTTAGCTTCGTAATTAAGAAGCGGAACAAGAAATAGTAGATGACAGCAAAGATTAAACCTTGAACCAATAGCATGTAAGGTGAGTTAGCTAGTGGTAATCTTGAACTTAGAACAAAGTCGACTAATCCAGCGCTGAACCCGAATCCTGCAGTCCATTGGAATGTAGCCGCGATTGCTAATGAGATACCTGTTAAAGCTGCGTGAACTACATAAAGCATTGGTGCAACGAACATGAAAGCAAACTCTAGAGGTTCTGTTACCCCTGTAAAGAATGAAGCAAAACCAGCTGCTAACATTAGAGAAGCAACTTGCTTCTTTCTTTTTGTTTTAGCTGTATGATACATAGCTAAACCTGCTGCTGGTAAACCAAACATCATGATTGGGAAGAAACCAGCTTGATACATACCTGTAATACCTTTTTCTCCTTCACCAGACCAGAACTTACCAATATCATTGATTCCTGCTACATCAAACCAGAATACTGAGTTCAATGCATGGTGTAGACCAGTTGGAATTAATAATCTATTAAAGAATCCATATAACCCTGCACCTGCAGCGCCTAATTCACTAATTGCTGTTCCGAAAGAAACCAATCCTGTAAAGATAACTGGCCATACGAAGAATAAAATTCCTGAAACTACTAACATGGAAACTGCTGTCATGATTGGAACTAGTCGTTTTCCACTAAAGAAAGCTAATGCATCTGGTAGCTTCACATGACTAAATCGATTATACATGGATGCTGCAATTAACCCCGAAAGAATACCTACAAAAGCATTTCCGATTTTTCCGAAAGCCGCATCTACTTCAGCCACATCAATTCCTTGAAGCATCGCAACTGATCCAGAGGATAGTAGGGTCGTCGTTACAAGATAAGCCACTAAACCACTTAGTGCCGCCGATCCGTCTTTATCCTTTGCCATTCCGAGTGCAACACCCACTGCGAAAAGAATTGGGATATTGTCAATAATGGAAGCACCAGCTTTAATTAAAAATGCAGCAACCGGGCTTCCCGCACCCCATCCAGAAGGGTCAATCCAGTAACCAATCCCCATTAGTATTGCTGCTGCTGGTAATACCGCAACAGGTAGCATTAATGAGCGACCAATTTTTTGCAAGTATTTCATCATCTCGAATCACTCCTATCAAATGTTATAAATCTCAAAAACTATAAGTTTGAATATTCAGAATAATAAACGATAAAAAAGTTCTTACTTATAAAATATAATTTTGTAAATAAAATAATTATGGCATTTCCTACTGTTTTCTAAGTCTTTCAATATGAAGGGTAATATAGCCTAGCTCATGACTAGGTAAACTCACTCCATGTGCATCTAACAGTTCCTTAGCAACCTCAGTTGCACATCGATACGATAGAGAAAACTTCTTTTGAATCATCTCTAACATTTCGTCATCCATTGTGTGGTGCTCATAAGAATTCGTTCTTGTTAAAGCAAACCTTAAATGTGTAACAAGACGTTGGTAAGAAAGATCATCTTCTTTAACCTTGATTCCTAAAAACTCCATAATCATCTGAACCATATCTCTAACAATCGTGGTTTGTCTTACTGTTTCGCGGACATCACCTCCCTGAAGCTTCATTGTATGAATATGAAGGGCTATAAAAGCTGCTTCATCCACAGGCATTTCAACATCGCATTGCTTTTTAATATGCTCTACAGCCCATAACCCAACTTCATACTCCTTTCTATAAAGGATTTTAATTTCGTGTAACAGTTTATTTTTTAACTGTATACCATCTCTTTCTCTTTCAATCGCAAAAGAAAGGTGATCAGCTAGAACGATATGGATACGTTCATTAAGCTTAGTCCCTATATATTCTTCTGCATATGAAATGATTTCTTCCGATATAGTAAAATGTTCTTCCGGAATTCTGCTCAGCAGTTGTTCAAGCTTGTCATTTTCTTTCGTTACAAATAACTTTTCAATCTTGTGCGGATTAACGATATCATTTCGCTTTTTGTTAAAAGCAATTCCTGCACCAACTGCGATTTTTTCTTCTTCTCCATCCTTTACAACCACAGCATTATTATTTAGGATTTTCGTAATTTTCACCGGAAGACATCTCCTTGTTTGCTCATTATTTACCGGAAGTTGTCAAAATAACGGTTTTACCCGATATAGCATTCTTCTCATCTGTAATCGTATACTGTTTACTATCTTCATGACTATTCGTTATGACGATTGGTATGACAGAGCTTTTTGCTTTTGATTTAACAATGTCCCAGTCAACCTCCATTAAAAGGCTTCCCACTGAAACCTTCTCTCCAACTTCAACAGCAACCTGAAAGCCCTCACCCTTTAAAGCAACTGTTTCTAATCCTACATGAATTAATATTTCCGAGCCATCTTTAGCAGAGATTCCAATTGCATGTTTCGTAGGTGCAACTTGAATAATTGTTCCATCTACAGGAGCATATACATTTCCCTCAGTCGGCATGACTGCTACGCCTTCCCCCATCATTTTTTCACTAAAAACAGGGTCTGGAACTTGCTCTAGTGGAATGACTTCACCATTAACCGGAGAATATATTTCTAATTTTGCTTTTTTAAATAAATTAAATACCATTTTTGACTACTCCTTTTATAAAAGCTCCTTAAAGATAAACGAGCCTTACTTAATCATAAGTTTATTGAGTGTGAATTATACTAAACTGTAAAATATTTATTTGGAAGATTTCCGATGTAGAAAAAACTAAGCAAAAAAGGCATGGGGGTATCAATAGAAGGTTTAAACACCTAATATTTTTACCACCATGCCTGATCGTATCAGTAACATGTGATCTATATTTAATTATTAAGCTAATAATAACATCCGCACAGTAGAATGTAAACGGTTCCAAACCTTAAATTTATTTTATTTTTCCAACCATCTCTTTTATCTCATTAATGACTAGCTCTGGTTCATCATGAATAATAAAGTGACCGCTATTTTCAGCAACAATCAATTCACTATTGGTTGATAAGTTCAGCATTTGCTTTTGTTGCTCCTGCCAAATTTCCTCCATTTTATCACTGTTTTCTTTCGAAATCCCAAATGGGGTTGAGTCGATTGGTATACCATGTGTCATAATAGTCAAAGGAATATCTCCTAAAGAGTGATTTCGGATACTGTCTTCTACCTGATCAATATTCCTTAGCTCATCTTCCCTTGCATGAAAGAATTTTGAGCGCCCTTCAATGTTCATGGTTATCTGCTCTTCCCTTGTATCGGATTCTCCTAATAGACGAACAACTCCTGTTACCTTTAATAGATTAATAAGAGTTTTAGATGGCATACCCATCAAAGCTGGATCATGCCCTGCAGCTTCAATAATTGGGTTCGTTTCCTTTGAATAGTCCTCATGCCTGCTGTCTACTAAAACAACTCCTGCCACTTCTTCTTTATAGGTTTGAGCAAACAATCTTGCATACATCCCCCCTAAAGAGTGACCAACAACGATATATGGACCTTCAATTTCTTCTTCCTTTAATGCGGTATAAAGTTCATTTACAATATTTTCACCAGTTCGCTCTGTCGTTGCCTTTTCACTCCAAGCATATCCGCCACGGTCATAAGTTACAACTGTTCCAATCTCTGATAATTCCTCTGGTATGTCTTTCCAAATAGTACTTGATGCCCCACTTGCTGCTTCCAATATGATGGTTGGTTTTCCTTCACCCATCTTATTGATATGAAGCTTAAAGTCACCAACATCTACTAACTTTCCTTCCGCTGGATATTTTTTAATTCCTTGATAACTTGCAATCGCCTCATATGAAATTCCGAAAGCAAGTACTAATAAAATGATACTAACAAAACCAATGAATATCTTTTTCCATATAGGTTTCTTTTTCTTAACAATAGACTTAGTCTTTAATTCCACTTTTAAATCCTCCCCTTATTTCCTGTTGAGATAATCATAAAAAATGTTAGTCATATTACGTAAGTGACTGTAATCATCGAATAGGTCATTAAGGGAGTCATGAAATCATAAAGCTCCAATCAAGGAGACATGAAACTATGCTTTATAATAAATTTCCTTCTGCAGGGATGGGATGGTCTGCCAACAATTTAGCAAAATGAACAATATTATAAGAAAGGGTTTTAGTACTATTTTGTGTGAATTTATTTTCTTTTCCCTCATCTAAGTAGGAAGGCCCTGGTCCAGCTTCCCCCACCCAATAGGCATCTACATTTGGAGGAATTGTAAAACCGATATGCTGAAGTCCGTAGAGAAGAGATTTTGCAGATTCCTTTGCTCCATCTTCGTTTCCTGTAACAAGGGCTGCTCCAACCTTGTTATAATAGAGAGATTGTCCTTTTTCATTCGTTTCTGAGCTAGATGCATAAAGCCGCTCCATCACTAACGTTGCAAGACTACTCTTTTCCCCAAGCCATATAGGAGTTCCAATCACAACAATATCTGCTTCCTTCACTTTTTGGAAAATATCTGGCCAATCATCACCTTTACCCATATAAGGTTCCATTCCAAAGGCGATATTGTAATCTGCTATTCTTAACTCTTCCGTCTCAATTCCATTTTCCTCTACCCAATTACATGACTCATTTATGAGCGCACTTGTGTTTGACTCTTGATCACTCTTTTTTAAAGATGTATTTAAATATAATGCTTTCATTTCTCACTTTCTCCTTCCATAACTTTGAATTAAACTTGTCCTCTTCTTCTCTCATTCCACACCTCTCTATATATAAAACTCAAATTTTTAGAAAGCCTTAGGTAACCCTAAATCTTTGACTCTCAATCAGACTATTTATAAAATAAGTGTACTTAGCCATTACTTTTGGAAATTTTTTAGGAGGTGAGAAGGTTGATTACATTTAATAATGTTACCAAGACCTTTGAGGATGGAACGGTCGCGGTTGACAATGTTTCATTTACCGTTAAAACGGGAAACTTAGTTACATTAATTGGTCCAAGTGGATGTGGTAAAACAACTACTATGAAAATGATAAATAAGCTTATCCCTCTTTCTTCTGGTGAAATAACGATTAATGGGAATAACATTTCTAATGAAAATGCAGTCGAGCTGAGGCGAAATATTGGTTATGTTATCCAACGAATTGGATTACTTCCACATATGACCATAGAAGAGAATGTTTCGTTAGTTCCAAAATTAAAAGGTTGGAAGAAGGAAGATTACGAGAAAAAAGTAGATGATTTATTAGATATGGTAGGTCTAGATCCACATATTTTTAAAAAAAGATATCCTTTAGAGCTTAGTGGAGGACAACAACAACGGATTGGGGTTATAAGAGCATTGGCCGGCGATCCTCCGATTATCTTAATGGATGAACCTTTTAGTGCCCTCGATCCCATTAGTAGAGAACAGCTCCAAGATGAATTGAAGCTTATCCAAAAAAACATACATAAAACCATCGTATTCGTAACCCATGACATGGATGAAGCCCTTAAAATTGCTGACGAGCTTATTGTGATGAAAGCTGGAAGTATTGAGCAAATTGCCTCTCCTCGTACACTACTTGAAAATCCAGTAAATGATTTTGTTCGCTCCTTCATTGGTGAGGATAGAGTTCGACAGACTCTAATAAACAAAGAAGAACTTCAAGCCTCAGCGATTATGCAACCATTTTTTGATGAGGATTCAAACAATCTTTTTCCTACTCTATTTTATCAGTCATCTTTACAGAAAGTAGCACATACTATGCTGTTGAAAGAAGCAGAAACCATCATTATGGTCGACGAGAATGGTCTTCCAAAAGGAAAGATAGAGAAAAATCAGTTACTACAAGAGCTTGCAGGTTTAAAAAGGATGGTGGAGTAGATGAAGGCTCTACAAGTATTTTGGGACACGGTCGTTTCTAGGCAGGACCTAATTCTCGAAAGTGCCATTGAACATCTTTTCATATCTTTTCTAGCAATCCTCATCGCTGTCTGTATTTCCTTACCTCTAGGAATCTATATATCTAGAAAGAGAAAAGTTGCTGAGTTGTACATAGGAATCACGGCTGTTTTACAAACCATCCCTAGTCTTGCTCTCTTCGGCTTTCTTGTCCCCCTATTAGGAATTGGAACAGTTACGGCTTTAGTTGCACTCATTATATACGCTCTCCTTCCTATTCTCAGAAACACGTATACAGGAATCACAGGGGTGGAGGAAGGAATTATTGAAGCAGGCGAAGGAATGGGAATGACTTCACGCCAAATTCTTTGGAAGATTCAACTGCCCCTTTCTCTTCCATACATGATGGCCGGAATAAGAACAGCAACGGTTTTAACAGTTGGTGTTGCTACCCTAGCCACTTTTGTAGGAGCCGGAGGACTTGGAGATGTCATTTGGAGAGGCTTGCAATCTTGGAATAATAGTCTTGTTTTAGCAGGCGCTATCCCTGTTGCATTACTCGCGTTATTTTTAGATTTTATTTTAAAATTAATAGAAAAAAAGGTTACACCTAAAGGAATTAAATCGAATTGAGGAGGAATGAAGTTGAGGAACAAAAAATTCTACGTAGCTATTTTGATCGTTGTGACACTTTTATTAACTGCCTGCAATGCTAAGCAAGCTGGAGAAACAGCAAAAGATCCAATCGTGGTTTCAGGTAAAAACTGGACAGAGCAATATATCCTTTCACAGCTGCTTGCTATACATATTGAAGAAAACACAGACTATGATGTTGACCTTCAAGACGGATTAGGTGAAGTATCTATTTTGACTCCAGCACTTGAAAATGAAGAGATTGATATGTATGTAGAATATACAGGAACAGGTTTGGAAGCCGTATTAGGTGAACAAGCTGAAGAAGGAGAATCTAGTGAGAGCATATTTAACCGAGTAAAAGAAGGCTATGAAGAACGCTATCAATCTACTTGGCTAAAACCGCTAGGATTTGAAAACAACTATACTCTAGCTTATACAGAAGATGCTGATTTTGATGCTGAAACATACTCTGATATTGCTGCGTTATCTGAAAATCTTTCTTTCGGAGCACCTCATGCATTTTACGAGCGTCAAGGTGATGGATATGATGCTTTTAAGGAAGCTTATTCGTTTAATTTTTCAAAAACAGATAGTTTTGATCCAAATGTCATGTACCAAGCGTTGATTCAAGGAGATGTGGATGTTATCCCGGCCTTTACAACAGATGGCCGAATTGAACGATCCAATCTTCAAACAACAGTAGATGATCTTGGTTTCTTCCCTCGTTATGATGCAGCTATTGTCATTAGACAGGAAGTACTAGATCAATATCCTGATCTTGAGGAAACATTAAACGGCTTAGCAGGACAAATTACCGAAAAAGACATGCAGCAAATGAACGCAAGGGTAGATATCGATGGTGAAGATTATGAAGTGGTAGCAAGAGAATTTCTTACTTCTAAAGGGTTAATAAAATAATCTTGTTTGTGGGTTACAGAGAGCCGATTAAACAGGCAAGTGCCATTCCAAAAGCTCATGAAGTTCCTGCGACAGAACATAAAAACAGCTACTTTTTAGTAGCTGTTTTTATGTTGTTGAAATCAATTATGTTCTTTCCTTTATTCTGAAATACGTATTACGATCTTCCCAAACTGCCTTGCTTCTTCAAGCTCAATGTATGCTTCCTTGTATTCTTCAAAACGGTATATGCTCTTAGACAAAATAGGTCTTAGTTTGTGCTCTGCATAAAACGTGAGGGCTTCTTCTAAATCTGTTTGTGGTACCATTCCTGTTTCTACAAAGAAATCTTTATTTTTCAATTCATTCCAATCGATGCCACCCGTTGTAGATCCAAATACAAGTAATCTACCGTTCTTTGCTAGAGATTTTATACTACTCGGAATAGAATTCTTCCCACTGCTATCAACGACTACGTCAACTCCACGTCCATCTGTGAACTCTATTACTTTTTCAGCAATGTTTTCCGATTTGTAATTGAAACCAGCTATAGCTCCCAGTTCCATTGCTCGTTGAATTTTCTCATCAGACCCTGATGTTACAATTACTTTTGCACCTTTTATAAGGGCTAACTGAAGGATAAACAACGCTACTCCCCCACCAATTCCTTGGATAAGTACAGTTTCGCCCGATTTAATTTTTCCTTGCGTGACAACTGTCCCCCATGCTGTACTTAGAGCTAGAGGGACGGGAGCTGCTTCTTCAAAGCTTAGATAATCTGGTTTTCTTAAAATGTGGTCAGCTGAAAATTTCACATATTCTGCAAAAGTACCATCTGTTGGTCCTCCAAGAAATAGGTCATTTTTCATGTCATAAGGATTAAGCATCACTTCATCACCTTCTGACCAACCCTGTACTTCACTTCCAACTTTAGCGATTACCCCAGCCCCATCTCCACCTGCAATTAATTTCTCAATATCCTTTAATGCACGCCACTCATTGTTCACGTATATATCACGGTGATTTAGAGCCGCTGTTTTCACTTTTATTAAAACCTCATTTGGACCAATTTTAGGCATTGGCATCTCTTCAAGGTTTATGGAACCTTTTAATTTTGGATTTACGGTGATTGCTAACATGATTCATTCTCCTTTATATGTAAACTTTTGAGCCCATACTTATTTAGTAATTGCTTTTTCCATTATGATACGGTTGCTTCCTCTTTCTTAGTAAGATTACCATTTTCGTAATCTTCTAGAGCAGGGAACGGAATCATTGGGACTCTTTCTAGATGTGTCATTCTCTCTTTTATAAGTTCAATGAATTCTTTTCTCTTTTCTTCACTAACACCACTCGGGACAATAAACGGTTCAAGTACTGTCATACCCGTAAAATACAGAATTTCATGGTGGATGTTAAATAACCTCTCGTCCATTTCACCCTTTAGTCGGTTAACTCCATAATTCTCTAGATGTTTACCTCCGGTTGTGATAGACAGCATCGTTTTCTTCCCTTTTAAGTTCCCGTGGTTATACACTCCAGGACCATATGCAAAACCAGCCGCGAAAACCCGGTCAAACCAGCCTTTTATAATCGCAGGTGCTGATGTCCACCACATCGGAAACTGAAAGATGATGTAATCAGCCCATTCTACCTTTTCTCTTTCTAACTGAAGGTCTTTAGGAACTGTCGACAAATCTTGAGGAACCCTGACATCACTTAGCTGTGCGACAGGATTGAAGTTCATCGCATAAAGATCAGAAACGGTAACTTTTGCACCTTTCTTTATTAAAGCCTCTACTGCAGCATCTTTTAAACTTGAATTATATGAATTGGGATTGGGATGTGCATATATAACTAACACATTCATAGTAGTACACCTCTACATTTATATTATGATTTTTATTGTTCTATTTATATCGAACGTTTTATATTGTTCATTATAAATGATTATTTTAAAATTACAACTAATTTCCACTTTTATTATTTTTTTCTAATATGATAGAATAGCAGTAGCATTTGCGTACGGGAAGTGAAAACACATGGGATATAGAGTAGATTTTGAATTTTCTCCACTATATGAATTAATGAATAGCCTAGAGTTATTTTTAACAAAAAAGTCCATTAAAAATGTAGAATTGGGGACTGAATGGGTGAATGCCGTACAGGAAAAATTAGATGAACACAAAGTAGATTTAGGGAGTCCGAAGAACTTACCTTGTTTTAATTACTTGTCTCTATTAATATGGCAATCCCCGGTTAAGGACGATGTTGAAGCATTTGTAAAATGGCTTCGATCGCTAGATCCTGGACAGCTATACGAGAGGCTGTTTTCCTATTACTCTGAGGTACTACCAGCAGACCTAAGTTCCCTACGAGATAAATATATTGAATTAATTTCAAAATGGAATAGTGTATATTTTAATGATTTAGACCCCATCATCATTAAAACCTTGAGACAGTCTATTAATGAATGGGACGGGAAAGAAAAAGAGGTAGATTCTGTTTCATTTGTGGATCAAGTTTCCGGTGGGGTTCGTATAGAGGACTACAAAGGATTGCAACAAGTGATTTTAATTCCTTCTTATCACATAAATCCGCTCATTACGATTTATAAATACAAGAACATGGTTCATGTCATGTACCCTGTTGATTTACCAGAGAAAGATTCTGAACAGCCGTCTAAAAAGCTTGTGCGCTTAACAAAAGCCCTCTCTGATGAGAATCGATTGCGTATATTAAAGCTTGTGAAGGAAGGACCTAAAACTTTTACAGAAATTCAGCAACGTTTTGAACTTTCGAAAAGTACGGTCCACCATCATGTTATGATGCTTCGTACTGCAGGCTTAATTAGTGCCTATCATACGAACGAATGCTGTACGGAGACGTTTGTGTATCGGGAGAATGGGCTTACGGAGTTAACGCAAAATATCAATTTGTATCTTGGAAAATAAGTGATGATAGAAACACGTGGAATCAGAAACAGGGATGGTATGCTATAAAAAGGAAGCTTGCCTATTAAAATTTTTAAGCAAGCCTCCTTCTTAATGGAAAGTTATGTTGAAACTTCATTATGCGTCACCCCAAACAACATCCCCTTCTTCACCCGTAGATACTCCTCATCCAGCTCATGTAAATCCATATCCTCATGAAAATAATAAGTAATATAGTCAAGAAAACCCCACACTACCTCCCTGTTCTCAACAGAGCTATTCTGTGCTGTTAAAATCAATGCATCCAGAATAGCCCCCAATATCGGTAAGTCTTTTCTACTCTTTACCTCAAATTCATAAAAGCTAAAGTAGAGGAGATTTTGTAAACTTTCCATTGCTATAAAGACCCTTGGTTTGTCTTCTTCATCTTTAAAAAGCAGGTTCCCCTCTAATAAAGGACTTATCTCTGCTAGTACCTTTCCGATATTCCTAATACAGTGCTTCGCGGTGAAAGGGTCATTGATTGCAGGGGAAGTTGCTCTCAAAGCAATTTCTACTAACTTTTGAACAGAATAGGAAAGGTCCTGAGAGGTGTTTCTTTGTTGAGCTAGTGTTATGTGTTTTTTACACGTTTCTAAAAGCTGATCATCAACACTCCCATTATCACGATAAACGGTAAATACCACTTTACCTTCAGAAACAAACTCCCCTATTTTGTGATGGAATTTTATAAATAGGTTATTTTTAGTAGCAAAAGAGACAAGTTCTTCTGTATTCACCATTTGAAGATAGGCGGCCTCTTTACAGTAGCAGGATTTATTAAATCCCAACTCTATTTCAAAATCGTTGCTAATAGCCAGCCTCTTGCCCTTCAACTGCTTTTTCAACGCCTGACTACATTCGTATGTTTCTTTCGTTAGTTTTTCAATCAGATAATCCACCTGAATGGACTTCCCGATATAGTGGATAAAGTGAATAAAGAACAACAAACATACAATCGTAAAAAGGACTCCGACCGCTGCTGAAATTACGTACTCATTCCCGATGGATTTCCTCATAAATAGAAGACTATAGATGGAATAGATAAAGCCACCTAGAAAAATTCCAAGTACCCTCATTGTAGTTTTTTCGGTCATGAAATTGGGAAGTGCTCTTGGTGAGAATTGAGAGGAATAGGTCGTTAACACAACCATGATAATCGAAAATGTAAAGGTCGTCATCGTTAACAGCGCAGAGGCTAAAGTAGCTAATATTTTTATTGCGAGATCTACACTTGTAAGCAAGATGTCAGGTACAAACTCCCTGTAATCTTTTATGAAGTAAGTATCAAACATAACAGTTATAATTGCTAAGATTAATCCAATTCCACTATATATACTCGGTAATAACCAAAGACTGTTCTTTAATTTGCGCCATAGTTTATTCATTATGAAAGTATCTTCCCTCCCTTGAAGCAGAAGTTTTGACCCCTAACAGTTTTGCCCTAGGACATAAAGTTAAACTTGCCAAATGAAAAAAGCCTATCTTCGTCTGATTGAGACAAAGATAGGCACAATTAAAATTCAATATCTACAAGATACAACCCACCAGCCTCTGCCATTCCGCCAGTCTGCACTCTCTCCTTCGATTCAATAATTCCAGGAATGCTTTCTGCTTCTTTTTCTCCCAGACCAACTTCTATCAACGTTCCAACAATTTTTCTCACCATATTATAGAGAAAACCGTTCCCATTAATCTTAATTTCAATAAAGCCTTCTACTTCTTCTATATCAATACTATTTACTTTTCGCACCATCGATTTTTTCTTACTTTTTGCATTCGAGTACGAAGTGAAGTCGTGTTCACCTATAAAAAACTGAGCTGCTTTTTTCATTTTTGATATATCTAATTTTTTGTCAACATGCATGCTGTACTTTCTCATGAAAGGATTTGTATATTCTTTATTCCAAATCTTGTACAGATATGTCTTTTCCTTCGCGTTATATCGAGCATGAAAACGATCATGAACCTTCTCAACCTCTATGACACTAATATCTCTTGGCAAATATCTGTATAGATATTCCCTAATATCTGATTCCGCTAAGTCCTCACTCATCTTAAAGTTAGCCACTTGATATAAAGCATGAACCCCTGCATCTGTTCTGCTACTACCAAAAATCTCAATCTTTCTTCTAACCATTTCGGATAGAACATTTTCTATCTTTCCTTGAATTGTATTATCATCGTTCCCGAGCCTCTGCCAGCCTCGATAACGACCTCCATCATATTGAATCACCATTTTATAATTGTTCATAACTTCTCCTTATAAATCTTTATCTCTGTTATGTAGTTGGTTAAGATTCTAACACTATATAGTTTACCTCAATTAGCTAAGTTAATTGCCCATCAATCCTAAAAAAATCCATAACATAAAAATAGAGCTGGAATCATCTCCAGCTCTACTTAAAAATTACTGTTCTAAAAAGAATTTTTCAAGATCATCTAAGAAAAGGTTAGCTGCAATTACTCCACCAGCAGTGTTCCAAATTGAGTCATCTACTTTGTGAATGTTTCCAGCTTTAACAGCTTCTAAGTTTTGGAATAAAGGATCTTTTAACCATTCCTCTTCGTTGTTAAGTGCATCAGTCTCTCCTGGTGGTGCATAAGTAAAGTAGAAAATGATGTCCCCTTCCATTTGAGGGATTTGCTCTTTACCAGCTTTAATCATAAAGTCTTCTACATTTTGTGCTTCAGGACGTGCAAAACCGATTTGCTCTAAAATAGTTCCTGCGAAAGTATCTTTTAGATAAATACGAACGTGATCAGCCATAAAACGAATAATAGAGATTTCAGTAGTTAGCTTGTCGCCAGCATTTTCTTTGATTTCTGCCACACGCGCGTCAAAATCAGCCATTACTTTTTGACCTTCAGCCTCTTTATTTAATGCTTTTGCATATAATTCAAAGTTTAATTTCCAATCGCCTTTAAGCGTTTCAGCAAAAACTGTTGGTGCAATCTTGTTTAATTGCTCATAGATTTCTTCTTGACGTAGCTTGTTACCAATGATCAAATCAGGTTGTAACGCTGCAATTGCTTCCAAGTTAACGCTACTTTCTTGCCCTACTGCTGTAACACCTTCCATTTGATCTTTAATATGTGCATAGAAGTCTGAACCTTCAGCAGGTGACCAAGAACTTACTGCTCCTACTGGCTTAACTCCCATAGATAGCAATGCTTCTGTACCTTCATTTGTAAGAATAACGACTTTTTCAGGTGTTCCTTCGATTGTAGTTGTACCCATAGCATGTTCAACTGTGTAAGACGCTGGTGTTGCTTCTTCTTTGTTTGTTTCAGATCCTGTATCTGACTTTTCTTCCGTTTGTGCAGCTTCTTCTTTACTTTCTCCTTGGCCGCAACCAGTTAGAATTAAAGAAAATACTAGCATAAGAGATAAAAGTGTAAGTATAGATTTTGCATTAAGCTTCTTAAACAAGGTTGTTTTCCCCTTCCGTAATCGGTAATGATTATCATTTACATTTACGAGAATAATTCATATTTCACCAATAGTCAATACCCTTTCACAACACTGTCATAAAAATTGAAAATGATTCTCAAAATCATTGACATCTAGACCCAAACATAAAATAATAGAATATTGAGTATAGAATTTATAAGAATCAAATTATCTATGAAAAAGGCTATTTTCAATGTAGCTGCTAAACTTTGAGGAGTTTTCATAATGATTTTAAAAACAAATAGGTTAAAAATAGTCGGACTTTGTATAGGAGCTATTTTCTTACTATTAAGTATGATTGCTAGTATTATTTACGGGTACACCGATACGACTCTAAAGATGGCGATTGAGGCTTTTAGAAATTTTAATGGTTCGAATGAGCATATTATTATTCAATCCGTTCGGCTTCCGAGAGCTCTAATTGCAGCCGTAGTAGGAGCAAGCCTTGCAATTGCAGGTGCATTGATGCAAGCCCTTACAAAAAACCCATTGGCTTCCCCAGGAATTCTAGGAGTCAATGCCGGAGCTGGATTCTTTGTCGTTGTTGCCGTTTCAGTTTTTAGTATAAGTTCCATGCAATCTTTTACTTGGATTGCTTTCTTAGGAGCCGCTGTTGCAGCCTTTGCAGTTTATTTTCTTGGTTCATTAGGTCGAGAAGGATTAACTCCAATGAAGCTCACACTAGCAGGAGCAGCCATGGCAGCCTTGTTTTCTTCCTTTACACAAGGATTACTTGTATTGAATGAACGAGCATTAGAGGAAGTATTATTTTGGTTAGCTGGTTCTGTTCAAGGTAGAAAGCTAGAACTGCTTTATGGTGTCTTACCTTATATAGCAGTTGCATGGATCGCTTCAATGATCATTGCTAGTAAAGTGAATGTTCTTTCCATGGGAGAAGATGTCGCGAAGGGATTAGGACAAAAAACAGGACTTATCAAAATTATCTCTGCACTTATCATCGTTGTATTAGCTGGAGGATCAGTTGCAGTAGCCGGACCAATTGGCTTTATTGGCATCGTTGTTCCACATTTAGCTAGATCATTGGTTGGGATCGATCATCGCTGGGTTATCCCTTACTGCGCGATCATTGGTGGTTCCCTTCTTATTTGGGCCGATATTAGTGCGCGCTATATTATTATGCCTGAAGAAGTTCCAGTTGGTGTTATGACAGCAATCATTGGAACGCCGTTCTTTATATACATCGCAAGAAGGGGGATATCTAAATAATGAAGAAATATAAAACCCTTCGTATAAAAGGTGTTATATCCTTTCTAATTGATCAGAAAGCATTACTTGTTACGATTGCTCTTTTTATTGCTACTTTGGCAGCGTTTATTATTAGTACAGGCATGGGAGATATGAAGATTTCCCCATTGGAAGTGATCAAGACTTTATTTGGTAAAGGTACGGATATGCATTCTCTCGTTGTTAATCAATTCCGTTTGCCAAGGATCATCGTTGCATTATTCGCTGGTATGAGCTTAGCCGTTGCAGGTGCGATTTTACAAGGAATTATTAGAAATCCACTTGCCTCCCCTGATATTATCGGTATTACGGGTGGGGCGTCTGTTGCTGTAGTAGGATTTTTAGCCTTGTTTAGTGACAGCAATAATTCTCTAACCATCAGTATCCATTGGTTGCCTTTAGCAGCTTTCATTGGAGCAACAACGATTGCTTTACTTGTTTACTTTTTATCTTGGAAAAATGGTGTATCGCCTATCCGGCTAGTGTTAATTGGTATTGGTATCGCTGCCCTAACTCAAGCTTTTACCACCACATTGATGATTATGGGGCCTATTTTTCAAGCTAGTCAGGCAAATATATGGATTACCGGAACGGTGTATGGCTCAAACTGGTCAAATGTTAAAATTTTAGTACCATGGGCTTCTGTACTATTAATTATAAGTTTTGTATTAGCGCAAAAGCTTAATATTCAAGAGCTTGGGGAAGAGTTAGCAAAGGGTGCCGGGAGCAGAGTACAAAAAGATCGTTTTACATTACTATTAATTAGTACTGCGTTAACCGGTGGAGCCGTTGCTTTTGCTGGAGGTATTGGGTTTGTTGGTCTAATGGCTCCTCACATTGCTCGTAATTTAGTTGGTTCTGCATTCGGAGCGCTACTTCCGACATCCGCGTTAATTGGTGGTTTATTAGTTATAGTGGCAGATTTAATAGGAAGAACGATAGCAACGCCATTAGAAATACCAGCAGGTGTTTTTACTGCTGCTATTGGAGCACCTTACTTCATCTACTTATTGTTTAAAAATCGTAATCTATAAGAAAAGCGCAAGCGCCTTGCTAAGCGCCGTATAAACTGGAGGCCCATCGTATGAGATAAAGGAAACACGGAGAGCGTAGCGATTCGATGTTGACTTATCGTAAGGAGATGGGGTGAAGTTTACTAGGCGCTAGGCGCTGGAGCTAGACACCAATCTAACTTGAAAAACTTATACTTTCTTAGCTAGTAAACGAAAAACCTATCATGTCCCTTTAATTAGCTAGACATGATAGGTTTTTTTATTTTCCTCACTTTAAGATCAATTTCGCAACAGCTTCACAATGCGTCGTATGCGGGAACATATCAACTGGCTGTACTTCAACCGTTTTATAGCCCCCATCCTCTAGGATTCGTAAATCCCTAGCTAATGTTGCCGGATTACACGATACATACACAACTTTCTTTGGCTTCATATCAATAATGGTTTGTAGAAGTGCTTCATCGCAGCCTTTTCGCGGCGGATCGACTACTAATACTTCCGCCGTAACCCCTTCCTTATACCACTTCGGAATTACGACCTCTGCCTCACCAACAGCAAATTCAACATTAGAGATATCATTTAACATCGCGTTACGGTTCGCATCCTCGATGGCTTCAGGGACAATTTCTACTCCATAAACCTTCTTAGCCTTTTGCGCTAAAAAGAGTGATATCGTTCCAATTCCACAATAGGCATCAATAACATTCTCTTCACCGGTTAAGTCTGCATATTGCAAAGCTGTCTCATATAATACCTTTGTTTGTTCAGGATTTACCTGATAAAAGGATCTTGAGGATATGGCAAACTTCACATTGCCAATATAGTCATAAATCACTTCTTCTCCCCATAGAACTTTTGTTTCATTCCCTAAAATAACATTTGTTTTTCGACTATTTACATTCTGAATAATGGATTTTACTCCATCAATTCGAGAGATTATTTCTTCTATTATTTGATTTTTATGAGGTAAGTCTTGAGTTCTGGTTACAATTACAACCATAACTTCACCCGTTACTAACCCATGACGAGCCATAATATGCCTTAATGTCCCTTTATGTCGCTGTTCATCATAGGCTGAAATTCCAAGACGCTCACATATTTCCTTTACTGCCTGAACCACTTTATCATTAATCTCTTGTTGGATGAGACATGCTTGCATATCAATTATTTCATGGCTACGTTTTTGGTAAAAGCCAGCAATCAAGCCTCCCTCTCTTTCTCCTACAGGAACTTGCGCTTTATTGCGATATCTCCAAGGTTCCTCCATCCCTAAAGTAGGATGAACCTTTACATTCTCGAGCTTTCCAATTCTTGTTAGTACATCGCGAACCTGCTTTTCTTTTGCCCTTAATTGACCTTCATAACTAAGATGTTGGAGCTGACATCCACCGCATTCATTATAAATAGGGCATGGCGCATTTACTCGATCCTTGCTTTCTTCGTATATCTCAATTAAGCGACCAAAGCTATACCCTTTATTTACTTTAATTACTTTTATTTTCGCCTTTTCTCCAGGCAATCCGTTCGGTACGAATATTGGATAACCATCTATTTTGGCTACACCTGCTCCGTCATGGGTTAAATCCTCAAACTCTACATCTATGTAATCATTTTTATTAATCGGGATTGTTTTACTCATTAGATTCTTCCTTTACTCGGATCTACATGTCCAAATTGACTAGAAAAATTGTAACATACTTGTATACAAAATACGAAATCCCCAGATAAAAATAGAAAAACTGCCGGTCTCTCTTTTAACCAGCAGTTTTTACAACTATTTGATTGCGTTCTTCGCAAGTAACATAATCGTCATGTCGTCCATAGGTGGGTTGTGAAGACCGGCACGGACATCGCGATAATATCGCTGTAAAGGATTTTGTTCTGAAAGGCTTCTAGCACCCACAATTCTCATCGCCAAGTCAACCACTTCGATGGCAGAGTTTGTCACTGCAAGCTTCGCCGCTCCTAATTCAGGCTTCATGCGATTTCTTCCTTCTTCATCCGCTTCATCCCATTGTTTTGCCACAGAATGAAGAAAATGACGGGCTCTCATTAACTCAAACTCCATCTCTCCCACTTTCTGTTGAACATTTGGCAAATCGATAATCGATCCCTTAATGCTATTCGGTGAGTATTCTTTTGCAAACTGAATGGCATACGTTCGAGCTGCCTGGGCAATTCCTAAATAGCAAGCTGGAATGTGAAGTAACCAACCTGATGCACCCTTGTTACCTGGCTCAACCCGCTCTACTAAATAATCCTCTTCGATTTTAACATCCTTTAGGACTAAATCATGACTTCCCGTACCTCTCATCGCGATACTATCCCATGTCTCTTCAATTTCCACACCATCAGTAGACCTGGGAATTAAGAAATAACCGACTTCCTCACTTTCAGCTACGGTGGCTGTTACATTAAAATAATCAAGCATGGGAGACATCGTTGTGAATGTTTTTCGGCCATTGACCACCCAGTGCTTCCCTTGTTTTACTGCAGTAGTGGTTGGCTTCCCACCACGCGTTGGACTTCCTGTTTGTCTTTCAGATGCGCAATTGTTAATAAGGGCTCCATTACGAACATCCTCACACATCATCTTAAACATGGATTCTTTCCATCTATTTCTTTCCCCGAGATCCTGTATGATTCCCATATGCCAACCTATGGACAATGCGGTTGAACCGTCTCCTCTTGCAATATATTCTTGAAGACACACTAGCTCATATAGAGATATTTCTTCTCCGCCATATCTTTTAGGTACTGTTAACGCGGTATATCCTGAAGTCTTTAAATCGTTAAGATTATCAAAAGGAAATGTCCCTTCTTCATCAACAGGAGCTGCCCTTTTTGAAAATCGCTCTGATAACGTGCTCATTAATTCGAGCCTCTCTTCAGTTGTTTTTAATTCTTGAAATCGCATTAATGTTCACGCTCCTTTAAAAACTCAATAAGCATTAATTCGTATTTTATAACACGACACTGTTTCATTCTTTACCCAATTATAGCATCCACCATTTACATTCTTAAAACAACTACACTTATATAAGAAAAAAGCTAGCCTGGGCTAGCTTTTTAAGGTTCTATTCATTTACGGTTACCGCGCTGTTTTCAGGACGGTCCTCATCGCGGATATCATCAATAGGAACAAACACTTCAAGATGTCGATACAAATTCACAAATTCAGCTGGCACTAAACCACCAAACTCCCCATCTAAATTTAATTGTATCTTTTCTTCTGAATGCACTTTTATTCGATTTGCTTTCGTATAGATGACAAGTGGATCATTCACATGCTCTCCACGGATAGCCAAAGTCGCTACCCTAATGAAATCCGCTAGGTTTGTTTTCTTTAGAATAAGCAAAGAGAACATTCCATCGTTTATAGATGAGTCTGGAGCAAGCTTTTCAAAACCACCAACCGAGTTAGTTAAGCCTACTAAGAATAGCATCGCTTCCCCTTCAAAAAGCTTTCCATCATATTCAATATTCACCTCGGTAGCTCGAATAGACGGAAGCATTTCTACACCCTTCAAATAATATGCTAGTTGTCCAAGCATGGTCTTTAGTTTACTTGGGACCTCATACGTAAGTTCCGTAATACGTCCACCACCAGCAATATTTATGAAATATTTCTCATTTATACGCCCAATATCTACTGGAATCGTATCACCTTTTACAATGATATCAACCGCAACCTCAATATCCCTCGGAATATGTACAGCCCTTGCAAAATCATTTGTTGTTCCTACTGGTATAATTCCAAGTTTAGGACGATAATCTTTTTCGGCCAAACCGTTCACTACTTCATTAATTGTACCGTCTCCACCTGCAGCTACTACTAAATCATATCGGCGTTCCACCGCAATTTCAGCCGCTTTCGTTGCATCACCAGGTCCGGTCGTTGCATGACAGGATGTTTCATACCCTGCTTCCTCAAGTTTTCTGAGCACCTCAGATAAATGCTTCTTGAAAATCTCACGACCTGAGGTTGGATTATAAATAATTCTTGCTCTTTTCATATCCATCATCCTATTTTACTTAGTCTCTATACTATATTGATTGTTATTTATTGTTCAAAACGTAGTCTCTCTTTCCGAACTCAATTCCATCTTTTAACATCATAACCCAAAAAATTGCCGCTCGCAATTTTCTAAAGTTCTCCCTTATCATTTTATAGGAAAGATGGAATAGCCCGACCCATATCATATCCCTTTTATTAGAAAATGGAAAGCTTCAATTTGATTAAAACATAAAAAGATTCTTAGCGTTAACACTAAGAATCAAATGAAAGGCAATGGTTACTTTAACGTATTCAAACTAACTTTAAAGCTATTGGATATATTTAGCTGATGAGTACCTTTTCCCATTTTGTAACTGGCATTTTTAAAATGGTTATTGCCCTCTGGATACGCATATCCCTCTTCAATCTCATTAAACTCGGGGTTAGAATCCTCTGTATGACCAGACGTTACAGTCCATTCATTCTCCTGACTAACCAACTCTTGTATCCCAACTGCTGAAACCGTTACATCACTGTTTTTTTCTAAATGAAGGGAGATACTTGAAGCACTCTCCACATTCCAGTCACTCATTAGTGTGCGCGGTTTTATTGTAATAGGATTATCATTCCCAGTTACCTCTAACTTTACATTGGTCGGAACCAACACCGTCGCAACCATAGTAGAGTAAAAATCAAATGGTCCTCTATAATTTTCTGGCAACCCTTTAATCGTTATATACAAAGTGTCACCCTTTTGAAGTGCAGAGACATAGTCATCCGCTTCTGATATTAGTTCTTTGTTTTTACTCGTACTTGCTCGATACGTTCCGAACATTGAAACCTCTTTATCTATTGTACTTTCAACCGTGACAGGATAGCGTTCAGTATGGAGAACTACTCGTTTTATATCCTCACTAACTTCCTTTGTAAAGGAAGGCAGTTCATAAGTCTTCTCCTCTCTTCCTAAAACATCATCCATGATATCTAGTAGACCTGTTGTATTTAACACAGCGAACGCAATTCCAAGGGTTCCAAGAATGCCAACAAAGAAAATACTTAAAAAATCATATTTTAGTAATGGCTTTTCCTGCCTCGATAAAAATAAATATACTAATATCTCAATACCAAGTACGACAAGTATAATTGGCAACCAAGATATCATCACATGAAGCATATCTAATCCTAGAATTTGTGAAAATAATAAATATATACCTAGAAATAGCAGTGCTATTCCCATTGAAATGGTTCCGACTCGCCAAGTTCTCATTGTAAACCCACCTTCCTTTCCTGTTCATACAGTTACTCAGATAAACCTTCCTGATTCCTACTCTTATTACCTAGCAATAACTTAATTCCTCCACCAATGAGGACAATACAGACGATTGCCGTTTGAAAGTAATGATCAAACCAATATCTTAAATCGATGTCAATCATTGAGTAAAGCATTGGTGATATAGAGGGAATAAGGATGTTGGATGTCATATAATATAATCCTAGTAATACTAGACCAATCCCAATCCATTTCTGCTGATTGATTAAGTATTCAATAATTGGCTTATCTTCAATTGGCTCTTGCCCAAATTTAGATGCTTTTTGCAAGCCATCAAAAAAGCTGTAAAACCAAATTATTGGAATTAGAAATAGAAAAATACCTAATCTTAGTACATCTAAAATGTAAATCGAGAATAAGAAAGCTGCCATTAGTTGTATTCCGCGACGCTGGTAACCAAGATATAAGTGTCCTGCGCCTGGAAAAATGGATAAAAATGTTGCAATTGATTTGCTCTTTTTCCCATCCTCTCTTCTCATTTCAAAGTCTTCCAGTATACTACGGTCAACAAGCTCTTCACCACGTTCCTTTTTATTAATTTGCTGCATAGCATCAAAGAAACTGTAGAACCAAATAACAGGTAGTATGGCTAGGAAAATTAGAAATTCGCCTCTTGAGGTAAGGATGGATACGAAGAACACCATGACTCCCAATCCTAAGAACGCCGTTAGGATGGTCATTCCTCTATTCATTAAACCTAATTGGAAATGACCAACCCCCGGGATTAATGATAAAAGGGTTGTATAGAATTTCTCCGAATCACGATTTGAAATAGGAGCATCTTGAGTTAAAGACTGGTTTCCTATTTGCTGTTTATGCAATCTAGACGCCGTTACCGCAGTGTCTATTAAATTTATTACGTAAAGAATTACACCTAAAATAACACATAGGAAAGCCTCATTATGTGCCCAATTGTTAGCTAAAATAAGCGTTAACGCAACAAGAAATATTTCAGACAATAAGTAACCGAGACCTCTAAATATTTTTCCTAAATAGAGTAGACCCCCACCTGGAAAAAAGGCTAATAAAAACGCAATGATTGGATTTTTTTGCATTATCTGTTTTCCTCCCTGTTTCTTTTCTCAATCGAATCCATCCAAGCAAACGTTCTATCTACTATCCCCTCTGTAACAGAAGATTTTTTTTCCTGAGCGATTGGACTCTGAACATTCTCCACATAGGTTGAAATGGACTGAAAAACACCTGTTGTCGTAAGTAAAAGCGTCATAGCAGCGGCAAGTGTATAATGAAAAATAGCTCTTTGATAAAAAGGTACCTTTTTCCCAGCATGAATCCGGGTAGCACTTTTACTCTCTTCAATTTTCTCCATAATGATGTCTGTAAAGGAGTCTTCATTAGATAGAGCAGGAAGCTCGTTCTCTAGTTCTGAAACAACCTGAAAATAGACTTCTACACATAGGTCACAGCTATATAAATGTTTTTCATACCTCTCTCTAGATTTCTCATCTATTTCATCGCTTGCGTATTTCTTCCACTGTTCAAATGAGTAATGAGTCATGAAAAATCTTCCTCCTTCCAATGTCTCTTCATCCAATGTCGTGCCCTATACAGTCTAGTTTCAATGGTTTTAACTCCCACATTATTTTCCTGCGCCATCTGCTGGTAGCTTTTTTCTTCAATATAAAAACCATGAATGACCTCACGATAATTTACAGGAAGCTCATCAAGCTTTTCCCTAACAAACTTTAGCTTCTCCTCCAGAATCATTCCTTCCTCTACCCTTACCTCTTCTATAGGTAGAGATTCATATACAATAGGCTCTATGATCTCTTCGCGACGTCTATCTTTCTTTCTTTTCACATCAATCGCATAGTTAACCGCAATTCTAGTGATCCAAGTTTTAAAACCTTGATTCTCATACCTTGGGAGAGAGTGATATATTTTAATAAATACATCTTGGGTGGCATCTTCTGCATCTTTTTGATCTCTTAATACTGCATAAATAGTGCGAAACAAATCGTTCCGATACTTTTCAACAAGAAGACGAAATGCGTGATCATTGCCACTTAATACTTTTTCAATTAGAATATGGTCGCTGATGTCTCTCTCCCCCTTTCTACCGCTTCCACCTTAATAGACGTTGGAACAATTAAAAACCCCTACACCTTTTTTAAAAAAAATTTTTATTTCCTTATAAAAAAAATTAAAAACCCCCTCTATTCAACTAAAGGGAGCTTTATGTATGTCTATTATTTATGTAGTTTTAGAATACTTACGTAACAAGCATGTGGAATTGTGTGCATAGCATCTTTCCCAAACTTTGTATCTAGTAAATTCAGAAGTTCTTCTATTATGTTTTTCCTTGGTTCTTCCTCAAGACCTGCAAGATAGGATAGAGAGGTAACTCGATCTAACCATTCACTGTTAGAAAATTGAACCTTGTAATCTAACTTATAAAAATCTCGCAAATCAAACTCGTTCTTACTCCATTCGTCAAACCACTCCACAGGAAAACCATTTATTCTTTGCTTGGACTCTGCTTTAGAACCAGGTGGCTTTACCCCATCAGGAATATGTCTTTTCAAAACATCAAAAGTGAAGTCAGTTACTTCATGAGGGGGGACAAATCCGGAATCCGCTACGATCAAAATTCCCTTATTCTTCAATAATCTCTTTATCTCTTTAATACTTTCTTCTCTATTAAACCAATGCCAAGCCCTCATTACCGTAACGATATCGAAATCGTTTGATGGTAAGTTGGTCTTCTCAGCAGACCCGACCTCATAACGAATGTTTTTATATTCAAGTGCGTTAATATTCTGTGCTTCTTTAATTAATTCAATCGAAGGATCTACTCCAATAACATCTGCATTTCGCAGGTCTAGTTTTCTTGTTAAGGCACCCGTACCACATGCAATATCTACTACCCTCTTACCCTCAAAGAAAATATTTCGTATTGTAAAACTTTCAAAAAGATTACTGGGGATATCATTACGAGACTTAGCATAACTTTTTGCCACTAGACCGAAATTTACTTCTTTCACATTCTCACCTCCGAATTATCTAAATATTAGGAAATTTATTAAAGATAGAATCATTATATGGTAAAATTCAATTGAAAACAAATCGGGAGGTGCGGAATAACATTTTTATCCTGTTATTAAAAAACTCTTCATGTAATAGGAATTGTCGTTTACATTATATATAAGGACATTTCCATTTTTCTGTTAAAGGATGATTATATGACTTCGCTAATTTTGTTGGCAGCCTATTTAATAGGCTCAATTCCAACAGCCTTAATTGTGGGAAAAGTGTTTTTTAATATTGATATTCGAGAGCATGGCAGCAATAATCCTGGTGCGACAAATAGTCTTCGCGTATTAGGAAAAAAAGCAGCCATCATTGTACTTCTTGTGGATGTGGGGAAAGGGGCTGTCGCAGCATCACTACCTTTATACTTTCAAACTGAGCTTGAACCACTCCATATTGGGCTAATCGCAGTCGTCGGTCACTGCTTTCCGATTTTTGCTAACTTTCGAGGTGGTAAAGCAATCGCAACTACAGCTGGGGTTTTACTAGTTTCAAATCTCTGGATGCTTTTGGTAGCTTATGTAACCTTTTTTGCCGTAATCTTTGTATCTAAATATGTTTTCTTTGGTAGCATTTCTGTCGGCGTAGCTTTACTTATATTTTCTTTGATTGAGCCAGGTAATGATAATGAACTTATATTTTCTTTATTTCTTTTGTTTCTACTTTTTCTACACCGAACCAATATTAAAAACTTCCTTTCAAATAATGAACTTAAAATTAATGATAATCGATTAAAAGATGATCGTATCACTACGAAAAGAAAATAATGTGATTTAAAGAGAGCTTTTGATAGCTCTCTTTACTTTTGGTTCGATTTTCTTTTTAGCACTATTTTTTAAAAGCACCAATAATACTACCTGCGACAACAGACCATAGATCGGAATCTTGCTTGTAAGCTGTTGTTAACTGCGTAATCATTTCTTTCTGCTTATCTGCAAAGTCTTCAGCATTCTTATCAGGAAGTTTTGATCGTAGTTCATCAACCATTGTTTGTATTTCAGAGGCTCTAGGACCCCAAACCGCTTTTTCTACCCCTTCTCCATCTATAAAAATAAAAATCGGAATGGCTCTTGAAGTACCATTTGTTAAGTATTGATCCATAAGTTCTAAATTTTGGTCCCTTAGTAAGAAGCGAACTTCCATCCCTGTATTTTCAGCGATTTTCAATAAAACTGGGTTGTTCAACATGGCATCTCCACACCAGTCTTCCGTAAGAACGATGACCTTTAGGGATTGGTCTTTTAATAAAGAAAGTTCCTCTAATTGTTGGTCACTTAAGTGAAAGCGGTTGTAAATCGACAACATTTCATCCTTATTCACTTTCATCGTTTCTAGGTATTCCTCTACATTCATTCCTTTGTTAAACCACTCTAATAAACCCATTTAAACACTACCTTTCTCTATTGAAATTTTGTCATCTCTTCTTCGACAAATTAAAAGGAAACCCCTTCGACATCGAAGGGGAATCATATCTTTTCCTGGGAAATTTTAATAGAAACTGTCGAAGTCTTAAAATCTGTGATATCGAAAATTAGCGTTTCTTTATTTCATCAACTATTAGTTTATTGGCTAACTGTGGGTTTGCTTGCCCTTTTGAAGCCTTCATTAACTGGCCTACTAGGAAACCGATTGCTTTATCTTTTCCGTTCTTAAAGTCTTCAATGGATTGAGGGTTTGCATCAAGCACTTCGGTAACAATCTTCAATAGTGCACCTTCGTCAGAAATCTGGACTAAACCTTTTTCCTTTACTGTTTGTTCTGCATTACCACCATTTTCAATAAGCTCCTTAAAGACTTTCTTCGCTATTTTAGAAGATATCGTACCATTTTCAATGAGCTTAATCATTCCGGCTAACCCTTCTGGAGTTAGTGCCACCTCTTCTAGTTCCTTTTGTTCTGCGTTGAGGTAAGCTGAAACTTCACCCATCAACCAGTTTGAAGCAAGTTTAGCATCTGCACCTGCATTCACCGTTGCTTCAAAGAAATCAGCTGTTTCTTTTCTAACAGTTAAAACAGCAGCATCGTAAGCTGGCAAAGCTAGTTCCTCTACATAGCGCTTTTTCCGTTCATCTGGAAGCTCAGGAATTTCCGCGCGTACGCGTTCCTTCCACTCCTCATCAATATACAAATCTAATAAATCCGGCTCAGGGAAATAACGATAGTCATCTGATCCTTCTTTTACACGCATTAAGATGGTTGTATTGGTTGCTTCATCATATCGAAGTGTTTCCTGCTGAATTGTCCCGCCAGATAGAATAACCTGTTCCTGACGCTTCTCTTCATACTCAATTCCTTTTCGGACAAAATTAAAGGAGTTAAGGTTCTTTAATTCTGTTTTCGTCCCAAATTCCTTTTGACCGACTGGACGAATCGAAATGTTCGCATCACAACGGAGAGACCCCTCTTCCATTTTACAATCTGAAACCCCTGTGTATTGAATAATAGATTTCAATTTTTCAAGGTAAGCATATGCTTCATTCGCTGTTCGAATATCCGGTTCAGAAACAATTTCAATAAGAGGAGTCCCTTGGCGATTATAATCACATAAGGAATATCCGCCTTCATGATTTAGTTTTCCAGCATCCTCTTCCATATGGATACGAGTAATTCCAATTTTCTTCTTATATCCATCCACTTCTATTTCAATCCAACCGTGCTCGCCTATAGGCTTGTCGAACTGTGAGATTTGATAAGCCTTAGGATTGTCTGGGTAAAAGTAGTTTTTACGGTCAAACTTCGTTTCAGTAGCTACTTGGCAATTTAAAGCCATAGCTGCTTTCATCGCATAATCTACTACTTTTCTGTTTAATACAGGTAATACTCCCGGATAACCTAAATCAATCACACTTGTATTAGAATTTGGCTCTGCTCCAAAGTGATTTGGACTTGCAGAAAAAATTTTGGAATCCGTCTTTAATTCAACATGTACTTCAAGTCCGATAACTGTTTCAAAGTTCATATTCTCACCCCTTACAACTGTGGTTTTTGTTTATGGAAATCTGTTGCTTGCTCGAACGCATGAGCCACACGATATACAGTGCTTTCATCAAAGTGTTTCCCAATGATCTGCAGTCCTAGTGGCAGTCCCTTATCAAATCCACATGGAACAGAAATAGCTGGAACACCTGCAAGATTTACAGGGATGGTTAAAATGTCGTTCGCATACATGGTTAATGGATCACTTGTTTTTTCTCCAAATTTAAACGCTGGTGTTGGAGTCGTTGGTCCAATAATAACGTCATATTTTTCAAAGACATCTTCAAAGTCTTTTTTAATTAATGTTCTCACTTTTTGTGCCTTCTTATAATAGGCATCATAATATCCTGAGCTAAGTGCAAAGGTACCAAGCATAATACGTCTCTTTACCTCGTCACCAAAGCCTTCTGCTCTAGTATTTTTATATAGGTCAATTAATGTATTTGAGTTAGCAGAGCGATAACCATATCTGACTCCATCAAATCGAGCAAGGTTCGCAGATGCCTCAGAAGAAGAGAGAATATAATATGTAGGCAATGCATACTTCGAGTGAGGGAGTGATACCTCTTCCCAAGTTGCACCTAAACCTTCAAGAACTTTTAGAGACGCAAAAATTGATTGGCGAACTTCTTCATTTACACCTTCTCCTAAATATTCCTTAGGCACGGCAATTCTTAATCCTTTTACATCTCCTGTTAGTGATTGTACAAAATTCGGTACATCCACATTGGCAGAAGTGGAATCCATTTTATCTAAACCAGATATTGCTTGTAATAAATAAGCATTATCCTCTACATTTCTAGTAATTGGACCAATTTGGTCTAGAGAGGAAGCAAATGCAATTAATCCAAAACGGGATACACGCCCATATGTTGGTTTAAGCCCCACAACCCCACAAAAAGCAGCTGGTTGTCTTATAGATCCACCTGTATCTGAACCTAATGAAAATGGAACCTCCCCCGCTGCAACTGATGCTGCGGATCCTCCAGATGAACCTCCTGGAACTGTCTCCAGATTCCATGGGTTTTTCGTCTTCTTGAATCCCGAGTTCTCCGTGGAAGAGCCCATCGCAAACTCGTCCATATTAAGCTTTCCAATTGTAATGGTTTCAGCATTATGTAATTTTTCTACAACGGTTGCATCATAGATAGGATCAAAATCACCAAGAATTTTGCTACCACTCGTTGTTATCAAGTCCTTCGTGACAATGTTATCCTTAATCCCAATTGGCATTCCAAATAATAATCCCTTTGTTTCATCAGTGTGAACTTTTCCGTCTAGCATTTTAGCTACATTACGAGCTCTTTCCTCATCTAATGCTAAAAATGCTTGAACATCATGATCTACTTGATGAATTCGCTTATAAGATTCATCTACAAGGTCTGAAACGGTAATTTCTTTTTTATGTAGGAGTTCATGTAATACTGATAACTTATGATCAAATAAACTCATCTTTTCCCCTCCTTATTCAATAATCGATGGAACTTTAATCTGGCCGTTCTGATGATCAGGGGCATTTTTAAGTACTTCCTCACGTGGAAGTCCCTTCCCAGCAACATCTTCTCTCATTACATTTTTCATATCAAGAACATGGGAAGTTGGCTCCACGTTCTCTGTATCCAACTCGTTTAACTGTTCAGCAAAAGTGATAATGGCATCCAACTCTTGAGTTAGCTTCTCTGCCTCTTTCTCGGATATAGCAAGTCTTGCCAAATGTGCAACATGCTTTACTTGATCAATTGAAATTCTCGACATAAAAGTCACCTCCAAATATAGAAAAGCGCAAGCGCCTTGGTAAAAATCAAAAATCGTGATTTTCACTTGGTAAGCGCCGTATAAACTGGAGCCCCTTCTAAGCTAGCTGTGGCTCCTTGCCCCTCGAGTCATAAGCTGTACTGCTATGTGGCAAACACCGCCACGCTGCAGTCCATCTTATGCTTGTCGGGTCAGAACAGTCGCCTCACTTTTTCTGCATGAGATAAAGGAAACACGAAGAGCGTAGCGATTCGATGTTGACTTATCGTAAGGAGTGAAAAATCATTCGATTTTTCTTAGGAGGGGCGAAGTTTACTAGGCGCTAGGCGCTGGAGCTAGACATCAGCCTAGCTTAAAATAGTTATACTTTCTTACCTAAGAACAAATCTACAATAATATTGATAATATCAAAGTTTAACGCTATAAAGCAACAAACACCCTAGCTTAAACTGGATGATAAGGAAGCTTTTTCTACAGCATTTTTATGAAAATAAAAAAGTGGCTTGTTAGGCCACATGATTGATCTATTTTATTTAAATAAATTGCTGAATGCTGAAAATAGCCCTTTTTTCTTTTCATTTTCTTTTACCTGAAAATGGGGTTGAGTACTATTTTTTAAGTAGATTTCTTCCTTATCTATGGCATAATCCTGGGCTACTACGAGCCCTAATTCTGAATTATAATCTTTATTAGTCACAACGGAAAACTCCACGCCAGTCTGATTGCATAGCTTAATATACTTTGATATATACTCGTAGCTCATATTTCCGTTTAAATATACGTGTGCCTTTCGGTTATTCTTTATAGCCTCTACGACTTCTTTATGCGTCCCTTCCATTCTCACTTGAGCTTGAGTAAGTGCAATTTCAACACGTTCCCTTAATGTACCTAAGAACTTCCTTCTTTCATCGGGTTTAATTTCCTTTGGACCATAAATTCCCTGTTTTAAGTATTCATCTACTTCATGATTGGACATATAATCCCCCCTATATTAAAAGGCTACTATTATGTATGTATTATTGTCTAATGAGGTGAATTAATTTACAAAGGTTTTTTATTTTTGGCGACATTCACTCAACTGTTTAATGGAGAGCATATTTGGATCATTCTACTAAAATAAAAAGACCCTCTCTTCCATAGAAGGGAGGGCAAAAATAGAAATGGAGAAAATATGGTGAAAATCACGGTTACAAAAGTAAACTTACTTTGATGCAGTAAACTGTTCTTCTTCCGTAGACCCTTTAAGAGCTGTTGTAGAAGAAGTACCTCCTGTAATAACCATTGAGACTTGGTCAAAGTATCCTGTTCCAACCTCTCTTTGGTGTCTTGTAGCAGTATATCCATGTTGCTCACTAGCAAATTCAGCTTCTTGTAATTCAGAGTATGCTGCCATACCACGATCTTTATAGCCGCGAGCAAGTTCAAACATACTGTGATTAAGTGAGTGGAAGCCTGCAAGTGTAACGAATTGGAATTTGTAGCCCATTTTCCCTAACTCAACCTGGAACTTAGCGATGGTTTCGTCGTCTAGCTTCTTCTTCCAGTTGAATGAAGGCGAACAGTTATATGCTAATAATTTGCCTGGGAATTTTGCATGAATCGCTTCGGCAAATTGTCTAGCCTCTTCTAAGCTCGGTTCAGCTGTTTCACACCAAACTAGATCTGCATAAGGTGCATATGCTAGACCACGAGAGATTGCTTGATCTAAACCTGCTTTCACTCGGAAGAACCCTTCTGGTGTGCGCTCCCCAGTGATGAACTCAGCATCATATGGATCAACATCACTTGTAATAAGATCTGCAGCATTAGCGTCTGTACGTGCTACTACTAGAGTTGGAACTCCCATAACATCTGCTGCTAAACGTGCAGAGATTAAATTACGTACTGCTGTTTGAGTTGGTAAAAGTACTTTCCCGCCTAAATGGCCACATTTTTTCTCTGAAGAAAGCTGATCTTCGAAGTGAACTCCCGCGGCACCCGCTTCAATCATACCCTTCATTAATTCAAATACGTTTAATTGACCACCAAAGCCTGCTTCTGCGTCCGCAACAATCGGAGCAAACCAGTCGATTGAATGATCTCCCTCAGAATGAGTAATTTGGTCAGCACGCTGTAATGCTGAGTTAATTCGCTTTACAACGTTAGGTACACTATTCGCTGGATATAAGCTTTGGTCAGGGTACATGTTTCCAGAAAGGTTAGCATCGGCTGCTACTTGCCAACCACTTAAGTAAATTGCCTTTAGTCCAGCCTTCACCTGCTGTACAGCTTGGTTTCCTGTAAGAGCACCTAGAGCATTAACAAAGTCCTCTTCGTTAACTAGCTTCCAAAGCTTTTCAGCACCGCGACGAGCTAGAGTATGTTCAATATCAATCGATCCTCTTAACTTAATAACTTCCTCAGCGGAGTAAGGTCTAGTAATACCTTTCCAACGCTCATCCATCTCCCAGCTCTCTTGTAATTGCTGTACTCTTTGATCTGCCATTTTATTTTTCCCCTTTCAATTCAGTGATTTTTATAATGACCTATCAAGACCGATATCGGACTTAGAAAGGTGTAAAATACTTTAATCTCAAATCGGTTCAATTTTTTCAAAAAAATGTGTAATTAAATTTGATTATTAATCTTATAGTTTATAGGTCTACTAAATTTAATTTACATCCACTCTATAGAACCTGCCTCCTTCGTTGTTATAATACACAATATTTATTATATAATGTATTCTATAACAGAGAAGAAAATAATGGAACCCCAAATTTAAAGATTTTTCAGTTTTTTTTCGACATGAATCTATTTTTTCATATAAAAAGCCTGATACCACAGTACTTTTCAGTGAATATCAGGCTTTTATATATTTTATTTTTTCAAAATTGTTACTTTCACATTGTTATAATACAGTGAGGTTCTGCCCTCAAATCCAGAGTCTGTTCCAAAGAAAAGCCATAACTCTCCATTACCATTTGTTTTCACTTCAATCGGTTCCGCGGTGCTAAGAGTCTTATTTGTATATTTTTCGTCTCCAGTTGCCTCTATTTTAGCAACATCACCTACGACAACCGCCTCCTTACCTGAAGAGGCTTGTTCTCCTTTATTAATATTCATTCTCCAGTCACCATTTACTTGGACCACTTTAGGCTCTTTAGTTGAAGCCCCTGCCTTTACATAGACACTTTCACCTGGAGCTCCTCCAATACCGATTAACCCTGGATCTGCACTCGTATAAAAACTAATTTCCATGTCAACTAAATATGTAGTATTAGGTAATAGACCTTCACTCTTTCCAACCTTTTTCTTAGCAAACATAAATAGATCATCACTGCTATTTTGCCCACTTAGATAAAGTCCCTTATTAGATTCCCCTGGTATTGATTTATGAGCAAATTCCAGTCCATATAATTCCTGATCGTAATCAACAGGCAGATCGGAAAATTCACCACTCCATCCTTGGAGTTCTTTAGAAAATTCATAGTTTAAGGATAATCCTTCCTTCAAATGAAAAGGGATTACAATTTTCTTTCCGTTCTTCAATTTATTCTCAATCGAAAGTAGGTAGACTGCTCCATATTCATAGCGATCTGATGGTTTTATCTTCACAGATTTTTTGTTTTTCTTATCATAAACAATAGAAGTTGGGTGAGTAACCAAGGAGCCATTTTCGAGTGTCTCTATATAAATGTTATAGAATTTATTTACGATTTTTTGATTCATCGACCTGTTAAAATTTACAGTCCACTCCTTTTGCGAATCTGTTATAGAACGTGTCTCCCAAAAATCAAAGCCATTTGTTTTCTTATTAAACAACGATAGATTATTTTGATCAATCAAACTCAATGTTGTATATGGAGGTAACTGTAACTTCCCAACAACATAAGGGTATACCATTACGTCCTGATAATACTTATCCTTTTCCGGATACCCTTCTTTAAAATGAAGCTTTAATTGTTCTAGTGTTTGTTCCGGTTTAATAAATTCCAGCGTGTACCCTGAGTTAGGTTTTTCACCTAACGAAATAACATATAGATCACCAAACTGATGCTTCCCTTCTACCTTTTTCACCTTTTCAATAAAAGCTTTTTCTACTTCTGATAATGTTGTCTCCTCTACAATTTGAAAAGTATGATTGACTTTCTCTTGGTTCATTCTTTCCTCTGCTAATACTTGAGTAAAGGGACTAAAAACTAACAAGATGGTAAGCAAGCTAAAAACAACCGCCCTCACTTAAATTCCTCCTTTTTACAAAAGTTCCATAATATAGACGCAAAATTCATAACGGAGGTTACATCTTTTGAAACAGAAAAAACCCGTCCTCATTTAACGAAGACGGGCACCTGAAAAATTATTTCTCTACATCATTTTCAACGGCTTCTTCAAATTGTTCTTGAATAACCGGTCTTGGATGATTGCCAATTAAACTAAATATTATAATAGCAAGAGTTGCTAAGATAAAGCCCGGTACAATTTCGTAAAGATGAGCTCCAAGTCCAACATTTTTCCAAATGATGACTGTCAATGCACCAGTAATCATTCCAGCTAGTGCTCCATTACGATTCATACGTTTCCAGTAAAGTGACATAAGGATTACCGGTCCAAAGGCTGCACCAAATCCTCCCCAAGCGTAACTTACAAGATCTAGAACAGAAGCTCCGCCTTTTTCAGGATTACCTTGGTATGCAAGTGCAATTGAAATGAGAGCAATGACAATAACACCAGCTCTTCCAATCCAAACTAATTCTTTGTCACTTGCATTCTTACGGAATAATGCTTTGTAAAAGTCCTCGGCTAAAGCACTTGATGAAACAAGTAGCTGAGAATCAATGGTACTCATAATAGCAGACAGAATTGCAGCAAGTAGAACTCCAGATACCCAAGGATTAAACAGGATGTCTGCAAAAAAGATAAACACTTTTTCGCTATTGTCAACCTCTCCAACAATTAGTGGGTTGTCCGCAAAAGAAGCAATACCTACAAAACCTGTTACAATAGCACCAATAATGGAAAGAGTCATCCAAGACATACCGTAGAATCTTGCCTTTGGGATTTCCTCTGTTGATTTAATAGCCATAAAACGTGTGATGATATGAGGTTGTCCAAAATAACCAAGTCCCCATGCCATTAATGAAATAATCCCCAACCCGGTCATAGTGTCAAGCGGGTCTAGATAAGTTGGGTCAATACTTCTAATCGTATCTACAGTTTCTCCCCAGCCTCCAAGGTTCATAATCGCCACAATCGGTACAATAATAAGCGCTAAGAACATTAATAGACCTTGGAAAAAGTCAGTCCAACTGACGGCTAAAAATCCACCTAAGAAGGTATATGAGATAATGACGATTGCACCAATAAATAATGCGGTGTTATACGTCATCCCAAATGTTTCTTGGAATAGTAGTGCTCCCCCTACTAACCCGGAAGAAGCATAGAAGGTGAAAAATATTAAGATGACAAGAGCGGAAATCACTCGCAATAATCGTGATTGATCCTTAAAGCGGTTTTCAAGAAAATCGGGGACAGTAATAGAGTCGTTGGCTACCTCTGTATATGAACGTAGTCTTGAGGCAACAAATTTCCAATTTAAATAAGCACCAATTAATAGTCCAACACACATCCAAATTGAATCTAAACCTGTTGCATAAGCTAATCCTGGTAAACCGAGCAATAGCCATGAGCTCATATCTGATGCTCCTGCACTCAAGGCGGTTACTCCAGGCCCTAAACTTCTTCCTCCAAGAACATAGTCTGAAAGATTACTAGTCATTCTGTAAGAGATAATACCGATAAATAACATTGCAATTAAATAAATAATAAAGGTAATTAACGTAGCGTTTTCCATTGTTTCTGCACATTTCTCCTCTCAAAATATTTTTATCTGTGTGTAATTTTTCTGAAAGTCTTTTTATACATTTATTTTGTATTTTTTATTCATCTCTATATAGTAATAAATGTAAAAAAAGACTCTCTAATTAACCCCCGTTGTCACCAACGTTGTTAATATTAACATACAAAAATAGTTAGAACAGGTAGAATATTCTGATTTTTATTTCATAATCTATAATTATACGTATAATTTGTATAAATTTATAATGTAAGCGCTTAATTTTAAATATGTATTCAGCAAAAATCATAAAATTAATTTCGATTTTTGACAGTTTTTTAGGAAAAAACACGATATTTTGAGATTTGAATTACGTTTTTTCGGACTCTAATTTTCACCCTAAGATGATAAAAAAGAGTGAACTGCAAATATTGCAGTCCACTCTCCACATATTAGTATGCCTCTTTTTTCGCTTGATCAAACTCTTCTTCAATTTCGTTAGAAGGTGGCGAAGTAATTAAACTAACAATAATGATAGCTAACGTACTAAGGATAAAGCCTGGCACGATTTCATATAGGTCGAATAAGCCTCCACTTAGCTTCTCCCACACAACTACAACAACTGCACCGGTAATTAATCCTACTAGTGCACCGTTTCGATTCATTCGCTTCCAGAATAGAGAGAGAATGATGACCGGACCAAACGCTGCACCAAAACCACCCCATGCATAGCTTACAAGATTAAGAACTGAACTATCAGGGTTCATCGCAAGTGCAATGGCGATAAATGCAATAGCAACAACAGCAATTCTACCTACCCAAACAAGTTCCTTTTGACTTGCTTGCTTACGGAAGATAGCTTTATAGAAATCCTCTGCAACGGCACTTGAGGATACTAATAACTGTGAATCAATTGTACTCATAATCGCTGATAGGATTGCTGCTAAAAGAATTCCAGCTACCCATGGATTAAATAAGACTTGGGTAAAATCCATAAAGACTGTTTCCGGATCCGCTAATGGGGCGTCAGCAAAATAGACGATACCAGCAAATCCAGTAAATACAGCTCCAAATAATCCAAATACCATCCATACCGTACCAATTAAACGTGCTTTTGGTACATCTCTAACAGATTTTAACGCCATAAATCGAGTAATGATATGGGGTTGCCCAAAATACCCAAGACCCCAAGCCATTAGTGATATGATTCCCATTGTAGTGGTACCAGCTAAAATATCAATGCCGTCTGGATTTAGGGTAGAAACAGTATCGACTGCATAACCCCAACCACCCACTTCACTGATAGCTGCAAAAGGCACTATTATCAAGGCAGCAAACATCAAGATACCTTGAATAAAATCCGTCCAACTTACGGCTAAGAATCCACCAAGGAACGTATATGAAATAATGACGATTGCACCTATCCAAAGGGCTGTTTCATATTGAAAACCGAATGAAGCTTCGAATAACTTTGCTCCTGCAACCATTCCAGATGATGTATAAAATGTAAAGAATAACAGAATTACGAGGGCAGAGATAACCCTTAATGATTTAGAAGAATCTTTAAATCTATTTTCTAAGTAATCTGGGATTGTAATAGAATTATTAGACACTTCTGAGTAAGAACGTAGTCTTCTGGCCACAAACTGCCAATTAATATATGCTCCTATTGCTAATCCAATGGCGATCCATGCTGACGAGAATCCGCTCACATAAGCGGCCCCCGGTAAGCCAAGTAAGAGCCACCCACTCATATCCGAGGCGCCCGCGCTTATAGCAGCGACCCCAGGTCCTAAGGTTCTGCCCCCGAGTACATAATCTGATAAACTACTTGTCATTCGATAAAAAAAGATACCTATTGCTAACATTCCGAGTAAATAAATGATAAACGTAACTAACGTTGCTGTTGACATCATTATTATTCTATTCTCTCCTTTCAGTTATAAACGTAACAATTGATAACAAAACTAATATTGGCATCGGGACGAAAAGCCAAAATAAAGTTGCTGCTGAAAGACCCACTTCTCAACACCTCCTTTTCACCCTTTGTATAACTCTTATGCACTAGTACACCTATATATGTATTTCACCGGGCTCTATCTTCATTATTTCAATATAAAAAACCCTTCTCTCATCAGTAGAGAAAAGGGTTTGAAGAAATTTATATTTATTACATTTTTAATGTTGTTTGGCCTTAAAAATACCGTCTTTTCTACAGAAATTAATTAGAAATTTTACAACTTTTGTACTAAACTCCATAAAACATTACTTTCGATTACTTCCTGTAGTGATAATTTCCAAGCTATATTAAAACATTTCAGAAGTTGTTTTAGCTTGCATGTGAAGTAATAAGTAGTCTGGTCCGCCTGCTTTCGAGTCAGTTCCTGACATGTTGAAGCCACCAAAAGGTTGGTAACCTACGATTGCACCTGTACAGCTACGGTTGAAGTATAAGTTTCCAACGTGGAAATCTTCACGAGCTTGCTCGATGTGCGCACGATTTCTTGTAATAACCGCACCTGTTAAACCGTACTCCGTGTTATTTGCTATTTCAATTGCTTCAGTGAAGTTTTTAGCTTTCGTGAATCCAACTACTGGTCCGAAGATTTCTTCTTGCATCAAACGGTCATTTGGCTTAAGGTCCGCAAATACAGTTGGCTTAATGAAGAAGCCTTTTGAGCTGTCTCCTTCTCCACCTGTCATTAATCTGCCTTCTTGTTTTCCAATTTCAACATAACTCATAATTTTGTCAAAAGCGCTTTGATCGATTACTGGACCCATAAATGTGCTTTGCTCTTCTGGATTAGCTAGAGTTAATTCATTCGTTAACTCAACTACTCGGTTTAATACTTGATCATATACATCTTCCACAATTACGGCACGTGAACAAGCTGAACATTTTTGTCCAGAGAATCCAAACGCACCAGCAACGATGGATTGTGCTGCTAATTCTAAATCAGCATCGCTATCTACAACAATCGTATCTTTACCGCCCATCTCAGCGATGACACGTTTTAACCAGATTTGGCCTTCATTTAATTTAGACGCACGTTCAAAAATACGTAATCCAACATCACGAGAACCAGTAAATGAAATGAAACGAGTATCTTTATGATCTACTAAGTAATCTCCAACTTCAGCGCCACTTCCAGGTACGAAGTTAAGAACCCCTGCAGGAAGACCTGCTTCTTCCATTACTTCAACAAACTTCGCTGCAACGATTGGTGTTGTTGAAGCTGGCTTTAATAGTACTGTGTTACCTGTTACAATTGCTGCTACTGTAGTACCAGCCATAATTGCAAGAGGGAAGTTCCAAGGAGAGATAATTACGCCTACTCCTAAAGGAATATAGCCATAGCGGTTAAATTCATTAGGGCGGCTATTGACTGGAACACCATCTTTGATTTGTAGCATTTGACGAGCATAAAATTCTAAGAAATCGATTGCTTCTGCTGTATCAGCGTCCGCTTCTTTCCACGGCTTACCTGCTTCTTTTGTTAAAAGGGCAGAGAATTCATGCTTACGACGACGGATAATCGCTGCTGCTTTGAAAAGAACATCTGCACGAGTTTCCGGCTTCACTTTCTTCCAAGTTTTGAATGCCTCAACTGCTGATTGCATTGCTTTCTCAGCAAGATCACGGTTCGCTTTTGATACACGACCAATAACTTCCTCTTTATTAGAAGGATTAACAGAAACGATTTTATCTTCCGTAGAGATACGCTCCCCACCGATTAATAGATCGTAGTCTTGACCTAAATAGTTTTCTACTGTTTTTAAGCCTTGTAAATAACCTTCACGCTCTTTTTCAACAGTAAAATCAGTAAATGGCTCATGCTTGTATGGTTGGACCATCACGATCGCCTCCTTAGTACTATTACTTTGCATACAATTCACATTCTATCAGTTTTAATTCCTATCATCAATGATGATATTAAGGACAAGTCTTTCTCATCCTTTACCTTTCATTAGAATGGTTTAAACATGCTTTTACAATCGGTAAAGATACAAAGCTCCTTCAAATTAGGATATACTTTACTGATATCACCTCTATAGACTGAGTCTTGATAATCCGCTCTGAAATTAACACCAACATTCATTCCAAACGTAAAAAAGCGTCTCACTTTCAAAAAGTAAAACGCTTTTTCATATAAATACTAATATGGATCTGATGGATGTCCCATTTCTTCTGCCTGTTTTACGGCATCCTCAGTATGCGTAGAACCAATAGGACCACCTGTATCTGATGTACCCGATGCATCTGCTCCTTTCAGTCCTTCCGCCACCCTTCTTCCATAATCAGGATCACACTGTGTAAAAATATCTATCATCTTGTCTTGAATCTCTTTACGGCAAGGTTTTAACGTATTAACAAGATTCGTTATAAGCTCATTTCTTTCCCACTCATTGAACCTTCTATACGTTTCGCCAGCTTGTCCGAAATTATTTGTGCGATCAATTCGCTCTCTTTTTACTTCTCCTTCTACATAAGGAGTATGATCCTTCCCTGCTCTTGGTGCTTCTTTCAATCCACCAATAAGTGAAGGTTCATAGTTTACGTGTGGATTTTGGCCTTCGCCTCTATCTACCCGGTACTCCATTTGGCCACCTCTTTGATTGGTAGCCACATGCTTTTTCGGAGAGTTAATGGGTAATTGTAGATAGTTTGTTCCAACACGGTAACGTTGTGTATCAGAATAAGAGAATGTTCTTCCCTGTAAAAGTTTATCATCAGAGAAATCTAGCCCGTCTACTAAAACTCCTGTTCCAAAAGCAACCTGTTCCACTTCCGCATAGTAGTTTTCTGGATTTTTATTAAGAACCAGCTTTCCAACCTTTTTCCATGGGAATTGATCTTTGTACCATAGTTTAGTTGGATCTAACGGATCATAATCCAATTCTGGATGATCACCATCACTAATAATTTGAACGTACATTTCCCACTCAGGATAGTTCCCTTGCTCAATTGCTTCATATAAGTCTTGTGTTGCATGGTTAAAGTTCTTACCTTGAATTTCATCTGCTTCTTTTTGTGTTAAGTTCTTAATTCCTTGAACTGGCTCAAAGTGATATTTTACAAGATAGCCTTTCCCTTCCTCGTTTACCCACTTATAAGCATGGACCCCAGAACCTTGCATTTGACGGTAATTCGCTGGGATTCCCCATGGAGAGAATAGGAATGTAACCATGTGAGCAGATTCAGGCGTTTGACATAAGAAGTCAAACATGCGCTCCCCATCCTGAATGTTTGTAACGGGATCTGGCTTAAAAGAATGAACCATATCCGGGAATTTTAACGGGTCACGGATAAAGAAAATCTTTAAGTTATTCCCAACTAAATCCCAGTTTCCATCCTCTGTATAGAACTTAATGGCAAATCCTCTAGGATCCCTTAATGTTTCAGGAGAATGTCCCCCATGTACAACTGTAGAAAAGCGAACAAATACCGGAGTTTTTTTGCCTTTCTCTTGGAAAAGCTTTGCTCTCGTATATTTAGAAATTGGCTCATCTCCCACCGTTCCATAAGCTTCAAAGTAACCATGAGCCCCTGCACCACGAGCATGGACGACACGCTCTGGAATTCTTTCACGGTCAAAATGACTAATTTTCTCTAAAAAGTCGTAATTCTCTAGTGTTGTCGGCCCCCGATTTCCAACCGTACGAACGTTTTGGTTGTCTGTTACCGGATGACCTTGTCTATTAGTAAGGGTATCAGACGTTTCATTCTTTCCTGTTGTTTTGTTAAAGTCATTTTCAGAACCTTCTATATTTGTACCATGGTACTCTTTTTCATTATCTTTCACGGTTGATCCTCCTAATAAAAGATTTCCAATGGTAACAATATTTGCCTTAAGATACGGTTTTATACAATATGAGTGGTATTTTTTCCCGTTCTATACTATCTCTAGATGTAAGACACAAAAATACCCCCAAGTTAAAATCTTGGAGGTACTTCTTGATATTCCGTATTAATAAATATGAACCATCGGCTCGTTAGCTTCAGCTTCTCTCACAATTAGTGCTTCAGGACCGTTTACAGATGAGATTTGAACCTCAACTGATATATAATTTGGAAAATGCTCCATCACTAGTCCAGTAACATATTGGGTAAACCCAACGGCTTCAGCTTTCCCATAAAATTGAATCGGAATAGTAATACTCAAGTCATGGAGTTGGTCACCAATATAAAAAGCTTCTCCTATGACACCATTAAAATTAGGGAAATAAGCTTCCACATCTTGTTTGAAATTCAAAAAGAACGTAACATCATCCCGATGAGCATTTGTTGCTTCTGGAGATGGAAATAAGAAGTACTTCTCATCGACTGTTTGCCAACCATCCAATTTTGAACTCCCTTTTGGTGCATGGGCGTAAGCAAAGAAGTTTCCTGGCACGACCGAAGATCTGCTAGCCTGCTCAAATAAAGCAATAGTAATGGGTACATCTTTTAATTTATCACTATTTCGAAGTCGCTTCAGAACCTGATCAGCTATTTTCTTTCCTTCACGTTCCATTACCGATCTCTCAATTTTGGTTTCAAACGTTGGACCATACTGTATTTCTTGATAGTAATGGACCGAATTCATCGCTAGCCCAATCACTACTCCACCTAAACGTACCGTTCCTTCACTGTTAACTAGATAGTTATGTTCAATAATATGAGCCAAATAGATCGGGTTTTCCTCATTACGAGTTTTTACATCTCCTTGACCCGAATCTAAAGGATTTAAACCAATATTCTCTTCTTCCGTTAAGTTTCTTTCTTTTAACTGTTGAGGAGTATACTGTCGATTAAGCCATAGCCCAACCGTCTCTCGATCTAAAACCTGTCCTTCTTGGAACAAGAATTTATCCGGATCAAAGTTGTGCTGGGCAATTCGCATAAGTCCTGTTTCGAGCTCATCTATGTCATACCTAGTATTTAAATTCCCTACCACTAATCCTCTTGCTTCTGAAGGCTTGAATGGTAAAATCGTTCGATAATATTGGTCCGAAATTTTATATTTTGGAATAATCGCTGTTTCTTTCGAATCTTCCTTATTTTGTACAACTTCCTCTTGTTTTTGAAAGTTAGGAGCACACCCACTCAATATAAGGATTAAGATTGCGACTATTGAGATCTTCCTCATGGTCCTTACACCTCTTAATCTTTTAATTCTTCTACCAGTCTCTCCTCGTTCCAGATCTCAATGCCTAAATCCTGTGCTTTTGTAAGTTTGGAACCGGCATCTTCTCCAGCAATCAGTATATCTGTTTTTTTACTTACACTCCCTGAAACATTTCCACCTAAAGCTTCTATTTTCTCTTTCGCTTCATTCCTAGTTAATTGTTCAAGCTTCCCAGTAAGAACAATGGTTTTACCAGCAAAAATAGAGCTAGATTCTGCCGCAGAAACAGGCTTTGGTCCTTTGTATGCCGTGTTTACTCCAGCTAATTTTAGTTCATTTATCAGTTCTGAAACTTCCTCCAGTTCGAAAAACGATACAATCGAATCCGCCATTTTTTCACCAATCTCATTAATTGCAATCAATTGTTCCTTCGTTGCATCGGCTAAAGAATCCATTGTTTCAAATTGCTGTGCCAAAGTTTTAGCTGCTTTTGCCCCGACATGACGAATTCCTAGTCCAAAAAGGAGCTTCTCTAGGGAGTTAGCTTTAGATGCTTCTATAGCAGTTAAAAGGTTATTGACTGATTTCTCACCCATTCTCTCAAGACCTAGCAATTGCTCTTTCGTTAACGAATAAATATCAGCAACATCATTGATTAGCTGCTCTGCAAAAAGCTGACTGATTACTTTTTCACCTAACCCATCAATATTCATTGCATCTCTAGAAACGAAATGAATGAGACCTTCACGTATTTGCGCAGGACATTTCGGGTTAATACAGCGCAATGCTACCTCTCCATCTAAACGAACTAACTCACTTTCGCATTCTGGGCAATGAGTAGGCATATGAAAATCAAGCTCGTCCCCTGTCCGTTTGTCCGCTAATACATTTACAACTTCCGGGATAATATCGCCAGCCTTTTTAATAACCACTTGATCGCCAATTTTAATATCTTTCTCGCGGATTAAATCTTCGTTGTGTAACGATGCACGTTGAACGGTTGTCCCAGCTACACGAACAGGCTCTAATATAGCCGTTGGGGTTACCACACCTGTTCTACCTACACTTAACTCAATTGCTTTAAGAGTGGTGACAACCTCTTCTGCAGGGAATTTATACGCAATGGCCCAGCGTGGGCTTTTTGCTGTTGTTCCAAGTTCTTGTTGCTGTTCTAGTGAGTCCACCTTAATCACAATTCCATCTATGTCATAAGGAAGACTTGGGCGTTTCTCCCCCCAACCTTCAACATATTGTAGTACTTCTTCAATGTTTGCACAGCGTCTCCTTTCCTTGTTTGTTTTAAAACCGAGTTTATCCAATAAATCTAGACCTTCACTATGGGAAACGACTCCTGTTTCTCCAACATCAGCTATATTATATAGGAAAATATCTAGATTTCTTGAAGCTGCAATACGAGGATCTAACTGTCTTAAGGATCCTGCAGCTGCATTACGAGGATTGGCAAAAGGTTCTTCACCTTTTTCCTCTTTTACTTTATTCAGCGCTTCAAATGAGCTCTTAGGCATAAAAGCCTCTCCTCGAACCTCAATTGAGACAGCATCATTTATTCTTAGTGGTATGGATCTAATCGTTCTTAGATTAGCTGTAATATCCTCTCCAACTGTACCGTCTCCTCTTGTAGCCCCTTGAACAAATAATCCATTTTCATAGCGAAGAGATACAGCTAGTCCATCAATTTTCAACTCGCAAACATAGGAGAAATGGTCGCCAACAACTTGTCGAATACGGCGGTCGAAGTCTCTTAAATCCTGTTCATTAAAGGCGTTCCCTAGACTTAACATGGAAGTTTGGTGCTGAACCTTTTCAAAAAGGTCTAAAGGTGCTCCCCCCACACGTTGAGTAGGGGAATCAGGTGTCCGTAGCTCAGGGTATTGTTCCTCAAGCTGATTTAACTCCTTTACAAGGCGATCGTATTCAACATCCGGAACAGATGGCTTGTCGAGGACATGATATTCATAATTATATTGGTTTAATAACGTATGAAGTTCTTTTACTTTCTTTTCAGCCGTTTGAAGGTCCATACATCCAGCCCTTTCAATCATATAATTTAAGCTTTTTTAATAGGAGCAAATTTAGCTAGTAAGCGTTTTATCCCTGTTGGACTTGGGAAGGCAATATCTAGTTCAGTACCCTCTCCTTCACCCTTCACACTAACAACCGTTCCAACTCCCCATTTTCCATGCGCAGCTTTATCGCCAACTTTCCAGTCAAGCTCATCTCCACCTGTAGAGGTAGTAACCGGACGACTGACAGCTGCTCTTGATGCTACAGCTGGTCTAGTAGGCGATCCAAAAGGTGATCCACTCTTTTGTCTAGGTTGAATTCCCTCTAGAAGATCTTCTGGAATTTCCTTGATAAATCGAGAAGGTGGGTTCATATTCGTGCGTCCAAATAAAGTACGCATTTGAGCATTGGTGATAAAAAGTTCTTCTTCTGCTCTTGTGATCCCTACATAAGCAAGACGTCTTTCTTCTTCCATCTCCATTTCTTCCATAAGCGAGCGGCTGTGAGGGAATACCCCTTCCTCTAAGCCCATCAAAAAGACTACTGGGAACTCTAAACCTTTTGCGGAGTGAAGCGTCATAAGTACAACCGTATCAGTTTTTTGTCCTTCTTCATCAAGCTTATCAATATCAGCTACTAGAGCTAAGTCAGTTAAGAAGCCAACCAAACTTTTATCTTCATTACTTTCTTCGAAGCTCTGTGTTACGGACAAAAATTCATCTAAGTTTTCAAGTCGGCTTTGTGCTTCAATGGACTTTTCTGCTATTAGCATTTCTTTGTATCCAGTTTTCTCTAGCACCTCTTCTACAAGCTCGGTAACAGACAGATAATCCTGCATTTGTGTAAAACCTTTAATCAAGTGTTGGAACTCTGCTGCCGCTTTTGTAATTTTAGGACTTAGACCAATTAAGTCTATTGATTGTAATGCTTCATACATAGATAAGTCATGCATCGCAGCAAAGTTTGCAATTTTATCAACGGAGCTAGATCCTATCCCACGCTTGGGCACATTTATCACACGCTGTAAGCTAATATCGTCATCAGGATTTGAAATTAATCGTAAATAAGCAAGAATATCCTTAATTTCCTTACGATCGTAGAACTTTATTCCTCCAACAATTGAATACTCTATGTTAGATTTTAAAAGTACTTCCTCCATTACACGGGACTGAGCATTTGTACGATATAAAATGGCGATATCGGAGTGCTTTCTTTTTCCACTATCAACCATCTCTTTAATTTTACCCGCTACAAATTGTGCTTCCCCTTGCTCACTGTCCGCTCGGTAATAGAAAATTTTATTTCCTTCATCATTATCAGTCCAGAGATTTTTAGCCTTGCGGTTAAGATTATTCTTAATGACTTCGTTTGCTGCAAAAAGTATTCTTTTGGTTGATCGATAATTTTGTTCAAGCAGAATCGTTTGTGCCTTTGGGTAATCTTTTTCAAAGGATAAAATGTTAGCAATGTCTGCTCCACGCCAACGATAAATGGACTGATCTGAGTCTCCAACTACACATAAGTTTTGAAAACGGTTCGCTAAAAACTTAACTAGCATATACTGAGCTCTGTTGGTATCTTGATACTCATCAACATGAATGTATTGGAATTTACGCTGATAATATTCAAGAACTTCTGGCACACGCTGGAACAATTGAATCGTTGTCATGATTAAATCATCAAAATCCAGAGCTTGATTTTTTCGTAAGCGTTTTTGATATAGCTCGTATACATCACTTACAACTTGGTCGAAATACCCACCTGCATTTTTTGAATATTCTTCAGGTGTAATCAGCTCATTTTTCGCACTGCTAATAGAACCAAGTATCGCACGAGGATCAAACTTTTTTGGATCTAAGTTCTTTTCTTTTAAAATACTCTTTATAACCGATTGCTGGTCAGTCGTATCTAATATGGTAAAATTTCGATTAAAACCAATCCGATCAATATCTCTTCTTAAAATTCTTACACACATCGAGTGGAACGTAGAAATCCATATCTCATCAGCCACTCCACCCATCATATTATAAATACGATCCTTCATTTCTCTAGCAGCTTTATTGGTAAACGTGATCGCTAGGATATTGTAAGGATTAACTCGTTTCTCTACCATTAAATAGGCTATCCGATGGGTTAATACTCTTGTTTTTCCACTTCCCGCCCCAGCCATCAGTAGCAACGGACCATCTGTCGTTTTAACAGCTAGCTGTTGCTGAGGGTTCAGTCCATTCAATAATTTATCTGTTAAGTATTGCACTTAATTCCTCACCACCATACAAACATTTGTTCTTATTTCTATTGTAATCTTTTATAAAAATCGTTTCAATTGTTTACTGTTTAATTTCCACTGTTTTTAACGCTTTATCTATATCATCATATATGGAGTTACCTACCACAATAACATCTGCGAAAGCAGCCATTTCCTTCGCTTGCTCTATAGTTTGGATTCCACCACCATAAAAAAGCTTTGTATGTTGGAGAGCATCTTTTACACTAGCAACGACTTGTGGGTCCCCGTACCTCCCACTATACTCTAGATAAAAAATTGGCAGGTGAAACATTTTTTCAGCCATCATTGCGTATGCAACGATATCATCTTCTGTTAGGTTTGCAATAGCATCAGTCTGCTTAGCCGCCTTGCATTCATCATTTAATATACAATAACCTTGAACAAGAATCTCATCCCAGTTCATTATGGCTCCATATTCTTTTATAGCTTCATGATGAAGACCAGTAATCCACTTAGTGCTTGTACTATTTAAAACCGTTGGAATGAAAAACAGATCAAACCCTGGTGTAACAGAATCTATATTAGATACTTCCAACACACAAGGTACCGTGTATCGGCGTACTCTTGCCATTAGATCTAGGACTTTCTCTAACGTTACTCCATCCGTTCCACCAATAATGACTGCATCCGTACCAGATTCACAGATTCTTTCTAAGTCTTCATCTGATATGGGCTTACTTGGATCGAGTTTAAAGACATGGCGCCATTCCCGAACATCGTACATGCCATATTTCCCCCATTCTACTATTCCATTACAACATTATAGCATTTGTTAAAATGAATCTAAAATCTAAATGGTTAGGTTTTTTTTCCATTAGCCTGTTAACTTGTCCGTTTACAGAGTTAACCCATTAACGAAGCAATTCAAAGGCTTTTACGAGAATTCAAGCACTCTTCACAACGCTGAAATTAGCGCTACCTTTTACAACACTCTAACAAAAAGAAAAACCGAAGGATAGGCTCCGTCGGTTTCTTAAATTTATTCTACTGTAGGACTTGTTTCTTGTTCTTTAATACGTTCTAAAGCTAGTTCATAAGCATCATTTCCATAGTTTAAGCAACGTTTTACGCGTGAAATGGTTGCTGTACTTGCACCTGTTTCTGTTTCAATTTTGTGATACGTTTTTCCTTCGCGAAGCATACGAGCAACTTCTAGACGTTGTGCTAATGATTGAATCTCATTTACCGTACATAAATCATCAAAAAAACGATAGCACTCCTCTAAATCTTTTAACGACAAGACCGATTTAAAAAGTTGGTCAAGTTCTTTCCCTCTTAATTTATCAATTTGCATATACTATACCCCTTTAAATTATAAAATCTTGTTATATTATTCCGTTTCAAATGATACCGTTTGCTCTAAACCTGGATTTGATGGGATTACATTAATCCAAGTTTTCCCCGGTAGGAATCCTATTTCTTTCCCATTTAAGAACGGCAGGATTCTACCATCAATATTTTGCCATTCTACTTCATTCCACTTTCCTAGTTGAAGTAAATAAGCTCTTCCTCCAGAAGTTAAATTAATGTCTCTTCTTCCAGCACTATCAATAATTTGATGATCCATTTCTACCACAAATATATTGTCTAGTAAAACTGGATCCTTGCTGTCTGCATCTATCGACTGTTCACCGTTTGAAAAACGCTTATATTTTTTTTGCTCTTCGTCATATTCATAAATCACATTAAATGTTTGGTCTGAAAAATAGGAGATCATTGCTGATAATGCTGATTCCCCGTCAAGGTTTTCAATTTCGTCCTTATTTAGAAAAGCTAGTGACGATGGAGCTTCACTCATGTCGTATCCGATTTTCTCGGCACCCTTTACGATACTTTCAGAAGAGATATACGAATTATGAGGCGCTTTTCTAGTGCTAGATCTTTTGAATAGCGTACCGTCATACTGCATGCCGTTAATATTGTCTACATATCCACTTGATAGCATTTGCTGCGCTTTAGGACTATACCCATGCGCTACATAGAGTGCTTCATACCCCTTTGCTAAATCAATATAATAATCTCGAGCGCTTCTGACTGGTCCAATATTTTCAGGACGGTCACTTTGAAAGATTGCCAAAAATCTAGTGACACTTCCCTCTGCTAATACTTCGTATACAATATCTGCCTTGTGTATCCCTGACTGCGGCCTCGCTTGTGGATGATTATTGATCATAACAGCAAAGGCTCTACCTTCAGCTTCTTCCTCCATTCCTACCCCTGACAATGGATAGTGGTACAAGTATTCTATATCTTCAACCTCTTTAACTACTTCTTGGACTTTTTTCTCTTTATGTTCTTTTGATTCTTCAACTTCTTCTTTGTCATTACTACATCCAGATAGTAAAAATATTGCTACAATTGTTACTACGATCCATTTTTTAAGCATATTACACCCCTATAACTTGAACATTCAGTGGATTCTTTCCATCCTCTCCCAATGGCTCTTTTCATAGACGTATTGCTGTGTAGTTATGTTCTCCAAAAGGCTTATACAATTTGCTATATCCCAAGGATGTGCTTAGAGAAATAATCAATAAACAACAGTCTTTATAAAAAAGCCTACCTATTAAGTCCTAGCCATTGTATCCTTATAATTTTTATAGGAGACTTAGGACAGGTTTAACTAATTTTAGGTTCTGTTTAGTCTAGATGTAATAAGCTACAAAACATTTGAAGACGAAAAGTACTCTTTTACATTTTAACGCATTATCGTCGGAAAGAGTACCATTTTATTCATCACATCATACATCCCCTGCTGAGTCATACGTATATAGGGCAAGTGAGTGGATGAGAAAAACAATAGCGAATAAATGGGATCTGCAAAACGGTAGCCTCTCTCTTTCAAAAGAGATAACAAAATTTTCTCTTCTTCAATTAAGTCTTCAACCCTTTTGTCTGACATAACTCCCTTTAACGGAAGAGAGATCTCATGAAGTACACGATTGTCCTCACTGATGACAATCCCTCCACCTATCTCTTTCATACGATTAAAAGCATTTAAGATGTCTTGTTTACTTTTTCCGATTAAAATAATATCACCTGTGTTAGAAAAAGAGCTAGCTAAACCCGAAAGCTTATTGGCAAACCCTTTAAGAACCGTATTAATTCTCCACTTTCCTTCACGATCCACTAACATAAAAAAGCATTCATCATGTTCCATAGAAAGTTCTTCTAATGAAGCATCAATGGCAATTGAATAAGGTTTTGTAATAACAGAATTCTCCATTTTTATCCCGAACGGCATGGAAAACTGAAGATCATCCACTGTTAAATCCCAATCTAATTGTAACGGACCAAAGCCCAGTTCATTCCAATTTAAATCTTTGTACTCATCCAGCTTTTTATGATCTCGCTTCACCCATTTTCCTTTAGCTAAAACAGAAATCGGAGTTGGATTTTTTTCATCGGTTAAGAAGTTTATATTTGCTACTCTACCTGTAGCAATGTTGCCATGTAGATACTCAAGGTTATAATATCGAGCTACATTTATCGTTCCCATGTTGTAAGCATCAATGACAGGTACTCCCTTTTCAATCGCAATTCGAATCATATGATCAATTAAACCCTGCTCATAAAAAGAAGCGGAAGACCCATCCGTATTAAACATAAATTTATCGTACATATCAATTCCGAGCTCGTGTATCTCATCTAATAGCTTAGGCAAATCTGGTCGTATAGATGAATTCCGAAGTGAAACTGTGTATCCTTGCATGAGACGATTGTAGACTTCCTTACCAGTCATCGCTTCATGATCACAATCTGCACCAAAAAGCATCATCTTGGCCAATGTTTTTTCTGAGGCTCCTGGAAAATGACCTTCAATTTGCTTCCTCATTCTTTTTGCCTCTTGAACCCAGTGGAGCATTAGGTCATCTCCATCTAAAAGCTTAGGCCACCCGGTTAATTCTCCACCTTGTAAGACCGCATCATGCTCGAGCCACGATTTAATATTACTATGTGAGAATGCCAGCTCTTCCTCTTGAATTTCAGTCTGAGCATCAAATCGACACCACCAATACATAGTAGAGGGCATACTACGCATCTCGCTCAACAAAGAAAACGCTTTCTTTTTTTCTAACTGCAAAACAAGGACCATATTATCATTAATAAGTGTCGTCGTTCCAAATTGCGATGCATACGAAGCTAACGAATGGGGATTATATAATTGAAACGGGTGGGCATGGGGTTCAATATAGCCCGGAACTAGATGTAATCCATGACAGTCCACTACTTCACAGTTTTCATCTATGTTTTCTGGTAACATTTCGCCTACATATACAATACGGTCTTTATAAATCCAAATATTAGCTGTCATCCATTTACGGAATGTTTGGTTTAAGTATCGAGCATTCTTTAAAAGTATGGTTGGTGAAAGTTTCCCGTCTAGAATTGAAACGTGTTCACGTATGTGCTTGTTTTTCCAACGGTAACGCTGTTCCAGCACTATGCTCCCCCTCCTTCTTATCAGTTGTATAGGTTATTTTCTCATATAGAATGTCGTTATTCGTATTTTGTCTCAAACACGAAATCGATGCTGCTTCATGGCATCTATTCTTCCTTAAATACAGTAGACACCACAATCCGTTTAGAAGCAGTAAATAGCACTTAATAACAACAAATTTACGAAAAGAGCCTCTGTATGACTTATATATATTTAAGTTAATCCGATAAATTTACTATGTTTTTTGTTTACCCCTAGATTTGCATACGAGGAAACTGATGAAAGCAGGATATATAAAATTTTTTAAAAAAGAAAACCCTTACATGGGTTTCTATATATAGTACCATATTTCATTATTTAACGCATTAAAGAAAAGCAAAAGATTCTACTTAATTTCTTAAAAAAGGAGTGTTCGAAATGAATGTTAAGCCTAACATTGGAATCCTTAATGCTTTAATTCGAATTACATGCGGGTTCACCATTTTAGCATGGAGCACAGCTAAGCTGGTAAAACGTCCTTGGCGCGAATCTTATATTATCGCTGCCATGATGGGTGCCATGAAAGTAGGAGAAGGGATTGTTCGATTCTGCCCTGTAACCGCACTCTTTGAAAGAAGCCAAGAAATGATGCAAAATCAAAATCAACCTAATAACGATGGTGAAAATAAGCAAGTTGAAGATCAAATGATTCCTTATAATCCGACTTAATATTTGTTTGACAGAAATACACCCCCTTCTAATAAAGGGGGTGATCAATCTAAAAAGGAGATGGATATATTGTTTTGGGAATACGTTAGTGATATGTCTTTTATTTTAGTAACAGTTATTGGAAGTATTGTAGCAATTATCTATGCCTATATGCGTCGATCAAATAAGCGAAGTACTAGATAACTTAATCGCCCTATGCCCAATATCATTTCGGTAGAAAACCCCATCACAATCTAAGCTTTGGAGCTCTTTATATACTTTCTTTTGTGCATCCTCTAAAGTGGATGCCTTTACCCCTACTAAAAGGACTCGGCCACCATCTGTTATAAATTCTCCTGCTTCGTTTTTCTTCGTTCCTGCATGAAAAACAAAAGCTTCCTGAGCAACTAGCTCAAGGTCTTTTAAAACTGCACCCTTATCATAGCTTTCAGGATATCCATTTGATGCAACCACAACTCCGACCATTGGTTGCGGATCCCATTCTATTGTGGGGGTCTTACCTTCCAATACAGATTTCATTACTTCTACTAAGTCTGACTTCATTCTAGGTAAGATGACTTGGGTTTCTGGATCACCAAATCTAGCATTAAATTCAATAACCTTAGGACCATCTTCTGTGCTAATTAATCCAGCATATAAAATACCACAGAAGCTTCTTCCTTCTTGAACAAGTGCTTTTGCTGTCGGTTTTAATATAGTTTCGATGGCTGTCTGTACTACTGCATCTCCAATATGAACTACTGGAGAATATGCACCCATTCCACCTGTATTAGGGCCTTTATCATTGTCATATGCACGTTTATGATCTTGGGCAATCTCTAGAGGAGTAACATTTTCTCCATTTACAAAAGCCATTAAAGAGAACTCTTCTCCTGCTAAAAACTGTTCAACTACAACCGTTGAAGAAGCTTCTCCGAACTTTGATTCCAACATCATTTCTTTTAAGCTTGTTATCGCCTCGTCCATTGTCATCGCAACTGTAACACCTTTACCAGCAGCAAGGCCATCAGCTTTAATAACGATTGGAGCACCCTTTAACTCAACATAGGCTTTAGCTTTTTCATAGTCAGTAAAAACCTCAAACTCAGCCGTAGAAATGCTGTATTTCTTCATTATATCTTTTGCAAAAGATTTGCTACCTTCAATTTCAGCTGCTTTCTGATTAGGACCGAAAACCAACATATTAGCTTCTTGAAAACGATCTGCTAATCCTTCTAGTAACGGAACTTCTGGACCAATGATGGTTAAGCCAACTTGATTCTCTTTAGCAAACTGTAGCAATTTTTCCTGTTCATTTTCACCAATAGCTAATCGCTCTGCTACATCGACCATTCCAGCATTACCAGGAGCAACAAATACTTTTGACACTTGCGGACTTTCACTTACTTTTCTACAAATCGCGTGCTCACGTCCACCACGGCCAACCACTAGTACATTCATTTATTCAACCTCCGAATCTTAATGTTTAAAGTGTCTTACTCCTGTAAACACCATAGCAATTCCATATTCGTCTGCCTTTTTAATAGAGTCTTCATCACGAATGGATCCACCAGGCTGAATAATTGCTGTAATTCCTGCTTTTGCTGCTGCTTCTACCGTATCATCCATTGGGAAGAAAGCATCAGATGCTAAAACGGCACCGTTTGATTTTTCACCCGCTTGTTCAAGGGCAATCTTTGCAGCACCAACACGGTTCATTTGACCAGCACCGATTCCAAGAGTCATATCCTTATCGTTTACAACAATCGCATTTGATTTAACATGCTTAACAACCTTCCAACCAAGCTTTAAAGCTTGCCATTCTTCCTCAGATGGCTCTCTTTTTGTCGGAACCGTAATCGTTGCATCTTCAAATGTATAACGGTCTTGATCTTGAACTAACAATCCGCCTTCAATAGACGTTAATTTTGATTCTACTTTTTGACCTTGATCAAATGGAATGGTTAGAAGTCGGATATTCTTTTTGCCTGTTAGGATAGCTAATGCCTCTTCTGAGTATGAAGGAGCAATAATAATTTCTAAGAAGATTTCATGTAATTTTTCAGCAGTTTGCTTATCTACTTCGCGGTTAAGAGCAATAATACCACCGAAAATAGAAACAGGGTCTGCTTCAAATGCCTTAGTAAAAGCACCAAATACATCCTCGCCAGTTCCAACTCCACAAGGGTTCATATGCTTTACAGCTAAAGCTGCTGGTTCCTTGAACTCTTTCACAATTTGTAATGCTGCATCAGCGTCATTTATGTTGTTGTATGAAAGCTCTTTACCATGAAGCTGAGTAGCATTTGCAATCGAGAATGTAGATCCTAATGGCTTACGGTAAAATGCTGCTTTTTGATGAGGATTCTCTCCATAACGTAATGATTGATTAAGCTCATAAGTCACTGTTAATTTTTCAGGTGTTTCTTCCTGTGCTAAATCTGTCATATATTCAGCAATCATCGCATCATATGCTGCTGTGTGACGGAATACTTTCGCAGCAAGCTTACGGCGAGTTTCTTTTTCAACATTGCCGTTTGCTTTAAGCTGTTCAAGCACTACTTCATAATCGGTAGGATCAACTACAACTGTTACATATTCGTGATTCTTTGCAGAAGCACGAAGCATCGTAGGACCACCAATATCGATATTTTCAATCGCATCTTCTACTGTCACATCAGGCTTAGCAATCGTTTGTTGGAAAGGATATAGGTTTACGCACACAAGTTGAATTGGATCAATATTGTGTTCAGCAAGCTGATTAATATGACTTTCCTCAGAGAACTTTGCAAGTAACCCACCATGAATCATAGGATTTAATGTTTTTACACGACCTTCAAGGATTTCAGGAAAACCAGTTACATCACTTACGCCCATCACTGGAATTCCATTCTCTTGTAGCATCTTTTTCGTGCCACCTGTCGAAATAATTTCAAATCCAAGTTCACTTATTTGCTTTGCAAATTCAGCAACGCCATTTTTATCTGATACGCTAATTAAAGCACGCTTTTTCATTAGAAATTGCCTCCTTACGATTGTAAAATCTTCTGAATAACTGCTGGATAAAGCTCGTGTTCGATACTATGAATTTTAGCTTGTAGACTTTCTTTTGTTTCAACTTCACTAATTTCCACTGGTTTTTGCGCTATAATGGGGCCAGTGTCCATACCAGCATCAACATAATGAACCGTAACTCCGCTTACCTTGACTTTTGCATCAAGTGCTTGGCCAATAGCATCCTTCCCAGGAAAAGCTGGAAGTAACGAAGGATGGATATTAATAATTTTGCCTTCAAATTCTGTTAAAAGAGTGGACCCAATCAACCTCATATAGCCAGCTAGAATAATAAAATCTATTTCTTTATCTTTAAGTTCTTTTAAGATTTCAGCTTCATATTCTTCTTTGTTAGCATATTCTTTTGCAGTAAAAGCGAAGAATGGAATGCCTTCACCCTTTGCACGCTCGATAGCAAAAGCACCCACTTTATCACTAACCAAAAGACTAATATTAGCTTCTAGTTCTCCATTTTTAACTGCATCTATAATAGCCTGAAAATTACTACCACTACCGGAAGCAAAAACGGCGATATTCTTCATAATCTTCCTCCGTGTGAAAAAATTTACCCGTTGATCTTAACGCCTTCTTCATTGGAGACAACTCCAATTTGATAAGCTTTTTCGCCATTCTCGTTGAAGTAATGAATAACTTCCTGTGCAATACTTTCGTCTACTGCTACAACCATACCTGTTCCCATATTAAAGATATTGTACATTTCTTTGCGGTCTAGTTCGCCTAATTTCTCCATTAGAGTAAATACAGGTGGGACTGTCCAGCTGTTTTCATCTAATTCCGCTCCAAGTCCTTCAGGCAGCATACGTGGAACGTTTTCAATGAATCCTCCACCAGTAATATGAGCCATTCCCTTAATTTCAAACTTCTTTAATGCCCCTAAAATAGATTTCACATAGATTTTCGTCGGACGTAGAAGTTCCTCACCAAGCGTACACCCTAGTTCTTCAACATGATCTGTTAAAGCCATGTTCGCATTTTCGAAGAAGATTTTTCTCACTAAAGAATAACCATTGCTATGAATCCCACTTGAAGCTAGACCAATTAATACATCACCAGCTTTAATCGTTTCGCCTGTAATAATCGCTGATTTTTCACATGCTCCTACAGCAAATCCAGCTAAGTCATATTCTTCTTCACTATACATTCCTGGCATTTCTGCTGTTTCTCCACCAACTAAAGCACAGCCTGCTTGCTCACAGCCGTCAGCAATTCCTTTTACAATTGCTTCAATTTTGCTGGGTTCTGCCTTTCCACAAGCAATATAGTCTAAGAAGTAAATGGGTTCTGCACCTTGTACAACAATATCATTTACACACATTGCTACAGCATCAATGCCGATTGTATCGTGTTGATCCATCATAAAAGCTAGCATTAACTTTGTTCCAACACCGTCTGTTCCAGAAACTAATACGGGCTCCTTAAGGTTAAGTGCCGAAAGATCAAACATTCCACCAAATCCGCCTAATCCACCAATAACTCCAGGACGCATTGTCTTTTGAACATGTTTCTTCATTCTAGAAACAGCCTCATACCCTGCTTCTATATTTACACCTGCTTGTTTATAAGCGTTTGCCATTTGAATCCTCCTATAAAAGGGATAGATATAGTCATATTTCATATTAAAAGAAAAGCGACATCGATTTAGTACAATGTCGCTTCCTGAAGTTTCAGTCATCTAATAGAATGTTTCTTAAACCTTTTCATACGGATGAAGTGTGCTCGGATAAATTTCTGTTGGATATTTACCTGTAAAACAAGCTAAACATTGACCACAATTTTCATCCTGGCTGTCTCTTCCGATTGCTTCATTCATGCCTTCAACACTTAGGAAGGTTAATGTATCCGCACCAATTAATTGTCTTATCTCTTCTACTGAATGATTAGAAGCAATTAATTCTTCCTTAGTAGATGTATCAATTCCATAGAAACAAGGATGTGTGATAGGCGGTGAGCTAATCACCACATGCACTTCAAGCGCACCAGCATCTTTTAACATGTTAACGATGCGACGACTTGTTGTTCCTCGTACAATGGAGTCATCAACCATGATTACTCGTTTGCCTTCAACAACACCACGTACAGGAGAAAGCTTCATTTTCACTCCCTGTTCCCTTAGTGATTGAGAAGGTTGGATAAATGTTCTACCAACATATCTATTTTTAATTAATCCCATTTCATATGGAATTCCAGAAGCTTCTGCATATCCGATCGCTGCGGAGATACTTGAATCCGGAACACCTGTTACAACATCAGCCTCAATCGGAGCTTCCATCGCAAGTCTTTTACCTAAGTTCTTTCTAGCTGTATGGACATTAATGCCTTGGATATTGCTATCTGGACGAGAGAAATATACATATTCCATCGTACACATGGCTTGGTTAGAGGCAATCGAATACATTTCAGATTGGATGCCTTCATCATTAATAATGACTAATTCCCCTGCAATTACGTCACGAACAAACTCTGCACCGACTACATCTAATGCACAGGTTTCAGAAGCGATGACATAAGCATCTCCAAGCTTTCCAATTGAAAGTGGACGCATTCCATTAGGATCTAAAGCCACCATAAGCTCTGTTTCTGTCATGATTAAAAATGCATAAGCACCTTTTAACATGGATAGTGCATTTTTCACACGGTCTTTAAGAGAGGCTGATCCACCACGTTTAATTAAGTGAGCTAGTACCTCTGTATCTGAACTTGTTTGAAAAATGCTACCTTGACCTTCAAGCTGATGTTTTAAAGCTGTTGCATTCACAAGATTCCCGTTGTGGGCAAGTGCTAGACTACCAGTTTGAGAGTGGAATAGTAATGGCTGAACATTTTCATAGCCACTTCCACCAGCTGTAGCATACCTTACGTGACCAATAGCTGCTTTACCTACAAGTTCCTGGATTGCTTCAGCAGAGAAAATTTCAGCTACAAGACCTTCCCCTTTAAGGCCTTTAAGCTTTTCCCCATCTGTTACTACCATTCCAGTACCTTCTTGGCCACGATGCTGCAAGCTGTGTAGACCATAATAAGTAATCTGGGAGGCATTAGGATGCCCCCAAACCCCAAATATTCCACACTCTTCGTTTAAACCCCTTAACTCAGCAAGCATGGAATAGCTCCTTTCCAAGCATTCTTCATTTCTTCTACTTGTTGTTCTACTAGAGTTCCTTGTTCTGAAGAAATTCGAAGAACTGGTGTTTCAATAACTGTTCCAATAAGCTTTGCATCTACTAAACTTTCAAATTGCTCTTGATCTTCTTTTTTCACTGTTAATAAGAAGCGAGATTGTGTTTCACTAAAAAGTGCAGAGACATTGTTTCCATCAACCGTTACCTCTGCTCCTAAACCTTCGCTACCAATTAAACTTTCAGCTAACGCAACCGCTAGACCACCTTCTGCTAAATCATGAGCTGAAGCCACAACACCTGCACGGATAGCGCCTAGTACTTGACCTTGATGCTTTGCTTCTACTTCAACATTTAACTCTGGTGCTTTTCCAAAAATTCTACCGTAAGTTAATTTTTGAAGCTCACTACCACCAAATTCATCTTTTGTTTCACCTAAAAGATAAATTAGGTCTCCTTCGTTTTTAAAGTTTTGTGTCGTAACATGATCTAAATCTTGAACTAAACCGACCATCCCAACTACCGGGGTTGGATAAACAGCCGTTCCATTCGTTTCGTTGTAAAGCGATACGTTTCCACCAATAACTGGTGTGTTTAATCCACGGCATGCTGCACTCATTCCATCAACCGCTTTTTCGAACTGCCAAAAGATTTCTGGTTTTTCAGGGTTACCAAAGTTTAAGCAGTCTGTAATTGCTAATGGCTCAGCCCCAGATGCAACAATGTTTCTAGCTGCTTCTGCTACAGCAATCTTCCCACCTGTTTCTGGATCTAAATAGATATAACGAGAGTTACAATCCGTTGTCATCGCTAATGCTTTACGAGTACCACGAATACGAACTACCGCTGCATCTGAACCTGGTGAAACAACTGTATTTGTACGAACCATATAGTCATATTGATTGTAAACCCACTCTTTACTTGCAATAGTAGGTTGTTTTAATAAGTTTACAAGAGTTTCGTTGTAGTCTTCTACTTCAGGAATAACATTTTCCATCGCTTGGAACTCACGGAAATATGCAGGTTCACTTGATGGCTTATGATATACTGGAGCATCTTCTGCTAATGCATCTGCAGGAACGTTTGCTACTACTTTACCATTGTGTACTAAGCGAAGCATTTTATCGTCTGTTACAACACCAATAGCTACTGCTTCTAAATCATATTTAGAGAACAAATCAACGATTTCTTGCTCTCTTCCTTTTTTTACAACGATTAACATACGCTCTTGAGATTCTGATAGCATCATTTCGTATGCAGTCATTCCTCTTTCACGCTGAGGAACAAGGTCTAGGTTCATTTCGATACCCGATCCAGCTTTACTTGCCATCTCTGCAGATGAACTTGTTAGTCCAGCTGCACCCATGTCTTGAATTCCTACTAATGCATCAGATTGAACTAGCTCTAAGCAAGCTTCTAGTAAAAGCTTCTCCATAAATGGATCGCCTACTTGAACTGCTGGACGCTTCTCATCGGATTGTTCTGTTAGCTCCTCAGAAGCAAATGTTGCACCGTGAATTCCATCACGACCCGTTTTTGCACCAACGTACATAACTGTATTTCCAACACCGTGTGCTTGACCTTTTTTAATATCTTTATGATCAATTAATCCCACACACATTGCGTTAACTAATGGATTACCTTCATAAGCAGCATCGAATTGAACTTCTCCACCAACAGTTGGAATACCGATGCAGTTACCGTAACCAGCAATCCCAGCTACTACTTCTTTAAAAAGATATTTCACACGAGCTGAAGAATCTAATTCTCCAAAACGTAGTGAGTTTAAAAGAGCAATAGGTCTTGCTCCCATCGAGAATACGTCACGGATAATCCCACCTACACCAGTTGCTGCACCTTGATAAGGCTCAATTGCAGAAGGGTGGTTATGGCTTTCAATTTTAAAAACAACTGCTTGCTCGTCACCAATATCAACGATTCCAGCGCCTTCTCCTGGTCCTTGAAGAACTCTTTCTCCAGTAGTAGGGAATTTTCTTAATACAGGCTTTGAGTTTTTATAGCTGCAATGTTCAGACCACATAACAGAGAACAAACCTGTTTCTGTATAGTTTGGTGTACGACCTAGAATTTTTTCAACCATCGCAAATTCATCATCGGAAAGACCCATTTGCTGATATATTTTTTCTGCTTTAATCTGTTCTGGATTTGGCTCAAGCATTAATGACATTTGCTTCCCTCCATTGTTTTACGATAGATTTGAAAAGTTTAAGACCGTCTGCTCCACCTAAAAGCTCATCAACTGCTCTTTCTGGGTGAGGCATCATTCCAAGGACATTACCCTTTTCGTTCACGATACCTGCAATATTTTCTAAACTTCCGTTTGGATTGTTATCATAAGTGAAAACAATTTGATTGTTGTCTTTTAACTGTTGTAAAGTTTCTTGATCGCAGTAGTAATTACCTTCTCCATGTGCAATCGGAATCATAATTACTTCACCTTGGCTATATTCTGACGAAAACATCGTTTCGTTATTTTCAACTTTTAATTGAACTGGCTTACAAATAAATTTTAAGCTTTCATTACGTCTCATTGCCCCTGGTAGCAATCCAGATTCAAGTAGAATTTGAAACCCGTTACAAACTCCAAGAACAGGCTTCCCAGCTTCAGCAGCCTTCACAACCTCTTGCATAACATTACTGAAACGAGCAATTGCGCCTGAACGCAAGTAATCTCCGTAAGAGAATCCACCAGGTAAAAGAATACCGTCGAATTCATCTAGGTTCTTAACATCATGCCAAACATATTCTACTTCTTCGCCTAATTCATCCTTAATCGCATGAAACATATCAATGTCACAGTTCGACCCTGGGAATACCACTACAGCAAATTTCACTGTGAAACACACTCCTCTATCTCAAAGCGATAGTCTTCAATAACCGTGTTAGCTAAGATTTTTTCACATGCTTCCCTTACAACATCTTCCACGTTACGATCCGATTTCTCAATCGTTAACTCCATATACTTACCAATACGAACATCAGAAACTTCATTGAAATTTAAAGTGTGTAAAGAGTTCTTAACGACTGTTCCTTGTGGATCTAAAACGCTTTCTCTTAATGTTACATAAACTTTAACTTTATACATGTGAAGGGCCTCCAAGTCTTTGTAAAATATTTTCGTAAGCTTCTGTTAAATTACCTAAATCTCTACGGAATACATCTTTATCTAGCTTTGCATTTGTTTCCATATCCCACAAACGGCATGTGTCAGGTGAAATCTCATCTGCTAATAGAATTTCGCCAGATTCATCTTTACCAAACTCCAGTTTGAAATCTGTTAGCTGAATCCCTAATTCTTTAAAAAAGCTTGTTAATACTTCATTAACTTTCAATGCTTTTTCCTTTAGAACAGCAACTTCTTCTTTCGTAGCAAGCTCAAGGACATCTATTTGATCATCTGTTAAAAGAGGATCGCCTAAATCATCATTTTTTAAGTAGAATTCTATTAACGGCTTCGAAAGACGTTGCCCCTCTTCTACTCCCAATCTTTTTGAAAAGCTTCCAGCAGCAACATTTCTAACAACTGTTTCTAATGGAATGATAGAAACCTTTTTAACAAGTTGCTCTGTTTCAGAAAGTTGTTGGATGAAATGTGAAGGCACGCCTTCATTGTGTAACTTTGAAAATATTAAACTAGTAATTTGGTTATTCAAACGGCCTTTACCCGTGATTTCAGCTTTCTTTTCACCATTGAACGCCGTAGCTGAATCTTTATACTCAATCCACACAACATTTTCATCGTCTGTTAAATACACACTTTTTGCTTTTCCTTCGTACAATAACGCTCCTTTTTCCATGGACTAAGAGAGCCTCCTTATTGGGAATAGTTACATCAATGATGTCGGGCTCAATTAGCCCGACACTTTTTAAAGACCAAGTCTTTCGAAAACTGTATCTACGTGTTTAATGTGGTAGTTATAATCAAAGCATTCTTCAATTTCAGCTGGTGAAAGCTTTGATGTAATCTTCTCATCAGCTTCAATGATGTTACGGAAATGAACTTGTGTTTCCCAAGCTTCCATTGCTTTTGGCTGAACGGTATCATAAGCCTCTTCACGAGTAAGCCCTTTGTCGATTAGAGCAAGTAACACTCGTTGTGAGTAGATGATTCCAAACGTACGGTCCATATTGCGCTTCATATTCTCTGGGAATACCGTTAAATTTTTAACGATGTTACCAAAACGGTTTAGCATATAATTTAGAGCGATTGTTGCATCAGGGATGATAATTCTTTCAGCAGAAGAGTGTGAAATATCTCTTTCATGCCATAATGGAACGTTCTCATAAGCTGTTAACATATAACCACGGATAACACGAGCAAGTCCTGTCATGTTTTCAGAGCCGATTGGATTACGCTTATGCGGCATTGCGGATGAGCCTTTTTGTCCTTTAGCAAAAAACTCTTCCACTTCACGAGTTTCACTCTTCTGTAATCCGCGAATTTCGACAGCAAATTTCTCTATAGAAGACGCAATTAATGCAAGTGTCGACATGTAATGTGCATGACGATCACGTTGAAGTGTTTGAGTTGAGATTGGAGCTGGTTGAATCCCTAATTTCTCACATACATACTTCTCAACAAATGGATCAATGTTCGCATATGTTCCAACTGCACCTGACATTTTTCCAAACTCAATACCTGCTGCAGCGTGTTTAAAGCGCTCAAGATTACGCTTCATTTCCTCGTACCATAAACCAAGCTTTAATCCGAAAGTAGTTGGCTCTGCATGTACTCCATGTGTACGACCCATCATAACGGTATATTTATGTTCTTGAGCTTTATTTTTTAATATTTCAACGAAGTTCTCAATGTCGTTTAATAAAATTTCGTTTGCTTGTTTAATTAAGTATGAAAGGGCTGTATCAACAACATCTGTAGAAGTTAGCCCGTAGTGTACCCATTTTCTTTCTTCTCCAAGTGTTTCTGAAACGGCTCTCGTAAATGCAATAACGTCATGTCTTGTTTCTTCTTCAATTTCCTTAATACGGTTTATATCAAAAGAAGCATTTTCACGAATTTTTTGTACATCTTCTCTTGGAATATCACCTAGTTCTACCCAAGCTTCACATGCTAAAATTTCAACCTCTAACCAAGCTTTGAATTTGTTTTCCTCTGTCCAAATCGCTCCCATTTCTGGGCGTGTATAACGTTCAATCATCTTTTATCCCCCGATCTTTTCCTTCACATTTTCCCAAATCTGACTGTTTTCTATTTCGGCAAGTGTGTCTTCTATAGAGTTCGTTAATACAGTAACATGACCCATTTTTCTTTTTACTTTTGCCTCTTTTTTACCGTACAAGTGGATCTTCCAATTTGGAGTAGTTGGAACATTGTCTATTAAATCCTGTTGATGTTCTCCTAGTACATTAACCATTACGACCGGCTTTAATAATTCAGTACTTCCTAATGGCCAATTACATACAGCACGTATATGCTGTTCAAACTGAGAAGTCTCGCAAGCTTCAATTGAGTAATGACCTGAGTTATGTGGTCTTGGTGCCAGTTCGTTTATATATATATCACTATCTTTAGTTAGGAACATCTCAACAGCTAATGTACCCACTAGACCAAGTGCTTCAGCTATTTGTTTTGCCATGCTAATAGCTTTGTCTTTCTCATCTTCCTTAATTCTTGCAGGAACGATCGTTTGATGAAGAATATTGTCTTTATGAATATTCTCTCCTACAGGGAATACTTCAGTCTGACCAGATGAGTTTCGTACAACAATGACTGAAATTTCTTTATCAAATGGAATCCATTTTTCAAGCACACAGATTCCTTTTTTCAAAAGCTCTTCACCTTTAAAAATATCCTGCTCCGATTTTATAACGAGTTGACCTTTTCCGTCGTAGCCACCACGTGCTGTCTTTAATACGGAAGGGTAACCTAATGTTGAAATGGAGTCATATATATCTTCCACCGTTTCGATCACTGCATAAGGTGCAACTTCAACACCTGCACGTTCAATTGCTGCCTTTTCAGTTATCCGGTTCTGAGTTATTTCTAAAAGCTTCGTTCCTTGAGGAACATATGCATGTTCATACAGCCACTGAAGAGCTTGAGCATCAATATTTTCAAACTCGTATGTGATGACATCACTTGCTTCCGAAAGTTGCTTAATGGCTTCTATATCATGATAATCGCCGATAATTTTAATATCAGATACTTGACCACATGGAGAATCCTCCACTGGATCTAGGACAGCAATCCTGAACCCCTGTGCTTTTGCAGCTAGAGCCATCATTCTTCCTAATTGTCCTCCGCCTATAATTCCAATTGTTTGCCCTGGTAAAATGACTTTACTAGACAAGTTCATCACTACTTTCTAAGACGGCGTTTTTTGTATCTTCTCTCATACTCTCTAACTTTAAGGCTATTTCTTCATCAAACGCACCAAGTATTTGAGCCGCTAGCAACCCAGCATTCGTCGCACCAGCTTTCCCAATAGCAACCGTCGCAACTGGCACCCCGCCAGGCATTTGAACGATTGAAAGCAAAGAATCCAATCCATTTAAAGCCTTTGATTGAACCGGGACACCGATAACTGGAAGAGTTGTTTTAGCTGCTACCATACCTGGTAAATGCGCTGCTCCCCCTGCACCTGCTATGATTACTTTAATGCCACGACCTCTGGCATTTTCCGCAAATTCAAACATTAGATCCGGGGTTCGATGAGCAGAAACTACTTTCTTTTCATAATTTACCTCTAATTTATCAAGCACTTCACAAGCATGCTTCATTGTTTCCCAATCAGACTTACTCCCCATTATGATGGCAACTTGAGTTGTCATATTCTCCCTCCAGATCTTTACTTATGTGCTATCTTTATTCTAAATTAAAAAGCCCGGACAGACTGTTCCCTCTATAAGAGAAAGCAATCTGTCCGGGCTTAAATGTTTACGGTTACCTTTTTATGTAGAAACCCACAAAAAGGACTAGTCCGGGCCATATCTACTTTCCCTCATAGTCCGATATTTTACGGATATCGGGTAGAAACTTATGGGCCATATTCCCATTATATATGAGGGTATTTAATTAAACGTATCTGTTATCACCATATTCATCTTAACAACTGTGAACATTCTATGTCAACACAAAAATCGAACGTTTATCATTTTCAGACAATTTAATGTTCGGATTTTACTTAATCATTCTTTTTGGCTTCAAAAAGAATCTGTCTACCAATCGGTTCATATGAAACTGTATCCCCATTCATTATTTCTTTAAAAATGGGCTTTTCAGTCCTTCTAAATGGAGTATATCCCTCACTTTGGATTCGATCCATACATTGGCTAATCGTTTCATTTTCAAGCACTTCAAATACTTTCTTATTTCCTTTACTCATGAAAATAATTTTCCTTTCTTAACTGATTTCACCCAGAAGCCTCCATGAATAGTTTTTGGCTCATATGCAATAATAAATGCTTTCGGATCTAGTTCCTTTATCGTGTTATATAGTTTCAGTTCATATTTTCTCGGGGTTAAAATCTGCATAGCCATGCGGTCACCTTCTAATCCATTTGCCGCCCAATTCGTTACCCCATAGCCTTTATCTCTTAAAATTTTCGGTAAATTCTTATCATATTCTTTTGTAATTACATTTACTGTAATATATCCAAGAGCTAACTTCTCTTCAATTTTCATCCCAACAATAACACCAATACCATATCCTACTGCATACGCGATTAAATTTTCTATTTTGTTGAGGTTGTCTAACACTAGACCTAAACCTATTACATAAATAACCACTTCAATCATGCTAAGAAAAGCCGCTAAATATCTCTGCCCTTTTAAGGTAAGAATCATTCTTATTGTAAAAAAAGAGACATAAACGATATTTATAATCAAAATGATGGCAATCATCACAAGACTATTTTCTAACATAAATATTCCCCCCTCTAATATGAGGCCTCTAATCATATAACCTTAGCCTTACTTATATAGAGTTATTAAGAGACCTGTTTTCGTATACAAATAACCAGAGATAAAAAACCTTTTTAACTCCAGTAAAAACAAGTATGTAATTCCCTATTGTACAGAAAAAACCGCATTTTGCGAACCTTTTTGAATGAGTTTATATTGGTATATAAATGAAGCATAGTATTTTTTATATTATTTACCTTATATCAAGCGAATGAAACAAATTAATTACTTCCAATATTTATATCTAGTTTCTTCCTATTATATATGTTAGAAAATTTTGAAATAAATGATGTTTTCGATGTTCTCAAAATCAGAATAATTTAGATGGCAAGTTTATGATGGATTGATTGTATTAAAATTGATTTCTAATGGATATTAAAATGTAAACCTTTATAAAACACAAAAAACGAGTATCCTCATCAGATACTCGTTACATTGCCTGGCGACGTCCTACTCTCACAAGGGGACAGCCCCTAACTACCATTGGCGCTGAGAAGCTTAACTTCCGTGTTCGGTATGGGAACGGGTGTGACCTTCTCGCCATCATCACCAGACTATTATTAAATTGAGAAACTTATGTTCACTTACGTGAATATAAGGAGAGTTATTTTGACTAGCGTCAAAAAACTTTATTCCCTCAAAACTAGATAATGCTATGAAGAAGAAGTAAGTCGAGTAATCAATTTGGTTAAGTCCTCGATCGATTAGTATCAGTCAGCTCCACACGTCACCGCGCTTCCACCTCTGACCTATCAACCTGATCATCTTTCAGGGATCTTACTAGCTTGCGCTATGGGAAATCTCATCTTGA